>NZ_JCASIO010000007.1:0-330063 GCF_059685955.1 Telluria sp. LT2P80 | reverse complement strand
AGGGTCGTTCGAGACCAGGACGTTGATAGGCTGGGTGTGGAAGTGCAGTAATGCATTAAGCTAACCAGTACTAATTGCCCGTACGGCTTGTCCCTATAACCTTGGTAGTCCAGGGTTGCAAGAGTTCAGCTGTTGTTGATACAAATACGACCCCAAATAAAACTACTTCTTCCAGATTCAGAGCAGCGTTGCATTGCAACGAGGCTCGTACAAGTTATGCCTGATGACCATAGCAAGTCGGTCCCACCCCTTCCCATCCCGAACAGGACCGTGAAACGACTTTGCGCCGATGATAGTGCTGCAACCAGTGTGAAAGTAGGTTATCGTCAGGCTAGTTATATAGAAAAGCCCCACTCAGTGATCTGAGTGGGGCTTTTCGCTTTGGACGGTCGACAGGTCGCTGCCCTTCAGACAAGCCGGGACTTGATGATTCTGTTGCCCAACATCAGCATCGACTAGACGGCTCTACGCCAACATTCTCCATCGACTACCACTGGAGAATCACCATGTCAGATCCCATCGACCAGGCCGCGCTGAATGCCGGACTCATGACGCCCATTGCCGCCATTGTAGACAAGCAACGCTCCACGCTTGCGCCAATGCTGCACGGCAGAACGGGTCAGGCGGCGCGAGCTGCTCTGCGCGATGATGAATGCGTGCGCAGGATCGCCACGTTCTGCTATCCATTGCTGCCGGGTCTGGTACGTCTGGCCGTCAAAGAGCCGACCTTCGTGAGTTTCATCTTGAACAACCGCGAAAAGGTCCTCGCGCCACTCACGGGGCCGGCGTAACTACTGCCCCGTCACCGTTACCGGTTCGACCGTCTTGGCCACGCCGCGGCTCTGGCTGATGCTGTCGCCATCATCGCGGCGCAGGCGCCAGAACACCAGGGAAGAGAACAGCGTCAGTATCGCCAGCGCCATGAACCCGTGGTGTATTGCTTGCGTCACCTGACCCCCATTGGTCTGGGACACGTCACCAAGGAACCAGGCAGTGACGATCGATCCTGCCGCCAGGCCAAAGCTCATCGACAGTTGCTGCAGCGAACTCGAGATCGTGCTCGCCATGCTTGAGTCCGCCGGTTCGATGTCGGCGTAGGCCAGCGTGTTCATGCTCGAAAACTGCAGTGAGTTGAAGAACCCCAGCATCAGGCTGATGCACACGATCATGATCAATGGCGAGCCGGCATCGACCAGCGTGAACATGGCGATCGTTACGCCAATCATGATCGTGTTGGCCAGCAGCACTTGGCGATAACCGAAGCGCGCCAGCAGGCGCGGCGCGAACAGCTTCATTCCCATTGCCGCCAGCGCCGATGGCATCATCATGAGCCCCGACTGCCACGCCGGCATCCCCAGGCCCAGCTGGTACAGTAGCGGCAGCAGAAACGGCAGACCGCCGACGCCAAGACGGGTTACGAAGCCGCCCAGCACGGCAATGCGGAAGGTACGCACCTTGAGCAGCGTCAGGCGCAGCAGTGGAAACTTCGTGCGGCATGCATGCCAGGCGTAGGCGCCGAGCAAACCCAGTGCCAGCAAAAACAGCAGACCGGCCGTGATGCCGTCGAGCGTGTGCTCGCCAAACACTTCCAGCACCCACGACAACAAGGCCGTGCCGCTACTGAACAGCAACAGACCGGCCACGTCGAGCGGGCGCCGCTGCTCCGAACGGTAATCCGGCATATGCCGCCACACAAAGTACAGCGCGATCAGGCCCACCGGAATATTGACGAAGAAGATCACGCGCCATGACGTCCAGTGCACGATTAGCCCGCCGATCGTTGGGCCCAGCAACGGCCCGATCAGCGCCGGAATGATCACGAAGTTCATCGCACCCAGCAACTCATTCTTGGGGAACGTGCGCACGATTGCCAGGCGCCCGATCGGAATCATCATCGCGCCACCCAAGCCCTGCAGCAGGCGCGCGCCCGTCATCATCCGCGCATCGACCGACAAGCCGCACAACACGGATGCAAAGGTGAAGATCGCGATCGCCGTAAAAAATACGCGCCGCGTACCGAAGCGATCGGCCATCCAGCCACTGAGTGGAATACCGACAGCCAGGCCCAGGATATAGCTGGTGACAACGGATTTGAGACTGAGCGGCGTGACGCCAAGACTGGCGGCGATGCTGGGAATGGCAGTGTTGACGATGGTCGCGTCCAGCTGTTCCATGAACAGCGCGATGGCGACGAGCCAGGGGAGGTAGCGTTTGAGGGTGGGCGAAGGAGTCAATCGGGCCTCGACAACAGCGCGCGGACTGCGCCGTGAAAGGCCCGATTGTGTCATGAAATGCTATTTACCCGCGCCGTGTACCCGCAGCCGAAGCGGGTGTCACGTGGGTAACAAAACCCATCAGAAGCGGTAGGCTGCCTTGGCGACGAGCCAGTTGGCGCCGGCGTTCGGGCTCTTGATGCTGCCGTTCGAGTAGTGCTGGTATTTCAGGCCGAAGTCCCACTTGGCGGTGGTGTAGCCCACGCCGATATGGTCGCCGAACTGGAACGCGGTCGACAGTTCCTTGTCTTCATTCTTGTACAGCGTCGACAG
This sequence comes from Telluria sp. LT2P80, assembly GCF_059685955.1. Taxonomy (NCBI): domain Bacteria; kingdom Pseudomonadati; phylum Pseudomonadota; class Betaproteobacteria; order Burkholderiales; family Oxalobacteraceae; genus Telluria; species Telluria sp. LT2P80. The sequence goes on along the minus strand of NZ_JCASIO010000007.1, from coordinate 327,517 downwards.
CAGGTTCAGGCCGATGCCGATTTCGCCATACAGGCCCAGCTTGTTGTCGTTCTGGTAGCGGAACACCGGGGTGAAGCCCAGCACGCCGATGTTCTTGTTGCGACCGCGGACGTTCTCGTACGAGTTCAGGCGCCACAGGGCCAGGTTCGTTTCAAAGTAACCTGACAGATGACGGCCATTGCCTGCGAACCATTGCTTGTCCCAGTCCGACTGGATCGCGACACGGCCCATGCGCTGCTGCGGATTGGTGCCGTATTCGAACGATACGGAATCGATGTAGCCGTTGCCCACGGTGGACTGGGCGAACGCGGCAGGCGCGCACAGCGCGGCGCTGGCCAGCGCCAGCATGCTGATTTTTTTGAGAGTGAACATGGTCTACCTGGAAAGGGTGGGGGATGACATTTTGGAATAATGCGGTATTGTACTAGCGAGAACAATAGCGTGCTGGCAGCCACGCAAGCGCGCGGCGCAGGTATCATAGGCGCCCGCCGCAACAATATCGATCAATCACCATGGCCGAACCAACCATCACCCCGCTGTATCCGTTGACCGCGCCGATGCAGCGCCAACCCGAATCCGTCGTGCTGCCGCATGACCCGGTCGGCGAGCACATTGCCGCGCACCTGGGCGCCCCCGCGATGTTCTTCCACGAGACCGATGGCGGCGCCGTCCAGGTTGACATCCACGTGATCGGACCAACCGCCGACTTCCCCTACGTGCGCCTGGTGACCTCGGGAATGAGCAAGCGTCCGATGACAACGCCAGAAGGCGCGCCGCCGTTCGCTGAACTCATGATGACCTTGCCGGCAAACTGGCAGCTCGATGAAGCGTCGATCAAGGAAGAACGCTGGTACTGGCCGGTGGCCCTGATGCGCCACCTGGCGCACTATCCGCACCACCAGGGCACCTGGATCGGCCTGGGCCATGCGCTGCCAAACGGCGCCCCGCCCAAGCCCTACGTCGATGGCGTGGGCTTCTGCGGCGCCATTCTGCTGCCGCCGGTATCGGCGCCGGAACCATTTCATTCGGTGACGGTCGAAGGCAAGGACATTTACTTCCACTGTGTCGTGCCGCTGTTCAAGGAAGAACTGGACCTGGCGCGGCACCAGGGGTTTGCCGCCCTGATCGACAAGTTCAACGACAAGGACGTGACCGATGTCGTCGACCCGGCGCGCAAGAACACGGTCAAGAAAAAATTCCTCGGCCTGTTCTAGGCGCCCTCAAGCAGGACCGGGCACGGTGCCCGGCCCGCTAGCTTGTCAGGCAACTGAAAGACTCATCTCCGCCAGGCGTACCCAATAACTCGCGCCAATCGGCAGCAGATTGTCGTTGAAATCGTAACTGGCATTGTGCAACTGGCATGGTCCAAGACCGTGGCCACCAGCGCGATGGTCGCCGTCGCCATTGCCCAGGAAGACATAGCACCCTGGTTTGGCCTGCAGCATGAAGGCGAAATCCTCGGCGCCCATGGTCGGCTCGACATTTGCGTTGACCGCGTCCGGGCCCACCACCGCGCGCATTGCCTCGATCGCAAACGCGGTCTGCTCGGTGTGGTTTACCAGCGGCGGATACTTGCGCTTGAAGCCAAAGTCGACCGTCGCGCCAAAGCCCGCAGCAATCCCGTCGGCCATTTCCTGCATGCGGCGCTCGATCAGGTCGAGCACGTCGGTCGTGAACGTGCGCACCGTGCCCACCAGCTGCGCTTCATCCGGAATGATGTTGGTGGCACTGCCTGCGTGGATCTGGGTGATCGACAACACCGCCGTGAGCAGCGGATTCTTTTCACGTGAGATGATCGTTTGCCACGCCTGCGCGATCTGCACCGCCACCATGATCGGATCGATGCCGCGGTGCGGCTGCGCCGCGTGGGCGCCCTTGCCGCGCACGGTCACGCGAAACTCGTTACTCGACGCCATCATCGGCCCGTCGACCACGGCAAACGTGCCTTCGGCAATGCCTGGCCAGTTGTGCATGCCGTACACGGCGTCCATCGGGAAGCGTTCGAACAGACCATCTTCGATCATGCGCTGCCCACCGCCGCCGCCTTCTTCGGCCGGCTGGAAAATCAGATACACGGTGCCATCGAAATTGCGGTGCTGCGCCAGATAGTGCGCGGCGCCGAGCAGCATCGCCGTGTGGCCGTCGTGGCCACAGGCGTGCATCTTGCCCGCATTGGTCGACGCGTGGGCGAAGCCATTGATTTCCTGCATGGGCAGCGCGTCCATGTCGGCGCGCAGGCCGATAGCGCGGTCGGACGTGCCGTTCTTGATGATGCCGACGACGCCCGTCACGCCAAGGCCGCGCACGACGGGAATGCCCCACGCTTCGAGCCGGTCGGCCACGATCTGCGCGGTACGGTGTTCTTCGTAGCCCAATTCGGGATGCGCGTGCAGGTCGCGCCGGATTGCCTGGATTTCGGCGAGTGACGCCAGGATAGGTTCAACCAGTTTCATGATGTTCTCCGCGATGGGGACCTCGGTGGCGCTGCCGCGCGCTGCAGCGCGTCAGGCGCTGCACGTAGGGGTTTGCTGGAGGCCCCTCGGTTGTCTTGCCACCCTTGCATGGCATGGTTTTAACTATTGTAGCGTGCCTTAAACAGACTTGTCAGGGGAGGTCACGGACCCCGTCCGAATCGTATAAAGTATTGGTTTAGCGCAGTTTTTTCAGTGCAGCCTGCATTCAACGCCCAAATAACAATATGACCACCACCACCGTCCGTGCGACCTGTCCCCATGATTGCCCCGATACCTGCGCGCTGCTGATCAAAGTCGAGAACGGCGTCGCCACGGAGGTCAAGGGCGACCCGGACCATCCCACCACGGCCGGCGTGCTGTGCACCAAAGTCGCGCGCTACGTCGAGCGCACCTATCACCCGGATCGCGTGCTGTACCCGATGCGGCGCGTCGGCCGCAAGGGCGAAGGCAAGTTCGAGCGCATCACGTGGGACGCCGCCCTGGACGAGATCGCCACGCGCCTGACCGGCATTGCCGCGCGCGATCCCGAAGCGATCCTGCCGTACAGCTATTGCGGCACGATGGGCCTGGTGCAGGGCGAATCGATGTCGCTGCGCTTTTTCAATCAACTGGGCGCGTCGCTGCTCGATCGCACCATCTGCGCCACGGCCGGCGCAACAGGCTACCGGTATTCCATCGGTAGTTCGATCGGCACCGACCTCGAACAGTTCCAGAACGCCAAATTGATCCTGATCTGGGGCGGTAATCCGATCGCGTCGAACCTGCATTTCTGGATGCGTGCGCAAGAAGCCAAGCGCAATGGCGCTACCTTGATTGCCATCGATCCGTATCGCTCGCTCACTGCCGAAAAATGCCATCAACACATTGCGCTGCTGCCCGGAACGGATGCCGCGCTGGCACTGGGCATGATGCATGTGCTGATCAAGGAAGACCTGCTCGATCACGCCTACATCGACAAGCACACACTGGGTTTCGAGCCGCTCAAGGCGCGCGCGCTCGAATGGCCGCCGGAACGCACGGCCGAGATCTGCGGCATCACTGTCGATGAAGTGGTCAACCTGGCGCGCCTGTATGGCCAGACCGCAAAGAACGGCGAGGCGGCTGCGATCCGCGTCAACTACGGCATCCAGCGCGTGCGTGGCGGCGGCATGGCCGTGCGCAATATCGCCTGCCTGCCGGCCCTGGTGGGCGCGTGGCGCCTGCCCGCAGGCGGCATCCAGTTGTCGAGCTCAGCATCGTTCCCGACCAACCGTCCGGCGCTGCAGCGCCCGGATCTGCTAGCGGGCCGCACCCCGCGCACAATCAACATGACCACGATCGGCGACGACCTGCTGCGCGAGAGCGCTTCCGATTTCGGCCCGAAGATCGAGGCCGTCATTGTCTACAACGCCAACCCGCTGGCGATCGCGCCCGACTCGCGCAAGGTGCAGCAGGGCTTCGAGCGCGAAGACCTGTTTACCGTGGTGCTCGAGCACTTCCATACCGACAGCGCCGACTACGCCGACATCCTGCTGCCGGCCACCACCCAGCTCGAACACGTCGATGCGCACCTGGCCTACGGCCACCTGTACATGATGGCCAATAACGCCGCCGTCGAGCCGGTGGGCGAATCCAAGCCGAATACCGAATTCTTCCGCCTGCTTGCCGCGCGCATGGGCTTTACCGATCCCTGCTTCCGCGAGAGCGATGACGCCATCGCAGCGCAAGCCTTCAACAGCGAGGATACGCGCGCGGTGCACTTCGACTGGGAGTCGCTCAAGCGCACCGGCTGGAGCAAGCTCAATATGCCGGACGCGCCGTTTGCCGACGGCGGCTTCACGACGCCATCGGGCAAGTGCGAGTTCTTTTCCGAGAGCATGCTGGCCGACGGCCTCGATCCGGTGCCGACGTACATCCCGCCGTACGAGTCGGTCGCCTCGAACCCGGAGCTGGCAAAAACCTATCCGCTGGCCATGATTTCTCCGCCGGCACGGAACTTCCTCAACTCGACGTTTGTCAATGTACAGAGCCTGCGCGCAACTGAGGGCGAACCGCACCTCGACATCCACCCGCGCGATGCCGCCGCACGCGGCATCGCGCACGGTGACATGGCGCGCATTTATAACGACCGCGGTTCGTTCCTCGCCCGTGCACGCGTGACCGACAAGGCGCGCGCCGGACTGGTGGTGGGCTTGTCGATCTGGTGGAAAAAACTGGCCACCGACGGCAAGAACGCCAACGAAGTCACCAGCCAGCGTTTGACCGACATGGGCCGGGCGCCCACTTTCTACGACACCCTGGTGCAGGTTGAAAAAGCTGCGCCCCCGACACGAGATGACGCCCTCTAGATTCTCACAGGCCTTCCGGCCGCTCATGGCCGCGGCAGCTGCGGCCCTGATGTTGACAAGCTGCTCATCGCTCTCGTACTACACCCAGGCCGCGCAAGGCCAGCTGCAACTGCTGTCCGATGCGCGCCCGATCGACGACTGGATCGCCGACACCAGCACCAGCGCCAAATTGCGGCACCGGCTCGAGGCAGCGCGCCAGATCCGCCGCTTCGCCATCCAGGAAATGCAGCTGCCCGATAACGGCAGCTACACCAATTACGCCAGTCTCAAACGTCCCTACGTGCTGTGGAACGTGGTGGCCACACCCGAACTGTCCCTCAAACCGATCCAGTGGTGCTTTCCGGTGGCCGGCTGCGTGAACTACCGCGGCTACTACAGCAAGACCGACGCCCAGGCCTATGCCCGGCAACTGCGCGCAGAAGGCCATGACGTGGAAGTGGGCGGCGTGAGCGCCTATTCGACGCTCGGCTGGTTCAGGGACCCGCTGGTGTCGACCTTCATCAACTACCCCGACGCCGAACTGGCGCGCCTGATCTTCCATGAGCTGGCGCACCAGGTCGTCTACGTCGCGGGCGACTCGCAATTCAATGAATCGTTTGCCAGCGCCGTGGAGCAGGCCGGCGTGGAAGCCTGGCTCGAACGCTTCGGCAACCCGGCCATGAGCGCGGCCTACGACCGCTATAAAGCCCGCAAGCGCGACTTCCTGGCGCTGCTGCTGCGCTATCGCGGTGAGCTCGAGCGCACCTACAAGAGCATCGAACCGGACGCCACCAAGCGTGCCACCAAGGGCCGCCTGTTCATCGCGCTGCAGAACGACTACCAGGTGCTCAAGGCAAACTGGGGCGGTTACGCCGGCTATGACCGCTTCTTTGCCGAGCCGCTGTCCAATGCCCATCTTGCTTCGGTGGCGACCTACAATGATCTGGTGCCAGCGTTTCGCGCCCTGCTACGCCGCGAGAAAACCTGGACGGGTTTCTACAAGGCCGTCAACCGCCTCGCCGCCCTCGACAAGAAAGAGCGCACCCGTGTGTTGACGGGGTTGGCGGCGACGGGTTCAACGGGCCTGCAGGTGGTGCAGCGCACCATGAGTGCTCTGCCGTAGAGGACCGGTTCCAATCGGCGTAAAAGCGCTTGCGCACAAGGGCGCTGCCCGATAGCATCACAACCAGCGATAGCAAAGGCATAAGCTTCGTGCGCACGCGAGCCGGCAACATAGCACGGCCGTCGACAAGAACGATCATGATCTTGAAAAAGATCCCGAGACAGAGGCAACCCATGGACAAGATTTGGCTGCAGTCGTATCCACCAGGCATGCCGGCAGAGATCAATCCGGACCAGTACTCTTCGCTGGTGCAATTGCTGGAAGAATCGTTCAGCAAATTCGCAGACCGCAACGCCTTTGTCTGCATGGACAAGTTCCTCACCTACCGCGAACTTGACGCCTGTTCGCAAAAGCTCGCCGCCTGGCTGCAAAGCCGCGGCCTGACGCCGGGCGCGCGCGTGGCCATCATGATGCCCAATGTGCTGCAGTACCCGATCGCGCTGGCCGCCGTGCTGCGCGCCGGCTACGTCGTCGTCAACGTCAATCCCCTCTACACCGCGCGCGAACTCGAACACCAGATCACTGACTCGGGCGCCGAAGCCATCATCGTGCTGGAAAACTTTGCCCACACCGTGCAGAAGGTGATGGGCAAGACGCCGCTGCGCCACGTGGTGGTGGCGAACATGGGCGAGCTGCTTGGCGGCGTCAAGGGCATGGTGGTCAACCTCGTGGTCCGTCACGTCAAGAAGATGGTGCCCGAGTTCTCGCTGCCGAACATGGTGACCTTCAAGGACGCGCTGGCGCAGGGCGCCCGCATGACCTTCAAGCCGGCCACGCTCAAGGCCGGCGACGTCGCCTTTCTGCAGTACACGGGTGGTACCACCGGGCCCTCAAAAGGCGCCACGCTCACGCACCGCAACGTGATCGCCAACGTGCTGCAAAGCGAAGCGTGGTCGGCGCCGGCGCTGGGCGAGGCGGGCGGCGAGCCTTTGACAATCGTGTGCGCGCTGCCGCTGTATCACATCTTTGCGCTGACCGCGTGCGCCATGTGGGGCATGCGCATGGGCGCCCTGAACGTGCTGATCGTGAACCCGCGCGACATCCCCGGCTTCGTCAAAGAACTGGCCAAGTACCGCTTCAACATGCTGCCGGCCGTGAACACGCTGTACAACGCGCTGGTGAACAACCCCGATTTCGCCCACCTCGATTTCTCCGGTCTGCGCATCTGCAATGGCGGCGGCATGGCGGTGCAAAAGGCCGTGGCCGACAAATGGCGCGATATCACCGGCGTGGCCATCATCGAAGGCTACGGCTTGTCCGAGACGTCGCCGGTGGCCACCTGCAACCGCGCCGACGTGCTGGACTTCACCGGCACCATCGGCTTGCCGGTGCCATCGACCGACATCGCCATCATCGACGATGCCGGCAATCCGGTGGCGCTGGGCGAGAGCGGCGAGATCGCGATCCGCGGTCCGCAAGTCATGCAGGGATACTGGAAACAGCCGGCCGAAACCGCCAAGGTCATGACGGCCGACGGCTTCTTCCGCTCGGGCGACATCGGCATCATGGACGCCAACGGCTACGTCAGGATCGTTGATCGCAAGAAGGACATGATCCTGGTCTCGGGTTTCAACGTCTACCCGAACGAGCTCGAAGGCGTGATCGCCGGCCATCCAGGGGTGCTCGAGTGCGCCGTGGTCGGTGTGCCGGACGCCCATTCGGGCGAGGCGGTCAAGGTATTCGTGGTAAAAAAAGACCCGGGCCTCACGACGGACGACTTGCTGGCCTACTGCAAGCAGGAATTCACCGGCTACAAGCGCCCCAAGTACATCGAGTTCCGCGATGAGCTTCCCAAGACCAACGTCGGCAAGATTCTCCGCCGCGCGCTGCGGGACGAAAAGCAGGCGGACACGGTGGCGTAAGTCACGGCGGACGATGGGCAACCAGCCGAAGCCGCCTGCGAGGCGGCTTCGGCGTTTTATTGGAACCAACAAGGAAGGCAGTGGAATACATGGACAAATTCTGGCTCACGTCGTACGAAACCGGTGTACCGGCAGAGATCGATGCGACGCAATATCGCTCGCTGGCGCATTTGCTCGAGGAGGCGTTTCGCAAGTACGCCGACCGCAAGGCCTATGCCTGCATGGGCAAGTCCATCACGTTTTCCGAACTCGATACGATGTCGCAGCGCATGGCCGCCTGGCTGCAGGCGAAGGGCCTGAAACCCGGCGCGCGCGTGGCGCTGATGATGCCCAACGTGCTGCAGTATCCGGTGGCGCTGGCTGCCGTGCTGCGCGCCGGCTATGTCGTCGTCAACGTCAACCCGCTCTACACCCCGCGCGAGCTGCAGCACCAGCTGACCGACTCGGGCGCCGAGGCGATCGTGGTGCTGGAAAACTTCGCCCACACGCTGGAACAGGTGCTCGGCCAGACACAGGTCAAACACGTCATCCTGGCCACGATGGGCGACCTGCTGGGCGGCCTGAAAGGCACGCTGGTCAACCTGGTGGTGCGCAAGGTCAAGAAGATGGTGCCGGCCTATTCGCTGCCAGGTGCGGTCGCCTTCAACAAGGTGCTGGCCGACGGCGCGCGCGAAACGCTGGGGCAGATTGCGATCGGCCATGACGACATCGCCTTCCTGCAGTACACGGGCGGCACCACGGGCGTGTCGAAAGGCGCGGTGCTGCTGCACCGCCATGTGATCGCCAATGTGCTGCAGAACGAGGCCTGGTTCGCGCCGACCCTGGGGCGCCAGCTGGCGGGCCAGCAGGCGCAGTTTGCCTGCGCGCTGCCGCTGTACCATATCTATGCGCTGACGGTCTGCGCGCTGCTCGGCCTGCGCGTGGGCGGCATGAACCTGTTGATCCCGAACCCGCGCGACATCAAGGGCTTCATCAAGGAGCTGGGTGGCTACCGCATCAACATCTTCCCGGCCGTGAACACGTTGTACAACGGCCTGCTGAACAACGACGATTTCGCCAAGCTCGATTTTTCGGGCCTGATGGTGTGCCCGGGCGGCGGCATGGCCGTGCAAAAAGCGGTGGCCGACAAGTGGCTCAAGACGACGGGCATCCCGATCGTCGAAGGCTACGGCTTGTCCGAGACGTCGCCCGTGGTCACCGCCAACCGCTGCGATATCAGCGAGTTCACCGGCACCATCGGCCTGCCGCTGCCATCGACCGAACTGCGCATCCTGGACGATGCCGGCAACGCCGTCCCGTTCGGCACCCCCGGCGAAATCGCCGTGCGCGGGCCGCAGGTCATGGCCGGCTACTGGCAGCGCGATGACGAAACGGCCAAGGTTATGACGCCCGACGGCTTCTTCAAGACCGGTGACATCGGCATCATGGACGACAAGGGCTACACGCGCATCGTCGATCGCAAGAAGGACATGATCCTGGTTTCGGGCTTCAATGTGTACCCGAACGAGGTCGAAGGCGTGGTCGCGTCGATGCCGGGCGTGCTCGAAGTGGCGTGCGTGGGCGTGCCTGACCAGCATTCGGGCGAGGCGGTCAAGCTGTACGTGGTCAAGAAGGATGCCAGCCTCACCGTCGACCAGGTCACCGCGTTCTGCAAGGAGCAGCTGACCGGTTACAAGCGGCCGAAGTTCGTCGAGTTCCGCGAGACGCTGCCGAAGACGAACGTCGGCAAGATCCTGCGGCGCGAACTGCGCGACGAAAAAAAGCCGGGCTGATGCCGGCGTGACGTTCTGAAGGCCGCCATGATGGCGGCCTTTTTCACGACCGGATCACCGGTTTGCGATCAGCGATTCGAGCGGCGGCAACTGGCGCGGCTTGCGATCCGGGCCGGTGGCCACGTAGGTCAGCGTCGCCTCGGTCACCTTGACCACCTCGGCCGCCAGCCGGTTGCGCTCGGCGTACACCTCGACGAACACCGTGATCGACGTGTTGCCCACCTTGGTGATATCGGCATAGAACGACAGCAGGTCGCCGACGAACACCGGATTCTTGAACAAAAACGAGTTTACGGCGATGGTCGCCACGCGGCCATTGGCGCGGCGCGTGGCCGGCAGCGAACCGGCCAGGTCGACCTGGGCCATGATCCAGCCGCCGAATACATCGCCATACACATTGGCGTCGGACGGTGCGGGCATGACCCGCAGTTCGGGCATCTTGCCGGCGGGGAGGCGAATGGTACTGGGCGTGGTAACGGTATTTTCGGGCGTGGTCATCGTGAATTCTCGGTAAAAGCTACAATCGACCCGAATTGAACCACAAAAGTCTCCCCATGCGCCGCAATACCTCACTTCCGCCGGACCCTACCGGCATTCCCCGCAACGACTGGGCAACGCTCAAGACCTTGTTCCCGTACCTGTGGGTCTACAAGTGGCGCGTGCTGGCCGCCATGGGCGCACTGGTCGCGGCCAAGATGGCCAACGTCGGCGTGCCGCTGGTGCTCAAGCGGCTGATCGACGGCCTGGCCATCGATCCCGCGCATCCGCACGCACTGATGGTGCTGCCCGTTGGCGTGCTGATCGCCTACGGTTTGCTGCGGCTGTCGATGACTGTCTTCACCGAGCTGCGTGAATTTCTGTTCGCGCGCGTGACGCAGCGCGCCGTGCGCACGATCGCGCTGCGCGTGTTCCGTCACCTGCATGCGCTGTCGCTGCGCTTTCACCTGAACCGGCAGACGGGCGGCATGACGCGCGACATCGAGCGCGGCACGCGCGGCGTGAACTCGCTGATCTCGTACTCGCTCTTCAACATCCTGCCGACGCTGGTCGAGATCACGCTGGTACTGGGTTACCTGATACTGAACTACGACATCTGGTTCAGCATCATCACCGCCGTGGCGCTGGCCTCGTACATCACCTTTACCGTGGTGGTCACCGAATGGCGCACGCACTTCCGGCGCACGATGAACGATCTCGAATCGAAAGCCAGTACCAAGGCGATTGACTCGCTGCTCAATTACGAAACGGTGAAATACTTCGGCAACGAAGACTACGAAGCCAAACGCTATGACGAGGGCCTGAAGAACTACGAGAACGCCGGCGTGCGCTCGCAGACGTCGCTGTCGGTCCTGAACACGGGCCAGTCGCTGATCATCGCGACTGCCGTCACGCTGATCCTGTGGCGCGCCACGCAGGGCGTCATCAACGGCACCATGAGCCTGGGCGACCTGGTGCTGGTCAATACCTTCATGATCCAGCTGTACATGCCGCTGAACTTCCTGGGCGTGATCTACCGCGAGATCAAGCAAAGCCTGGCCGACATGGAGCGCCTGTTTGGCCTGCTCGACCAGAACCGCGAAGTGGCCGACGGCCCCAAGGCGCTGCCGCTGGATATCAAGGGCGCGCAGGTCGAGTTCTCGCACGTGGAATTCAGCTACGAGACCAAGCGCCAGATCCTGTTCGATGTCGACTTCACCATCGCCGCCGGCACCACGACGGCGGTGGTGGGCCACAGCGGCTCGGGCAAGTCCACGCTGTCACGCCTGCTGTTTCGCTTCTATGACGTGAACGGCGGTGCAATCAGGATCGATGGCCAGGACCTGCGCGACATCACCCAGTCGTCGCTGCGCGCGGCAATCGGCATCGTCCCGCAAGATACAGTGCTGTTCAACGACACGATCGAATACAACATCGCGTATGGCCGGCCCGGCGCCAGCCGCGACGACATCGTGGCGGCTGCGCGCGCGGCGTCGATCCACGACTTCATCGAAAGCCTGCCGGATGGCTATCAAAGCATGGTGGGTGAGCGGGGCCTGAAACTGTCCGGTGGCGAGAAGCAGCGCGTGGCGATCGCGCGCACGCTGCTGAAAGACCCGGCGCTGCTGATCTTCGATGAAGCAACGTCGGCGCTCGACTCACGCGCCGAGCAGGCAATCCAGGCGCAGTTGAAAGAGATCGCGAAGAACCGCACGACGCTGGTGATTGCGCACCGCCTCTCGACGATCGCCGATGCGCAGCAGATCATCGTGCTCGATCACGGCAAGATCGTCGAGCGCGGCACACATGGTTCGCTGCTGGCGGCGCGCGGCCTGTATGCGCAGATGTGGGACCGGCAGCTGGCGCGGCCTGACGAGGATGTGGCCTCGCCGCCGCTGGTGCCGGAAGCGTTTGAACGCGTGGACGGCGCAACCGTCCACCCTACGGTATCCGGCGCGTAATCAATACGTGTAGAACATCCGCTGGATTTCGCTGGTGCTGGTCGTTCTGGTCAGCGCCAGCATCAGCAGGATACGTGCCTTCTGGGGACTGAGCGTATCGGCCACCACGAAGTCCAGCTGATCATCATTGGCTTCGCCATTGCGCGCCACGATGCCCTGTCCCACGCGGCTCGCGCGCACCACGATGACGCCCTTGGCACGTGCAGCCACCAGCGCCGGTTTGGTTTTGGCAGGCAGGCTGCCGTTGCCGACACCCGCATGCACCAGCCCCTTGGCGCCGGCTGCCACCAGCGCATTGACCGCCACATCGCCCACGTTCGCATACGCGTACGCCACGTCCACCTGCGGCAGCGCATCGAGTTTGGCTAGATCGAACTCGGTATCGACCGTGTGCTTGCGCGTCACGTCGCGATAAAAGAACGGCTTGCCGCCCTGGATGTAGCCGACCATGCCCAGCTCGGTCGTGCGGAAGGTGTCCGCCGTCGTCGTATTGGCCTTGGTGACGTCACGCGCCGCATGGATCTGGTCATTCATCGCCACCAGCACGCCGCGCCCCGTCGCGTCAGGCGTGCCCGCCAGGCGCACCGCGTTGTACAGGTTGATCGGGCCGTCGGCCGACAGCGCCGTTGACGGCCGCATCGAGCCGACCACCACCACCGGCTTCCTGCTCTTGACGACCAGGTTCAAAAAGTATGCCGTCTCTTCCAGCGTGTCGGTGCCGTGCGTGATGACGATGCCATCGACGCTGCTTTGCGCCAGCAGCACGTTGACGCGCTTGGCCAGTTGCAGCCACTGCGCATCGCTGATGTTTTCACTGGCGATCTGGAATACCTGTTCGCCGGTGACGTTGGCCACCTTCGCGATCTCGGGCACGGCTGCGATCAGCGATTGCACGCCGACGGTGGCAGCGGTATAGCCGACCGTGGTCGTGCTGCTGGCGCCCGTCCCGGCGATGGTGCCGCCGGTGGCGAGGATCGTCACGTTCGGCAGCTTGGCGGTCTGGGCCTGGACGGCGGCCGCAAACAGAAAAAGAACGCCGCACAGGGCGGCGTGGGCAGAGCGCGGGAACAGCATGAAGGTCTCCGGGTTTTATAAACCCGGCAGCTTACAGCTTTTTAAAGACGACGCCATCCTTCATCACGAACTTGACCTGCTCGAGTAGTTTGACGTCCTTGAGCGGGTCGCCCTCAACTGCGATGATGTCGGCCGCGAACCCCGGCGCGATCGCGCCCAGGCGCTTGGGTTGATCCAGCAGCACGGCCGCATTGACGGTCGCGGCGCGGATTGCGTCGATCGGTGTCATGCCGGCTTCGACCATGTAGCCGAATTCCTTCGCATTCTCGCCATGCGGGAACACGCCGGCATCGGTGCCGAACGCGATCTTTACGCCGGCCTTGTGGGCGCGGGCGAACGTGGCCTGCAGCTGCGGCCCGATCGCCGCCGCCTTGGGCTGCACCAGCGCCGAGTAGTAATTCGGCACCTTGGCCTTGTCCGCCACGTAGCGGCCGGCCGAGATGGTCGGCACGTACCAGCCGCCGGTCTTCTTGAAGAGCGTGATGACTTCGTCGTCCATCAGCGTGCCATGTTCGATCGAGTCGACGCCGGCGCGCAGCGCGCGCTTCATGCCTTCCGCGCCGTGGGCGTGGGCCGCCACGCGAAAACCGTAATCCTTCGCGGTCGTGACCACGGCGCGCAGTTCGTCCTCGGTGTACTGCGAGTTCTGGCCGCTGGCGGCTTGGCTCAGCACACCGCCGGTGGCCGTCACCTTGATCAGGTCCGCACCATCCTTGTAGCGCTGGCGCACGGCCTGGCGCGCCTCCTCAGGGCTGTTGAGCACACCCTCGACCGGGCCGGGCGTGCCGATCTTCTCGTTCAAAAAGTGCGACAGATTGTTGGTCGGATCGGCATGGCCGCCCGTGGTGGCCAGCGATTTACCGGCCGTGAACATGCGCGGGCCCGGTACGTCGCCGGCGGCGATCGCGCGCTTGAGCGCGATGTTCAGGTCATCGGCTGCGCCCAGGTCGCGCACCGTCGTGAAGCCTGCCATCAGCGTGCGCTCGGCAAACTTGATCGAACGGTAGGCCATGTCGGCCGGGTTGGCGGTGAGGCGGTCGCGGTAGGCGTCGACCGCCGGCTGGGTTTCGCTGGTCAGGTGCACGTGCATGTCGATCAGGCCGGGCAGGCAGGCGTGGCGTGACAGGTCGATGTTGCCGGCGGCGCCGGTCATGGGGCCGACCGAGACAATGCTGCCATTCTCGATGACGATGCTGACGCGTTCGCGCCAGGTGCCTTGCTGCACGTCCAGCAAGCGGCCGCAATCGACTGTCTGGGTGGCGGCGTACGCGCTGTTCAAGGCCAGCAGCATGCCGGCGGCCAGTATGGTTTTCATCGTTCGTCCCTCGTTATTTTCATGAAAAAAAGGCCCTCCATCGCTGGAAGGCCTTCCGGTGTCAGGCAATGCCCGCCGCGCCTAGCGCAGTGGTGAAATGGCGGGTTCGGCGTTCGGTTCCCCGAGCTCGCCCTCCCACTTGGCCACGACGGCGGTGGCGATGCCGTTGCCGATGACGTTGGTGGCCGAGCGGGCCATGTCCAGGAAGTGGTCGATCGCCAGCAGCAGCAGCAGGCCGGCTTCCGGGATGTCGAACTGGTTCAGCGTGGCGGCGATCACGACCAGCGACGCGCGCGGCACGCCGGCCATGCCCTTGGAGGTCAGCATCAGCACCAGCATCATCGTGATCTGGGTGCTCATCGACAGCTCGATGCCGTAGGCCTGGGCGATGAAGACGGCGGCGAAAGTGCAGTACATCATCGAGCCATCGAGGTTGAACGAGTAACCGATTGGCAGCACGAACGAGGCCAGGCGGTTCTTGACGCCGAAACGCTCCAGGCCTTCCAGGGTCTTCGGGAACGCCGCTTCGGACGATGCGGTCGAGAAGGCCAGCAGGGTCGGGCCGCGCAGTTCGGCGATCAGGCGCAGGATACGCGGGCCGACGAAGATCATCCCAATGCCGATCAACACCACCCACAGCAGCGCAATGCCGAAGTAGAACTGGGCCATGAAGACGCCGTACGTCGACAGCACGCCCAGGCCGCTCTTGGCGATGATGCCCGAGACGGCGGCCAGCACCGCGATCGGTGCGAAGTTCATCACGTAGCCGGTCAGCTTGAGCATGACGTGGGCGACGCCGTCAATGGCGTCGATCATCGGCGTGGCGCGCGCGCCGACGGCAGCGGCAGCGGTGCCGAAGAACACCGAGAACACGACGATCTGCAGGATCTCGTTGCGGGCCATGCCGTCGACAATCGAGGTTGGCACCAGGTGGGTGATGAAGTCCTTCATCGTCAGGCCGGTGGTGGTAATGCCCGCATCCGTGCCCACTGGCGGCATCATGCCGGCAGCGAACAGCGCGTCACCGGGACGGAACAGGTTCACCAGGATCAGGCCCAGCGACAGCGAGATGAGCGAGGCGATGAAGAACCAGCCCAGCGCCTTGACGCCGATGCGGCCGACTTCCTTGGCATCGCCCATCTTGGCAATGCCGACCACCAGGGTGGCAAACACCAGCGGCGCGATGATCATCTTGATCAGGCGAAGGAACAGCGTCGTGATCAACGACATCGTGTCGGCGAAGCTTTGCGCGCCAGCCGTGTCCGTGTTGGTGTTGACCAGATAGCCGACCAGAATACCGATCACCAGCGCGATCAGAATAAAAGTGGTCAGGCGGTTTCGATTGTTCATAAAGCTTCCTGTCTTTGGGACCTGTGCGACACCCGCGGCAACGGCGCTGTCGCTGGTGAATTGTTCGGGCAGTGGCTGGCTGTCGAGGACCGAAAGACCAGTTGATTCTGAAGATTATGGCAAGTTCCGCAGTATCCTAGCCGCTGTTGGTGCTGTCAAGCATGCCGTCGCGTGCGTCATTGCCCGCGTTGCGCGGTGATCCACGGCGCCCCGGCACAGGTAAAATACGCCATCCGTTTTCCGAGAGCCGCCATGTCCACCATCGAAATCCCCGACACCATCACCATCACCCGTCCAGACGACTGGCACCTGCACCTGCGCGACGGCGCGGCCATGGCCAGCGTGCTGCCGCACAGCGCGCGCCAGTTCGCGCGTGCGATCGTGATGCCGAACCTGCGCCCGCCCGTCACCACGACCGCGATGGCGCTGGACTACCGCGCCCGGATCCTGGCTGCGCTGCCCGAGGGCGTGCAGTTCGAGCCCCTGATGACGCTGTACCTGACCGACAACACCAACCCGGACGAGATCCGCCGCGCGCAGGACACGGGCTTCATCCACGCCGTCAAGCTGTACCCGGCCGGCGCCACGACCAATTCCGATGCCGGCGTGACCGACCTGACCAAGTGCTACAAGACGCTCGAAGTGATGCAGGAAATCGGCATGCCGCTGCTGGTACACGGCGAAGTCACCAATAGCGACATCGACCTGTTCGACCGCGAAGCCGTGTTCATCGAGCGCGTCATGCGCCCGCTGCGCCGCGACATGCCGGCCCTGCCGGTCGTATTCGAGCACATCACCACCAAGGATGCGGCCCAGTACGTGGCCGAAGCCGAAGGCCCGATCGCCGCCACCATCACCGCGCACCACCTGCTGTACAACCGCAATGAGCTGTTCAAGGGTGGCATCCGCCCGGACTTCTACTGCCTGCCGGTGCTCAAGCGCGAAGAACACCGCCTGGCGCTGGTCACCGCCGCCACCAGCGGCGACGAGCGCTTTTTCCTGGGTACCGACTCGGCCCCGCACGCGGTGCACACCAAGTACGCCGCCTGCGGCTGCGCGGGCTGCTACACGGCGCTGCACGCGATGGAGATGTATACCGAAGCCTTCGCCCAGGCCGGCGCGCTCGACCAGCTGGAGGCGTTCGCCAGCTTCAACGGCCCGGCGTTCTACAACCTGCCGCGCAACGAGGGCACGATCACGCTCAAGCGCGAAGCCTGGGTCCTGCCCGACTCGGTGCCGATGGCCGAGCACCAGCTGGTACCGCTCAATGCGGGCGAGACCATCAACTGGAAGATGCTGTAACACCGATGCTGCCGCCGATCGACTGGGCGCAGCCGTGGTACGACACGGTGCGTCCGGCCTTCGAGCGCGCCGCGCCGCCGCCCGATGGCTTCATCGACGCCTTCAATGTCGCGGCGCGCGCGCTGGACCTGCGCAACGGCGCCGGCCAGCCGCTGTGCTTCGTGCCGCAAGCGAGCCTGCCCGACGGCATGGCGTACGAGGCATTCATTGGCGCGACGGGGCAGGTGCCCACGCGCGACAATCTGCACGACTTTTTCAATGCGCTGGTGTGGCAGACGTTCCCGGGTATCAAACGCGCCCTGAACACGCTGCAGGCGGCGCAGATCGCGCAGGCCGGCGTGGGCAAGTCGCGTGGACCGGCGCGCGACGCCGCCACGATCTTCGACGAGAACGCGGCGCTGTTGGTGGTGCGCGACGATGCCGCTGGGCGTGCATTGGTCGACGACCTGCGCGCGCACCGCTGGCTTCAAGCGCTGTACGACGGGCGCGCCCTGTTCGGCCGCGACGCCGAGGTCTGGCTGTTCGGCCACGCGCTGATGGAAAAGCTGGTCACGCCGCGCAAGGCGATCACGGCGCACACGCGCGTCGTGTTCGTGGACGACGCTTACTTTCTACTCGCGCCGGCTGCGCGCCGCGCCTGGATCGACCGCGAGGTGGCCGCGGCACTGGCGGGCGAAGGCCTGGCGAGCAATGGCGCCGCAGCGGGCTTCACACCGCTGCAGGTGCTGGGCGTGCCGGGCTGGTGGCCGGGGCAGGACGCCGATTTTTATCGTGATACCACCGTGTTCCGTCCACGCCGGACGGACTAACCAAGGAGAATGTGCATGGCTGAAGCGGTACGTTGGGGAATCCTCGGCACGGGCAAGATTGCCCATGCTTTTGCCACTGCACTCAAGGATGTGCCGGGCGCGGTGCTGGCCGGCGTGGCGTCACGCAGCCAGGAAACGGCCGACAAGTTCGGCCGTGAATTCGGCGCGCTGGCCAGCTACGGCTCGTACGAGGCCCTGACTGCGAACCCGGACATCGACCTGGTCTACATCGGCACGCCGCACCCGCAGCACGTCGAGAATGCGTTGATGGCCCTGCGCGCCGGCAAGGGCGTCCTGTGCGAAAAGCCGTTTACGATGAACCTGCGCGAAGCCGAGCAGGTTGTCACGCTGGCACGCACGAAGCGCCTGTTCCTGATGGAGGCGATGTGGACGCGCTACCTGCCGGCCTACCAGGAAGTCCAGCGCATCCTGGCGTCCGGCGAAATCGGCACGCCGCGCCAGGTAGTGGCCGACTTCGGGTTCGCCGCCACGTTCGGCCCCGAGCACCGCGTCTTCAATCCCGAGCTGGGCGGCGGCGCGCTGCTCGACCTGGGCATTTATCCGCTGTCGATCGCTGCGGGCCTGCTTGGCCCGGTGACGGAAATCCGCGCCCAGGCCGAGATGGGCCCGACCGGCGTCGACGTGCAGACGGGCTTCACGCTCAAGCACGAAGGCGGCGGCATGTCGGTCTGCAGCTGCTCGCTGCTGGCGCGCACGCCGGCCGAACTGACGGTGGCGGGCGAGCGTGGCCATGTGCGGATGAACACGCGCTTTCACTGCGCGACCTCGGTCACGGTCATGCTCGACGACGGCACCTCGCGCACGATCGACACGCCGTATCTCGGCAACGGCTACGTGCACGAAGCGATCGAGGCGCAGCGCTGCTGGCAAGCCGGTTTGCTGGAAAGCCCGGTGATGACGCAGCGCGAAACGCTGGCGCTGATGGGCGTGATGGACGAGATCCGCCGGCAGATCGGCTTGCGTTACGAGGCAGACCGCGTACGCCCGCCAGCATGATGCTTGGCGCCGTCACGCCGATCCTGCGTATCTTCGATGAAGCCAAGGCCAGGCAGTTCTATGTCGACTACCTCGGCTTCAAGGTCGACTGGGAGCATCGCTTCGCGCCCGACCTGCCGCTGTACCTGCAGGTTGCGCGTGACGGGTGCGTGCTGCACCTGAGCGAACATCATGGCGATTGCTGTCCTGGTGCGGCGCTGCGGATCGCCGTTGACGATATCGATGCGCTGCATGCCGGGCTGACGGCCAGACAATATGGCTACGCAAGGCCGGAGATCGAGGATACGCCATGGGGCTCACGTGAATTGAGCATCAAGGATCCGTTCGGGAACCGGCTCACGTTCGCATGCTGACGACACGATCGAACCGCCACCGGCGGTTCGGATAACACCGAGAACAACAAGGACACCATGAAACGCGATGCCCGCTCGACCGCCCGTGTACGGCGCCTCAATCAACGTCAACGCAAGAAGCTGCGCCTTGGCGAATTTACGGAGTATGTCTTCGATGTCGAGCTGACGTTCAGTGAGCCGATCGATGTCGAGTCCTACTACGGCTTTACCGATGGCCTGTTCGGATTTCTCGAGGGACGTGGTTTGCTCGGTGGCGGTTTCGGCGGACGCTTCCCTCTGACCGCAACATCTGGCGTCATCACGACGTTGGAACGCGGCTCACCGGGCGAAGACGATCGCGAGGCCGTCGAGCAGTGGTTACGTGCCCGGCCAGAGGTGGCCGATGTCCGTGTTCATGCATTGATCGATGGATGGCACGGCGGAACCCAATATGGGCATGATCGTACCCAATAAAGGTATGTTCCGAGTCAGGCAGCTGGTGGCGTCGACGCGATCGCCCCATCCAGCCGCCTGAACAAGTCGCGATGCAGGTCCCGCGTGTGCTTTTCCATGTGCTTGCGCGCGTGCGCGATCTCTTGCAGCTCACGCTGCATCACATCATTCTTGCCGTTGGCAATGGCCCACAGCACCAGTTCGACGCGCGCATCGATACTGCCGAAGCGCTCCACCACTGACTCGAACTGCACGCCGGCTTCAAGCTGCTGATTGTTCGCGGCATATGCGCAGCCCAGTGCCAGCCCGACTTCATCGGCGCGAAAGCCCGGCTGCCGATCTTGCAGCGACGCGAGCAGCGCAATCGCTGCCGCTGGCTGGCCATGCGCCGCATTGGCGCGCGCGGCGCCCAGCACTACTTCCGGATCGCCCGCGAACGGCCCGCGCAGGCACGCATCGTAATGCTGCACGGCTTCGTCGGACTGGCCCGCACCCAGCAGCGCGGCGGCCAGGCGCATCTGGTTGTGGGCGGTCGGGGTCAGGTCGAACGCGCGCCGCGCTTCGCGCACGTCGCGCCCCGGATCGATGGTTTTCTGCAGCGCGCGGGTGGCGATGCGGCCCTGGCGCTGAAGGCGCGACGCGGGCAGGTACTCGGCCACGAAATAGGCAAGGCTGCCCAGGACCGGGAACGAAAACAGGATCAGCAGCCAGTACATTTGGCGCCCGTTGCGCAGCGCATGGACCGCGAAGAACAGCGCGATCAAAAAATGCAGTCCGAGTCCGACGATAGGCATGCCAGGTTCCGTGTTGAATGGTAAGTGAGAAGCGCATCTGCCCCGGGCAGGGCGTTGCAACTCAGCCAAGATAGCCGCAAACAGGGAGCAAATTTCTAACGGATTGTCACAGTGCGTTTGTACAACACGGTAAGCGGCCAGACGGGAAATCCCACCCGCCCGTCGTCAATATCCTGCTAGAGTTAAGTTGTTGCCTAACAGGAATTCTCATGCCTGCAGAACGGAATGTCGCAGTACTGGTCGATTGCGAAAATGCGCAGAGCGCCGTGCTCGATCAGGCGATGCAACATGCATCGAGCCTTGGGCGTGTGGTGCTGCGGCGCGGTTACGGCAACGCGGCTTCGCTGACCAACAAGTGGCAGGAAGCGCTGATCCGCCACGGCTTCGCGCCGTGCCTGCAATTCCAGTATGTGGGCGGGAAGAACACGGCCGATATCGCGCTGGCGCTGGACGCACTCGAGATGCTGCTGGACGGGCGCGCCAACCAGTTCGTGATTGTCACGAGCGACTCGGATTTTGTCGGCTTGTGCCGCAAGCTTCAGGAGCGCGGGGCCGGCGTGCATGTATGTGGTGAAGCGAAAACGCCTGCGGCCTTGCGGTGTGCCTGTGACGCATTTCATGAGGCGGTACTGACCGCACCGGTCGTCGAAGCGCCACCGGCTGCGGCGGACGCCGTGAAGACCGTCGTCGACTGGCGGAATCTCCTGGTCAAGACGGTCCGCAAAGTCGCAAAGGCCTCGCCCAATGGATCGGTCAAGCTGAGCGAGCTTGGAAACCAACTGAGGCAAGCCAGTCCCGGGTTTTCTCCGGCAGCGCATGGTCATGCCAAGCTGCGGACGATGATCGAAGCTTGCAGCCAGTTGCGATTGCACCAGACGGAGGGTGGCCATTGCACCGTCAGCATGGCGCCCGCATCGCCGCCCGCCGCCCTGCGCGCCGTCTAAACCTTCAAGAACTCTTCACGCCCACCCAGCCAGCGCGCCAGGTGCGCATCGACGACCGCCATCTTTTCCGGCGTCTCGCCATCGAGCAGCCATTGCGCCACGTCGCGCGCCCGGTCGACCATCCACTGGTCGATCTCCAGGTCGGCAAAGCGCAGCATCGCCTGTCCTGACTGGCGCGCGCCCAGAAATTCACCAGGCCCGCGAATCTCCAGATCGCGCCGCGCGATCTCGAAGCCGTCCGTCGTTTCGCGCATCGTCAACAGGCGCTGCTTGGCCACCTGGCCCAGCGGCGACTGGTACAGCAGCAGGCACACCGACGCCGCCGAACCGCGGCCCACGCGCCCGCGCAACTGGTGCAGCTGCGACAGGCCGAACCGCTCTGCATGCTCGATCACCATCAGCGACGCATTGGGCACGTCCACGCCCACCTCGATCACGGTCGTCGCCACCAGCACATGCACCTGGCCCGCCGTGAAGGCGTCCATCACTTCCTGCTTCTCGGCCGGCTTCATGCGGCCATGCACCAGGCCTACTTGCAGGTCGGGCAGCGACTCGGCCAGCGTTTCGTAGGTCTCGGTTGCGGTCTGCAATTGCAGCGCTTCGGATTCCTCGATCAGCGGGCAGACCCAGTACACCTGCCGGCCTTCGAGCGCCGCGGCGTACACGCGTTCGACGACTTCGTCGCGGCGGTTCTGGTCGATGGCGCGCGTGACGATCGGGCTGCGTCCCGGCGGCAGTTCGTCGATCACCGAGACTTCCAGGTCGGCGTAATACGTCATTGCCAGCGTGCGCGGGATCGGCGTGGCCGACATCATCAGCTGGTGCGGCACCAGGCCGTCGCTGCCCTTGTTGCGCAGCGTGAGGCGCTGGCCGACGCCGAAGCGGTGCTGTTCGTCGACGATCACCAGGCCCAGTTTCGCGAACTGCACCGAGTCCTGGATCAGCGCGTGCGTGCCGATCACCAGGTGCGCCTCGCCCGATTCGATCAACGCGTTCGACGCGACCTTGTCCTTTTTCTTCAGGCTGCCGGTCAGCCACGCGACCTTCACGCCAAGGGGCTCCATCCACGCGGCGATCTTGCGGAAGTGCTGCTCGGCCAGGATCTCGGTCGGCGCCATCAGGGCCGCCTGGTAGCCGCTGTCGATCGCCTGCGCGGCGGCCAGCGCCGAGACCACCGTCTTGCCGCTGCCAACGTCACCCTGCAGCAGGCGCTGCATCGGGTAGCCGGCGCGCAGATCGGCGCGGATTTCTTCGACCACGCGCTGCTGCGCACCGGTCAGCGCGAACGGCAGCCCGGCCAGGAAGCCTTCGGACAGCTTGCCCACCGCGCGCAGTGGCGGCGCGCCTTTTTCGCGGCGCGCACGCTGCGCGCGTTTCAGTGACAACTGCTGCGCCAGCAGTTCGTCGAACTTCATGCGGTCCCAGGCCGGGTGCGAGCGCTCGATCAGCGCATGCTCGTCGACGTCCGCCGGCGGGTAGTGCAGGAGCTTGACGGCCGGCTCGAAGTCCATCAGGTCCATGCGCTTGCGGATCGCGGGTGGCACGGTGTCGGCCCAGTCGATGCGCTTCATCGCGTCGGCGATCGCGCGCCGCAGCACCGTTTGCGACAGGCCTTCGCCGGCCGGGTACACGGGCGTGAGCGAGGCGGGCAGGGGCGCGCCTTCGTTGACGACCTTGTAGCCCGGGTGGACCATCTCGGCGCCAAAAAAGCCGTGTTTGAGTTCGCCCCGCGCGCGGATGCGCACGCCTTCGGCCATCTGCTTGACCTGGCTGCCATAGAAATTCATGAAGCGCAGCAGCAGGTCGCCCGATGCATCGGCGATCGTGACGAGCAACTGGCGGCGCGGCTTGAACGAGATCTCGTTCTTGGTCACGATGCCTTCTACCTGCCAGGTCTGGCCGCCGCGCATGCAGGCATCCCGGATCGTGATGATCTGGGTCTCGTCCTCGTAGCGCAGCGGCAGGTGCAGCACCAGGTCCATGTCGGTGCGCAGGCCGAGGCGGGCGAGCTTGCTTTCGAGCGTTTTTGGGGGCGTTGTGGTTTTAGGGGCGGGCATATTGCGGCAAAGTGGCGCTTGCTGACGTAAAATAGAAGGTTCGCCGTATGCGCTTCAAGCCTCTATTGTAAAGCTGGCAGCATTGATTTGCCGAGATTTGCCCAACCAATTGAACATCATGTATTCGCTATCCGATTTCGACTTCGACCTGCCCCCCGAGCGCATTGCGCAATTGCCGCTGCCGGACCGCAGCGCGTCGCGCCTGCTGCACCTCGATGGCGACCAGATCATCGACCGCCAGTTCGCCGACATCGTCGACCAATTGCAGGCGGGCGACCTGCTCGTGATGAACAACACCCGCGTGCTCAAGGCGCGCTTCTTCGGCGTCAAGGAATCCGGCGGCCAGGTCGAGGTGCTGGTCGAGCGCGTGCTCGACAACCGCACGGTGCTGGCCCAGGTCCGCGCGTCGAAGTCGCCCAAGCCGGGTAACCGCATCCGCCTGGCCGATGCTTTCGATGTGACGGCAGGCGAGCGCGCCGGCGAATTCTTCACGCTGCACTTTGAAGGCGACGTGTTCGACCTGATCGAAGCGCATGGCCGCCTGCCGCTGCCGCCGTACATCGAGCACACCGCTGACGAATTCGACGAACAGCGCTATCAAACGGTGTACTCGAAAGAGCCGGGCGCCGTGGCCGCACCCACGGCCGGCCTGCACTTCGACCAGCCGCTGCTCGACCGCCTGGCTGCAAAAGGCGTGAACTTCGCCTACGTCACGCTGCATGTGGGCGCCGGCACTTTCCAGCCGGTGCGGGTCGAAGACCTCAGCGAACACAAGATGCACACCGAGTGGTACACGATCGCGCAAGAGACGGTGGACGCGGTGCGCGCCACCAAAGCCGCAGGCCGCGACGTGATTGCCGTCGGCACGACGAGCCTGCGCGCGCTGGAGTCGGCGTCGCAAAGCGGCGAGCTGGTCGCTGGCAGCGCCGACACGGCCCTGTTCATCACGCCCGGCTACACCTTTAAAACTGTCACGCGCCTGGTGACCAACTTCCACCTGCCCAAGTCGACGCTCCTGATGCTGGTGTCGGCCTTTGCCGGCTACGCGCCGATCCGCGCTGCCTATGCGCACGCGATCGCCAATGAATACCGCTTCTTCAGCTATGGCGACGCCATGCTCTTGAGCACCACCTCACGATAAGTCAGAGAACACATGCTCGAATTTACCCTGCTCAAAAAAGACACCAGCGGCCTGTCGCACGCCCGCCGCGGTCGCCTGAAGCTCAACCACGGCACCATCGAAACCCCGATCTTCATGCCGGTCGGTACCTACGGCTCGGTCAAGGCGATGGACCCGATCGAACTGAAGGACGTCGGCTCGCAGATCATCCTGGGCAATACCTTCCACCTGTGGCTGCGCCCGGGCGTGGACGTGATGAACAAGTTCGGCGGCCTGCACAAGTTCATGGGCTGGGATGGTCCGATCCTGACCGACTCGGGCGGCTTCCAGGTGTTTTCACTGGGCGCGATGCGCAAGATCACGGAAGAGGGCGTCAAGTTCGCCTCGCCGATCGACGGCTCGAAACTGTTCCTGTCGCCCGAGATCTCGATGCAGATCCAGCGCGCGTTGAACTCGGACATCGTGATGCAGTTCGACGAGTGCACACCGTACGAAATCGACGGCCGCCCGGCCACCGCTGAAGAAGCGGCAAAATCGATGCGCATGTCGCTGCGCTGGGCCCAGCGCTCGATGAACGAGTTCAATGCCGGCGGCAATCCGAACGCGCTGTTCGGCATCGTCCAGGGCGGCATGTACGAGCACCTGCGCGACGAGTCGCTCGCGGGCCTGGAAGACATCAACTTCCCGGGCCTGGCCATTGGCGGCCTGTCGGTCGGCGAGCCGAAGGAAGACATGAAGCGGATCCTGGCCCACGTCGGCCCGCGCCTGCCCGAGAACAAGCCGCATTACCTGATGGGCGTGGGCACGCCGGAAGATCTGGTCGATGGCGTGGCCAACGGCGTCGACATGTTCGACTGCGTGATGCCGACCCGGAACGCCCGCAACGGCTGGCTGTTTACGCGCTTTGGCGACGTCAAAATCAAGAATGCGCGCTATAAAGAAGAGATGGCGCCGCTCGACGAGAGCTGCACCTGCTACTGCTGCCAGAATTTCTCGCGCGCCTACCTGCACCACCTGCACCGCTCGAACGAGATCCTGGGCGCGCGCCTGAACACCATCCACAACCTGCATTACTACCTGAATCTGATGCAGGAAATGCGCGACGCGATCGACGCCGATGCCTTCCAGGCGTTCCGCGTCAAGTTCGCGGCCGACCGCGGGCGCGGCGTGTAAGCACTTGCTTACCCTGCAGCCCCGATCTTGCCGTATTGACGGTTGGGGCTGCATGCAATATCGACCGGTTTGTCTTGCAATACCTGAAAGCAAGACGACATACTGCCGGATATGGTTTGCGGCTTCTGGCCGATGCTAGAATACACCGCTTATTTTTTTAACTTCACCATCGGAGCTCTTGTGTTCATTTCCAACGCGTACGCGCAAACTGCCCCTGTCGCCGATGCCGGCATCATGGGTAGCCTGACGACCTTCCTGCCGCTGATCCTGATGTTCGTGGTCATGTATTTCCTGATGATCCGTCCTCAGCAGAAACGCCAGAAAGAGGCGAAAGCCATGATGGACGCACTGGCCAAGGGCGACGAAGTCGTGACCGCCGGCGGTATCGTCGGCCGTGTTTCGAAAGTGGCCGAAGCCTATGTGACGCTGGAAGTTGCCGTCGGCACCGAAATCACCGTGCAAAAGAATTCGGTGACCACGCTGCTGCCAAAAGGCACGCTGAAAGCCCTGTAAGCCCTGCTGTGCGCCGTGCGGGGCAACCCGCACTGCCTAACCTGAACGCCGGAACACTATGAATCGCTATCCCGTCTGGAAATACTTACTGATCGTCATTGCGCTGCTGCTGGGCGCCTTGTACACGGCACCGAACTACTTCGGCGAAACGCCGGCGTTGCAGGTCACATCAGGCCGTTCTACCCTGAATATCACGAGTGCCTCCACCACCGTGGTCGAGGATGCGCTCAAGCGTGCCGGCATTCCTTCCACCGGTATCACCCTCGAAGGCACGGGCCACACCACCTCGGTGCGCGCGCGCTTCGCCGGTACCGAAGAGCAGTTCAAGGCCAAGCTGGCTCTTGAGCGCGAACTGAACCGCGACCCTGCCAATCCCGATTACATCGTCACCGTCAACCTGGTGAAGAACACCCCGGCCTGGATGACGGCCATTGGCGCAGCGCCGATGAGCCTGGGCCTGGACTTGCGCGGCGGCGTGCACTTCCTGCTGCAGGTCGACACCAAGGCGGTCCTCGACAACAAGGTCAAGGCCCTGCAGTCGAGCGTGCGCAGCAACCTGCGTGACAAGAACGTGCGCCACAGCGGCATCGAGCGCGTGCGCGACACCATCGAAGTGCGCTTCCGCGATGCCGCCACCCGCAGCAATGCGCGCAATGTGCTGGCCGCGCAGTCGAGCGAGCTGGCCTTTGCCGACGCCGCCGATGGCGCCGACATGAAGCTGGTCGTGAGCCTGAAGCCCGAAGCCATCAAGCGCTCGGTCGAAGACGGCATCAAGCAGAACATCATGACGCTGTCCAAGCGTATCAATGAACTGGGCACCACCGAGCCGATCATCCAGCAGCAGGGCGCCGACCGCATCGTGGTCCAGCTGCCAGGCGTGCAGGACGTTGCCCGCGCCAAGGACATCATCGGCCGCACCGCCACGCTCGAACTGCGCATGGTCGACACCACCGTGACCCCGGGCACCGAGCTGTCGGCAGCGATTCCGCTGAACTCCGAACTGTTCACCGAAGGCCGCGGTGCACCGATCGTCGTCTCGCGCGACATCATACTGACCGGCGAATCGATCTCGAGCGCCACTGCCAGCTTCGACCAGAACCAGCAGCCTGCCGTTTCGCTCGACCTGAACGGCGACGGCGGCCGCCGCATCCGCCTGGCCACGCGTGAAAACGTCGGCAAGCGCATGGCGATCCTGCTGAAAGAAAAGGGCGTCTACAACGTGTTGTCGGCCCCGACCATCCAGAGCGAACTGGGTTCGACCTTCCAGATCACCAATATGGGCACCTCGCAGGACGCCAACGAATTGGCGCTGCTGCTGCGCTCGGGCGCGCTGTCGGCACCGATGGAATTCGTCGAAGAACGCGTGATCGGCCCGCAACTGGGTGCCGAGAACATCGAACGCGGCCTGCATTCCACCATCTGGGGCTTCGTGGCGATCGCGATCTTCATGGTCATCTACTACCACCTGTTCGGCGTGTTCTCAGCGCTGGCGCTGGCGGCCAACGTGCTGTTCCTGCTGGCCCTGCTGTCGATCCTGCAGATCACCCTGACCCTGCCGGGTATCGCGGCAATCGCGCTGGCACTGGGCGTGGCAATTGACTCGAACGTGCTGGTGAACGAACGTATCCGCGAAGAGCTGCGTGCCGGCGCGACGCCGCAGGCGGCGATTTCGGCCGGTTCCAAGCATGCCTGGGACACCATCGTCGACTCCAACGTGACCACGCTGATCGTCGGCCTGGCGCTGCTGATCTTCGGTTCCGGTCCAGTGCGCGGCTTTGCCGTGGTCCACTGCCTGGGCATCCTGACCTCGATGTTCTCGGCCGTGGTCGTGGCGCGCGGTTTCGCCAACCTGTGGTACGGCCGCCAGAAGAAGCTGACGAAGATTTCGATCGGCACGGTCTGGCAGCCTGGCATGACGCCTAACAAGAAGTAAGCACCGGGATACGACAATGGAATTTTTCAAGATCAAACGGGACATCCCGTTCATGCGCCACGCGCTGGTCCTCAATGCGATCTCGGTGATCACATTCGTGGCGGCGGTGTTCTTCCTGATCACCAAGCCCCTGAACTTCTCGGTGGAGTTCACGGGCGGCACGGTGATGGAGCTGCTCTATCCAAAGGCGGCGGACCAGGAAAAGATCCGCAACACGCTGCGCGGCATGGGCTATTCGCACCCTGAGGTGGCCAGCTTCGGCACCGCGCAGGACATCATGCTGCGCCTGCCGATCGTCGAAGGCGCGCCGGCGGCGAGCAGCTCGACGGCTGTGTTCAACGCCATCTGCCGCGACGAGCAAGGCACCACCAAGCAGACGCAAACGACGACCGACAAGGGTGAAGTGCTCAACCGCACCAGCTGCGTCGCACCAGGCGGGCAAGAGCTGATCAGCCTGCAGCAAGTGCAGTTCGTCGGCCCGTCGGTCGGCGAGGAGCTGGCCCAGAACGGCCTGAACGCGCTGCTGATGGTCATCCTGGGCATCGTGGTCTACCTGGCGATCCGCTTCGAATGGAAATTCGCTGTCGCCGCCGTGGTCGCCAACCTGCACGACGTGGTCATCATCCTGGGCTTCTTCGCGTTCTTCCAGTGGGAATTCTCGTTGACGGTGCTGGCGGCAACGCTGGCGGTGCTGGGCTACTCGGTCAACGAGTCGGTCGTCATCTTCGACCGGATCCGCGAGATGTTCCGCAAGCAGCGCCGCATGAGCGTGCCGGAAGTGATCGACCACGCGATCACCAGCACGATCTCGCGCACGATCATCACGCACGGCTCGACGCTGATGATGGTCATGTCGATGCTGTTCTTCGGCGGCTACGCGCTGCACTACTTCGCAATCGCGCTGGCCATCGGCATCTGCTTCGGTATCTACTCGTCGGTGTTCGTGGCCGCGGCCGTGGCGATGTGGCTGGGCGTCAAGCGTGAAGACCTGATCAAGCCGGTCAAAGAGAAAGACGACACCGACGGCGCCGTCGTCTGACCGATTGCACGATTGCGGTTTTGTGTGTGTCAACGCACGGAGCCGCGATGTGCCCGTATTTATAGTGGAACTGTCTCTTTCAGGACATCCCTAGTTTTGGACTTCACCCGCCCCGGCAACGGCGCGGGTTTTTTTTGTCCCGCATTCCTTACAAAAAAGCGGGGGTCAGGTCTGACATTCGGACACGATCTCGACAGAAAAGCGGGGTCAGGTCTGACATTCGGACACGATCTCGACAGTCAGGCAGCCGGAACGCGCTGGCACTTGGCCATGCTAATCGTGGGCGAGACGCCATTGAACGTGGCCACGGCTGAGATCGTGTCCGAATGTCAGACCTGACCCCGGCTGTGCTACCGGGCACCGAAACGCGCTCAAGAGACGAATCACCGATATGGGACGGAGTTCCAGCCCAGCTCGGGCATTTGACGATGTGCCGCTGTGAGACAATCGGCGAGATTTCATTGAACGAGCCCGCTTATGCTGACTGCACCGATGCCATTGGACGAACCTGAGCGCCTGCGGGCGCTCGAACGGCTCGGCGTCCTCGACACCGCGCCCGAACGTGAGTTCGATGCCCTGGCGGCAATCGCTGCCCTGGTGTGCGGCGTCCCGATCTCGCTGGTCAGCCTGATCGACCACGACCGTCAATGGTTCAAGGCCAATGTTGGCTTGCCCGGGGTGACAGAGCTGCCCCGCGATGCGGCGTTCTGTGCTCACGCGATTCTGGATGACGGCATTTTTGAGGTGCCTGATGCCCTGGCCGACCCTCGCTTCGCCGATAATCCGCTGGTTGCAACCGCGCTAGACATTCGCTTCTACGCCGGCGCCACGCTGCGCCTGAGCGACGGTGCCCACGTCGGCACGCTATGCGTGATCGACCGGGTGCCCCGCCGACTGAGCGAGACGCAGCGCGAAACGCTGCGCCTGTTGTCGATCGCTGTCGTCCAGGCACTGGAATCGCGTCGCATGGCACGGGGTTTCCTGGCCAGTGAAACCCGCTTTCGCACGCTCAGCGAGGCATCTCCGTTAGGCATGTTCGCCGCCGATGCGGCTGGCGCCTGCACCTATACCAATGCTCGCTGGCAAGCCATTTACGGTTTGAGCGAGGCCGAGGCGCTGGGCCACGGCTGGAGCCACGCGCTGCACCCCGACGACAAGGCCGCCGTTTTCGCCCAATGGGAGCGCGCGGCGCCGCTGAAGCAAGAATTCGACATGGAGTTCCGGGTTCGCCACCACGACGGCGCGGTGCGTCATGTGCGCGCTGTTGCGCGGGCCTTGCTGGATGGCGATGACGAGGTCACGGGCTACGTGGGTTCGGTGGAAGACATCACCGAGCGCTTGCAGTCGCGCCGGACACTCGACGACGAGCGCGTGCGCCTGGCAGCGATCATTCAGGGCACCGGCGCGGGCACTTGGGAATGGAACGTCCAGACCGGCGAGACGCGCTTCAATGAGCGCTGGGCCGAGATTGTGGGCGCCACCCTGGACGAGCTTTCCCCGACCACCATCCAGACCTGGGCCGATCTGGCCCACCCCGAGGACATGGCACGATCCGCTGCGCTGCTGCAAGCCCACTTTGCGGGTGAGACGGCGACCTACGAATGCGAGGCGCGCATGCGTCACCGCGACGGCCACTGGGTCTGGGTGCTCGACCGCGGCAAGGTGCTGACCAGCACCGCAGACGGCCAGCCCGAGTGGATGTTCGGCACGCATCTGGATATCACGGCGCGCAAGGCGCAGGAAGATCGGTTGCGCAAGAGCGAGGAACTGCTGAACCGCACCGGCGCCCTGGCACAGGTCGGGGGCTGGGAGGTAGACATCACCAGCGGCACCGTTCACTGGTCCGAGCAGACCTGTCGCATCCACGGCGTGGAGCTCGATTACCAGCCCCAGCTGGCCGAGGCAATCGACTTCTATGCGCCGCAAGCCCGTCCCCTCATCGAGGCCGCGGTGGCGCAGGCCATGGCCGACGGTACGGACTGGGACCTGGAACTGCCTTTCATCCAGAAGAGCGGCCGCAGGATCTGGGTGCGCGTGGTGGGCCATGCGACGTTCGACGGCGGAAAACCGGTGCAGCTGTTCGGGGTGTTTCAGGATATTACCCAGCGCGTGGAAAGCCGCCAGGCCCTCGATGCCGCTCAACAACGCATTGTGCTGGCGACCGAAACCGGTGGCATCGGGGTCTGGGAGCTGAACGTACAGACAGGCGTATTCACTTGCGATGCCCTGATGTACGCGCTGTACGGCCTGCCGGAGGGATCGGGTACGGACGGCTACGAGCTCTGGGCTCGCCACCTTCACCCAGCCGATCAGAGCCGCGCCAGGCAGGAGTTCAAGTCGGCCCTGGAAAACGGTACCGATTTGCGCTCCGAGTTTCGTGTGATCTGGCACGACGGCTCCGTGCATTTTCTTCGTGCCGCTGGCAGTGTGAGGCGTGATGCCGAGGGCCAGGCTCTGCACATGGTGGGCGTGAGTTGGGATGTGACGCCACTGCGCGAGCTCGCCAACCAGCTGGCCGAGCAGCATGAGCTCCTGCGCGTGACGCTGCAGTCGATCGGCGACGCCGTGATCACCACCGACGCCGAAAGCCGGGTGACCTGGTTGAACCCGGTAGCCGAGCGCATGACCGGCTGGCTGTCCAGTGAAGCACTCGGGCGACCACTGACCCAAGTCTTTCATATCGTCAACGCAGAGACCCGGAATCTCACCGAGAGCCCTGTGGCCAACTGCCTGGCACAGGGCAAGATCGTGGGCCTGGCCAAGGACACCGTGCTGATCTCGCGCAATGGCGACGAGTTCGGCATTGAGGATTCCGCTGCACCGATCCGCAACCCGAGTGGCGATGTGCTCGGCGTCGTGCTGGTCTTTCACGACGTGACCGAGCAACGTCGACTGTCCGGTGAGATGAGCTACCGCGCCACGCACGACGCCCTCACGGGCCTGGTCAACCGGGCCGAGTTCGAGACCCGGTTGCGCCGAACCCTGGACAAGGCGCAGGAGGACCGTAGCGAGCATGCCCTGCTGTATATCGATCTAGACCAGTTCAAACTTGTGAACGATGCCTGCGGCCACTCGGTGGGCGACCAGCTCCTGCAGCAGGTGGCCAAGCTGCTGCGCGAAGCCGTGCGCGCGCGTGACACGCTGGCTCGCCTGGGCGGCGACGAATTCGCGGTCATCCTCGAGCACTGCATGGCCGACCAGGCGCTGCGTGTGGCGCAGCAGATCTGCGACCGCATGGAAGCGTTCAGGTTCGTGCACGACGACCGACGTTTCCGTATCGGGACCAGCATCGGGCTGGTGCCGGTGGACAACCGCTGGACCAACACGGCCGCCGCCATGCAGGCGGCAGACACCTCGTGCTACGCCGCCAAGGAGGCGGGCCGCAACCGTGTGCATGTCTGGTTCGACACCGACCAGGCCATGCGTACACGTCATGGCGAAATGCAGTGGGCCGCGCGGCTGGAGCAGGCGCTGGATGAAGGCCGGTTTGTGCTTTATGTGCAGCGCATCGACCCGCTTGGCGAGGGTGCCACGGGGCTTCACGCGGAAGTGCTGATCCGGCTGCTGGACAACGATGGCAGCCTGATTCTGCCGGGGGCCTTCCTGCCGGCTGCAGAGCGCTTCCACATGGCCACGCGCATCGACCGCTGGGTGCTGACGCACGCCGTTCAGCAGATTCAGGACATGGCCGATTTGTGTACGCTGCAAACCTTGTGCATCAACCTGTCAGGCCAGTCGGTGGGCGACCGCGCGTTTCACCGGTATGCCATCGACGTATTGACCGAAGCGGGGAGTGCGGTCTGCCGCTGCATCTGCCTGGAGATCACGGAGACCGCTGCCGTCACCAATATGGCCGATGCCGCGATCTTCATCGAACAGGTACGCGCTCTGGGGGTCAGGGTCGCACTCGATGACTTCGGGGCCGGAGCGTCGTCGTTCGGTTACCTGAAGACGCTCAAGGTCGATCTGCTGAAGATCGATGGCAGCTTCATCCGCGACGTGATCGACGATCCGCTGGACGCCGCCGCCGTACGCTGTTTCGTTGATGTGGCCCGCGTGGTGGGGGTCAAGACGGTTGCCGAGTTCGTCGACCAGCCCAAAGTGCTGGAACGCGTGCGTGAGATCGGCATCGACTACGCACAAGGGTACTTGCTGCACAAACCCGAGCCGATCGGGAACCTGTTCGGCGCTGCCGCGCTACGCACGCCGGCCTGAAGCAACGCCGCGGCCAGGTCGATGATCTTGCCGCCGCCCTGAAAGGTGGCGTGCAAGGTGCTTGCGCTACAACTGCCACGGATGGTTGTTCCTGCCATCGAGCGCGCTGTCGAGATACGTCGCGGCGCTGATCAGGGCCAGGTGCGTGAACGCCTGCGGGAAGTTACCGAGCAGCTCGGCCTTGCCGGTGAACTCCTCGGCGTACAGCCCGACGTGGTTACCGTAGGCGAGCAACTTTTCCATATTGTTGTGCGCCTGCTCCAGGCGCCCGGCGCGCGCCAGGCATTCCACGTACCAGAACGAGCAGGCCGCGAACGCGCCTTCTTCGCCTTCGAGACCATCGTCGCGGTCGTAGCGCAGCACCAGCGCGTCGTCGCCCAGCTGGTCGCCGATGGCGTCGAGCGTGGCCAGCCACTGCGGGTCGGTCGAGCCGATGAAGCGCACCAGCGGCATCATCAGCATCGCGCCATCGAGGTCGGTGGAGCCCTTGCTGCGCACGAAGTGGCCCAGTTCCTTGTTCCAGAAGGTGGCCCAGATGTAGTTGGAGATGTCGTTGCGCGCCGCGATCCACTGGTCGAACGGGGCGGTCAGCGAGCGCTTGCTGGCCAGGCGGATCGCCCGGTCGACCGCCACCCAGCACATGAGTTGCGAGTGCAGGTGCTCGCGCGGCGCTTCACGGCCTTCCCAGATACCGGCGTCGGGCCGGCGCCAGTTGTCGCACACGAAGCCGACCACGTGGCACACGCCCAGCCAGCCGGCGTGCGAGATCGCTTCCCCATACTTGTTGCTCAGGTAAACCGCATCGAGCAGGGCGCCGAAGATATCGAGCTGCAGCTGGGTCGCCGCATCGTTGCCGATCCTGACCGGCTGCGAGCCGGCATAACCGGCCAGGTGATCGAGATCGACTTCGGCCTGCACCTCGCCGCCGTCAAGCGCGTACATAATGCGCAGCTGGCCGTCATCGGGCCCATGGCTGGGCCGCTCGGCCGACCAGCGCGTGAACGCCTTGGCTTCGTCGGTGTAGCCCAGGCGCATCAGCGCATACACGGTGAACGAGGCGTCGCGGATCCAGGTCGAGCGGTAATCCCAGTTGCGCGAGCCGCCCAGTACCTCGGGCAGGCCGAAGGTGGCGGCAGCGACCATCGAGCCATGACGGCGCGATGTCATCAGCTTGAGCACCAGCGCCGAACGTGTGACGTCCTCGCGCCAGCGGCCCTTGTAGGTCGAGCGCCTGGCCCAGTTGCGCCAGTGCGCGACGACGTCGACGACCAGCGTGTCGCGCGCCGCCTGGTCAAGGGGCGGGTCGCCTTCTTCGTCCATGACGATGTCGATCGACTCGCCGGCCTTCAGCACGAAGCTGGCGCCGGCGCCGCCGTCGACAGCGGTGAAGTCGACCGGCGCGCACAGGCGCAGCGACGGCGCGCCGGCGGCGGAAAACACCACCTGGTCCTGCGTGATGCTGACCTCGGGCTGCAGGCGCGCATAGTCAAAGCGCGGCTGGCAATCGAGCCGCATCCGTACTTCGCCCTTCGTGACTTCCACGCGCCGCAGCACGCATGCCGCGCCGTGACCGATTTCCTCGGGGCCGGCCATCAGGTCGGTGATCTGGACGCTGGCCTCGTCACTCAGCCACTGCGTGAGCAGGACGTTGGTGTCGGGCAGGTAGGTCTGCACGACGCGCGCATCGGCCATCTGTGGCGCGAGCGTGAAGTGGCCGCCCTTGTCCGGGTCGAGCAAGGCGGCGAAGATGCTGGGGCTGTCGAAGTCGGGCCAGCACAGAAAGTCGATCGTGCCGTCGGTAGCGACGAGTGCCATCGTGGCCAGGTTGCCGATGGCGCCGTGGTTGGCAATCGGTCTGGGCGGCGGGGTGCCGGCCGAATTATCTGAACGTTCAACCATTGTCTTCGAAGCCCGGATACAGTGCCATGCCGCCATCGACGTACACCGTGGTGCCGGTCATGTAGTCGGCCAGGTCGGACGCCATGAACAGCGCCAGCGCCGCGACGTCGTCGACATCGCCGATGCGGCCATACGGGATCAGCTTGAGCAGCTTGTCGGCTGCCGCACCTTCGGTGGCCTCGGCATTGATCGGCGTGCGGATCGCGCCCGGCGCGATGGCATTGACGCGGATGCGGTCCGGCGCCACTTCCTGCGCCAGGGAGCGCATCAGCATGCCGATGCCGCCTTTGGAGGCCGCGTAGTTGACGTGGCCGGCCCAGGGAATGATCTCGTGCACGGAACTCATGCACAGGATGGCGCCGTTGGCGCGCATGCGGCCGCGGTTGCCCTGCTCGCGAAATTGCCGGATGGCTGCGCGCGTGCACAGGAACTGGCCGGTGAGGTTGACGTCGATGACGGCTTGCCAGTCTTGCAGCGTCATCTCGGCGATCGGGGCGTCTTTCTGGATGCCCGAGTTGGCCACCAGGATGTCGATGCCGCCGAAAGCCTTGACCGTCTCGTCGAACAGGCGCCCGACATCGTCTTCCTTCGCGACATTGGCCTGTACCGCCACGGCGCGGCCTCCGGCGCCCGTGATCTGCGCGACGACCTCTTCGGCCTTGTCGCGGCTGCTGTTGTAATTGACGACGACCTGGGCGCCGGCCTCGGCGAACGCGAGGCTGATGCCGCGGCCAATGCCGGAATCGCCGCCGGTGACGAGCACCACCTGGTCCTGCAAGCTGATTTTCATGGGATTCTCCAGAAGGTCGGGACGCACTGTTGCGTACGCCAGTGATTGGCGTGACCTTAGCAGAAAGCGGGGATGCGACCGGCATGCCATGGGTGGCAATGGCGTGTGGAAAAACGGGAACTGAATCCGTGCGAAAAGATGGTGTGAGTGTGAGTCACCGCACCGAGTGAGCACCCCGCGAGACATAAGATCAGGCTGTCTCTTTCAGGACATCCCTAGTTTTGGACTTTGGCCCGCTCGTCACCGAGCGGGCATTTTTTTGCCTAGAGCAGCGCCGAGGCCAGGCTCTTGACCTCTTCGCCCGACTCTTCCAGCACGCCCTTGAGCGTGCCGTGGCCGAACACGAAGTCGATGGTGGCCGCGGCCGCATAAGTCGTGGCACCCACGGGCGTGAACAGCGGCGACGGGAACGGCGCCAGGTCATTGGCCAGCAGCAGCGTGTCGCCGAGGGTTTCGGGTGGCAGCGCGCGCATGCCGTCCCACAAGGCTTCGATGGCGCTCATCACGGGCGCCGGCACGGCGAGCTGGTGCAGCACGCCGCGACCGATGGCCGCTTCGCCGTGGTCGAGCCAGGCATCGAGATGATCGTCAAGCAGCCCCGGCATCGCTTCGGCGCGCGACAGCAGATAAAAGCCGCCGACTTCATGCACGATGCCGGCGAACAGGGC
Organism: Telluria sp. LT2P80; assembly: GCF_059685955.1. Lineage (NCBI taxonomy): Bacteria > Pseudomonadati > Pseudomonadota > Betaproteobacteria > Burkholderiales > Oxalobacteraceae > Telluria > Telluria sp. LT2P80. The sequence goes on along the minus strand of NZ_JCASIO010000007.1, from coordinate 290,745 downwards.
GGTTTCAGGGTCGACGAACGAGACGCGGCGCGCGATCACCTGGGCCAGTGCGGCCACGTGGGCCGAGTGTGTCCAGAGCTGGTCGGCCTTCTTGCGCAGGCCGGGGTCGCGGATTTCGCTGGCCAGCTGGCGCACGATGACGGACGCGGCCAGCGCGCCCAGCGTGCGAAAGCCCACCCGCTGCACGGCGGCGGGCACGCTCGTGACGTCGTTGCCGGAGCGGTTGTAGGCGACCGAGTTGGCGATCGCCACGGTGCGCGCGGCCAGCAGCGGCTCGGCCTGTACGAGGCGGGCAGCGGCGTCGATGTGGCAATCGGGTTCACTCAACGCCCGCTGCAACTTGAGCGATGCGTGAACGCTGGTGGGAAACGTGAGTTCGCCCCTGCTGGCTTCAGCAGCGATGCTGTCGAGGGAAGAGAGTTGGTCCATCAAAAAATTATACCCCCAACCCACCAGAACGCGACCAACTATATTGCTCTAGAGAACCACGGGCGGTGGCCTGTGGCATCCCAGCGACCGGATTACGCTTCGCTGAAGATGGCGTCGCAGCCTTCTTTTGGCTCTTCGGTGTTTTCCAGCTCGTCGGCCAGGCCCAGATCGAACAGTTCTTCGACCGCGTTCATGTAGCTGTTGAGCTTGGTTGCGCCGATGAGGCGGTAGATGTCGCCGGCTTCGTTGCGCACGCCGATCAGCATCGGTTCTTGCTGGACTTCGTCCAGTGGGGCGACGTCGAGCAGGATGTTGCCGATGATGTGCTTGTCGAAATGGGCGGGCTTCTTGTCGTCGATGAGGGCGGTTTTCAAGGCGTTTCCTTCAGGTGGGGTGATGATGGCAGGGGACCGGTGCCGTGGCTGGCGATGCGGGTGCGCAGCAGCGTCAGGGCGGTTTCGAGCGTGGCGAAGTCGGTGTCGCTGTAAGCGTGGAACAGTTCCTTGCCGCGTGCGATCACAATCGGGAATACGTTGCAGAATACCTGTTCCCCGGCCGGCGTGAGGCGCACGAAGAACGAGCGCTTGTCGTCGCAGCTGCGCTCGCGCAGCACCAGGCCCTTGTGCTCCAGGCGTTCGATGACGCCGGTGAGCGTGCCCTTGGTGATCAGCGTGCGCTCGCCCAGCTCCTTGTAGCTCATGCCGCTCGTGTTGCCGAGCGTGGCGATGATATCGAACTGCGCGTGTGTCAAACCGTTCTGGCGCACGGCGTCGCCCGAGACGCGCTCGAAGCTCTGCATGCACTCGGCCAGCAGTCGGACGCTTTTTAGATATCGTTCCCCCATGGGCCGGGATTATAGCCGCCCGCTGCACTGACCGCTGCACCGCGCGTCCATCGGTACGCAATATGACGGGGTGGACCGCACAGGCTTGTTGCGCGAATGTTCTCCGGTATGATGTACGCCCATGTCGTTTGCACAGGCCTGTGGCCATTTCCTATTCGTGACCCTGACCATCCGCCGCGATGCAGCCTGACCTGTCCCTGCTGACCCAGGAGCGGCTGTTGCGCGTGCTCCTGGTCAATGCCGGCGAGCCGGACGCGCTGACCTGGTCCGGGCTGTACCAGCCGCTGCGGCTGGCCGCCAAGGTACTGGGGCCCGAGCGCCTGCACGTCGACGTGCGCAGTCCCGACAAATTCATGGGCGACGCCCAGCGTCACTGGCACCTGGTGCTGCTGGTGGCCGACGAAGCCGAAGCGGCGCTGCGTCCGGCCAATCTGCGCGCGCTGGTCGAGCGCTGCCGCGCCGCGCCGTTCTGGGGCGGCGTCGGCGCCGGCGTGCTGTGGCTGGCCGACGCCGGCGTCCTGCATGGCGTGCGCACGGCGCTGCCGTGGGCGTTGTACCCGGACGTCAATGCCCAGGCCGAGCAGGCCCTGCTCACCCCCAACCTGTACGAATTCGACGCCAACCGCCTGACCTGCTGCGGCGGCGCGGCCAGTATCGACTTCGCGCTGACGCTGGTCGACCTGCTGTTTGGCGCGACCGTCCAGGCGCAAGTGAAAGAGACGCTGTGCATCGACCGCGTGCGCGGCCCGGACGAGCGCCAGCGCGTGGCGCTGCAGGCCCGCTTCGGCGCGCTGCAACCGAAACTGTCCGAGGCGGTGGCGCTGATGGAAGCCAATATCGAAGAGCCGCTGTCCACCGACGAGATCGCCCAGCTGGCCGGCATTTCGCGGCGCCAGCTCGAACGCCTGTTCAAGCAATACCTGGGCAGCCTGCCATCGCGCTACTACCTCGAACTGCGCCTGCGCCGCTCGCGCCAGCTCTTGCTCGACACCAATCACTCGATCGTGCAGGTAGGGCTGATGTGCGGATTTTCGTCCGGCTCGCACTTTTCGACGGCGTTCGGGGCCTTGTTCGGCAATACGCCGCGCGAAGAGCGGCAGCGGAAGCTGGCGCAATAGCGCCGTCCGGTAGCGTCAAAAATGAAAATGCCTGTCGCACTTCTAAAAGAAGTTGTCGGCCAGCGTTTCTATAATGAATTGATCATGCGGGAGAAGCATCCCGCACCATTTACATTGATTGGATGAGGAAAAAGCCATGAACGCTCAGCTTGATTCGGGTATCGCCACGCGGTCTGTCACCCGCCAGACCTTCGACGACGTCCTGGTCCCGACCTACGCCCCGGCCGCCATGGTGCCGGTGCGCGCATCGGGCCTGGACCTGTGGGACCAGGAAGGCAAGCAGTATCTGGACTTCACCTCGGGCATCGCCGTCACCTCGCTGGGCCACGCCCACCCTGAAGTGAACGAAGCGCTGACCAAGCAGCTCAACACCCTCTGGCACCTTGGCAACGGCTACACCAACGAGCCGGTGCTGCGCCTGGCCAGTGCCCTGACCGAAGCGACGTTCGCCGAGCGCGCGTTCTTCTGCAACTCGGGCGCCGAAGCCAACGAAGCGGCGCTCAAGCTCGCCCGTAAATACGCGCATACCAAATTCGGTCCGCACAAGTCGCGCATCGTCTCGTGCCTGGCCTCGTTCCACGGCCGCACGCTGTTTACCGTGTCGGTCGGTGGCCAGTCGAAATACACCGAAGGCTTCGAGCCGCTGCCACCGGAACTGAGTCACATCCCGTACAACGACATCGAGGCCGCGCGCGCCGCGATTACCGATGATGTCGCGGCCGTGATCGTCGAGCCGATCCAGGGCGAGGGCGGCGTCATCCCGGGCAACCCGGACTACCTGAAAGCGCTGCGCGAGCTGTGCGACCAGACCGGCGCGCTGCTGATCTTCGACGAAGTCCAGTCGGGCATGGGCCGTACCGGCACGCTGTTCGCCTACGAGCAGATGAACGTCAAGCCGGACGTCCTGACGTCGGCGAAGGCACTGGGCAACGGCTACCCGATCGGCGCGATGCTCACCACCACCGAGATCGCTCAGCACCTGGGCGTGGGCAGCCACGGCACGACCTACGGCGGCAATCCGCTGGCCACCACGGTGGCACTGAAGGTCCTGGAGATCATCAACCAGCCGGCCTTCCTCGCGCGCGTAAAAGAAGCCAATGTGGCGATCATGACGAACCTGCTGCAACTGGCGGCAGACTTCCCGCAGGTGTTCGGCCAGCCACGCGGCATGGGCCTGCTCCTGGGCCTGCCGATGGCGGAAACCTCGAAGGGCCGCTCGAAGGACTTCACCAAGATCGCCGAGAAGATGGGCCTGATGCTGCTGATCGCCGGTCCGGACGTCGTGCGCCTGGCGCCGGCGCTGATCGTCTCGGACGCGCAGATCGCGGAAGCGAACCGCATCATGCGCGCTGCAGTGGCCGAATTCCTGGCCGACGCCATCGACGAGCCTGCGGCGCCACGCAAAGAGGCACCCGTGCCGGCACCCGACGCCGCCTGACGCATCGGACCCGCCGGCCGCCTTGACCAAGGCGGCCGGCTGCACGCACTGACCCACAGGGAGACCACATGTATGTTGTCCGTCCGGTAGATCGCGCGGATATCGGCGCGCTCGAAGCGATGGCCGCTATTTCGATGCCGGGGGTGCATACGCTCCCGCGCACGCGCGAAGGCATCAATGCCGCCGTCGAGCGCTCGCTCGCTTCGTTCGCCGCGCAAGTCGATATTCCAAGCGAAGAATCGTATCTGTTCGTGCTCGAAGACCTGCGCTCGCGCGAGGTCGTCGGCACCGCCGCCATCCACGCATCGGCCGGCTCGAACGGCACCTATTTCGCGTTTCGCAACGATGTCATCCAGCAGGTCTCGCGTGACCTGAACATCAGCCACAACGTGCACGCACTCACGCTGTGCTCCGAGCTGACTGCCTACTCGCACCTGTCGGGCTTTTTTGTCCGCAACCGCGAGAGCGCGGGCGTCGAGGCGGCGCTGCTGTCGCGCGCGCGCCTGCTGTACGCGATGCTCGCGCCGCACCGCTTTGGCGACCGTTTCTTCGTGCCGCTGGCAGGGCGCGTCGATGCCGATGGCCAGTCGCCGTTCTGGAATGCGCTGGGCCGCAAGTTTTTCAAGATGGATTTTCTCGAAGCCGAGCGCCTGATCGAAGGCGCCCGCAACCGCACGCTGATCGTCGAACTGATGCCGCATTATCCCGTCTACGTGCCGCTGCTGCCGGGCGACGCCCAGGCGGCGCTGGGCCAGATCCATCCGGGTGGCCAGATGGCGTTCGATCTGCTGGCGCAAGAGGGTTTTGAAGCCGACGAGTACATCGACATCTTCGACGGCGGCCCGATCCTGCAGGCGCACAAGAACGCGCTGCGTTCGTTCGGCGCGTCCCAGCGCCTGCGCGTGGCCGCTGCCGGGCAGGAGTCGCCGAATCACGGCGCGCCGGTGGCGTACGCCGTCGCCAGCGTCGACAACGGCTTCCGGGCCGTGACGCTGCACTGCACGCCGCTCGAACAAGGCTCGACGATCGCGCTGCCGCGCGACGTCCAGCAAGCGCTTGGCGTCGCAGCGGGCGACGAGGTTGTCTGCCTGCGCATCGAAGGAGAAGCATCATGCTCGTGATCCGCGCCGCCAAAACGTCCGACCTGGACGCCCTGATCAATATGGCGCACCAGGCCGGCAGTGGCATGACCACGCTGAAGCCCGATCCCGAGATGCTGGGCCAGCGCCTGGCCACGTCCGAGGCGTCGTTTGCCGAAACCATCCGCCCCGAACAGCGCGACTACATGTTCGTGCTCGAAGAGCCGCAGGACGGCAGCATCGCCGGTGTCTGCGCGATCAAGGGCGCGGTGGGCCTGACCGAACCGTTCTACAACTACCGCATCGGCACGCTGGTGCACTGCAGCCGTGAGCTGAATGTCTTCACGCGCATGGAGACGCTGTACCTGTCGAACGATCTCACCGGTTCGACCGAACTGTGCTCGCTGTTTCTGCTGCCCGAATACCGCGTGGGCTTCAATGGCAAGTGGCTCTCCAAGAGCCGCTTCCTGTTCATCGCCCAGTTCCAGCAGCTGTTTACCGAAAAAATCATCGCCGAGATGCGCGGCTACCAGGACGAGGGCGGCGATTCGCCGTTCTACGAAGGCCTGGGCCGGCACTTCTTCAAGATGGATTTCAACCACGTCGATGGCTTGACCGCGATCGGCAAGAAATCCTTCATCGCCGAACTGATGCCGCGCCAGCCGCTGTATGTCGATTACCTGCCGCAATCGGCCATCGATGTCATCGGCAAGGTGCACACCTCGACCCAGCCGGCGCGCCGCCTGCTGGAGCAGGAGGGCATGTATTACGAAGGCTACGTCGATATTTTCGACGCCGGCCCCGTGCTGCAGGGCCGCGTGTCCGAACTGCGCGCCGTGCGCGACAGCGTGCTGGCCGTGGCGGCGCAAGGCTTGCCGGCCATCGATGCCGGCGAGGTGCTGGAAGGCGCACCCAAGGACGTCGCCCACGACACCGAACACATGCTGGTGTCGAACACGCGCCTGGACGACTTCCGGATGATCCTCACGCGCGCCGTGCCCGGCGCGGGCAGCGTGGTCCTGAGTCCCGACGAGCTGGCGCTGCTGCGCATCGCCGCCGGCGACAATGTGCGTACCCTGACACTCAACACCAGGAAAAACACCCATGGCTAATCTCTCGAATTACATCAACGGCGAATGGCTCGCCGGCAGCGGCCCTGAACTCGCGACGATCGACCCGTCGACCGGCCGCCAGACCTGGACCAGCAATGCTTCGAGCCCGGATGACATCGCGCGCGCCGCGCAAGCCGCGCATGACAGCTTCGAAGCCTGGGCCCTGACGCCGCTGACCGAACGCATCGCCATCGCCACGCGTTTTCGCGATCTGCTGAAGGACAATGCCGAGTCGCTCGCCGCGACGATCGCCGAAGAAGTGGGCAAGCCTTTGTGGGAAGCGCGCACCGAAGTCGCGACGATGGCCAACAAGATCGACATCTCGGTCCAGGCGCACGCCGCGCGTACCGGCGAGAGCGTCGCCAAGGTCGCCGACGGCAACGCCGTGCTGCGCCACCGTCCGCACGGCGTGTTCGCCGTCTACGGGCCGTACAACTTCCCGGGCCACCTGCCGAACGGCCACATCGTGCCGGCGCTGATCGCCGGGAACACGCTGCTGTTCAAGCCCAGCGAATACGCACCGCGTACGGCGGTCAAGACAGTGCAGCTGTGGGAGCAGGCCGGTTTGCCAAAGGGCGTGCTGAACCTGGTCAACGGCGGCCGCGACACCGGCATCGCGCTGGGCCAGCAAGCGCTGATCGACGGCGTGCTGTTTACCGGCAGCAGCCAGACCGGCGCCGCGCTGCACAAGCAGTTCGGTGGCCAGCCTGGCAAGATGCTGGCGCTGGAAATGGGTGGCAACAATCCGCTCGTCGTGTGGGACGTACAAGACATCGACGCGGCCGTGCACCACACGGTGATGTCGGCCTTCATCTCGGCCGGCCAGCGCTGCACCTGCGCACGCCGCCTCGTGATCGAAAACGGCGCTGCCGGCGACGCGTTCCTGGCGCGCCTGGTGGCCGTGGCTGCACAGTTGCAGGTTGGCCCGTCGAACGCCGAACCGCAGCCGTTCATGGGCCCCGTCGTCTCGAGCGCCGTCGCTGCGCGCCTGGTGCAGGCGCAGGAAGACATGGTTGCCAAGGGTGGCAAGCTGCTGCTGGCAATGCGCCAGCTCGACCCGAACACCGGCTTCGTCACGGCCGGCATCGTCGACACGACCGACGCGCAAGGCATCCCGGACGAAGAATGGTTCGGCCCCTTGCTCCAAGTGATCCGCGTGGCGAGTTTCGACGAGGCGCTGCGCGTGGCCAACGCCACCGACTACGGCCTGGCCGCAAGCCTGCTGTCGCCATCCGAAGACCTGTGGCAGCGCTTTGCCGTGCGCGCCCGCGCCGGCATCGTCAACTGGAACCGGCCAACCACCGGCGCGGCCAGCTCGGCGCCGTTTGGCGGCGTGGGCAAGTCGGGCAACCACCGTCCGAGCGCGTATTACGCCGCCGATTATTGCGCCTATCCGGTCGCCTCGATCGAGAACCCCGTGCTGGACATGCCGGCCAAACTGTCGCCCGGCTTGCGCTTCCCGGCCGAAGGAGCCTGACCATGCGCGACGCACGCGAATTCAATTTCGACGGGCTGGTTGGCCCGTCGCACAACTATGCTGGTCTGTCGTTCGGTAACGTGGCCTCGTTCAGCAATGTGCGCAGCAGCTCCAATCCGCGCCAGGCCGCCTTGCAGGGCCTGGCCAAGATGCGCGAGCTGGCTGCGCGCGGCTTTGCGCAGGCAGTGATGCCGCCGCAGGGCCGCCCGAATTTCAGGTTGCTGCGCAGCCTGGGTTTTTCGGGCACCGATGCCGATGTGCTGGCCCGCGCTTATCGTGAGGCGCCCGTGATCCTGGCCTGCGCCTGGTCGGCCGCGCCGATGTGGACCGCCAACGCGGCCACTGTCAGCCCGTCGGCCGATTCGCTCGATGGCCGCGTGCACTTCACGGCCGCGAACCTGAACAACAAGCTGCACCGCTCCGAAGAACACGTGCAGGCCACGCGCACGCTGCGCGCGATCTTCGGCAACAGCGAACATTTCATGGTGCACGACCCGCTGCCATCGGTGCCGGCCTTTGCCGACGAAGGCGCGGCCAACCACACGCGCTTTGCCGCGAGCCACGGCGCGGCCGGCGTCGAGTTCTTCGTGTATGGCCGCGTCGAGTTCGATCCGTCCGCACCGGCACCCAAAAAATACCCGGCGCGCCAGACACTCGAAGCGTCGCAAGCCATCGCGCGCCTGCACGGCCTGGACCCGGCGCGCACCGTGTTCGCATCGCAGAACCCGGACGTGATCGACCAGGGCGTCTTCCACAACGACGTCATCGCGGTCGGCAATGGCAATGTGCTGTTCTATCACGAGCAGGCATTCGCCGATGAAGCGGGCACGCTAGACGCGCTGCGGCGCGCGCTGGCCGTGGCCGGCACCGAGCTGCACCCGGTGCGCGTGGCGAGCAGCCAGGTGGCGGTGGGCGACGCTGTCGCCAGCTACCTGTTCAACAGCCAGCTGCTGTCCAAGGCCGATGGCCGCATGGCGCTGGTGGTGCCGCACGAATGCCGCGAGAACGCCGCAGTTGCCGATTATCTGGCAGGCTTGCTGGCGGGCCGTGGGCCGATCGACGAATTGATCGAATTCGATCTGCGCCAGAGCATGCGCAATGGCGGCGGGCCGGCGTGCCTGCGCCTGCGCGTGGCGCTGACCGATGCCGAGGCGGCCGCAATGCACCAGGGCGTGATCATGACCGAGGCGCTGTACGCGCAACTGGTCGCGTGGGTCGAACGCCATTATCGCGACCGCATCGAAACGCAGGATCTGATGGACCCGCAGCTGGCGCTCGAATGCGCCGCCGCGCTGGAAGAACTCACACGCATCCTCGGCTTGCCGGGGCTGTACGACTTGTAACAGCAGGATTCGGACGGGTAATCCCTGTCCATATAAAGCAGGGCAGCGCCACGCCACGAGCCGGTTGCGCGCCAGGCACACAACTTTGGAGAAGCAAGATGAAAGATATGCCCAACGATTTGCGCGGCCAGACGCTGGCGCTGATCAACGAGAATGGTTCGGCCAATCAATCGGCCGGCAGCGCGCAGGTCAATGCCTTGATCGCCGCCTGGCTCGAGTCGCTCGACGACGAAGACCTGGCCGGCACCGCGCCGCAAAGCCTGGCGCCCGTGCTGGTCGACGGTTTCTCGCAACTGGCCCAGCGCACCGGCCCTGGCGCGCAGATCGCCACGATGGGTTACTCGGACGGCCGCGGCGGCAAGGCCACCGCACTCTTGATTCTCAACGATGACCGCCCGTACCTGGTCGACTCGTTCGTCATGGCACTGCGCAAGGAGCGCATCGTCGCCGCCGGTGTCATGAACGCCGTGCTGCCGGTACGCCGCGACGCCACGGGTGCATTGGCCGCCATCGGCGAAGCGGGCAGCCCGCTCGAATCCATCGTCCTGTGCCTGCTGAACGACGAACTGCAGGTCGAAGAACTCGACAAGCTGACCGCGCGCATCCGCATGGTCGCCAGCGACGCCGCCACCGTGCAGCGCGACGCCGTCGCCATGGGCGACCGCATGACCGCCGTGGCCGCAGCCGCCGCCGCCGCCGGCACGCCGGACGGCCAGGAAGCCGCCGCGTTCCTCGAATGGGCCAAGAACGAAGGCTTCGAGCCGTTCGGCTACGCCTACTACGTTGTCAAGGCGGGCGAGCGCGAACTCGAACGCGATCTGGGCAGCCGCATCGGCGTGCTGAAAGACACCGCGCATCCGGTGTATGGCGATTGCCTGGCCAGTATCCCGGGTGACCTCGATACGCTCTCGCGCCGCGCTGACACACTGTCGATCGTCAAGGCCGACGTGGGCGGCACGCTGCACCGCGACCAGCCGCTGGACTTCATCGGCGTGCGCGACACCGACGCGCAGGGCCGCATCCTGGGCGAGCATTGCTTCATTGGCCTGTTCACCCGCGCCGCCACCTCGACCCCGCTGGCGCGCCTGCCGTTCGCCCGTGGCCGCGTGGCCAAGGTGCTCGGCATCGCCGGCGTGCGCCAGGAAGGTTTCCGCGCCGAGAAATTCATCGAGATCCTCGAATCGCTGCCGCGCAACGAAGCGCTGGAAGCCGAGCCGGAATGGCTGGCCGAAGTCTGCAGCGCCGTGGTGTCGCTGTACAAGCAGCCGCGCGCCAAGGTGTTTGCCCGCCGCGACGTGTATCGCCGTCACCTGAACGTGCTGGTGTACCTGCCGCGCGAGCGCTTCAGCGCTGCCGTGGCCGCGAGCCTGGCAGCCGCCCTGAAGGAAAGCTCGGGCGCGCGCGACGTCGACGTCCAGACCCTGGTGGCCGATGGCCCGCTGGCACGCGTGTACCTGATCGCGCACGCGGCCCGCTATCCGCTCGACCTGGAAACCGATCTGCAGGCGCCGCTGCTGGGCGTGCTCGATGGCTGGCATGACCGCTTTGCCCAGCTGACCAACAGCGTCGATGAAAGCCGCCTGCGCAGCCTGATGCGCAAGGTGGTGCCGACGCTGCCGGTGAGTTTTGTCTCCGCCACTGCGCCCGAAACGGCGTTCCGCGACGTGCACGCGCTGCTGACGCGCTGCCGTCCGGATCGCGTCACCGCCCGCATCGAGCAGGATGACGCTGCCGGTACCTCGATCCGCCTGTATTCGAGCGAGACCGTGCCGTCGCTGTCGCGCATCCTGCCGGCGCTGCAGAACGCCGGCATCGCGGTCGACCGCGAGCAGACCTTCCGCCACACGGGCCTGGATGGCGTGCGCCGTTACGTGACCGCGCTGTCGGTCGACGCCGAAAGCGCCGCCAAACTCACCAAGCCGGGCATCGGCAAAGTGGCCGAAGAACTGTTCTCGGCCCTGTTCAACGACGAAGCCGAAGATGGCCGCATGAACGGCCTGACCATCGAAGGCGGCCTGTCGCTGCGCGAAGTGCAGCTGGTGCGCGCGTACATCAGCTACTGGCGTCAGCTCGGCTCGAAGTTTTCGGTGCGCTACATGGCTGAAACGCTGCGCGCCCAGCCTGGCCTGGTCAAGGAATTCGTCAACGGCTTCATGCAGCGCTTCGATCCGGCCCTGACCGACGAACAACGCAACGAAGGCAGCAGCGCGCTGTACCTGCTGAAAACCAGCCTGCCAGGCGTGAACCACGCCGACACCGAAGAAATCATGGCAGCGCTGATCGACCTGGCGCTGGCCACCGTGCGTACCAACTACTTCCAGAACAGCGGCGAAAAAATCATCTTCAAGGTCGACACGAGCGACCTGGCGCTGGCGCCGGAGCCGCGGCCATTCCGCGAAATCTACGTGTTCTCGCGCCGCTTCGAAGGCGTGCACCTGCGCGGCGGCCCGGTCGCCCGCGGCGGCCTGCGCTGGTCGGACCGCATGGAAGACTACCGCACCGAGGTGCTGGGCCTGGTGAAGGCGCAGATGGTCAAGAACGCCGTCATCGTGCCGGCCGGCTCGAAAGGCGGCTTTGTCTGCAAGCAGATGCCGAAGGATGCGGCGCGCGACGTGGTCGCCGCCGAGGGCGAAGCCGTCTACCGCCTGTTCATTGCCAGCCTGCTGGAAGTGACCGACAACCGCGTGCGCGGCGAGATCGTGCCGCCAGAAGCCACCGTGCGTCACGACCAGGACGATCCGTACCTGGTGGTGGCCGCCGACAAAGGCACCGCGACGTTCTCGGACATCGCCAACAGCATCGCCGTGCAGCGCGGCTTCTGGCTGGGCGACGCGTTTGCGTCGGGCGGCTCGAACGGCTACGACCACAAGAAGATGGGCATCACCGCCAAGGGCGCGTTCGAAGCGGTCAAGCGCCACTTCTATGAACTGGGCCACGACCTGGCCAACAACCCGATCACGATGACCGGCGTGGGCGACATGTCGGGCGACGTGTTCGGCAACGGCGTGCTGCTGTCGCGCCAGCTGAAACTGGTGGCGGCGTTCGACCACCGCCACATCTTCCTGGACCCGACCCCGGATGTTGAGGTCTCGTTCAAGGAACGCGAGCGCATGTTCGCGCTGCCACGCTCGTCGTGGGAAGACTATGACAAGAGCCTGATCTCGGCCGGTGGCGGCGTGTACCCGCGCAATGCCCGCTCGATCGAACTCTCGCCGCAGATCCGCGAGGCGCTGCAGATCGAAGAGACATCGCTGCCTCCACAGGAACTGATGCACCGCATCGTCAAGGCGCCGGTCGACCTGTTCTACAACGGCGGCATCGGTACCTATATCAAGGCCTCGACCGAGACGCATGCACAGGTGAAGGACCGCGCCAACGACCAGATCCGCGTCAACGGCAATGAGCTGCGCTGCAAGGTGGTGAGCGAAGGCGGCAACCTGGGCGCGACCCAGGCCGGCCGCATCGAGTTTGCGCTCGCCGGTGGCCGCATCTTCACCGATGCGATCGACAACTCGGCCGGCGTGGATTGCTCGGACCATGAAGTCAACGTCAAGATCTGGCTCGACACCGAAGTCAATGCCGGCCAGTTGTCGGAAACCGACCGTAACCGCACGCTGAACGAAATGACCGGCGAGATCGAGCGCCTGGTCCTGCGCGACAACACGCTGCAGACGCATTTGCTGACGCGCGAAGTGCAGGCGCAAGCCACGGGCGCGGTGGTCGATGGCTACATCGCCCTGATCGCCAATCTGGAAGCCGAAGGCGCCGTCTCGCGCGAGCTCGAACAGCTCCCGAGCGACGCCGAACTGCTGCGCCGCAAGGCGCTGGGCCTGGGCCTGACCGCGCCGGAACTGGCCGTGGTCATCGCCAACGTCAAGAACCGCTTCAAGCGCACGCTGGCTGCGCTGCCGCTGACCGACGAAGTCTGGGCCGATTCGCTGCTGCGGCCTTACTTCCCGGCGCAACTGGTCGCCACCCGCGATCCGCTGGACCATCCGCTGGCCAACGCCATCCTGGCCACCGTGCTGGCCAACGAAGCCGTGAATCGCTGCGGTCCGCTGATGCTGCGCGACCTGGCGCTGGAACACCGCATCGACGACACCGAAGTCGTCAAGGCGTGGGCCAAGGCCTGGGCTGCGCTGCACCTGGCGCCGGTGTTCGATGCGCTCGACGCGGATGCTCTGGTGGTGCCGCGCGACGTGTCGGTCTCGGTCGACAACCGCACACGCGCGCTGCAACGCGCCACGATCGAAGGCGTGCTGTCGCTGCCGCCAGGCTCGCAAGGCCTGGACGAGCTCTCGACGCTGTTCGCCGAAGCCGACGAAAGCGCGGCCGCCAAGTTCCGCTCCGAGGCCGATGGCCATACGGGCCTGCCGCCGCAGTTTGCAGCGGCCTGGAAGGCGGTCGAGATCATCGAGTCGCAAGCCTCGTTCCTGTTCGCGGCGGTCTCGGTGCCACGGCCAGAGGGCATGTCGCTGCTGCAGTTCCTGCAGGTCGGCACCTTGCTGCGCCAGCAGGTCGGCATCGACACGCTGGAACTGGGCCTGAAGCTGCCAGCGCAAAGCAAGTCGCAGGAACAGCTGCGCAACTACGCGCTGCAATCGCTGCGCCGCGCGCAACAGCGCCTGCTGCTGCAGGTGATCGAGCATGCGAGCCACAACGGCAACGACATGCAGGCAGCGGTGGACGAAGTGACCGCCGCGCGCGGCTTGACGGGCTTTGCGCCGCCGACGGAGCTGGAGCAGGCGATGCTGGACGTGTGGGCGCTGTCGGAAGGCCTCTCGCCAGAACGTCTGGCCGCGTGATATGGGCACTGAGATGAGCACCGCACCTGCAGCAGGCTTGCCTGAAGCGGTGCGCGCGCTGGCCGAAGCGGACTTCGGCGCGGTCGCGCAGCGTTTTCGTGATGCCGGCTTTGTTGTCGCGTTGCCAGCGTCGGGGATCCTGACGGTGCGCGCCGCAACGCCGGACGCCGATCGCCCCAGTGTCCTGGTGTCGGTTGGCGTGCATGGCGACGAGACGGGGCCGATCGAGATGGTGGCGTATCTGGTCGATGCGCTGTCGCGTTCCGCCAGTGTGCTGGCGGTGGACCTGATGCTGTGTGTCGGGCATATTGACGCCATCCGTGCCGGCAAGCGTTTCATCGACGCGGACCTGAACCGGATGTTCCGCGCCGAACGCGGCTCGCTTGCCGGGACGTTCGAGGCAGGGCGCGCCGATGTGCTGATCGAGGCGACCCGCGCGTTTTTCGAGGGCAGTGGCCCTGCGCGCTGGCACCTCGACCTGCACACGGCAATCAGGCCGTCGCACTATCCGATGTTCGCGATCGTGCCGGAACTGATTGCCGACGCAGCGCGCGAGGGATTGATGGGGTGGCTGGGCGAGGCAGGGATCGAAGCGATCATCATGAACCCCGAATCGGCCGGCACCTACAGTTACTTCACCGCCGAGCATCTCGGCGCGGCCAGCAGCACGGTTGAACTGGGTCGTGTTGGCACGCTGGGGCAGAATGACCTGTCGCAGTTTGCCGCCGCCTCAAGCGCGCTGGAGCGCCTGCTGCGCGGCCAACCGGCGCAGCCAGCAACGGCGCCACCGCGCGTGTTCGCAACAGCGCGGTCGATCATCAAGCTATCCGACGCGTTCAGCATGCGGGTAGGGCGCGAGACCTGGAACTTCACGCCGATGCACAAAGGTGACGTCATCGCGCAGGATGGTGCAACGACCTACACGGTGCAGCACAACGAAGAACTGGTCGTGTTCCCGAACCCGGATGTCCGGGTAGGTTTGCGCGCCGGGATCATGGTAGTGCGCATCGGGTAAGACCAAGCGGGCCGCGGCCCGCTTTTTTCGGTCGACGACACGTATTTTCATAACACAGCCGGGGTCAGGTCTGACATTCGGACACGGCCTCAGCCTTACAGCCGGGGTCAGGTCTGACATTCGGACACGGCCTCAGCCTTAGCCACTTCCAACAGTGTCTTTCCCGTATTAGCATGGCCTGGTGCCAGCTGGTTCGCACTACGCGATTGTCGAGATCGTGTCCGAATGTCAGACCTGACCCCCGCTTTTTTGGGTCGTTAGCCACTTCCAACAGTGTCTTTCCCGTATCAGCATGGCCTGGTGCCAGCTGGTTCGCACTATGCGATTGTCGAGATCGTGTCCGAATGTCAGACCTGACCCCCGCTTTTTTGGGTCGACGACACGAATTTTCATGGCGGGCTAGACTGGTGCTCTTGATATGCAGGAGCCACCATGACCATGCTGTTTTCACCGTACTCGCTCGGCCCCCTCGAGCTGTCCAACCGTATCACCATCGCCCCGATGTGCCAGTATTCGGCTGTCGATGGCCTGGCCACCGATTGGCACATGATCCATCTTGGCAGCCTGGCGCTGTCCGGCGCCGCGCTGATCACGTTAGAGGCCACGGCCGTCGTGCCGGAAGGCCGTATCTCGCCAGATGACCTGGGCCTGTGGTCCGATGCGCATGCCGACGCGCTGGCGCCGATTCTGGCGGCAATGCGTCGTCATTCGCCGATCAAGATCGGCATCCAGCTGAGTCATGCGGGCCGCAAGGCGTCGACGAATGTGCCGTGGGAAGGTGGCACGCAGATCGCCCCCGACGCCGCCAATGGCTGGCAGACCGAAGGCCCGTCCGCCGTGCCGCATACCGGGGGCGACGCCGCGCCGCTGGCGCTCGATGCCGCCGGCCTGGAACGGGTGCGTGACGGCTTCGTTGCCGCTGCACGCCGCGCGCACGCGCTGGGTTTTGATGCGATCGAGCTGCACGGCGCCCACGGCTACCTGCTGCACCAGTTCCTCTCGCCGCTGGCCAACCACCGCACCGACGCATACGGCGGCTCGCTCGAGAACCGCATGCGCTATCCGCTGGAAGTCTTTGCGGCCGTGCGCGCTGCCGTGCCGTCGATGACGCTCGGGATGCGCATCTCGGCCACCGACTGGGTCGACGGCGGCTGGGACCTCGAACAGAGCGTGCGCTTTGCGCAGGAACTGGAGCGCATCGGGTGCGACTTTATCCACGTCTCGAGCGGTGGCGTGTCGCCTGCCCAGAAGATTCCGGTGGAGCCGGGCTACCAGATCGGCTTCGCTGAACGGATCAAGCATGACACGGGCCTGCCAACGATCGGCGTGGGCCTGATTACCGAGGCGCGCCATGCTGAAGCCATTTTGCAGGCCGGCCAGGCGGACGTCATCGCCCTGGCGCGCGCGATGCTGTATGACCCGCGCTGGCCATGGCACGCGGCGGCTGAACTGGGGGCGCAGGTGAGCGCGCCGCCGCAGTACTGGCGCTCGCAGCCGCACGAATTCAAGACGCTGTTCGACACCACGCGGCCTGGCAAGGGCTGACACGGTTCGCGCCGGGGGCATGCAGTCCACGGCGCCGTTTTTGCAGTTCGTCGCATGCAGCACGTTGCAGGGCAGGGCGGTTGGTAGAGTGCCATCACCCGAACAACAACCTGTCAGGACTGCCATGCGTACCCTCATCGCCCTTGCCGCTCTTGCTGCCCTTGCCGGCTGCGCCATCATCGTCGCGCCGCAGGATGGCAGCGACATGCGCTTTCATACGTCGTGGAGCAGCGGAACGACAGAGGGGAACGGTGTCGCGGCGCGTGATGCCCGCGCCATCGCGGCGCTGCCGGCGCTGGACGTGAGCGGCGCGCTGCCGGTCGATGTGCGCGTGGGGCCGGTGGCGTCGCTGGTGGTGGAAGCCGACAGCAACCTGCTGCCGCTGATTCGCACCGAAACGCAGGGCGACACGCTGCGCATCTGGTCCGAGCAGAACCTGCGCAGCAAGACGCCGCTGCGCATCATCTACACGACGCCGCGCCTGACGGAAGTGCGCGCGTCGGGCGCAACCCGCGTCGACGTGAGCGGCCTGAATGGCGCCCCGCTCGATGTGCGCAAGAGCGGTTCGGCCAGCGTGACGCTGGCCGGCACCGCCGGCAACCTGCATGCGCGGGCGAGCGGCTCCGGTCTGCTGGATGCGGCCCGGCTCACCAGCAACAGCATCGATGTCACGCTGTCCGGGTCGAGCCGGATGCGCCTCGGACCGGTCAGCGGCGAGGTCGCGCGCATGGAGCTGAGTGGGTCGAGTTCGCTCGAGGCCAGTGGCGCGGTGCGCTCGCTCAACGCCCGCGTGAGCGGCTCGGCCAACGCCGACCTGGCAGGCCTGACGACGCAGGACGCCGACCTGGGCGCGAGCGGCGGCAGCAGCATCCGGGCCACGGTCAGGCAGTCACTGTTTGCCCGTACCTCGGGCTCGGGCGGCATCCGCGTGTATGGCCAGCCGGCCCAGCGCAGCATGACGGGCGAGCGCATCCACCTGCTCGATTGAGGTCTTGTCGGGCGTGCAAACAAAATGTCTTCAGCGACAGCAGAGTCCCCTATAATCGCAGCTTCGTTTTGAGACTGCGTTTGGGGACTGCTTACCGGCGGCATCGAACGCGATTGCAACCGCGTACTGAAGGACTCGCCGTGAATCAGACTCTGGGCCAAAAGCTGCTACGTACCAAACCGGCGGGACGCCATCACGACGAGGGCACATCCGTTGGCGTTGCCGGCGCCTTGCCCGGCCTGCACCGATCGCTCGGGCTGTTTCCGCTGACGATGATCGGCGTGGGCGCCACCATCGGTACCGGCATCTTTTTCACGATGGTCGAAGCGGTGCCGAAAGCCGGTCCGGCCGTGGTCCTCTCGTTTCTGCTTGCGGCGATCACCGCCGGCCTGACCGCGCTGTGCTACGCCGAACTGGCCGGGCGCGTGCCGGCATCGGGCTCCTCGTACTCGTTCGCGTATGCGACGCTGGGCGAATTCGCGGCGTTCATCGTCGCCGGCTGCCTGCTGCTCGAATACGGGCTGGCGGCCAGTGCGACATCGATCGGCTGGTCCGATTACCTGAACAACTTCCTGCTCAACGCGTTCCACTGGCAGATACCCATCGAGTTGCGCTCGCCGATGTTCGTGTCGGACCACCATAATGTCTCGTTCAATCCGGGCCACATCAACCTGCCGCCGATCCTGCTCGTGATCATGTGCGGCATCATGCTGGTGCGCGGGACGAAGGAATCGGCCACGACCAACGCCATCATGGTGATGATCAAGCTGGCGATCCTGGTGTTCTTTGCCGCGATCGCGTTCACCGGCTTCGACGCCAACAACTTCCAGCCATTCTTCAATATGGACGAAAGCAAGGGTTATGCGGGCATGGCCGGCGTGACCGCCGCTGCCGGCACCGTGTTCTTCTCGTTTATTGGCCTGGACACCATCGCCACCGCCGGCGAAGAGGTCAAGGACCCGCGCCGCAACGTGCCGATCGGGATCCTGTCTGCGCTGGTCATCGTCACCGTGTTCTACATGCTGGTGGCGGTTGCCGCGATGGGCGCGCAGCCGGCGCACCTGTTCGAAGGCCAGGAAGCCGGCCTGTCCGTGATCCTGCAAAACGTGACGGGCCAGGCCTGGCCGGCGCTGATCCTGTCGGCTGGCGCCGTGGTGTCGGTGTTCTCGGTGACGCTGGTGACGATCTACGGCCAGACCCGCATCCTGTACGCGATCAGCCGCGATGGCCTGATCCCGAAGGTGTTCCAGAAAGTCAGCCCGCGCACGCAGGCGCCGGTGGGCAATACCATCATCGTGTGCACCGTCGTGGGCCTGGTGGCCGGTACGGTCGACTCGACCTTCTTGTGGGACATGGTCAGCATGGGAACGTTGACGGCGTTCATGGTGGTGTCGATCGCGGTGCCGGTGATCCGCCACAAGCAGGGCCCTGACGCGCCACCGGGCTTCCGCGTGCCGTTTGGTCCGTATGTAGTGCCGGGCCTGTCGGTCCTGGCCTGCCTGTACATCATGAAGGATTTGTCGAGCACGACGTTCCGCGTGTTCTTCATCTGGATGGGTGTGGCGGTCGTGACCTACTTCGTCTACAGCATGCGCAACAGCCGCCTCAACAAACAGCAGGCGTAAGCGGCTGGGGGCACGATGGACAAGTTCGAACGACGGCGCGACCGCTTCGCGCTGTTCGACAGCATGGACAGCCCGGCGCTGAACCTGTGCTTCACGCTGACACTGCCGGACTTTCGTCCCTGGTGCCGCGCGCAGGGCCTGGCGCCATTCCACGTGCTGCTGTGCGCCACGCTGCGCGCGGTGCTGAAGATCGAGAATTTCTGCTACCGCATCGTGGACGGCGAGGTCATTCGCATCGAACGCCTGCGCCCGTCGTTCACGGTCACGAACGTCAACGACGACCTGAATTTCGCGATGTTCGCATGGTCCGACGACCTGCACACGTTCGTCGCCCGCAGCCGCGCCGCCGGCGCCGAAGCGGCAGGCATGACTGCGTTGAACACGCAGTACGCCGCCTTGTCACCGCGCCAGGCGAAAGAGCAAGTCTTCGTCACCTGCATCCCCTGGCTCGACTTCACCTCGATCCAGCATCCGACCGCAACGCTGGCGCAGCCCGACATCCCGTCACTGGCCTGGGGGCGCTTCCGCGATGCGCCGAACGGAGAATTGACACTGCCATTCTCGGTCCAAGCGCACCACGGCTTCGTCGACGGCCTGCACATCCACCGCCTCGCCACCCAAATTACCACCGAACTCACCACCATCCTCCAATTAGGGTCAGAGTAGAATTATTGGCCAATTGCCCGCGAGATAACTAGGGTCAGAGTCGCATTTACGGCTCATCCGCAAAAGTTGTCAAACAATTCGACTCTGACCCTCATTGTTTTTGAGGTGTTTTTCTGCTTGAGTTTGGTAGAAGTTACGGCACATTCAAATACTCTCGGCATTAATTTCCTGCAGCTATCCAAACTGGCCAAATTTACATAAAAATTAATTAGGGTCAGAGTCGAATTATTGGCCAATTGCCCCAGAGATAACTAGGGTCGGAGTCGCATTAACGGCTCATCCGCAAAAGTTGCCAAACAATTCGACTCTGACCCTAATTGTTGGGGGTTTCTTTGAGATATTAAAAAGGCCGCGCTCCTTGCGGTAGCGCGGCCTTCGGCAGGATTAACGACGCGGGATTTACAGCGCGTTCATTTCTTTCAGCAGGTTATCTGCCTTGTCGACGTACTGCATATTCCACAGCATGTAGCGGGTGTCGACCTGGATCGAGCGGGTCATGGCTTTGTTGAAGTCCCAATCCGAAATGATCGAGTCGAGCGTGCCGTCGAATGCAAGGCCGATCAGCTCGCCCTTGGCGTTCAGTGCGGCCGAACCCGAGTTGCCACCGGTGATGTCCAGCGTCGCCAGGAAGTTCACTGGCAGCGTTTTCAGTTTCGGATCAACATACTTGCCGAAGTTCTTTGCCTGGATGGCGGCCAGCTGGTTGTCCGGTGCGTCGAACTCGCCTTCGCCCGTATGCTTGGCGGTGACGCCGGCAATGGTGGTGAAGGCGGTCCAGCCGGTGGTGCCGTCGGCGCCTTGCGGGCGGCCGGCGATTTTGCCGAAGGTGACGCGCAGCGTGCTGTTGGCATCCGGGTAGACGGCCTGGCCGCGGCTGTTCATGTAGGCAATCTTGGCCTTCATGTAGTTGCCGTAGGCTTGCTGGATCTTGCCGGCCGACTCTTCCTGCTTTTCTTCATCCTTCATGTCGGCGTCATACATCGCGACCGCTGCCTTGATGAAGCTGTCGTTCGATGCTTTGAACTCGGCTGGCGTCTTTTTCAGCCACGCGGTGCGCGCTGCCTTGTCGGCCAGCTTCGAGCCTGCATAGATGCGGTCCAGCGCGGCCTTCAGTTCAGCTTCGCTCATGCCGGCGCGGATGCCCAGTGCGGCGTCGAAGGCGGCGTCGTGTTCGGCGGCCGGTTGCGCGTTGTACTTGGTCAGGAAGTTCAGCACCAGCGCCTTGTCGACTTTTTCGTCGTAGGTGCGGTCCTGGCCTTCGACGACGGACGTCAGGCGTGGCAGGTCGCGTTCCTGGTAGCCGGTCTTGCGCTCGGCGTCCGGCTTGGTACGCTCGTTGGCCAGGCGGTACAGCGTGCGTGCCGACGACAGGAACTTCGGTTGCGCATAGGTCTGGAAGAAGCTCTTCTTGGTGCCCGCATCGCGTTCGGCGATCAGCTTTTCGGCCATGTCGATGTCTGCTGCGTACTGCGCCTTGCGCGCGGCGTCGCCATTGACCCAGGCCTTGAGCGCATTGTGCTCGGCCGTTTTACGCTGCAGGAAGTCGCTGCCCTGGTACGAGACCAGCATGCCCTTGCGATTCTTGTAGTAGTTGTTTACGCCCGCGATCTGGCCCGCGTATTTCAGGCGGGCAGCCGGATCGGTCTTGGTTTCGCGGTCGATAATGGCCAGCGTCTCGCTCGAGGCCTGGATGAAGGCCGGGTAGTTCCAGTCGAACGTGAACGCCACTTCGGACGGCAGGCGGTGACGGTTGGTGCGGCCCGGGTAGCCCAGCACCATCACGAAGTCGCCTTCTTTCGGGTTGTCCTTGGCAATCTTGATGATGTGCTTCGGCTGGTACGGCACGTTGTCCTTCGAGAACTCGGCCGACTTGCCATCCTTGCTGACATACGCGCGGTAGAAACCGTAGTCGCCCGTATGGCGTGGCCACATCCAGTTGTCGGTGTCGCCGCCGAATTTGCCGACGCCCGATGCCGGCGCATGCACCAGGCGCACGTCGCGGATCTCGAGCTGCTTCAGGCGATAGAATTCCAGGCCGCCGTAGAAGCTGGCCACAGTGCAGCGGTAGCCGGCATCTTTTTCGCAGGCCGCCACCAGGGTTTTCTGGTTCTTTTCGATGGCGTCGATGCGGGCCTTGCCGGTCAGTTTGGCGACTTCAGGGGTGATGACCTGAGCACTGACATTGGCCACTTCGTCCGTGACATACACGCGGCTGCCGGGCGATGCCGGCAGCTCGTCGGCCATGGTCTTGGCCAGGAAACCGTTGGCCAGCAGGTCGCGCTCGGGCGTCGAGTTGACGGCGATGCTGTTGTAGACGCAGTGGTGGTTGGTCACGACCAGACCTTGCGGCGAGACGAACGACGCCGAGCAGCCGCCCAGGCTCACGATCGCGCCCATCGGGAATTCAGTCAGCTTGGTCAGATTTGCCGGATCCAGCTTGAGGCCGGCGGCTTTCAGTTGCTTGGCTACTTGTGGCAGCTGTTGCGGCATCCACATGCCTTCGTCCGCTTGGGCGGCGAAGCTGGTCAGGATGGCGAGCGAGAGAAGGGTCTTTTTCATGCGCTTTGGTCTGGTTGGGAAGGGATATTCATGGACTCCGGAGAGTGTCCGTGAGTATGGTTAATCCGCTATCGGATCGTCAACCTGTATTTCAGCCACACCAATGAAAAAGCCCGCGCCTGTCCCGGCGCGGGCTCCTTTGCAACGGTGCCTGCAACGGCGCTTACAACTGCGCCTCGAACAACGACGCGAACCAGGTGCTCACGTGTTCCCACCATGGCCGCTTGGCGAGTGCATGCGGTGTTACCGGCTTGGCCAGCTTCCAGTCGGCGTCAAAGACGTCCGTCATCTGCGTCGCAAACCCGGCATCGAGCACGTTCAGGTTGGCCTCGTCATTGATACTGAACGAGCGGTTGTCGAAGTTGGTCGAGCCCACCGATACCAGCAGCTTGTCGACGATCAGCGTTTTGACGTGGTACATCGTCGGCTGGTATTCCGAGATATGCACCCCGGCCGCCAGCAACTCCGGCCAGCGATCGCGCGAGGCGGCCCGCACGAGATCCGAATCGATGATGTGGCCCGGCGTGATCAGGCGTACCTTCACGCCGCGCTTGGCAGCGGCGATCAGTGTGCGCACCGTCAGTTCATCCGGCACGAAATACGAGGCCGACAAATCGATCGTCTCGCGCGCCGACGTGATCGCCATCAGGTACATCAGGTGCATGCTCTCGCTGCCGCCCGTGGGAGAGCTGGAGAACATCTGCGCCGGCATCGTGCCCTTCGCCTGCAGCGGCGGGAAGTATGCCGGGCCATCGAGCACGACGCCCGTGGCCTTGGTCCAGTTGTCATTGAACACGGCCTGCATCTGCCCGACGACCGGGCCTTCGACGCGGAAGTGGCTGTCGCGCCAGTGGTCTTCGTCCTGCGCGTTGCCGCGCCATTGGTCGGCAATGCCCACGCCGCCCGTGAAACCGACCAAACCGTCGACGATCAGCAGCTTGCGGTGGGTGCGGTTGTTCATGCGCGCCAGCTTCCACCAGACGGGCTTGTGATAGCGCTGTACCTGCACGCCGGCCGCCTTCATCTTGTCGACCTGGGCATTGTCCATCTTCATGCTGCCCATGAAGTCGAGCATCACGTGCACTTTCACGCCAGCGCGCGCGCGCTCGGCCAGGGCTTCGGAAAACTCGGTGCCGATCGATTCGGACCAGTAGATATAGGTTTCCAGCGTGATGGTCTTTTTCGCCCCGCGAATGGCCTCGAGCATCGCCGGGAAAATCTGGTCGCCATTGAGCAGCGCGTCGACCTGGTTGCCTTCGATGATCGGCGGACCCAGCAAGACGCCAAGCGAGCGGCGGAACTGCGGATCGGCCGTGTCGTACTGCCGGGTCAGTTGCCGTTCGATCTGTTTTTCGCCCGGCATGAAATTCAATGCGAGCACCCCCAGCACGAGGGTGGCGGCCACTGTCAGCAACAGCGTCCAGAACTTTTTTGAGCTCATCAGTAAAATCGCAGAGGAAAAAAAACCAACGCACAAGGCGTTGGTTTTTTATGGGTGGCGAACCACCATATTAGCGAACGCGACCGCGACGCAGCAGATTCACGATTGCCAGCAGGATGACTGCACCCAGGAACGACACCAGGAGCGAAGCAACACTGAAGTCGTCGGAATTGATGGTGCCGGTACCGAACAGTGGCGAGAGCAACCAGCCGCCCAGGAAGGCGCCGATGATACCGACCACAACGTTCAGGATGATGCCTTGCTCGGCATCGGTTTTCATGACCATGCTGGCCAGCCAACCCAGAATACCGCCAACGACGATCCAGATAATGAATAACATGGTGCTTCCTCCTCAAGTAAAAAGACAGATCCCCAGGGCCAACGAATGCCGTGACCATGTGAAAAATTTTAAAGACGCTACAAAGGCGGGTCGGTGCGGCAGCGTACCTTCGATGACGAATTTGCATCATCATGAAAATTCTTTGCGGCAAGATGCTGTCAGTCATCCGAGCGTGCGTCATCGAACAGAGCCGGAACTTGCCGGGGCCTATGGTGAAGGTCCTTGGCAGCAACAGCTCATCCGTAGCCGGCTGCCGAAACCAACCAGCAAAGGATTCATCATGAGCAGCTTCGATACCACCCGCACCACGGAAAACCAGCGCATGGTCACTGGCCTGTTCCCTGACCGCGCCAGCGCCGAGCGTGCGTATGGCACCGTGTCCGAGCGCGGCTATAACCGCGATGACGTCAACCTGATGATGTCCGATTCCACCCGTCAAACCCACTTCGCCGACACGGACACCGAACTGGGCACCAAGGCGGCTGAAGGTGCGGGCATTGGCGCCGGTATCGGCGGCACCATCGGCGCCGTGCTGGCCGGTATCGCAGCAGTGGGCACCAC
The DNA here is from genome assembly GCF_059685955.1 of Telluria sp. LT2P80. Lineage (NCBI taxonomy): Bacteria > Pseudomonadati > Pseudomonadota > Betaproteobacteria > Burkholderiales > Oxalobacteraceae > Telluria > Telluria sp. LT2P80. Next base: position 266,360 of record NZ_JCASIO010000007.1, on the reverse strand, counting down.
GCTGGTGCTGCCAGGCCTGGGCCTGGTCGTGGCCGGTCCTCTGGCAGCGGCGCTGGCCGGCGCCGGTGCGGGTGGTATCACCGGTGGCCTGATCGGCGCGCTGATCGGCGCCGGCATCCCGGAAGAACGCGCACAGCACTATGAAGAAGGCATCAAGGGCGGCGGCATCCTGCTGGGCGTGAATGCACGTTCGGATGAAGATGCAGCGCACATCCACAAATCGTGGACCGAACAGGGCGGCTCGCACGTGCTGGGCGCTGGCCTGGGCGTGGCAGGCGGCGCAGCACTGGGCGCGACCGTCGGCACCGTCGCCGGTCCGATCGGCATGGCAGCAGGCGCGGTTGTCGGCGGCATCGCTGGCGGCATCGCCGGCCAGGGCGCAGCTGAAGTCGTCAATCCAAAAGCCAACGACGACCTGTCCGAGCACCATCTGGCCAAGGGCGTGGGCGCAGGTTCGGGCGCAGCAGCGGGCGCACTGGTGGGTGCTGTCGGTGGTCCGATCGGCATGGCAGCAGGCGCTGTCGTCGGCGGCCTGGCAGGCGGTGCAGCCGGCCGTGGCGCGGGCGAAGTGGTCAATCCAAAAGCGACCGATGAACTGAGCGACCATAACCTGGCGCAAGGCGTCGGTGCTGGTGGCGGCGCGACGGTAGGCGCCGTAATCGGTGCAGCAGCCGGCCCACTGGGCGTGGCGGCAGGCGCAGCGATCGGCGGCATGGTCGGCGGCGCAGCAGGCAAGGGCGTGGGCCATGTGGTCAATCCAAAGGCCGAGAATGACTACTGGCGCAACGAGTACCAGACCCAGCCTTACTACACGCCAGGCTACACGTATGACGACTACGAGCCAGCCTACGCACTGGGCTACAACAACTACGACAAGTACGACGGTGGCTACGATGCCAACGAAGGTCGTCTGTCGACCGAGTGGGATCGCTCGAAAGGCAATTCGCGCCTGAGCTGGGACCAGGCCAAGTCGGCCACCCGCGCCGGCTGGCACCGTGTCGAGCGCGCGATCCCGGGCGACTTCGACCGTGATGGCCGTTAATTTGCACTGAGCAGCACTGAGCTGCACTGATTCGTCAGAGCGCAGATAAAAAAAATCCCCGCCGGTGCGAACCGGCGGGGATTTTTCATGGTCGAACCAGATTACTTTTTCACTGCTTCAACCTGGATTGCCAGCTTCACTTCCGGCGAGAAGTTCGGCAGGCCGAAGCTGATGCCGAAGTCGTCGCGCTTGAAGGTGCCGGTCACGTCCGCGCCGCATGCTTCTTTCTTGAGCATCGGGTGCATGATGCACTTGAACTTGTTGATCTGCAGGGTCAGTGGCTTGGTCACGCCGTGCAGGGTCAGTTCGCCGTCGACCGAGGTCGGCACGTCGCCCGTGAACTTGATCGCCTTCGACTTGAAGGTGGCGGTCGGGTATTTGGCAGCGTCGAAGATGTCAGGCTTTTTCGCGTGCTCGTTCATCTTTTCGTGGCCGAAATCGATGCTGTTGATGTCGACGGTGATGTCCAGCGAGCCGGTCTTGGCTTCGCGGTCGATGGTGACGCTGCCGCTCGACTTGTTGAACTTGCCGCGCCATACCGACAGGCCCATGTGGTCGGCTTCGAAGCTTGGGTAGGTGTGGTTCGGCTCGATGTCGTACGTGACTGGCGCGGCGAAGGCCGACGTGGCGGCAAAGGCGGCGGCGGCTGCGATCAGGTGCTTGATGTTCATGGGTGCGATTCCTGTAAAAAAGTTGATAGAGCGGTTTGTCTTGCAACGTAGGGTGGGCGGCTATGCCGCCCACGCGTTCAAACTGACCAGGCTTCGTTGAACGCGTGGACGGGAAACCCGTCCACCCTACCGTGGTGGTGAAACAGTCTATTTTGCTGCAGTAGCGGGTGCTGCGGTAACGCGAAACTTGATGACAACTTCATCGGCGACCATGCTCGTGTCTTTCCACTCGCCTTCGCCGATATTGAACGCCAGACGCTTGATTGGCAACTGGCCTTCGAACACGGTTTTCGCACCGGCCGCCTTGACCGTCAGCGGGAACGTGACATTGGCGCTCTTGCCTTTCAGGGTCAGCTTGCCCGACACCGTCAGCTTGCCGGCGCCAGCCGGTGCGATGCTGGTCGAGACGAAGGTGGCCTTCGGAAACTGCGCCGAATTGAACCATTCTTTCTTGGCCACTTCCTTGTTGTACATGGCGTCGCCGATATCGAAGCTGGCCGTCGTGATCTCGACGCTGGCGCTGGCCGCCGCCGGCTTGGCGGCGTCGTAATCGATCTGCGCCGCGAACGTGCGAAACGGTGCTTCCACCGGCACGTTCATCTGCTTGAAGACAGCCGAGACGCCGCTGGCTGTCAGGTCGGTCTTGAGTGGCGCGGCCTGCACGGCAGCGACACTGCCGGCAACCAGGCTGGCCAGCAGCAGGGCCTTGATGGAATTCATGATTTTTCCTTCGGGGTAGGGATGGGGAGCATGCGCTGCATGATGCCGTCGCGGTCGATGAGCAGGTGCTTGAGCGCGGCAAGCACGTGCAGCGCCACCAGGCCGGCCAGCAGCATATTGAGCCAGTAGTGCAGGCCGCGCAGCGTCTCGCGCAGCACCGGGTCGGGGCCGATCAGCACCGGCAGCGGGAACTTGCTGAAATAGACGACCGGGTAGCCGGCCGCCAGGCTGAAGAAATAGCCGGACAGCGGCACGGCGAACATCAGCACATACAGCGCCAGATGCAGGCCGTGGGCGGCGCCATGCTGCCAGCGCGGCAACCCGGCAGGATACGCAGGTGGCTTGTTGAACAGGCGCCATAACAGGCGCAGCGCGGCCAGCGCCAGGATCGTCACGCCGGCCCACTTGTGCCAGCTCGTGTAGCGCAGCTTGGCCATGCTGATGCCCTGGATGTCGGTCATCACGAGGCCAAGGGTAAAGGTACCGATGATCGCGATGGCCATCAGCCAGTGCAGCACGATCGCTGGAATCGAATAGCGGCGCATTTTTCTTATAAGTAATTAGTACGGGCTAGAACTAACTCACTATAGCAAAAAAGGCCGTCGTGGTGTTGACACGCTTTTTCACGTCCAACAAACCACACGGGATTGCAAAAGATACACCACCACACTCTGCCGAATGTAATATCTGGTAATGAGCGCATTCATACCCTGCATGCCGTTTGCTGCCAGCCCTCGTGTTGCTGCTGTCTGGGTTGCTCTTGTCTGCGCCGCGCCGGTTCTGGCGCTTGCCCATGGCCAGGCCAACCCTGTCGATCTGGCCGATCTGGCCGACCTGTCGATCGAGGAACTGGCCAATATCCAGGTGACGTCGGTCTCAAAGCGGCCCGAGCGTTTGCAGGACGCATCGGCGGCAGTCTTCGTCATCACCACTGACGACATCCGCAGCTCCGGCGCCGATTCGCTGCCCGAGGTATTGCGTCTGGCGCCCAACCTGCATGTAGCGCGCATCAATGGTTATGCCTACTCGATCAGCGCGCGCGGCATGAACAGTGGGCCAAGCGTCCTGTCCAACAAGATCCTGGTGCTGATCGATGGCCGCTCGGTGTATACGCCGCTGTTTTCGGGCGTGTTCTGGGATGCGCAGGACGTGCTGCTCGAAGACATCGCGCGCATCGAGGTAGTCAGCGGACCGGGTGGCGTGATGTGGGGCCTGAACGCCGTTAGTGGCGTCATCAACATCAGCACGCGCTCGGCCCGCGATACGCAGGGCAGCATGCTGGCGCTGCACGGCGCCAGCGATGGCGCGGCCGGCGCCGCGTTTCGCCAGGGTGGCACGAGCGATAGCGGCGTAGCCTGGCGCGCCTATGGCAAGGTCACGCGGCGCAGCGATAGCGAACGCATTGGTGACGGGCGCATCGACGACGGCCACCGGCGCGCGCTGGTGGGCGTGCGCGCCGACTGGGAGCAAGGGGCCGATGCCTTCTCGGTCATCGGCAACGTCAATCGCGGGCGCCTCGACCAGCCGGCGCCGGGTGAATTGGCCACGCCGTTCGGCCCGTCCACATTTGGCCGCGTGCGCTCGGACGGCGCCAACCTGCTGGCGCGCTGGCAGCGCACGCTCGACGCGGGCGCCAGCGTGTCGCTGCAAGCCTTTCTCGACCATACGGTGCGCGAATCGCCGCCGCTGTTTGCCGAGCGCCTCACGACCGCTGACGTGCAGTTCCAGCACACGCTGGCCACGAAGGGCCGCCACGATCTCGTGTGGGGCGCCAACTACCGCAGCACGCGTGACCGGGTCACCAACAGCCCCTGGGTCGCGTTTCTGCCGGCGCGCGCACTGCTGCGCTGGGGCAGCCTGTTCGTGCAGGATGACATCCTGCTGAACGACGACTGGCGCCTGACGCTTGGCGGGCGCGTCGAATACAACCATTACACCGGCATCGAATGGCTGCCGAGCGCGCGCCTGTCGTGGCGCCTCTCGCCGCAGCACGCACTATGGGCATCGGCCGCGCGCACGGTGCGCTCGCCCGCGCGGCTGGACGTCGATGCCTGGGTGCCCGGCCAGCCGCCGTTCATCCTGCGCGGCGGGCCGCAGGTGCGCAGCGAAGTGGCGCGCGTGCTCGAGCTGGGCTACCGTGGCCAGCCGGCAGCGGGGCTGTCGTACACGGTCGTGCTGTACCACCACGATTACGACCACCTGCGCGGACAGCAGATCGACCCGACCTTCAGTTATGCCGAGTTTGCCAGTCTGCTCAAAGGCAGCGCCAGCGGCATCGAAACCTGGGGCAGTTGGCAGGCACTGCCGCGCTGGCGCCTGTCGGCCGGCTGGACGGCGCTGCACCAGCGCCTGGCCCTCAAACCCGGTGGCAACGACGTGATGGGCCTGAGCGCGGCGCGGCGCGACCCGTCCCATACGCTGCAACTGCGGTCGCACTACAACATCGACGATGCGCGCGAAATCGACGTCACGCTGCGCCGGACCGGCGAGATGCCGGCGTCGCGCATTGCGTCGTCAACGGCGCTCGATGCACGCTTCGGCTGGCGCTTGCGGCCGGGCCTGGTCCTGTCGGTGTATGGCGAGAACCTGAATGGCGGGCACGCCGAATTCGGCTCAACCACGTATTGGGCAGAGTTCGAGCGGCGTGTGGGGGTGAAGGTCCGGTGGGATTACTGACGCGCCGGGGCCGGCGCATCATGAATGCAGATGCACATGCACATGCATGCACGATGCCGCCGTGTGGCGGCATCGTGCGCGACATCAGATCTCTGCCGCCAGCTTGGCGGCCAGTCCGATGTAGTTCGCCGGCGTCATCGCCAGCATCAGGTCTTTTGCTTCCTGCGGCACGGCCAGCGTCCCGATGAATTCACGCAGCGCGTCGCGGGTGATGCCCTTGCCGCGCGTGAGTTCCTTGAGCTGCTCGTACGGGTTCTCGATGCCGTAGCGGCGCATCACGGTCTGCACCGGCTCGGCCAGCACTTCCCAGTTCGCGTCCAGGTCCTGCTCGAGGCGCGCCGCGTTCACTTCCAGCTTGTTCAGGCCGCGCAGGCAGCTGTCGTAAGCCAGCAGCGTGTAGCCGAAGCCCACGCCGATATTGCGCAGCACCGTCGAGTCGGTCAGGTCGCGCTGCATGCGCGAGACCGGCAGCTTGTCGGCCATGTGGCGTAGCAGCGCGTTGGCCAGCCCCAGATTGCCTTCCGAGTTTTCGAAGTCGATCGGATTGACCTTGTGCGGCATGGTCGACGAACCGATTTCGCCGGCCTTCAGCTTCTGCTTGAAGTAGCCCAGCGAGACGTAGGTCCAGATGTCGCGGTTCAGGTCGAGCAGGATCGTGTTGGCGCGCGCGAACGCGTCGAACATCTCGGCCATGTAGTCGTGCGGTTCGATCTGGATCGTGTACGGGTTGAAGGTCAAACCCAGGCGCGTCTCGATGACGTCCTTCGAGAACGCCGGCCAGTCGAAGCCCGGGTAGGCCGACAGGTGCGCGTTGTAATTGCCGACCGCGCCGTTCATCTTGCCCAGGATCTCGACGTCGGCGATGCGCTTGATGGCGCGCTGCAGGCGGGCGACGACGTTGGCCATCTCCTTGCCCAGCGTGGTCGGGCTGGCCGTCTGGCCGTGGGTGCGCGACAGCATCGGCAGCGCCGCATTGGTGTGCGCGATCTCGGTCAGCTTGGCAATGATCGCCTGCAGTGCCGGCAGCATCACGCCGTCGCGCGCCGCCTTGAGCATCATGCCGTGCGACGTGTTGTTGATGTCTTCCGAGGTGCAGGCAAAGTGGATGAATTCACTGGCCGCGACCAGCTCCGGTACATCCTTGACCTGCTCCTTGAGCCAGTACTCGACCGCCTTGACGTCATGGTTGGTGACCGCTTCGATTTCCTTGATGCGGGCCGCGTCCTTCTCGCCAAAGTTGGCTGCCATGCCGTCGAGGTGAGCGATCGCTTCGTTCGAGAATGGCTTGATCTCGGCGAAGCCGGCCTGCGACAGCGCCTGCAGCCACGCGATTTCCACTTTCACGCGGTGGTGCATGAAACCCGTTTCCGACAGGATGGGACGCAGCTTGTCGGTTTTGGTGGCGTAACGGCCATCGAGCGGGGACAGGGCCGACAGGGTCGGCGACAGAGCAGTAGAGGTCATGGCGGGCGTGTCGGTCAAAAACGCGGATTTTACCACTGGCCGGCCATCCACCTCTTGCTGATGCTGCGATGTTGCAGCGCACCGCAGCGGCGGTGGTGCAGGTTTTGCGGCTGGGCCCGATGCTATACTGAAGGTCGATTTCCACTTGCGTACATCCATGAAACTCATCGGTTCCATTGCCAGCCCATACGTGCGCAAGGTGCGTGTCGTGCTGGCCGAGAAAAAGCTCGACTGCGCCTTCATCCTCGAAGACGTCTGGTCGGCCAACACCACCATCGCACAGACCAACCCGCTGGGCAAGGTGCCATGCCTGCTGATGGATGACGGCAGCGCCCTGTACGATTCGCGCGTGATCGCCGAATACCTCGACACGCTCACGCCGGTGTGCAAGCTGCTGCCGCCAAACGGGCGCGAACGGGCCGAGGTCAAGGTCTGGGAAGCGCTGGCCGATGGCGTGCTCGATGCGGCCGTGCTGGTGCGCCTTGAAAGAACGCTGCGGCCCGAAGCGCAGCAAAGTCCCGAGTGGATCGCCCGCCAGTTGGGCAAGGTGAATACCGGCCTGCGCGTGATGTCCGAGCGCCTGGGCGAGGGCGCCTTCTGCCGCAGCAACCAGTACACGCTGGCCGACGTCGCCGTGGGCTGCGCGCTGGGCTGGCTCGCCTTCCGCTTCCCCGAGATCGACTGGCGCGGCGACTACCCGAACCTGGCGCGCCTGTTCGACAAACTGGCCGAGCGCCAGTCGTTCAAGGACACCGTGCCTGTCGTCGCCGCATGATGGACAACAACCTGTCCACGACAGTCATCTTCGGCGAAGCGCTCGTCGACGATTTCAACAACGAGCAGATCGTCGGCGGTGCGCCGTTCAATGTGGCGCGCCACCTGTCTGCCTTCATGGCGCCGTGCCTGGCGATCACGCGCATCGGCGACGATCGCAGCGGCCAGCTGGTGCGCGCCGAATTCGAGCGCTTCGCGATGAGCGACGCCGGGCTGCAGGTCGATCCGATCGAAGAGACGGGCCGCGTGCTGGTCGAGCGTGGCCCGCGCGGCCACCGCTTCACGATCCTGCCGCACCAGGCCTACGACTTCATCGACGCCGCCACTGCCGGCGCCGCGCTGGCGGGCGTACAGCCGGCCATGGTCTATTTCGGCATGCTGGCCCAGCGCAATGCGCAGTCGCGCGCCGCGTTGACGGCGGTGCTGGCGGCCAGCAGCGCACCACGCTTTCTCGACCTGAACCTGCGCGACGGCCAGTACGACGAACGCGGCGTGGCCCGCTCGCTGGACGCGGCCAACATCGTCAAGGTCAATGAAGAAGAATTGCAGGCGCTGTTCGGCTGGTATTGCCAGATCCAACCCGATGCCCCGGCACTGTCCGCCGACGAAGTGCGCGCGTCATGCCAGGCCTTGCTGACGATGTTTTCGCTCGACGCGCTGATCGTGACGCTGGGCCACCGCGGTTCGGTGTACTTCGGCAGCGATGGCAGCGCGCTCAAGAACCACGACACGCCGGCGCCGCCATTCGTCATCGACACCGTGGGGGCGGGCGACGCCTTCTCGGCCATTTTCCTGCTCGGTAGGGCGCGCGGCTGGCCGCTGGACGTCACGCTCGCGCGCGCGAACGAATTCGCCGGTGCGATCTGCGCGATACCGGGTGCGGTGCCGAGGGATATGGGGTTCTACGACAAGTGGATGACGCGCTGGCGCTGATGGTCTGCGCCAGCGGCGGCCAGCAACTGAGACGCCGGACTCCCGGGCGGGAATCCGGCTGGTGGCTTATTCGCCGATCTGGGTCTGCAGGTAGTTCTGGATACCGATCTTGACGATCAGGTCCAGCTGCGTCTCGAGCCACTCGATGTGCTCTTCGGTATCTTCGAGGATCATCAACAGCAGGTCGCGCGACACGTAATCGGCCGCCGCTTCGCAGGCGCCGATGCCTTCCTTGACCGTCACGTGCGCGGCACGTTCGAGTTTCAGGTCGCATTCGAGCGTTTCCTGCGTCGACTCACCGATCATCAGCTTGTGCAGCGCCTGCAGGTTTGGCAGCGCGTCGAGCATCAGGATGCGTTCGATCAGCTTATCGGCGTGCTTCATTTCGCCAATCGACTCGTCGTATTCCTTCTTCGCCAGCTTGTCCAGGCCCCAGTGGCGATACATGCGCGCGTGCAGGAAGTACTGGTTGATCGCGGTCAGCTCGTTGGTCAGCTGTGCGTTCAGCAGACGGATGACGTTTGGATCGCCTTTCATGGGGTGCCCTCGGTAATGATTTGAATGACCTCCATGATAGCAAACAGCACGCCATTAAAACGCTAGAAATTGCGCGAAAACAGGTAAAAAAGCGCATTAAATGACACTAAATGCGCTATTTCTGCGCGTAATAGCAACCGTTCTCAGTTCACTGTGCGAACGGTTCTCACTCCCCGGTCAGGCGGTCGCTACCGACGAAAAAAAGCCCCGCACATTGCGAGGCTGGCAGCACTGGAATTCAGGAAGGATCAGGCAGCCTGTGGCAGGCGGCGCACTTCGGTGACGGTGGTCTTGCTGTCGATGTGCTCGTGCAGCACTTCGCGTGCATAGCTGACGCAGGTGCCGCACATGGTGCCCACGCCCAGTTCCTTGCGCAGTTCGGCGATCGACGAGATGCCCAGTTCGGCAGCCTGGCGGATTTCACGGTCGGAGATGTTATTGCAGACACAGACGATCATTGGAGCAACCCTTTTGAAACAACCATTGCAGTTTAGTCTATAAAATGCGAATCATTCTCATTTGCGTTGCTATTTTCTGTAAACTCGACCGTGAACGCAAGCGAAATTTTCGGTTCAACTGTACTTTTTTTGGACTTGACCGTCTGTCAATGACAAGCTGCAAATAGAAATAATTCCTATTTAGGTTTATGATACCGGGATCGTTCCAGTCGCTGTCTCATACGCGCCACAATTTTTCGGAAGCCGCCATGACCCACGCCGCATTGCCAACCCTCGACTCGCTCAAGACGGGCCAGAGCGCCACCGTTGTCCATCTTGCGCGCGGTGCGCAGGAGGGCGGCATCGATGTCCAGCGCCGCCTGATGGAACTGGGCTTCGTGCCGGGCGAGCGCATTCGTGTGCTCAAGCGCGTGATGGGCGGTCCGCTGGCGGTCAAGGTCGGTGAATCCACCTTTGCGCTGCGCCGCTTCGAAGCCGCCCTCGTCTCGATCCAGGCGGACTAGTCGCATGGGAGTCATGGAATCGCAAGTCGCGTCACGCACGCCGCTGGTCGCACTGCTGGGTAACCCCAACTGCGGCAAGACCGCACTCTTCAACCGCCTGACTGGCGCGCGCCAGAAGGTCGCCAACTATGCCGGCGTCACGATCGAACGCAAGGAGGGCAGCTTCACGTCGCCCGCCGGACGCGCGTTTCGCGTGCTCGACCTGCCGGGCGCCTACAGCCTGAATGCGCAGACGCCCGACGAAGGCATCACGCGCGACGTTGTCGCAGGCCTGCGCGCCGGTGAAGTCCCGCCGGACGCCATCCTGTGCGTCGTCAACGCCACCAACCTGCGCCTGAACCTGCGCCTGGTGCTCGAGCTGCGCCGTCTCGGCCTGCCGATGGTGCTGGCGCTGAACATGGTCGATGTGGCCAAAAAGCGCGGCATCGAAATCGATACCGCCAAACTCTCGCAAGAACTGGGCATGCCGGTCGTCGAGACCGTCGCGATCCAGTCCGGCGGCGAAAAAGCCTTGCTGGCCCAGCTCGACGCGATGCCGTTCGGCGTACCGGTAACGCCCAAGCCGCTGTCGGCGATCGACGAAGTCTCGGTCGAAGATACCCAGCGCGAAGTGCGCCGCATCCTGGCCGCTGCCGTCTCGACGGCGAAGGACACCGGCAACCTGAGCGAAAAGATCGACGGCGTCGTGCTGCACCCGGTTGCCGGTCCGATCATCCTGGCACTCTTGATGTTCGTGATTTTCCAGGCCGTGTTCAGCTGGGGCGACGCACCGATCGAACTGATCGAGGCGGGCATGGGCGCCTTCGGTGAAATGGTCGGCTCGTGGATCGGCGAAGGCATGCTGCATAGCCTCATCGTCGACGGTATCATCGCCGGCGTGGGCAGCGTGCTCGTGTTCCTGCCGCAGATCCTGATCCTGTTCTTCTTCATCCTGCTGCTGGAAGACGTCGGCTACCTGCCGCGCGCCGCGTTCCTGCTCGACCGCATCATGGGCAGCGTGGGCCTGTCGGGCCGCTCGTTCCTGCCGCTGTTGTCGTCGTTTGCCTGTGCCATCCCGGGCGTGATGGCCGCGCGCACGATCCAGAATCCGCGCGACCGCCTGGTGACGATCATGATCGCGCCATTGATGACGTGTTCGGCGCGCCTGCCGGTGTATGCACTCCTGATCGCCGCGTTCATTCCCGACCGCGTCGTGGGCGGCTTCATGAACCTGCAAGGCATCGTGCTGTTCGTGCTGTACCTGGCCGGCATCCTGTCGGCAATGGCGGTGGCCTGGTTCATGAAGCGCCGCAACGGCTACAAGCAGCACGCGCTGATGCTCGAACTGCCAGCCTATCACTGGCCGCATCCGCGCGGCCTGGCCTCGGGCCTGCTCGAACGCGCCAAGATCTTCCTGATGCGCGTCGGTACGCTGATCCTGGCCATGATGATCCTGCTCTGGCTGTTCTCCAGCTTCCCGGGCGCACCGGAAGGCGCGACCAATCCGCCGATCTACTACAGCGTGGCGGGCATGATCGGCCGCGCACTCGAAGTCGTGCTGGCCCCGATCGGCTTCAACTGGCAGATCGCCATCGCGCTGGTGCCGGGCATGGCCGCGCGTGAAGTGGCCGTCGGCGCGCTGGGCACCGTGTACGCGCTGTCGGGCGGCGATGAAGTGGGCAACACGCTGGCACCGCTGATCGCGCAATCGTGGTCGCTGGCCACCGGCCTGTCGCTGCTGGCCTGGTATGTCTACGCGCCGCACTGCCTACCGACGCTGGCCACCGTGGCGCGCGAAACGGGCAGCCGCAAATATGCCTGGATCATGGCCGGCTACATGTTCGCGCTGGCCTACGTGGCGGCGTTCATCGTCTACCGCGTCACGCTGGCCTTCACCGGAGCATAACCATGCAAGAATTGACCGTCATCGTCATCGTTGCCATCGCCGCGCTGTACCTGGGCGCGAAGTACCTGCCGGCCCCGCTGCGCGCACGCGTGGTGCTGGCGCTGACGAAGGGCGGCCGCCAGTCGGCGCTGGCGCGCTGGCTGGACACCAGCAGCGGTGGCGCCTGCGGTGGCGGCAGCTGCGGCAGCTGCGCCCCGAAAGCCGCGGCGCCGGCGCCGCAGGGTGCAGGCAAGCATCGCGTCATCAAGCTGCACCAGCGCTAGCCCTAGCGGGCTGCAGGTGCGTGGCCAACGGTGCTAAGCTGGCCGCCATCTCCACTTTCCTGTCCACGCCATGATCGTCGTCCACCACCTGAACAATTCGCGCTCGCAGCGCATCCTCTGGCTGCTCGAAGAACTCGGACTCGAGTACGAGATCAAGCGCTACGAGCGCGATCCCAAGACGATGCTGGCCCCGCCCGAACTCAAGGCCGTGCACCCGCTGGGCAAGTCGCCCGTGATCACCGATGGCGACCTCGTGGTGGCCGAATCGGGCGCCATCGTCGAGTACCTCACCGCGCGCGCCTCCGATACGGATGCCCCGCGCCTGGTGCCCGCCGCCCGCACGCCGGCGCGCCTGCGCTACACGCACTTTTTGCACTTCGCCGAAGGCTCGATGATGTCGCCACTGCTGCTCAAGCTCGTGTTCGACAAGATCGAAAGCACGCCGATGCCGTTCTTTGCCAAGCCGATCGCGCGTGGCATCGCGCAAAAGGTCAAGGGCAGCTTCGTGCTGCCGCAGATCGCGCAGCAACTGTCTTATCTTGAAGCCGAACTGGGCAAGCACCCGTGGTTCGCCGGCGAAGAATTCAGCGCCGCCGACATCCAGATGAGCTTCCCGCTGGAAGCGGCTGCCTCGCGCGGCGGGCTCGACGCCAAGTACCCGAACTTGACCGATTTCCTGGCCCGCATCCATGCGCGGCCGGCGTACCGCCGCGCGCTCGAGCGCGGTGGCGAGTACGCGTACGCGAAGTAGGGCCAGTCCCACCACGGTCGCGCATCTTCCCGCGACCGTGCAACCGGTTTATGATGGGCGCCTTCCACGTCTCTTCATGACCACATCACATGTCTAACCCGGGAAAGCTGCTCGCGATCGACGGCCTGAACATCGTGCGCCGCGTCTACGAAGCCAGCCCCGAGCCCGATTCCGACCTGAAGGCCAGCATCGCGCTGCGCCATGCGTTCTCGTCGTTTCGCAACGTGCTCGAGGCACATGCGCCGACCCACGTGCTGGCTGCTTTTGATTACGGTGGCCCGACCTGGCGCCATGCGCTGTATCCGCGCTACCGCGAGGGCAGGGCGGCGATGCCGTCCGAACTGCGCGCGGCGCTGCCCGAATTTCACGACCGCCTGCGCGCGGCTGGCCTGCACGTGCTGATGGTGCCCGAGGTCGAAGCCGACGATGTGATCGCCACCGGCGTGATGCGCTGGCTGTCCGAAGGCCGCGGCACGGCGGTCGTGGCCACCACCGACAAGGACCTGCATCCTTTGATCGCACACGGCGCGCTGGTGTGGGATCATTTCAAGAACGAGTGGCACGACGACGCCTGGGTCCGTGCACGCTTTGGCGTGGCGCCCGAGCAATTGCACGACCTGCTGGCGCTGATGGGCGACCCGACCGATGGCGTGCCGGGCGTGTCGAAAGTGGGCATGAAGACGGCGGCGCGCCTGCTGGGGGCGTATGGCAATCTCGAGGCCGTGATGGCCGGCGCCGGCATCCTCAAGACGCCGCTCGGCGAGAGATTACGCGCCGAGCGTGAGATACTGGAGATGTCACGCTGTCTGGTGTCGCTGAAACTGGACGTGCGCCTGGGCGTGACATGGAAGACACTGGCGTACGAAGGCTGATTTTTTCAGCGCACTGACAAGGAATGTGAAGCTATGCTCAAAGCGGTCATCGTGGATGCAAACGCCGTCTCGCGCTCGACGCTCGGCACCGTGCTGGCCGACGGCAGCTACAACGTGGTCGGTGCCACGCACACCAGCGCGCTGGGGCTTGCGCTGGCGGTCAAGCACCACCCGCACGTGATCTGCATCGCGCGCGAACAGGTCGAGGATGGCAGCGACGTGGTCGAGCAGTTGCGCGCGACGCTGCCCAAGACGCTCGTGTTTCTGGTGTCGGGCACGCTCGACGCCGCCGCAGTCCAGAGCGCGCTGGGGCGGGGCGTGCACGGCTTCATCGTCAAGCCGTTCAAGGCCGACACCGTGCTCAAGACGATCCGCAATACCGTCATCGCCTTCGTCAAGCAGCAGCAGGCGCCGGGCAAGCCGGGCTGAAACAGGCTATGCGCGGCGCTGCACTTCGTCCGACGCGAGCACGGCCAGTTCACGCAGTGCGCGCATCTCGCGCTCGCGCAGGCGGCGCGGCTCGGTATCGAGCACGCACAGCGAACCCAGCGCGAGCCCGTCGGCGGTGCGTACCGGGTAGCCGGCATAAAAACGGATGAACGGTGCGCCGGTGACCATCGGGTTGTCGGCAAAGCGCGGGTCGGCACTGGCATCCTCGACCACGAAAGGCTCATCCTGCATCAGCGCGTGGCTGCAGAAGGCCAGTGAACGCGTGGTCTCGCGGTTTTCCACCCCGACGCGCGACTTGCACCACTGACGCTCTGCTGACAACAAGGTGATCAGCGCCATCGGGCAGGCCGTGGCGTGGCCGGCAAGCCACGTCAGGCGATCGAAGGCAGTGTCATCTTCCGAATTCATGAGGCCGCTTTGCGCGAGTGCTGCCAGCCGCTGCGCCTCATTGGCCGGGACCGGGTAGTCCGGCGCCGCCGCCGGCAAGAATTCGGTCGCCAGTTCAGCACTACCCGGCTGCCCGACTGCCTTGACCTCATCCTTTGACGCCACGCGCTCGCGCACCAGGCGCATGACGGCGCTGTAGCGTACACGGCGATGGCCGCCTGGCGTCTTCCAGGCCGGCAAATCACCGCTCTCCATCCATACCTGGGCCGTACTGACAGCAACACCAAGCAACTGCGCTGCTTCGCGGGTAGTCAGTATCGGATCGTTAAATTCATGTGTTTTCATGACATCGTTCGTGTAATTCGCCGCTTTTATTTTACACGAAGCAACTAAAAATGACGAATACAACGATTCGCTTGAAAATAATGATTGACCTGAAGTTTTTTATTAGCAACAATAGATTCTTGTCCGTCAGATTCGTCATATTTACGCGCAACGGCGCGTTGTCTCTCCATGAATTCTCCGCTCTTTCAACCGCACTGTGCGTCGCCCCAGTACGAGACTGCCCGTCTTGATGCGTTGCGTCGCCTGGAACTGCTCGATACGCCGCCAAGCGAAGCATTCGATCGCATCACGCGCATGGCTGCGCAGCTGTTCGGGTTGCCGATTGCAGCGGTGTCGCTGACCGACGCCAACCGTCAATGGTTCAAGTCAAAGGTCGGCATTACCCATGACACGATCCCGCGGATGAAAGCGCCATGCGCCATGGTGGCCGATGAGCGCGAAGTGCTGATCGTGCCGGATCTGCTGGAGGATCCATATTTCCGCGACAGCCCGCTGGCGGACGGCGGGATCCGCTTCTATGCCGGCGCGCCGCTTACGACCAGCGAAGGCTTTTGCCTGGGCGCGATGTGCGTGCTCGGTACCGAGCCGCGCCAGGTCAGCATGGCCGAGCGCCAGGCGCTGACGGACCTGGCGACCATGGTGATGGCGCAGATCGAACTGCAGCATGCGTTCGGCCGCGTCGATCCGGTCAGCGGTCTGCCGAACCGCAACCAGTTCATCATCGATTTCAATGACCTTGAATTGTACGAGCCGACTGGCGAGGTGCGCATCGCTGCCCTGATCAGTCTGGCCAGTCCGCAGGAGCTGAGCGACGCCCAGCGCGTCATGGGTTCGAGCTATCTCGACGACATGGTGCGTGAAACGGTGCCGCAGCTGCGCCTGGGCGGCGCTGGCAAGATCTATCATGTGGGCAGCACGCAGTTTGCGTTCTTCGCACCGCGCGGCCTGTCGATCGAACCGTTCTGCGAGCAGATGCAGTCATGGCTCGACGCCCGCGCCAGTTATGGCCAGGCGCGCCTGATCACGACGACGACGGTGGGCGTCGCGCCGTTCACGGTCGGCCAGACCGAGGGCCTGGACCTGCTGCGCAATATGCACAGCGCGGCGCACGATGCGCTGGCGGCCGAACGCTGCGTGCGCGTATTCTCGTCCCGTCACGACGCGATCCTGCAGCGCCGCTTCTGGCTGGTGACCGAATTCGGCGCCGCGCTCGCGAGCGACGATGAGCTGCATCTCGTGTTCCAGCCCAAGGTCAGCCTGCTCGACGGCGCCTGCGTCGGCGTCGAAGCGCTGCTGCGCTGGAACCATCCGACAGCCGGCGCGATCTCGCCCGGTGAATTCATGCCGGTGATCGAGACGACGTCACTGGCGCGCGCCACCACCGAGTGGGTGCTGCGCGCGGCGCTGCGCCAGATGGTCGCGTGGCGCCTGGACGGCCTGGCGTTGCAGGTGGCGGTGAATGTCTCGGCCGTGAACCTGGAAGAGCCGGATTTCTGCGATCGCGTGCTGATGGAGTTGCAGCACCATGGCCTGGCGCCGTCGTGCCTGGTGATCGAGCTGACCGAGAGCGCGCTGATGCGCAATCCGAAGGTCGCGCAGGCCACGCTCGAGCGCCTCGGGCGCGCCGGCGTGCAACTGGCGATCGACGACTTCGGCACCGGCTACAGCAGCCTGTCGTACCTGCAAAGCCTGCCGGCGAACGTGGTCAAGATCGACCAGAGCTTCATGCGCAACCTGGTCCAGGACGAACGTTGCCGCGCGCTGGTGGGCACGATGATCAAGCTGTCGCACGACCTCGGTCACAAGGTCGTGGCCGAAGGCGTCGAAACGGTGGAAGTGGAAGATTTCCTGCGCCTGGCCGGCTGCGACGAGATCCAGGGCTATCTGCACGCGCGGCCGCTGGCGCCCGCCGTGCTGGTGGAATGGCTGGCGGCGCGCCAGCCTTGATGTGTCGTCAGGCGGCGCTTGAGCGCACGTCGATGATGCCGCCGCCCAGGCACACGTCGCCGTCGTACAGCACGGCCGACTGGCCCGGCGTGACTGCCCATTGGGCTTCATCGAAGTCGAGCGAAAAGCGCGCGTCGCCATCGGCCAGCACGCGGCAGGCCATGTCGGCCTGGCGGTAGCGGGTCTTGGCCGACAGCGTGCCGGCCGCCGGGGCGTGGCCGGCGATCCAGCTGGCCTGGCCGGCTTCCAGACGATCCGACAGCAGCCAGGGATGGTCGTGGCCCTGCACGATGTAGAGCGTGTTGGCCTCGATGTCCTTGCGCGCGACGAACCATGGCTCGCTGATGCCGTCAGCGGTCTTGCGTGACTTCAGGCCCCCGATGCCGATCCCCTTGCGCTGGCCCAGCGTGTAGAACGACAGGCCGACGTGCTCGCCCACCTGCGTGCCGTCGTCGAGCCGGATCGGGCCCGGCTTGTAGGCCAGGTAGCGGTTCAGAAAGTCGCGGAACGGCCGCTCGCCGATGAAGCAGATGCCCGTCGAATCCTTCTTGGCCGCGTTGGGCAGCTGGAGTTTTTCGGCGATCTTGCGCACCTCGGTTTTCGGGATCTCGCCCAGCGGGAACAGCGATTTGGACAACTGCGCCTGGCTCAGGCGATGCAGAAAATAGCTCTGGTCCTTGGTGGCGTCGAAGGCCTTGAGCAGCTCGAAGCTGCCGCTGGCCGTGTTCTCGCGCACGCGTGCATAGTGGCCGGTGGCGATCAGGTCGGCGCCCAGCTTCATCGCATGGTCGAGAAAGGCCTTGAACTTGATTTCGGCGTTGCACAGCACGTCCGGGTTCGGGGTGCGGCCGGCCTGGTATTCGCGCAGGAACTCGGCGAACACGCGGTCCTTGTATTCGGCGGCGAAGTTGACTGCCTCGATGTCCACGCCAACCACGTCGGCCACGCTGGCCGCGTCGATCCAGTCCTGGCGCGTCGAGCAGTATTCGGAATCGTCGTCGTCTTCCCAGTTCTTCATGAACAGGCCGACCACGTCGTAGCCTTGTTCCTTGAGCATCCAGGCCGCGACCGAGGAGTCGACTCCGCCCGACATCCCGATCACGACTTTTTTCTTGCGCATGTTACGTCCGTAGTGAATTCTTCAGATCCCGCCTTCGAACACCGAAGGGTGGGTGTGCAGCAGGGAGAGCGGTGTGCTCTGGCCGGCCAGGTAGTCGTCCACGCAGCGCAGCACGATCGGGCTGCGGTGGCGGTCGACCGTGGCGGCGATTTCGTCGCGCGTCATCCACATGGTGCGCAGGATGCCTTCGTCGAGAGGCTGGTCGAACTGGCGCCCGACGCTGCCGGCAAAGGTAAAGCGCAGGTAGGTGACGTCGGCATTGCGCGACTTCGAGTGGTAGCGCGACATGTACATGCCCACCAGCGAGCGCGGGATGAACTCGTGCGCCGTTTCTTCGAGCGCTTCGCGCACCACCGCCTGTTCCAGCGATTCGTGCGGGTCGAGATGGCCGGCGGGCTGGTTCAGCTTGATACCTTCGCTCGTCTCTTCTTCGATCAGCAGGAACCGGCCCTCGTGCTCGATGATCGCTGCCACGGTAACCGATGGTTTGAAGATATCGCTCATGCCTGTCCTTGAAAATGAGCCGGTATTCTACCTTGACAAGGCCCGTGTTTGCTCAGCCGGTCGCTTCCTGCAACGTTGGCATGTGGTTAATCGGGCTTGATCTGACGCAAAAACAACCATCATGGCCCGGTGCGCCCTGCACCGCGTCTACGGAGGATCAAATCGGCCACGCAAATTTAATATTTGAACAATCACTGTAAAGACGTGATAGATTTGCTGGCGCGGCAGTTCAACGAATGGAGGGATCCATGAGAATTGGTATTCCGGCCGAAACCCGGCCGGGCGAGACCCGTGTTGCAGCCACCCCCGAGACCGTGAAAAAGCTGGCCGCGCGCCACGAGGTCGTGGTGCAGGCCGGCGCCGGCCTGCATGCGGCGGCGCCAGACGCGGCGTTCGAGGCCGCCGGCGCCGTCATCGTCGATGCCCCTGGCGCGTTCGGCGCCGACCTGGTGCTCAAGGTGCGCAGTCCCGCCGCCGGCGAACTGGCCATGATGCGCCGCGACGCGGTGCTGGTCGGCATGCTCGATCCCTTCGATGGTGAGAATCTCGCTGCGCTGGCCACGGCCGGCATCACCGCCTTTGCCCTGGAAGCCGCGCCACGCATCACGCGCGCGCAATCGCTCGACGTGCTGTCGTCGCAGGCGAACATCGCCGGCTACAAGGCCATCCTGCTGGCCGCGAATACCTACGGGCGCTTCATGCCGATGCTGATGACGGCCGCCGGCACCGTCAAGGCCGCGCGCGTGCTGATCATGGGTGTCGGGGTGGCCGGGCTGCAGGCAATCGCCACCGCCAAGCGGCTGGGCGCCGTGATCGAAGCGTCCGACGTGCGCCCGCCAGTGAAAGAACAGGTGGAGTCGCTGGGCGCAAAATTCATCGACGTACCGTATGAAACCGACGAAGAGCGCGAGATCGCGGCCGGCAGCGGCGGCTATGCGCGCGCAATGCCCGCTGACTGGATGCGGCGCCAGGCGCAGCTCGTGCACGAGCGCGCGAAGCTGGCCGACATCATCATCACCACAGCCCTGATTCCGGGGCGGCGCGCGCCGGTGCTGATCGGTGAAGACACGGTGCGCGCCATGAAGCCGGGGTCCGTGATCGTCGACATGGCCGTGGCGCAGGGCGGCAACTGCGTGCTGAGCGAGATCGGCACGACGGTCGTCCGGCACGGCGTGCACATCATCGGCGAACCCGATCTGGCCACGCTGGTGCCGGCCGATGCGTCGGCCCTGTATGCGCGCAACGTGCTCGATTTTCTCAAGCTGGTGATCGACGCCGACGGCCAGTTTCATATCGACCGCGACGACGAGATCGTGCGCGCGACCCTGATGTGCAGCGCCGGAGAGCTGCTGCGCACATAAGACGTTGGCATCGTTGACAAGAACGGACAGGAGACACCATGGACATCAGCCACACCGTCATCAACCTGATCATCTTCGTGCTGGCGATCTACGTCGGCTACCACGTGGTCTGGACCGTCACCCCGGCGCTGCACACGCCCCTGATGGCCGTCACCAACGCGATCTCGGCGATCGTCATCGTCGGCGCCATGCTGGCCGCCGGCCTGACTGAAGGCTTGACGGGGCGCGTGGCCGGCACGCTGGCCGTGGCCCTGGCGGCCGTGAACGTGTTCGGTGGCTTCCTGGTCACGCAGCGCATGCTGGAGATGTTCCGCAAGAAGGCGCCCAAGGCAGCGCCCAAGCAGGAGGACGCGGCATGAACGCCATCAGCATGAATCTGGTCACGCTGTTCTATCTGGTCGCCTCGGTGTGCTTCATCCAGGCGCTCAAGGGATTGTCGTCGCCATCGAGCGCGCGCCTGGGCAATGCGTTCGGCATGGCCGGCATGGCGATCGCGGTGCTCACCACCATCGCGCTGATGCTCAAGCTGCAGGAGCGGCTGCAGCAGGGCGGGGGACTGGGATTCGGCCTGGTGCTGCTGGGCGTGGTCGTGGGCGGCGCGATCGGCGCGACCGCCGCGAAAAAAGTCGAGATGACCAAGATGCCGGAGCTGGTCGCGGCGATGCACTCGCTGATCGGGCTGGCCGCCGTCTGCATCGCGATCGCAGCGGTTTCCGAGCCGTGGGCCTTCAACATCACGACACGGGGCGAACCGCTGCCGTTCGGGAACCGGCTCGAACTGTTCATCGGCACGTTCGTCGGCGCGGTGACGTTTTCGGGCTCGGTGATCGCGTTCGGCAAGCTGTCGGGCAAGTACAAGTTCCGCCTGTTCCAGGGCGCGCCGGTGCGCTTCGCGGGCCAGCACATCCTGAACCTGCTGGTCGCGATCGCGATTGTCGCGCTGGGGCTGGTCTTCTGCTTCGCCGATGGCCTTGAACCCGCATGGGGCGCATTCATCGTGATGGCGGCGCTGGCGTTCGTGCTGGGCGTATTGATCATCATCCCGATCGGCGGGGCCGACATGCCGGTGGTGGTCTCGATGCTCAACTCGTACTCGGGCTGGGCGGCGGCGGGGATCGGCTTTTCGCTCAACAACGCGATGCTGATCATCGCCGGCTCGCTGGTGGGCTCGAGCGGCGCGATCCTGTCGTACATCATGTGCAAGGCGATGAACCGCTCGTTCTTCAATGTGCTGCTGGGCGGCTTTGGCGGCGAAGCGGTGGCCGACGCTGGCGGTGCGAAAGAGCAGCGGCCCGTCAAATCCGGCTCGGCCGAAGACGCCGCGTTCATCCTGCAGAATGCCGAGTCGGTGATCATCGTCCCCGGCTACGGCCTGGCCGTGGCGCGCGCCCAGCACACGGTCAAGGAACTGGTCGACAAGCTGACCGCGCACGGCGTGACGGTGCGCTACGCGATCCACCCGGTGGCCGGGCGCATGCCGGGCCACATGAACGTGCTGCTGGCGGAAGCCGAAGTACCGTACGACCAGGTGGCCGAGATGGAAGACATCAACGGCGAATTCGGCCAGACCGACGTGGTGCTGGTCCTGGGCGCCAATGACGTCGTGAACCCGGCGGCAAAAGACCCGAAATCGGCGATTGCCGGCATGCCGATCCTGGAAGCCTACCGGGCCAAAAGCATCATCGTCAACAAACGCTCGATGGCCTCCGGCTACGCGGGCCTGGACAACGACCTGTTCTACCAGCCCAACACGATGATGGTCTTCGGCGACGCCAAAAAAGTCATCGAAGCGATGGTCAAAGCCGTCGACTAAGCAATAGCCCAACAATTAGGGTCAGAGTCGAATTATTGGCTAATAGCCTTCAGGAACTCTGACTATTCGACCTCGTGGCTCGCTTGAATACGATTCTAGACGACTGGTCTAATTTTGCTGTATAGTGGGTCCATGGCAAAAGCATTGACCTCTGAATCGTCCGGCGTTCGCGACAACATCCTCGACGTCGGGCAGCGCATCATGGCTGGCAAAGGGTTTTCGGCGGTGGGGCTGAACGAGATCCTGGTCTCGGCGGGCGTGCCGAAGGGATCGTTCTACCATTACTTCGGCTCGAAAGATGCGTTCGGAGAAGCGCTGCTGGCACGGTATTTCGACGCGTATCTGGCAGAGATGGACGTCACGCTGCGCGAGCCAACTGCACCGATGGCCGGCAAATTGCTGACCTACTTCGGGCAATGGCGCACGAACCAGTCATTTGACGATTGCCAGGGCAAGTGCCTGGCCGTCAAGCTGGGCGCGGAAGTGGTCGATTTGTCCGAGCCGATGCGCCTGACGCTCAAGCAAGGCACCGCCGGCATCGTCGCCCGTCTGGCCGAGGCCATCGAAGGCGGCACCGCCGACGGCTCGCTGAAGGTGGAGGGCGAGGCAGGGCAGGTGGCGCAGAGCCTGTATCAGCTCTGGCTGGGCGCCAGCCTCATGGCCAAGATCGCGCGGGATGCGGTGGCGTTCGATGCGGCGCTGGCGACCACACGGCGCCTGTTGCAATTGCCCGAATAACATGAATACCAAACGCTTCACATGAAGCGTTTTTTTGACACGTAATCTAGACGACTGGTCTATTAAACTCAACAGCAAGGAGCTACACCATGAACATCCTGATCGTACTGACTTCGCACGACACCCTGGGCAACACCGGCCGCAAGACCGGCTTCTGGCTCGAAGAGCTGGCTGCCCCGTACTACGCACTGAAGGAAGCCGGCGCCAACATCGTGCTGGCTTCGCCTGCCGGTGGCCAGCCGCCGCTCGACCCGAAGAGTGATGACGCATCGGCCCAGACCGATGACACCCGCCGCTTCAAGGCCGATGCCGCTGCGAACGCGCAACTGGCCGCGACCGTGCGTCTTGACACCGTCTCGCAGGCTGATTTCGATGCCGTGTTCTACCCGGGTGGCCACGGCCCGCTGTGGGACCTGGCCGAAGACCGCAACTCGATCGCGCTGATCGAGTCGTTCATCGCTGCGAACAAGCCGGTGGCGCTGGTCTGCCACGCACCGGGCGTGCTGCGTCACGTGAAGAATGCTGACGGCACGCCACTCGTGCAGGGCAAGCGCGTCACGGGCTTTACCAATACCGAAGAAGCGGCTGTCGAACTGACGGACATCGTGCCATTCCTGGTGGAAGACGAGCTCAAGGCAAAAGGCGGCAACTATTCGCGCACCGACGACTGGGGTTCGTATGTGGTCACCGATGGCTTGCTGATCACCGGCCAGAATCCGGGTTCGTCGGCGGCCACTGCCACCAAGCTGCTGGAAGCGCTGTCGCGCGCTGCGTGACAGACATGGCAGCCGCCAATACATCGCCGTTGGCAATGTATTGGCGGCCATTTAACAAAACGTTGTCAAACAATTCGACTCTGACCCCAATTGTTGGGTAATTGCTCCGGGTTAGCGGCGGCCGAACATCATCAGGTCGGCCAGCAGGGTGCGGGCGGGGCGGGTCAGGTCGAGGGCGGCCAGGCCCAGGCCGAGAAGTGGCTGCAGCGGACCGGGGATGGTGAAGGCGCGGGCCATCGTGTCGGTCAGGCCGATGGTCGTGCGCCGGTCCCCTGCGCGGTCTTGTGTGAAGCGGGCGATCGCCTCTGGGTCTGTTCCGCGCGCCAGCTGGCGTGCCAGCACGGCGGCGTCGCGCAGGCCCAGGTTCAGGCCCTGGCCAGCCACCGGGTGCAGCGTTTGCGCGGCATTGCCGATGGCGACCGTGCGGGCCGTGGCGCGCGCTTCGGCGTTCAGGCCGAGCGGGAAGGCGTTGCGTGACGATACCTTCGTGAAGGCGCCCAGGCGGGCGCCGAAGGCCTCGCCCAGCTGCGTCAGGAAGCGCGTGTCGTCCAGCGCCAGGATCGCCTGTGCGCGCTCCGGGCGCATGCACCAGACCAGCGCGTACTGGTGGCCATCGGCGCCGTCTTCAGGCAGCAGTGCCAGCGGACCTTCGTCGGTGAAGCGCTCGAACGCGCGGTGCGCGATCGGCATCGATGTCGTCACGCGCGCGATCACGGCGCTCTGTTCGTAATCGCGGCTGCGGGCGCGCTGGTCCTGCGCGCCAAACAGGCCGCCTTCGGCCTGCACCGCCACCCGTGCACGCACTGTGCTGCCGTCGTCCAGGTGCAGTAGTGCGGCATTGGGCTGTTCATCGAGCGACGTCACGCGCGCCGGGCGCAGCATCGTTACACCCGCCTGCTCGCCGACCTTCGCCAGCGCATCGACCACGGCGCCGTAGCGCGTCACATAGCCCAGCGCCGGGACATCGTGGTCTTCGCGCTGCATCAGGCTGCGACCCAGCTGGCCGCGGCGCGAGACGTGGATCTCGTGGATCGGCGTGGCGGCCAGCGGCCAGGCGCCTACCTCTTGCAGCAGTTGCGCGCTGCCCCACGACAGCGCGATCGAACGCGGATCCGAAATCGCCTGGCCCAGCGACTTGCCGTCGATGAGCGCGATGCGCGTCCCGGCGATGCCACGCCGGACCAGAAAGCCTGCCAGCGCCAGGCCCACCGGCCCCGCGCCGCAGATCGCCACATCGACGTCGTGTGTTTGGTTGGTCATCGTGCTGCCTTCATCCATGCTTCAATCTCCGCCACGTCTTTCGGTACGCCGTCCGTCAGGATGCGCGCGCCCGTATCGGTGACGACGACGTCGTCCTCGATCCGGATGCCGATGTTCCAGTATTCTTCGGGCACGCCGTCGGCCGGCCGTACGTAGATGCCCGGCTCCACCGTCAGCGCCATGCCCGGCTGCAGCGCGCGCGATGGCTTGTCGGGCAGCGCCAGGTCGCGGTACACGCCCACATCGTGCACGTCCATCCCCAGCCAGTGGCCGGTGCCGTGCATGTAGAACTGGGCGAATGCGCGTGTGTCGATCGCGTCGTCGACCGAGCCGACCTTGCGTTGGTCGAGCAGGCCCAGGTCGAGCATCCCTTCGGTCAGTACCCGCACCGCCGCCTCGTGGATGCCGCTGTACGGTTGCCCGGGCCGGACGGCCGCCAGCGCCGCGGCCTGCGCGCGCAGCACCAGTTCGTACAGCGTGCGCTGCGGCGCCGTGAAGCGGCCATTGGCCGGATAGGTACGCGTGATGTCGCCCGCGTAGCCATCGACTTCGCAGCCGGCGTCGATCAGTACCAGCTCGCCATCGAGAATGCGGCGGTCGTTGGCAATATAGTGCAGCACGCAGGCATTCGGGCCCGAAGCGACGATCGACGAATACGCCGGCGCCTGTGCGCCGTTGCGGCGAAACTCGTGCAGCAGCTCGGCCTCGATCTCGTACTCGATCATCCCGGGCCGCGTGGCGCGCATCGCGCGTGCATGCGCCGCAGCCGAGATGGCGCCGGCGCGCGCCATCAGGTCCACTTCGTGCGCGTCCTTCAGCAGCCGCATCTCGTCCAGCAGTACCAGCAAGTTGTGCGTCGTCGCCGGCGCCGTCACGCCGGTGCGGCCCAGCGCGCGCACGCCCTTCAGCCAGCCGGTGATCTGCGCATCGAGCGCTGCGCTGTGCCCCGGCGCGTAGTACAGGGCCGGTGCATTCGACAGCATGCCCACCATGCGGTGATCGAGTTCGTCGACCGGATACGCCTCGTCGAACCCGAACGCCGTGCGCGCCGCATCGGGCCCATAGCGAAAGCCGTCCCAGATTTCGTGGTCAGGGTCTTTCGCGCGGCAGAACAGGATCGCGCGGGCAGGGCGCGCATCGAGCGCCGCCACCAGCACGATGACGCTGTCAGGCTCGGCGAAGCCGCTCAGGTAGTAAAAATAGCTGTCGTGCCGGTACGGATACGGGCTGTCGCCATTGCGCATGACTTCGGGCGCCGTGCCCAGCACCGCCACCGCGCCTGGCGGCATCTGCGCCAGCACGCGCGCGCGCCGATCCGCATGCACGGCGCCGGCCGGCATCATGGCGCCGACTTGGCCGGCCGCAGCGGCGCGTTCAGTTCTTCGAGCTGGCCGACGGTGCCGACATTGACCCACTGGCCGTGATACACCTCGCCGCCGATGCGACCCTGCTCGATGTACTGGCGCATCAGGGGACCGAACTTGACGAATTCGCCCGCGCGGATGCCGTCGAACATCTCGGGCCGGTACACGCCGATGCCGGCGAAGTTGAACTTGGTCTCACCCTCGTTACGCAGCGTGTACATGTCGACTGCAAAGTCGCCTTCCGGGTTGTGCCACGGGTTCGGCGTGAGCCACAGCCAGGCGATGTCGCGCTGGTCGACCGGGTAGACCTGGCCCACCGCATCCTTGTCCTTGAGCGCGTCCAGCGCCTCGGTAAAGTCGAAGTAGGGCGCGTAGATGTCACCCGACACCGCCAGGAACGGTTCGTCGCCCAGCAGGTGCAGCGCATTGGCCACGCCGCCGGCCGTCTCGAGCGGGCTCGGTTCGTGCGAGTAGACGATGCGCGCGCCGTAGCGGCTGCCGTCACCCAGCTCGGCCTCGATCATGTGGCCCAGGTGCGAGTGGTTGATGACGATGTCGACAATCCCGGCGCGCACCAGGTTCAGCACGTGCCAGGTGATCAGGGGCCGGCCGCGCACCTTGAGCAGGGGCTTCGGGCAGGTATCGGTGAGTGGCCGCATGCGCTCGCCGCGGCCGGCGGCAAAAATCATCGCTTTCATGATGGTTGCCTTAGAAGGTGTAGCCGAACTGCTGCGGCTTGTCATCGATTGCGTCGAGCAGGCGCAGCAGCGGCTTGAGTTCGTTGTAGCGGTTGGCGGTCTTGCGCACGTAGTCGAGCACAGTCGGCAGGTCGCCCATGTAGTGGGCCTTGCTGTCGCGGTAGTTCAGGCGGCAGAAGATGCCGAGGATTTTCAGGTGGCGCTGCAGGGCCATGTATTCGAAGTCGCGGTAGAACGCGTCGATGTCCGGATTGACCGGCAGGCCGACGCTTTTGGCGCTTTGCCAGTAGCGCACCACCCAGTCGAGCACCATGTCTTCGTCCCACTGGATGTAGGCGTCGCGCAGCAGCGAGGCCAGGTCGTACGTGACCGGGCCATACACGGCATCCTGGAAGTCGATCACGCCCGGGTTGTGCTGGTCGAGGAACATCAGGTTGCGCGAATGGAAATCGCGGTGCATGAACACTTGCTGCTGCGCCAGCACGTTGGCGGCAATGGCTTCGAATACGCCATTGAGCTGCGCCTGCTGCTTGTCGTCGAGCGTCACGCCCAGGTGCTTGCCCAGGTACCACTCGGGGAAGATGCCCAGTTCGCGCATGACGAAAGCGCGGTCGAATTCGGGCAGCACGTCCGGCTGGCTGGCCATCTGGAACTTGAGCAGCGCGTCGACGGCGTCCGAATACATGAAGGCGGCATTGTCGATGGACAGGCGCGACAGGTAGGTGGTGTTGCCCAGATCGGACAGCAGCAGGAAGCCCTGTTCGACGTTGCGCGCGGCAATCGCCGGCACGCTGACGCCGGCTTCCAGCAGCAAGCCCTGCACGTGGATGAAGGCCGGCACGTTCTCGCGCTCGGGCGGGGCATCCATCGCGACCAGCGTTGCGCCCAGCTTGGCCTGCATGTCGGCCACGACGTCGTAGCGGAAGTAGCGCCGGAAACTGGCGTCGACGGAGGCGCGGCGGCCGGACGCGACGTCGACCAGGCCGGTCGTGGCCAGCCATTCGTTCAGTTGCGACAGCCGGGTATCGGGCACTGCGTCGGCGGAGGCGGAAAGGTTTTGAGACAAAGATGACATGAAGCGGCCTGATGAATCCGGTTGGTTGAACTAATTCCCCTATAATAAGGGATTCATCCCAAAAAAACCGCCCTTTATGGCGCACGTCGATTCTCCATGAGCTGCGATTTTCCATGAGCTGGTCCTCGGCCCAACCATTCCCACCACGACACGTGCTCGCACTGTATGCAATGGCTTCGGTCACTGCGATGCCTGCGTTCGCCCAGACGCCCGCCACCGTCAACGTCACCGCCCCTGCACCAACGGCCCAGGCCGAGGACGAACTTCCCGTCACCGTCAAGGCCGAGGATATCGCCGGCCGGCCTGACCGCCGGCTCGACCTCTCCCGTAACGTCGAGATCACGCGCGGCCAGACCGGCATGACTGCCGATACGGCCTGTTACCTGATCGTCGAAGACCAGGTCACGGCCACCGGCAACGTCGACATGTGGCGCTTTGGCGACCGCTACAAGGGCGACGAGCTGCAGCTGAACCTCGAAACGGGCAAGGGTTACCTGCTCAACCCGACGTATTTCATGGCGGCGAACAATGCCCAGGGCCAGGCGAGCCGGATCGACTTTTTGGGTGAACAGCAGGCCGTCGTGCGCGACGGTACCTACAGCACCTGCGAAGGACCGGATCCCGACTGGTACCTGAAATCGAGCACGCTGCGCCTGGACAAGGGCCGTGACGTCGGCACTGCCGGCAAGACGGTCATCTATTTCAAGGACGTGCCGATCCTGGGCACGCCGGCAATGTCGTTCTCGCTGTCGGGCCAGCGCCGTTCGGGCTGGCTGCCGCCGACCGTGGGCTTCGGCTCGCAGGGCAAGGCCGAGGTGATGGTGCCGTACTACGTCAACATCGCACCGAACCGCGACCTGACGCTGTACCCGCGCATGATGTTCGACCGCGGGTTCCAGCTGGGTGCGACCGGACGTTACCTGGGTAGCACCTACAACGGTGAAACCCACGTCGAAGTGCTGCCGGACGACCGCCAGACTGGCACCACGCGCTGGCGCGCCGACTCGCTGCACAACGGCGCGATCAAACCGAACTGGTCATACGGCTGGAACCTGCATGGCGCATCGGACGATGAATACCCGTCCGACTTTTCGCGCACCGTCGCCGCCAGCGCCGAGCGCCAGCTGCTGCGCGAACTGCGCACCGATTACTCTGGCCAGTACTGGAGCCTGTCTGCGCGCGCCCAGAATTACCAGGTGCTGCAGGACCCGGCGGCCGCCGCCAATCCAAGCCTGACGGTGCCGCGCCCGTACGACCGCCTGCCGCAGATTAACTTCCGTTCGGCGCGCTACGACGTGGCGGGCTTCGACTGGGCGGTCGACGCCGAGGCGACCCGCTTCGCCCATCCCACCGACGTGGGCGGCTCGCGCGCCGTGGTCCAGGGCCAGGTCAGCTATCCGATCGTGCGCCCGGGCTGGTTCGTCACGCCCAAGCTGATGTACAACGCGGCCCAGTACGATCTGGACGACCACGCGACGCGCCCGGGCAAGCCGACCAAGCTCACGCGCTCGATTCCGACGGTGTCGTTCGACAGCGGCATGGTGTTCGAACGCGATGCTTCGCTGTTCGGCAAGTCCACCACGCAGACGCTCGAGCCGCGCCTGTTCTATGTGTACACGCCGTACGAAAACCAGGACGATGTCCCGCTGTTCGACACGGGCCGCTCGGGCTTCAATTATGCCCAGCTGTTTTCCGAGAACCGCTACGTGGGCCTGGACCGCGTGTCCGACGCCAACCAGCTGACCGCGGCGCTGGTCTCGCGCTTCATCCAGGAAGACGGCGCCGAGCGCCTGCGCCTGGCCATCGGCCAGCGCCTGTACTTCGAAGAGCCGCGCGTGCGCATCGCGGGCGAAGCGGCGCAGCAAAGCCGGTACGACCTGCTGCTGGCCGCCGGCGGCACCATTTCCGAGTCCTGGACCTTCGATAGCGGCGTACAATACGATGCGGCCGGAAGCAGTCTGTACAGCTCGAACGTGAGCGTGCAGTGGCGTCCGGGGAAGATGAAGGCCGTGAATGCCGAGTATCGTTATCAGCGTGACAGCTTCCGCAACATCGACCTGTCGGCGCAATATCCGATCTCGCGGCGCTGGTATGGCGTCGGGCGTGTCAGCTATGCGCTGCGTTCGTATGGCGTGGGGCAGGCGGTCAATCCGTCCACTGGCAGCAAGCTGATCGAGAGTCTGATCGGTCTCGAATACCAGGCCGATTGCTGGGTGTTCCGGATGGGCGCGCAGCGTTTCGTGACCGCAGCCCAGACGACGTCGACGCCGATCTTCTTCCAGCTCGAGCTCAATGGCTTGTCGCGCCTGGGCCTGGGCAACCCGCTCGAGTCGTTCAACAAGAGCGTCCCGGGTTATACGCGACTGAACGCTGGCCTCGGCCGGCCCTAAGTCAAATTTCAGACTCGGTGTCCATACTTCGTCGTCCAACCTGACGTGAACAATCCTCAAATGAGTGCTTTCCAGATGATGCGTACTACCCGTTTGCAGTCTCTCCAGTTGGCAGCCGCGCTGCTGTGCGCAATGAGCGCCGGCCAGGTCCTGGCCCAGGCCGCGGCGCCTGCCGCCGGTACGCCGGCCGCCACGACGCCCGCCGCCGCCACGCCGGCCGCCAGCTCGGGCTTCCTGCCGCCTGCCTCGGCCAATGCCAAGGTGGTCGACTCGATCCAGGTCGTCGTCAACGATGAAGTCATCACGCGCAACGAAGTGGCTGGCCGCATGGTCCAGGTGACGGCAAACATGAAGGCACGTAACGCCCAGATGCCCGACACCGCCACGATGGAACGCCAGGTGCTCGAGGCGATGATCGTCGAACGCGCCCAGCTGCAGCTGGCCAAGGAGATGGGCGTCAAGGTCGACGACCGCACGCTGGACGCCACGATCGGCCGCATCGCCGAGAACCAGAAGCTGTCGGTGCAGGACATGCGCAACCAGATGGAAAAAGAAGGCATGCCCTTCTCGCGCTTCCGCGAAGACATCCGCAACGAAATCATGATGCAGCGCCTGCGCGAGCACGAAGTTGACAGCAAGGTGCAGGTTTCGGAAGCCGAGATCGACACCTATATGGCTGCCGCCAAGGCCGCCGCCGCCGACCGCATCGAAGTCAACATCGCCCAGATCCTGGTGCGCGTGCCCGAGAACGCGTCGCCCGAGCAGATCGCTGCCCGCGCCGCGCGCGCCGAAGAAGTGATGCGCCAGCTGCGTACCGGCGCCGACTTCGCGCGCATGGCCTCGACCTATTCCGACGCACCCGACGCGCTCAAGGGCGGCGACATCGGCTGGCGCGATGCCGACCGCCTGCCGCCGAATTTCTCGACCGAGCTGCGCAAGCTGGAAGCTGGCCAGGTCACGCCGATCCTCAAGACCAACGTCGGCTTCCACATCCTGAAACTGGCCGGCAAGCGTTCGCTGGCCAGCGAGACCGACAAGGCCGTCGTCGAGCAGACCCGCGCACGCCACATCCTGCTCAAGGTCACGCCGACCATGACCGAGGCTGAGGTCAAGCGCAAGCTGCTCGAAATCAAGGAGAAGATGGCCAACAACGCCGGTACCTTCGAAGATCTGGCGCGCCAGTACTCGCAGGATGGTTCGGCCAGCAAGGGCGGTGACCTGGGCTGGCTGTATCCGGGCGACACCGTGCCGGAATTCGAGACCGCGATGAATGCCCTCAAGCCGGGCGATACGTCCGACATCGTGCAGTCGCCGTTCGGCTTCCACCTGATCCAGGTCGTCGAGCGCAAGAGCGAAGACGTGACGCAGCAGAAAGAGCGCAACGTGGCGCGCCAGGTCCTGCGCGACCGCAAGATGCAGGAAGCGATGGAAGACTGGATGCGCCAGGTGCGCGACCGTGCCTACGTCGAGTTCCGCGAGGAGCAGTAAGCCATGAGTGCGCCGCTGGCGCACCAACGTCCCACGCTGGCGATCACGGTCGGCGAGCCGGCCGGCATCGGCCCCGAGATCGCGATCCGCGCCGCCTGGGCCATGCGCCATGACGCCAACTGCGTGCTGGTGGGCGACGCTGCCTTCCTGGCGCTCACGGCCAGCCTGATCGACCCTGATATCCGCCTGGCCGCCCTGTCAACACAGGCGCTGCGCAACGGTGGCCTTCCGCACTTTGGCACCGCGCGGCTGGCAGTCATCGACGTGCCGCTCGACGCCCATGTGGTGCCGGGCCGGCTCGATCCCGAAAATGGCCGCGCCGTGCTGGCCACGCTCGACCTGGCGATCGAAGGCTGCGAGCGGGGCTGGTTCGACGGCATCGTCACCGCGCCGCTGCAAAAAAGCACGATCAACGATGCCGGTGTCGCGTTTTCCGGCCACACCGAATATCTGGCCGAAAAGACCGGCACCCCGAAAGTGGTGATGATGCTGGCCGGCGCGCCGGGCGGGGATCAACCGTACCTGCGCGTTGCGCTCGCCACCACCCATCTGCCGCTGAAGGAGGTTCCGGGCGCGCTCACGCGCGAGAACCTGACCCAGGTTCTCGATATCCTGCACGCCGATCTGATCACCAAGTTCGGCATCGCCGCGCCCGTCATCCTGGTCACCGGCCTGAACCCGCATGCGGGCGAAAACGGTTACCTGGGCCGCGAAGAAATCGACGTCATCACGCCGGTGCTCGAGGCAGCGCGTGCGCGCGGCATCGACGCGCGCGGCCCGTATCCGGCCGACACGCTGTTTCAGCCGAAGTACCTGAAGGACGCCGATTGCGTGCTGGCGATGTACCACGACCAGGGTCTGCCAGTGCTCAAGCACGCAACCTTCGGGCGCGGCATCAATGTCACGCTCGGCCTGCCGCTGATCCGCACCTCGGTCGACCATGGCACCGCGCTCGACCTGGCCGCGCAGGGTCTTGGCCTCGCCGATTGCGGCAGCATGATCGAAGCGATCGGCGCCGCCATGCACATGGTGCTGGCGCAGCGCGCGGCCCGCGCATCAAATATTTAAGAAAGCATTCATGAAACACGTAGCACGCAAGCGCTTCGGCCAGAACTTCCTGACCGACAAGCAAGTCCTTTCCGACATCATCGACGCCATCGCACCACGCAAGGGCGAGACCATGGTCGAAATCGGACCGGGCCTGGCCGCGATGACGGCGCTGCTGCTCAAGCAGCTCGACCACATGCACGTCGTCGAGCTCGACCGTGACCTGGTCACGCGCCTGGAAAAAGCCTATCCGCGCGAGCGCCTGACCGTGCATTCCGGCGACGCCCTGAAGTTTGATTTCGGCGCAATTCCGGTGGCCGAGGGGCAGAAGCTGCGCGTGGTGGGCAATTTGCCGTACAACATTTCCAGCCCGCTGCTGTTTCACCTGGCGGACTTCGCCCACCTGATCGAAGACCAGCACTTCATGCTGCAAAAGGAAGTGGTCGAGCGCATGGTGGCCGAGCCGGGCAGCAAGACCTATGGCCGCCTGTCGGTGATGCTGCAATGGCGCTACGACATGTCGCTGATGTTCATCGTGCCGCCGACCGCGTTCGATCCGCCACCGCAGGTCGAATCGGCCATCGTTCGCATGGTGCCTGTCAAGCAGCAACTGCCATGCGACGCCAAGCGCCTCGAAGCCGTGGTGGCCAAGGCCTTCTCGCAGCGGCGCAAGGTCATTCGCAATTGCGTAGCAGGGATGTTCACCGAGGCGCAGCTGGTGGAAGCAGGCATCGACCCGAGCGTGCGGCCTGAAGCCGTGAGCCTGGCACAGTATGTGGCGCTGGCCAATCTGCCAAGCCAGGCCTAGTTGCCGCGGCCATCCGGCCAGCATGTCCCAGATCAAAGCGCCTTCAGGGCGCTTTTTTCATGGGCATGCTGCTGGACGGGCAAAAAAAAGGCCCGCTACAAGAGCGGGCCGAAATCCAATTCTTTTCTGAGGAGAGTTGGAGGAGACAGGATCAGTATGCTGCGTTACAGCATATAAGTCCAATTTTCCTTTCGCATACTCGACATAAGAATTTCGTATAACTCTTTAAGTCTATGCAGCGACGCACGTCACGTTGACGTTGTTCACCGCAGCGTCACCCATGGTGCCGGTCGGGTTCACGATAGTGCAGACCTGGCCAGCCGGCTGCTTGCTGACCGTGACGCCGTAGGTCGTGCCGAATTTCACCGCAGGCAGCGCGTAGGTAATCGGGGTCGTGGCAGGTGGCGTTGCCGGCGTCGCAGCCGTGTAGGTGCCACCCGTGCTGCCGTTGGCCAGCACCAGGCCGGCGCCGGTCAGGCCAGTGATCGTGCCACCGACGGTGAATTCGTTGATCTCGCAATCAATCGCGATATCGATCGATACAAGGCGGCCCGCCGTGTCGGCGTTATTGGCGTAAAGGCCGCCTTCCGGAGCGCTCGGCACGCAGGTCTGGTGTGCCGGCTGCGTGGTCACGGTGACGGCATAGGTGTCGCCATATTCCAGCTTGTCGGGGAAGGCAAAGCGTACCGCTGCGCCGGCAGTCGTTGGCGGTGCAACCTTTAATGGAACGCCGGCATTGCTCAGGACCAGGCCATCATAAACGAGTCTGGTCACCGAACCGGCAACGGTGAACTCGGCTTTGTCGCTGCCACCACAGGCGGCCAGGCTTGCAGCCAGCGCCAGCGCAAGCGCCGGGCGGATCAGGGAAGACTTCATGCGTTTGACTCCAGGAAAATTAAGGTGCGCACGTGACGGTCACGTTGTTCACATCGGCTGCGCCCATGGTGCCGACGCCGTTGGCGATGGTGCAGCTCTGGTTGGCAGGATTCGTCAGGATCGACACACCATATGGGGCGTCTTGTGCAACACGTGCCATGGTGAACGTGGTCGCGCCGGCGGGAACGATGACGCGGTCGGCGCCGTTGATCAGGACCAGTTCGCCCTTGAGATTGCTGACTGTGCCGCCGAGGGCTTGCGTCCTGAAGGCGCAAGAGATCTGAATGTTGGTGACATCGAAGCCGGCGCGACCTTTGTTGTAAAGGTATTGGCAAGTAGTGATGTCCACATTCGACGGCACGCTCTTGACCTGCACATCGTACTTGTCATCCGACGAAATCAGCTCAGGAAAGCGGAACGTGGTCGAACCGGTGCCGTTCGACGGAACCGGCACCTCGAACTCCGAGCCGCCGTTATTCATCAGGACCATGCCCGGCTTAGTCACGCCGGTAATCGTACCAGCCAGCAGTAGTTGGCCATCGCTACCACCGCACGCCGTCAGCAGGACCGCGCATGCCAGCGCTGCGCTTGCGCACAGGTAGGAACTCTTCATATATTCTCCAAATAATCTAGCGGGAAAGCGCAGGCTGCGCGGTTGGAATCAAAAAATCGCTCAACATTTTAGTTCATTTATTAGGCAACCGGTCCATTTGCGTCCCATTTCCATGTGTATCAGGTTGTAAGCACAATGTCATATAAGCAACGCGCAGGCAGTGCGGTTTGCTTTTGGCCGTATGCATCGCTATGCTGGCGTAGCGTTTTTTCATGCCCGTTCCCTGGAAGCCGATGACCCGCCATCCCTGGCCCAAAGCCGTACTGTTTGACCTCGACGATACCCTGTGGCCGATCGCGCCCGTGATCCGGGCTGCCGAAACCATTCTGTATACGTGGTTGCAGCAACATGCGCCGCGCGTGGCCGGGCGGTTCACGATCGACAGCCTGCGCCAGGCGCGCCTGGAATTGCTGGCCCGCGAGCCCCGGTACGGGATCGACCTGAGCGCGCTGCGCCACGCCGGCCTGGTCGCCGCGTTCGAGCAGGCGGGCGAAGACGTGGCCCGGGTGCAGGAGGCCATGGTGGTCTTCGTTGCCGCGCGCAATGCCGTGACGCTGTATGACGATGTGGCGCCGGGCCTCGCGCGGCTCCGGCAGCGCGCGCTGCTGGGCTCGGTCACGAACGGCGTGGCCGACCTGGTCACCATCGGCCTGGCGGACCAGTTCCAGGCATCCGTGGCGGCGCGCGACTTTGGCGCCGCCAAGCCGGATCCGGGGATTTTCCTGGCAGGCTGCGCTGCGCTGGGCGTGCTGCCGGCCGATACCCTGTATGTGGGCGATGATCTGCTGCTCGACGTCCAGGGCGCCCAGCAGGCGGGCCTGCGCGCCGCCTGGATGAACCGCAGCGGCAAGATCAACGAGCTGGCCGACCAGGTGCAGCCCGATGTCGAGGTAGACAGCATCGATGCGCTGCTCGACTGGCTCGATGCGGCGCATGAGCTGCCGCAGGAGCCGCCACACGAGTTGCCACACGGATCCGCACCGATGCGCGTATAACACTGGGACGGACCGCAGGCCTTGCGCTGCCGTGCCGCGCCCCAATTTGATTATTATCCCAGCACCACAGAAAAAGACGCTTCCCGGAACCATGCAACTCGATCACCGTGCCCAAACCCTGCTCAAAGCGCTTGTCGAACGCTATATCGCCGACGGCCAGCCGGTCGGCTCGCGCGCGCTGTCCAAGCTGTCGGGCCTGGAATTGTCGCCCGCGACGATCCGCAACATCATGGCCGACCTCGAGGACATGGGCTTCGTCGCCAGTCCCCACACCTCGGCGGGCCGGATTCCAACACCGCGCGGCTACCGCGTGTTTGTCGATACCCTGTTGACCGTCAAGCAACTCGATGAAACGACGGTTGGCGCCGAGCGCATGCGCCTGCCGCTGCAGCATCCGCAAAAGCTGATCGCCAACGCAGCCCAGATGCTCTCGTCGCTGTCGCAGTTTGCCGGCGTCGTGCAAAGTCCGCGCCGCGAATCGGTGTTCCAGCAGATCGAATTCTTGCGCCTGTCTGAAAAGCGCATCCTGCTCGTGATCGTCGACCCCCGTGGCGATGTGCAGAACCGCCTGCTCCTGACCGATGTCGACTACACGCCAAGCCAATTGTCGCAGTCGGCCAATTACCTGAACCAGAACTTTGCCGGCCAGTCGTTCGACGGCGTGCGCCAACGCCTCAGTGGCGAACTGCGCCAGCTGAGCGACGACATGGGGCGCCTGATGCATGCGGCGGTCGAGGCGGGCAGCGAGGCCATGGCCGAGAGCGACGACGTGGTCATTTCCGGCGAGCGCAACCTGCTGTCGGTGACCGACCTGTCGTCGAATATGAGTTCGCTGCGCCAGATGTTCGAGATGTTCGAGCAAAAGACCGGCCTGATGCAGTTGCTCGACATGTCGAGCAAGGCCGGCGGTGTGCAGATCTTCATCGGCGGCGAATCGAACCTGGTGCCGATGGACGAGATGAGCGTGGTCACTGCACCGTACGCCGTCGATGGCCGGATCGTCGGCACCCTGGGCGTCATCGGTCCCACGCGGATGGCGTACGAGCGGGTGATTCCCATCGTGGACATCACCGCCAAGCTGCTGTCGAACGCACTCAGCCAGCCTTAACAGTTTTTTACTCTTGCCAAGACGCAAAAAGGGCGCACGGGAAAATCCGGTGCGCCCTTTTGCCGTGCAGCCTTGCCGGCCGCGGATAACTTAGCTTGCCTTGCGCGCCGCCTGGCACTGCGGGCAGCTACCGTAGATCGCCAGCGCGTGGTCGACGATCGTGTAGCCGTGGGTTTCGGCGATCATTTTCTGGCGCTGCTCGATTTCGTCGTCGTAGAATTCTTCGACCCGGCCGCAGGTGACGCAGACGAGGTGATCGTGGTGCGAGCCGGCGTTGAGTTCGTAGATGGCCTTGCCGGTTTCAAAGTGGTTGCGGTTGAGCAAGCCGGCCTGCTCGAATTGCGTCAGAACGCGGTAGACGGTAGCCAGACCGACGTCCATGTTTTCAGCCAACAGGATCTTGTAGACATCTTCGGCGGTGAGGTGACGCACGGCGCTGTTCTGGAAGATTTCCAGGATTTTCAGGCGCGGGAGCGTGGCCTTCAGGCCGCTTGCCTTCAGGTCGGTCGGATTGTTACTCATGTTTGTTACTCGCATATTGGCGGAGTGCTTTATGATATAGCGTTTTGAAAGCTCCCGCTCGATTTGAGGTTACCTATGCGCGTCAAACAAGCCGTATCCCATCGATTTTCCGCCAAGGCGGTGCTGGCGGCAGGGCTCGTCTGCACGCTGACGCTGTCCGGCTGCGCGTCCTGGCGCAACCAGACCCGTCCGGCGCCACCGGTGGCAACGGACTCGGCGGCCACCGCGGCCGACGCCGACAAATCGGCCGCCATCGCCAATGCCGGCGCGCAGACCGTGCAGGCTTCGCGTCTGCAAAAGTTCCTGTGGATCTTCTCGCCTTATCGCCCGGACATCCAGCAGGGCAACTTCGTCTCGCAAGAGATGCTGAACCAGCTGAAAGCCGGCCAGACGCGCGATCAGGTGCGTTTCCTGCTCGGTTCGCCTTTGCTGCTCGATGCGTTCCATGCTGACCGCTGGGATTACCCGTTCTACCTGGCCCGCGGCAATGGCGAACTGACCACCAGCCGCGTCACCGTGTTCTTCAAGGATGACGTGGTCGAGCGCTTCGAAGGCGGCAACCTGCCAAGCGAGCGCGATTACATTGACCGTATCGCCGGCCCCGCCAAGGTGCCGAGCAAGAAAGAAAAGCCGGAAAGCCGTCCGGTCGCACCGATCACGGTGACTGCCCCGGCAACCCAGCAGTAAGGATTGCCATGACGATGTTGAATATCGCCGTAGCCGGCGCCAGCGGCCGCATGGGCCGCATGCTGATCGAAGCCATCCAGTACGCACCCGACGCGCGCCTGGCCGGCGCCCTCGACATGCCCGGTTCGCCGTTCATCGGCCAGGATGCCGGCGCCTTCGGGGGTTTCCTCACTGGCGTGATGATCGAAGACAGCATCAAGCACGGCCTGCACAACGCCGACGTGCTGATCGACTTTACCCGCCCGGAAGGCACGCTCGCGCACCTCGCGTACTGCGCCGCCAACGGCAAGCAGATGGTGATCGGCACCACCGGCTTCGATGATGCGGGCAAGGCCGAGATCGCTGCCGCCGCCGAGAAGATCGGGCTCGTGGTCGCACCGAACATGAGCGTGGGCGTGAACGTCACGCTCAAGCTGCTCGAGATGGCAGCCAAAAGTTTCGCCGAAGGCTACGACATCGAAATCGTCGAAGCGCACCACCGGCACAAGGTCGATGCACCATCGGGCACCGCGCTCAAGATGGGCGAAGTGATCGCCGACGCCATCGGGCGCGACCTCAAGGAATGCGCCGTGTACGGCCGCGAAGGCGTCACCGGCGAGCGCGATCCGTCGACGATCGGCTTTGCCACCGTGCGCGGCGGCGACGTCGTGGGCGACCACACCGTCATGTTCCTGGGCACGGGCGAGCGCATCGAGATCAGCCACAAATCCAGCAGCCGCGTGACCTACGCACACGGCGCGCTGCGCGCCGCGCGCTTCCTGGCAGACAAATCCAACGGCCTGTACGACATGCAGGACGTGCTGGGCCTGAAAGCCTGATATGGCCGTTGCAGAACTGAACGGCGCCGCGATCGTCGACGAAGCGTCGTTTCATGCGCAAAGCCGGGCCGCCTTTGGCTTCCCAGCGTCGTATGCGAACAGTATCGACGCCTGGGTGGACTGCCTGAGCTACCTGCGCGACGACGAAAACATGACCAGCTTCCAGCTGGCGCCGGACGAAGTGCTCGAGATCGTACTCCGCGACGCCGCAGCCATGAAGGCCGCCGCGCCGGATCTGTTCGAGGAGCTGGCCTTTTGTATCGGCGGCATCAACGAGCGGTATGAGGATTATGGCGAAACGCCGGCACTAAAACTCGTGCTGCGCTGAATTACCCGGGGCAGCGTTCAGCGGACGCTGTCTCATTGCACCATCCTGCCTGCACCACGCCACGCCGTAGTGCAAAATCAACAGGTTATAATGACCGGTTCCATCTCCCACATTACGTCTGCAGAAATCATGCAAGAAAAATATAGTCCAGCCGAAGTCGAACAGGCCGCCCAGGCCTACTGGAAATCGATCGACGCCTATAAAGCCGTCGAACACGATCCGCGTTTCCCGAAGGGCAAGTATTACGCCTGCTCGATGCTGCCTTACCCATCGGGCAAGCTGCACATGGGCCACGTGCGCAACTATACGATCAATGACGTGATGTACCGCTACCTGCGGATGAACGGCTACAACGTCCTGATGCCGATGGGCTGGGATGCATTCGGCATGCCGGCGGAAAACGCGGCCATGGCCAACAACGTGCCGCCGGCCGAATGGACCTATTCGAACATCGCCCACATGCGTGGCCAGATGGAGTCGATGGGCCTGGCGATCGACTGGTCGCGCGAAATGACCGCCTGCAAGCCGGATTACTACAAGTGGAACCAGTGGATGTTCCTCAAGATGCTTGAGAAGGGCATCATCTACCAGAAGACCGGTACCGTGAACTGGGACCCGGTCGACCAGACCGTGCTGGCCAACGAGCAGGTTGTCGACGGCCGCGGCTGGCGTTCGGGCGCGCTGATCGAAAAGCGCGAAATCCCGATGTACTACGTGCGCATCACCGAATACGCCGACGAGTTGCTCGACCATGTCGACAACAAGCTGCCAGGCTGGCCCGAGCGCGTGCGCACGATGCAGGCCAACTGGATCGGCAAGTCGACGGGCGTGCGCTTCGCGTTCCCGCACACGATCGCCGATGACACCGGCGCACCGATCGACGATGGCAAGCTGTACGTGTTCACCACGCGCGCCGACACGATCATGGGCGTGACTTTCTGCGCCGTGGCGCCGGAGCACGCGCTGGCCCAGCACGCGGCAAAGAACAACCCGGCGCTGCAGCAGTTCATCGCCGAGTGCAAGCTCGGTTCCGTGATCGAAGCCGACATGGCGACGATGGAAAAGAAGGGCATGCCGACCGGCCTGTTCGTCACCCATCCGGTCACGCAAGAACAGATCCCGGTCTGGGTCGGCAACTACGTCCTGATCACCTACGGCGATGGCGCCGTGATGGGCGTGCCGGCGCACGACGAACGCGATTTCGGCTTCGCCAAAAAATACAATCTGCCGATCAAGCAGGTCGTGGCCGTCGAAGGCCAGGAATTCTCGCTCGACGCCTGGCAGGAGTGGTACGGCGACAAGGACAACGGCCGCACGATCAACTCGGGCAAGTACGACGGTCTCGATTACACATCGGCCGTCAACGCGGTTTCGGGTGAACTGGCGAGCCAGGACCTGGGCGCCAAGAAGGTCACGTTCCGCCTGCGCGACTGGGGCATCTCGCGCCAGCGCTACTGGGGCACGCCGATCCCGATGATCCACTGCGCCGAGTGCGGCATCGTGCCGGTACCCGAGGCCGACCTGCCGGTCGTGCTGCCCGAGCACCTGGTCCCGGACGGCACCGGCAATCCACTGAACAAGGACGAAGCGTTCCTCAAGTGCGACTGCCCGACCTGCGGCAAGCCTGCGCGCCGCGAGACCGACACGATGGACACGTTCATCGATTCGTCGTGGTACTACATGCGCTATACGTCGCCGGGTTCGAACGACGCGATGGTCGACGAGCGCAACGATTACTGGATGCCGATGGACCAGTACATAGGCGGCATCGAACACGCCGTCATGCACCTGCTGTACGCGCGCTTCTGGACCAAGGTGATGCGCGACTTCGGCCTGGTCAAGTTCGACGAGCCGTTCGTGAACCTGCTCACGCAGGGCATGGTGCTCAACGAGACCTACTACCGTGAAGACGCATCGACCAAGAAGACCTGGTTCAACCCGGCCGATGTCGAGCTGACCTTCGATGACAAGGGCCGCCCGCACAGCGCCGTGTTGAAGGCCGACGGCCAGCCGGTCGAAATCGGCGGCACCGAAAAGATGTCGAAGTCCAAAAACAACGGCATCGATCCGCAAGCGCAGATCGAGCAGTACGGCGCCGACACCGCGCGTCTGTTTACGATGTTCGCGTCGCCGCCCGAGCAGACGCTCGAGTGGTCGAACAGCGGCGTCGAAGGCGCCAGCCGCTTCCTGCGCCGCGTGTGGGCGTTCGGCTACGCGCAGCGCGCGCGCATTGCTGCGGCACTGACCGGTGAAGTGCAGGGCACGCACACCGACGCACAGAAAACGCTGCGCCGCGAAGTGCACAAGATCCTGCAGCAGGCCGACTACGACCTGAAACGCATCCAGTACAACACCGTGGTCTCGGCGTGCATGAAGATGCTCAACACGCTCGAATCGGGCAAGCTCGATGACAGTGCAGCGTCCAACGCGATCATCGCCGAAGGCTTCTCGATCTTCCTGCGTTTGCTGAACCCGGTCGCGCCACACATCACGCACGCACTGTGGCAGGAACTTGGCTTTGCCGGTGTCCATGGCGACCTGCTCAACGCCCCATGGCCGGAAGTCGATCCACAGGCGCTCGAACAGTCCGAGATCGACATGATGATCCAGGTGAACGGCAAGCTGCGTGGTTCGGTCAAGGTCGCAAAGGATGCCGACAAGGCGACCATCGAAGCGGCTGCGCTGGCCAGCGAAGCAGTGCAGAAGTTCATCGAAGGCACGCCGAAGAAGGTCATCGTCGTGCCGGGCAAACTTGTCAATATCGTGGTCTGATGATGAACACCTCGAACAACAACTACCTCGTGCGCGCCCTCGGTGCCGTTCTGCTGGTCGCGATGCTGGCAGGCTGCGGCTTCAAGCTGCGCGGCAGCGACGGCCAGTACAACGTGCCGTTCCAGAGTCTCTGGCTGTCGTTCAACGAAGCCTCGCCGCTGGGCACGGAGCTCAAGCGCAACCTGCGCGCGGGCGATAACCTGCGCATCGAGTCCGATGCGTCCAAGGCCGAGGCGTTGTTCGATGTGATCAGCGAGTCGCGTGGCAAGTCGATCCTGTCGCTCAACAGCCTGGGTCGCGTGCGTGAATACTCGCTGAGCTACACGCTGGTGTTCCAGGTGCGCGACGCCAACAACCGCCAGCTGCTGGCGCCGACCGAGATCACCCTGCGCCGCAATATCGCGTTCGATGAATCGCAGGTGCTGGCCAAGGAATCCGAAGAAGCGCTGCTGTACCGCGACATGCAGTCCGACCTGGTGCAGCAGATCCTGCGCCGCCTGGTGGCGATCAAGCCGCTGGCGCCCGTGACGGCGCCAGCGACGCCGGCAGCCGCCTTGCCGACGCCGTAAACGATGCAACTGCGGCTCGAAGCGCTCGATGGCCACCTGGCCAAGAACCTGGCGCAGCTGTACGTGATCGCCAGCGATGAGCATCTGCTGGCGCTGGAAGCGGCTGACCGCATCCGCAAGGCGGCGCGCGCGCAAGGCTATACCGAGCGCGATGTGCTCAGTGTGGAGCGCACCTTCAAGTGGGGTGAGCTGCTGGCGGCGAATCAGGCGCTGTCGCTGTTTGGCGACAAGAAGCTGATCGAGCTGCGCATCCCGACCGGCAAACCGGGCAAGGATGGCAGCGCCGCACTGCAGGCGTATGCAAAAGACCTCAGCCCCGACAATCTGACCCTGATCACGCTGCCCAAGCTCGACTGGCAGACGGCCAAGGCGTCCTGGGTGACGGCGCTGCAGCAGGCCGCGGTCTACATCGACATCCCGAACATCGAGCGCGCGCAGTTGCCGGCCTGGATCGGCAACCGTCTGGCAGCGCAGGGCCAGAGCGCCGAGCGCCAGAGCCTGGACTTCATCGCCGACCGCGTCGAAGGCAATCTGCTGGCGGCGCACCAGGAGATTCAAAAGCTCGGCCTGCTCCACGAGCCGGGCAAACTCACGTTCGAGCAGGTGCACGACGCCGTGCTGAACGTGGCGCGCTACGACGTGTTCAAGCTGTCCGAAGCGATGCTCACGGGCGACACGGCGCGCCTGGTGCGCATGCTCGAAGGCTTGAAGGGCGAAGGCGAAGCGCTGCCGCTGGTGTTGTGGGCAGTGGCCGAAGAAATCCGCACGCTGCTAAAATTGAAGAGCGGGATGAGTCAGGGCAGGCCGCTGAATGCGCTGCTCAAGGAATACCGGATCTGGGGACCGCGCGAGCGGATGATGGAGCCGGCGCTGCGCCGCGTGTCGCTCGCGACACTCGAAGCGGCGCTGCAAGAGGCGGCGCAGGTTGACCGTATGGTCAAGGGCTTGCGTGCCAAACAATTCGCGGGCGACGCGTGGGATGCGATGTTGCAGCTGGCGTTGCGGGTGGCGCGGTAAGCCGCTCGCAGTAGAGCCTTGGCTCGACGCCGATGGACAGCGCCGCCTTGCGCGAGCCAGGTTAATGCAATGGGAAACTCGATGGACATCACCGCACACATGCACACGCTGGGCCGGCAGGCCCGCGCCGCCGCGCGCGCCATGGCACGCGCCGACACCGCCACCCGCAACCGCGCCCTGCACCTGATTGCCGATGCGATCGAGCGCGATGCCGATGCTCTGCGCGCCGCCAATGCCCGTGACCTCGAGGCCGCCCAGGCGGCAGGCCTGGCCCCGGCACTGATGGACCGCCTGGCATTGTCCGACGCGGCGATTTCGACGATGGTCGCCGGCCTGCGCCAGATCGCCACCTTGCCCGATCCGGTCGGCGAAATCTCGAACATGAAAGTGCGCCCGAGCGGCATCCAGGTCGGCCAGATGCGCGTGCCGCTGGGCGTGATCGGCATCATCTACGAAGCGCGCCCGAACGTGACGGTCGATGCGGCGGGCCTGTGCATCAAGAGCGGCAACGCGGCGATCCTGCGCGGCGGCTCGGAAGCGATCCACTGCAACCGCGCGCTGGCCAAACTGGTCGCCGAAGGCCTGGCTGGCGTCGGCCTGCCACAGGCCGCAGTGCAGGTGGTCGACACGGTCGACCGCGCCGCCGTCGGCGCGCTGATCACGATGCCGCAGTACGTGGACGTGATCGTCCCGCGCGGCGGCAAGGGCCTGATCGCGCGCCTGATGGCCGAAGCCACGGTCCCGATGATCAAGCACCTCGATGGCATCTGCCACGTCTACATCGACGACAAGGCCGACATCGACAAGGCGCTGGCCATCGCGTTCAACGCCAAATGCCACCGCTACGGCACCTGCAACACGATGGAAACGCTGCTGGTTGCGCGCGGCATCGCCCCGACCGTGCTGCCGCGCCTGGCCGAACTGTATGCGACCAAGGACGTCGAATTGCGCGCCGATCCGGAAGCGTTTGCGATCCTGGCCGGCTATCCGCATCTGGTCGCGGCAACGGAAGAAGACTGGTCGACCGAATACCTGGCCCCGATTCTGGCCGTGAAGGTGGTGGCCGGCATCGACGAGGCGATGGACCACATCGACGCGTATTCGTCGAAGCACACCGAATCGATCGTCACCGAAGACCACAGCGGCGCGATGCGCTTCTTGCGCGAAGTCGACTCGGCGTCAGTGATGATCAATGCGTCGACGCGCTTTGCCGATGGTTTCGAATACGGCCTGGGC
This sequence comes from Telluria sp. LT2P80, assembly GCF_059685955.1. Lineage (NCBI taxonomy): Bacteria > Pseudomonadati > Pseudomonadota > Betaproteobacteria > Burkholderiales > Oxalobacteraceae > Telluria > Telluria sp. LT2P80. The sequence continues at coordinate 221,699 of NZ_JCASIO010000007.1, read as the reverse complement.
GCCGAGATCGGCATCTCGAACGACAAGCTGCACGCACGCGGCCCGGTGGGACTGGAAGGCCTCACGTCGCTCAAGTACGTCGTGTTCGGGCACGGCGAAGTCCGCAACTGAATTCAACGTTCACCACAAGGAAAGCATGTACCTCTGGATCAAAGCACTGCACATCGTCTTCATTGCGTCCTGGTTCGCCGGCCTGTTCTACCTGCCGCGCCTGTTCGTCAACCTGGCCGAGGAAACCAACCCCGCAGCGCGTGACCGCCTGCTGGGCATGGCGCGCCGGCTATACCGCTTCTCGATGATCCTGTCGGTGCCTGCGGTGCTGCTGGGCGCGTGGCTGTGGATGGGTTACGGCATCCAGGGCGGCTGGCTGCATGCCAAGCTTCTGCTGGTGTTCCTGACCATCGGCTACCATCACATGTGCGGCGGCATCCTCAAGAAATTCGAGCGCGGTGTCAATACGCGCAGCCACAAGTGGTATCGCTGGTTCAATGAAGTGCCGGTCGTGCTGATGCTGGCGATTGTCATCCTGGTGACCGTCAAGCCGTTCTAAACCTGCATTTTTTGTATTGCTGCGTCATCGGCCCGGGCCGGTGGCGCGTTTAATTTTTCATCGTTTCATCAACGGACAAAGGGTACCCCTCATGGCTTCCTATTTTTGCCCATGCCCACGTGGCATGGAAGCGGCGCTGGCCGAAGAAATCGGCGAAATCGCCGCACAAAGCACCACGCTGAAAGTGCACAACCAGGTGCCCGGCGGCGTGCACTGCTCGGGCACGATGCAGGACGCCTGGCTGCTCAACCTGCACTCGCGCATCGCCTCGCGTGTGCTGATGCGCATGGCGCAGCGCAGCTACACCACCGAAAACGACATCTACGACCTGGTGCTCGAGCAGACCTGGGAAGACTGGTTCGGCCCCGATCACACGATCCGCGTCGACGTCACGGCCGTCAAGTCGCCGCTGCGCAGCCTTGAATTCACCACGCTCAAGATCAAGGACGCGATCTGCGACCGCTTCCGCGACCAGTACGACAAGCGCCCGTCGGTCAACACGCGCGAACCGGACATGCGCATCGTCGGTTTTCTGGACGCCCGCAACTTCATCGTCTACCTCGACACCTCGGGCGAAGCGCTGTTCAAGCGCGGCTGGCGTGAAGAGACGGGCGACGCGCCGCTGCGCGAGAACCTCGCCGCGGGTCTGCTGCGCGTCTCGGGCTGGAAGCCGGGCGTGCCGCTGTTCGATCCGATGTGCGGCTCGGGCACGATCCTGGTCGAAGCGGCCCAGATGCTGCAAGGGATTCCATCCGGCGCGCGCCGCAGCTTCGCCTTCGAAAAATTCGCCGACCACGACCGCCAGGCCTGGGCCGCGATGAAAGCGGCGGTCAAGCCGAACGTGCTGCCGCAGGAGCCGACCATCTTCGGCTCGGACATCTCGGGCGACATGGTCGAAATGACGCGCCATAACCTGAAGATCGCCGGCATCCTGTTCGACGTGCCGCTCAAGCAGATCGAAGCGCAGCACGTGTCGGCGCCGACGACCGCGCCGGGCATCCTGCTCACCAACCCGCCGTACGGCGAGCGGATCGGCGTGCGTGGCGACAGCACCGTGCCGCAGGACGACATGGCGGCCGGCTTCTACGCCGCGTTCTCCACGACGCTCAAGCAGCGCTTTGCCGGCTGGACCGCCTATCTGTTCACGGCCGACCTGGGCCTGCCGAAAATGCTGCGCCTGAAAGAGTCGCGCAAGACCCCGTTCTTCAACGGCGCGCTCGAATGCCGCCTGTTCCGTTTCGACATGGTGGCGGGCTTCAACCGCCGCGAGGAAGCCAAACCAAAGCAGGACTGACCCGGAACCGCCCCATGCTGCCAGAACCATCCGATCTGCCCAAGGACCCCGTCACACCCGTGCCGGCACCGCCGCCCCACAAGATCGCGATGCTCTCAGCAGGCGGGCTGGCAACGCTGCTGGCGGCGCTGTCGATGCTGGGGCCATTCTCGATCGACGCCTACCTGCCGGCGTTCCCGCAGATCCAGGCCCAGCTTGCCGCCACGCCGCTGCAGGTCCAGCAAACGCTCACCGCCTACATGCTGGCCTTTGCCGTCATGGTGCTGTGGCATGGCGCGCTGTCCGATGCATTCGGGCGGCGCAACGTGATCCTGGTGGCGCTGGTGGTGTTCGCGATCGGCAGCTTCGGCTGCGCCTCGGCGTCCTCGGTGGAATACCTGTGGGTGTTTCGCATCCTTCAGGGTGTGTCGGCCGGGGCCGGCGTGGTGGTGGGACGCGCGATCATCCGCGACCTGTATTCGGATACGGCGGCGGCGCGCCTGCTGTCGATGGTCACGATGATCTTCTCGATCGCCCCGGCCATCGCGCCGGTGGTGGGCGGCTGGATCGTCACGCTGCTCGACTGGCGCGCGATCTTCCTGGCGCTGTCGGTCTATACGGTGCTGCTGTTCTGGTTCTGCTGGAAGCACCTGCCCGAGACGGTGCCGCCGACCGAGCGCCAGCCGTTCAATCCGCGTTTCCTGGCGCAGAGCTACGGCGCCATCTTCAGCTCGTTCCTGTTTCTGACGATGGCCGGCGTGACGGCGCTGAACTTCGCCGGCCTGTTCCTGTACATCGCTGCGGCGCCCGTCATGCTGCCCGAAAGCCTGGGCCTGGGCCCGTCCGAATTCGCGTGGCTGTTCGTGCCGACCGTGAGCGGCATTTTCTTCGGTTCGCTCGTTGCCAACCGGCTGGCCGGCAAGATGGACTTCGCGCGCCAGATCCGCATGGGCTTTTTCTTCATGCTGGGCGCCGTGACCTTCAACGTGGTCTACCACGCGTTCCTGCCGCCGGCCCTGCCGTGGACCGTGGCGCCGATGTTCTTCTTCACCTTTGGCAGTTCGCTGATCGCGCCTGGCGCGACGCTGCTGGCGCTCGACCTGTTCCCGCGCATTCGTGGCACGGTGGCGTCGTGCCAGTCGTTCATCCTGACGCTGCTGGGCGCGGTCGTGGCTGGCGCCGTCGCGCCGGCGCTGTCGCATTCGGTGCTGGCGCTGGCGCTCGGGCAGGCATTCTTCGTACTGTTGTCGCTGGCATGCTGGGATACCGCGCGGCGCCATCGTCGCAAGCTGCGCGCGCGGGGCGAACTGACACCCTGACCTCGCATTGAATGAGCGTGAATTAGGGAAATAGTCGTATCGTTACAACAAGTTTTGGAGTATGGCTGTGTTTACGCCCTGAGGAAGCCCGTTGCAACGAGTATTCCCGTAACTATTGTTCCTGATCAGAAATGTATATATGTTACGATACGTTTTTATCATCTGGAGCAGTTGGCAGACCTCTCGCCTGTTCCATGCACTGAAGTGCAGGGCGACGTGGCATGCCTGTTCGGGCGCGATCGCCACCTACCAGAACCCTTCGACAAGTGGCGGCCGTGCTTGATAATACGCTCCTATCCGATCAGGATATTCGCAATCGCTTGCTGATCGCCCGGCTGCCGGCCATGCCGCAGATCCTGGTCAAGCTGATCGAGCACCTGCAGGCCGACGATCTCGGCATGCCGGAACTCGCCGCGCTGATTGCGAAGGATGCCGGCATGACGGCCAAACTGCTGGCGGTCGCCAACAGCTCGGCGTACCACCGCAGCACGCGCAGCGCCAACCTCGAACAGTCGCTGGTGGCACTGGGTACCGACATGATCAAGACGCTCGTGATCAGCGATTCGGTGTTCCAGACCTTCAACAGCTTCCCGCATGCCGGCAGCATCGACCTGCGCGCGTTCTGGAAAAACTCCCTGACGGCCGCCGTGATCGCGCGCGATGCGGCGCGCATGCTCGACTACGTGCATCCCGAAGAAGCCTATCTGGCGGGCCTGCTGCACAATGTCGGCCGCCTGGCGCTGCTGGCCGCCGCGCCCAAGGAATACGCATTCAACTTTACCGCGCTCGATGACGAAGACCTGTGCGCGGTCGAGCAGCGCACGCTCCAGATCACCCACGCCGAAGCAGGCGCCTGGCTGATCGAGCGCTGGCAGCTCGATTCGTTCCTGGCCGATGCAGTGCTGTACCACCACGAGCCGGGCGACCGCCTGGAAGGCAGTCATCTCCTGATCCGCATCGTGCGCCTGGCGCATGTGCTGACCTGCCACGCGCACGACGAGACGATGGTGCTGGACGCCTGCGCGCTGTGCGGGATCGACGCCGTGCGCACGGCGCACCTGATCGACGGCGCCGCGCGCCAGGTCGAGCAGGCCGCCGCGCATCTGGGCATCGATCTGACGGGCGCCGACGACATCCCGCAGCCATCGGCCTATGCGCCGCCGCCGCCGGTCGACCCGGTGCAAAAGCGCCTGAACGAAGAAGTGCGCAATATGGTGCTGGTGTCCGAGGTCGGCCAGACCCTGGCGCGCCAGCAGGGCGAGTCGGGCCTGCTCGACGCGATGACGCGCACCGCCCGCATCCTGTTCGATTTCGAAAGCGCCGTCGTGCTGCTCGAGAACCCCACCGGCCACCTGTTGTCGGGCGCCCCTGCGCCGGGCGTGGCGCGCATTGCCGACTTCTCGGTGTCGCTGGCCAAGGGCGGCCCCGTGGCGCGCAGCGCACTGGAGCGCCGACCTGCATTCGTGGGGGGCAACCGCCAGCAGCTTGGCCTGGCCGAAGAGCAGCTGCTGCGCATCCTTGGCACCGACAGCCTGGTGGTGGTGCCGCTGGTGGCCGGCGCGCGCTGCCTGGGCGTGCTGATTGGCGGCGTGCCGGCCTGGCAGCTGCCGCATTGCCAGCGCCGCGAGCGGTTCATGCAGGCCTTCGGCGCGCAGGCCGCCGGCGCCCTCGAGAACCTGCTGCTCGAACGCGGTCACGCGCGCCGCCAACTGGCCAACGTGGCCGAAGAATTCCGCGACGCGTCGCGCCGCGTGGTGCACGAAGTGAACAACCCGCTGGCGATCATCAAGAATTACCTGAGCATCCTGGACGGCAAGCTGGCACGCCAGGAACCGGTGGGCGGCGAGCTGTCGATCCTGAACGAAGAGATCGACCGCGTGGGCCAGTTGATCGGCTCCCTGGCCGAACCGCAGGTGCCGGATGCCGGCCTGCGGCCGGTCGATGCCGCCCGCGTCGTCGACGATGTGCTGCGCCTGTTCCGCACTAGCGGCTTCGTGCCGGGCGGCGTGCAGATCGTGGCGCACATGGATGGCGACAGCGCGATCGAGGGCGACCCCGATGTGCTCAAGCAGATCCTGGTGAACCTGATCAAGAATGCGGTCGAAGCATTCGGGCCACAGCACAAGAACAGCGGCCGGATCGAGGTCGTCAACCGCGGCCACGTCAACCGTGAGCGCCACCTGTACGTCGAACTGGGCGTGAACGACAATGGCCCGGGCCTGTCGCGCGAGGTGCTGGCCAACCTGTTCATGCCCGTAAAAAGCAGCAAGGAAGGCGCGCTCGATGGCGGCAAGCGCGGCCTGGGCCTGTCGATCGTTCATGGCCTGGTCAAGAAGATGGGCGGCCATATCGCCTGCCGCAGCGCCAGTTCCGGTACCTCGTTTGAAATACTCCTGCCGGCGTACACCGGCGCTGGCAAGGCGCTCGCGCTGCCGGCGCGCGCGCTCGGTTCCGCCTGACCCTCACCATGCACGCGCACCCTGCCACCATGCTCCCTGGTGAACCCTCCCCATTTTCCCCGACACTCGACGCCGACAGCCAGCCACGCCTGCTGCTGGTCGACGATGAACCCCGCCTGCTGGCGTCACTGCACGAATTGCTGCAGGGGCGCGGCTACCGCCTCACGACCGCGGCATCCGGCACGGAGGCGCTGGCGCAGCTGTCGCGCCAGCGTTTCGACCTGGTCCTGCTCGACCTGCGCCTGCCCGATATCGGCGGCCACGAGATCATGGACTTCATCAACGACAAGGGAATCGACGCCGACGTGATCGTGATGAGCGGCGAGGTAGGCATCGATGCCGCGATCGGCGCGCTAAAGCGCGGCGCTTACAGCTACCTGCGCAAGCCGTACAGCCGCGAAGAGCTGCTCTCGACCGTCAGTAATGCACTGGGGCGCCGGCGCCTGGCGCTGGAAAACGCGCGCATCGCGAACCAGCTCGAGAACTCCGAGAAGATGTACCGCTACCTCGTCGACTCGTCGCCGGACATCATCTATACGCTCAACCACGAAGGCCGCTTCACGTTCGTCAACGACCGCGCCTACCAGCTGCTCGGCTACACCCGCGAAGAGCTGATCGGCAAGCATTACTCGATCGTCGTGCACGAAGAAGACCTGGAACGCGCGCGCTACGTGTTCAACGAACGCCGCATCGACGAACGTGCGTCGCGCAACGTCGAATTGCGCCTGAAGTGCCGGGGCGGGAATGGCAACACCAGCAACGACCGCACGTTCAACACGACGCTGATGACGATTTCGCTGAACGCGATCGGCATGCACGTGCCGGACCAGGAAGTGAAAAAGCTCGAGTTCTTCGGCACCTACGGCGTGGCGCGCGACATCACCGACCGCAAGCGCGCCGAGGAAGTCATCGCCTACCAGGCCTACCACGACATCCTGACCGACCTGCCGAACCGCATCCTGTTCAAGGACCGCCTGGGGCTGGCCGTGATCCAGGCCAAGCGCAAGCAGACCGAACTCGCGGTGATGTTCATCGACCTCGATCGCTTCAAGCTCGTGAACGACACGCTCGGCCACGTCAAGGGCGACGAACTGCTGCAGCAGGCGGCCAGCCGCCTGAAGGAATGCCTGCGCAAGGGTGACACGCTGGCGCGCCAGGGCGGCGACGAATTCACCATCGTGCTGCCTGAACTGGTCAGCCACGACGACGCGCGCATGGTCGCCGATAAATTCCTCACCTGCCTGCAACTGCCGTTCGATCTCGATGGCCACGAAGTGCACATCTCTGCCTCGATCGGCATCGCGATCTATCCGAAAGACGGTGAATCGATCGACGAACTGCTGCGCCACGCCGACATCGCGATGTACCAGGTGAAAGCGCTGGGCAAGAACGGCCACAGCTTCTATCACGACTCGATGCTCGAAGTGTCGCACCAGAAGATCGCGCTGGAGCAGGCGCTGCGCCGCGCGCTCGAGCACGACGAGCTGGAGATGTTCTACCAGCCGCAGATCGACGCCATGACCGGCAACATCACGGGCGCCGAAGCGCTGATGCGCTGGAACCATCCAACGCGCGGACGCTTGTCGGCCGGTGAATTTTTGCCGTTCGCCGAAGAAAACGGCCTGATGCTGCCGATCTCGGACTGGATGATCGGCGCGCTGTGCCGCGACATGCTGCGCTGGAATGCCGTCGGCGGCAGCGACATCCGGCTCTCGCTGAACCTGTCGCCGCAATACCTCGACCGCGGCGACTTCTTTGAAAAGATGCGCGGCTCCCTGGCGCGTTACGCGATCTCGCCGCAGCAGATCGAAGTCGAGATCACCGAGAACATCTGCATCCGCAACCCGCAGTATGCGATCGAGCAGCTCAACAAACTGTGCGAGCTGGGCGTGTCGATCGCGATCGACGACTTCGGCACCGGCTACTCGTCGCTGTCGTATCTGCACCGCTTCCCGATCCACACGATCAAGATCGACCAATCGTTCGTCAAGGAGATCCACGAGGAAGACGGCCACTATCCGGTCATCCTGGCGATCATCTCGATCGCGCGCGGCCTGGGCCTGAACCTGATCGCCGAAGGCGTCGAGACCGAGGAACAGGCGCGCTACCTGCGTGCCAACGGCTGCATGACGATGCAGGGCTACCTGTTCTACCGCCCGATTTCGCTGGGCGACTTCATGGTGGCGCTGCGCACCCGGCCCGGATCGAACCTGCGCGCCGTGCTGGCCTGAGTGGGCATGCCCGACACGTCGTTGTACAGCGCCGAATTCCTGCGTGTGAAAGGACTGGCCGAGCGTGGCGTCGCTGAAGCCCAGCACAGCCTGGGCTTCATGTACGTGAACGGCCAGGGCGTGGCGCAAAGCGATGAACTGGCAGTGCGCTGGTACCGGCTTGCGGCCACGGCCAACCTGGCGCAGGCCCAGTACAACCTCGGCGTGATGCTGCAGAAGGGCCAGGGCGTAACGCAGGACTTCATGCTGGCCGCCCACTGGTACGAGCGCGCCGCCAGCCAAGGCTACGCGCTGGCCCAGTACAACCTGGGCTGGCTGTACGCCAAGGGGCAGGGCGTGGCGCAGGACGTGGGCCGCGCGCTGCACTGGTTCCGCCTCGCCGCAGAACAGGGCGAACCGGGCGCCCAGCACAATCTCGGGATGATGTACGACACCGGCAAGGGCGTGGCGCAGGACCAGGATGCGGCCCTGGACTGGTACCGGCGCGCGGCCACCCAGGGCTACGCGCGTTCGCAGTACAGCCTCGGCCTGCGCTACGACAGCGGCCAGGGCGTGGCACGCGATCCGGCGCAGGCGCTCGAGTGGTTGCGCAAGGCCGCGCTGCAGGGCTACGCGCCGGCCCAGTTCAATCTGGGCCTGCGCTACGACAAGGGCCAGGACGTTGAAGCGGACGGCGAACAGGCGATGCTGTGGTACGGCCGCGCGGGCATCCAGGGCCATGCCAGCTCGCAGTTCAATCTGGCGCTGATGTACGACACGGGCCACGGCGTGCCGCAGGACGATGCACTGGCCGCCATCTGGTACCGGCGCGCCGCGCAGCAGGGCCATGCGGGCGCGCAGGATAGCCTGGGCATGCGCCACGAGCACGGCCAGGGCGTGGTGCAGGATGCGGCGCAGGCGGTCATCTGGTACCGCCGTGCGGCCGAGCAGGGCTTGCCGGTGGCGCAGTACCACCTCGGGCAGCTTCTCGACACCGGCAACGGCGTCGAGCGCGATGCGGTGGAGGCCACCGCCTGGTACCGCAAGGCGGCCGAGCAGGGCCACCTGCGCGCGCAGTTCGACTTGGGCCTGCGCCACGAAAACGGCATCGGCGCAGCGCAGGACAGCGTGCAGGCACTCGGGTGGTACCGGCGCGCTGCAGCGCAGGGTTACGCGGCGGCCCAGTACATGGTGGCCACGCTGCTCGACCGGCTCGATCTGGGCGACCCGGCGGAAGCCACCGACTGGCTGCACAAGGCGGCCGACCAGAAGCACGCGCTGGCGCAGTTCGAACTGGGGCTGCGCTACGACTGCGCCAAGGGCGCGGACAAGGATTACGAAGCCGCCCATTTCTGGTACCTGTGCGCAGCGCGCCAGGGCCACGCGCGGGCCCAGTTCAACCTGGGCGTGATGTATGCGGCGGGACAGGGCGCGCCGCGCGATCTGGTCGAAGCGTATGCGTGGCTGCATCGGGCGGGCGGCGCCGGGATCCGGCCGGCACGCGACTACCTGGCCCGCACCGCGCGCCGCATGGATGCGCAGCAGCTGTCACTGGCCGAAAGCTTGCTGCACGCATAACTAACGTCCCGGCTTTGAACCGGCGCCACCCGCGCACGGGTGTGCTGCCGCACCCTCTGTCATGACACGCCACGCTATACTGTATGCCCATACAGCCACGGGCGTCCGATGGAACTCAACGACAAGCTCGAAATCCTGGCCGACGCGGCCAAGTACGACGCATCCTGCGCCAGCAGCGGTGCGCCCAAGCGCGGCTCCGAGGGCAAGGACGGCCTGGGCGCCACCACCGGCATGGGCATCTGCCACAGCTACACGCCCGATGGCCGCTGCGTCTCGCTGCTCAAGATCCTGCTCACGAACTTCTGCATCTACGACTGCCAGTACTGCATCAACCGGCGCACGTCGAACGTGCCGCGCGCGCGCTTTGCGGTCGACGAGGTGGTCAAGCTGACGCAGGATTTTTACCTGCGCAACTACATCGACGGCCTGTTCCTCAGCTCCGGCATCATCCAGTCGGCCGACTACACGATGGAGCAGCTGGTGGCCGTGGCGCGCACCCTGCGCGAGGTGCACAACTTCCGCGGCTACATCCACCTCAAGACGATTCCCGATGCCGATCCGCTCCTGATTACCGAAGCGGGACGCTGGGCCGATCGGCTGTCAGTCAACATCGAGCTGCCCACGCACGACAGCGTGACCAAGCTGGCGCCCGAAAAGAGCGTGCACACGATCAAGCTGGCAATGGGCTCCATCCGGCGCAAGCTCGATGAAAAAGCCGAAGAGCCAAGGTCACCCGCATTCGCGCCGGCTGGCCAGAGCACGCAGATGATCGTCGGGGCCGATGCCAGCGACGACCACACGATCCTCAACACGGCCGAGACGCTGTACGGCAGCTATAAACTCAAGCGCGTGTACTACTCCGCGTTCAGCCCGATCCCGCAAAGCCCCAAGAGCGTACCGCTTGCGCCACCGCCGCTGCTGCGCGAGCACCGCCTGTACCAGGCCGATTTCCTGCTGCGCAGTTACGGCTTCACGGCTGGCGAGATCATGCCGCAGACAGGCAACCTGGCGCTGGACATCGATCCCAAGCTGGCCTGGGCGCTGTCGAACCGCGACCAGTTTCCGATGGACCTGAACCGCGTCGATGCGACGCTGATTGCGCGCATCCCCGGCATCGGCCTGCGCAACGCCAAGCGCATCGCGGATCTGCGCCGCATTCGCCGCATCCGCTGGGAAGATTTATCGCGGCTGCGCTGCAGCCTGAAAAAGCTGGCGCCGTTCGTCGTCACCGCCGACTACAAGCCGGCGCAGGGCGCGACCAGCTCCGACCTGCTGCGCAAGCACATGGCCGACGCGCCGCAGCAGATGAATCTGTGGCCGGAGCTGCAGGCAGCATGACCCGCGCGGCCAGCGCAGCCGTCGTCGCCAGCGAGGCCGTCGCCGCGGTCCGCGCGGGGCAGCCGCTGCTGGTGGCTTCGTTCGTCGAGTGGCGTGCCACGGCCCGCGCCCTGCTGCGCGCCGGCGTGCCGCCCGAGGCGGTGACGTGGGGCGAGCCCGGTGCCGATTTGTTTTCGAGCGCGCCGGCAGCGCCCGCATCGGCCCTGGAGACGGTGCAGCCGACTGGCGACCTTCTCGCTGCACCGCCTGCCGAACGGGTGGCACAAGCCACGCCCAGGCCGCAAGTCCCGCGCTCCCTGATGGAGATGCTGCAAACCGCCGCCTGCTACCGCGACCATGACCGCTGGGCCTTCCTGTACCGTGTGGTCTGGCGCTGGCAGCAGGGCGAGCACGATGTGCAGTCGCCTGCCGACCCCGATGGCGCGCGGCTGACGTCGATGGTCAAGGCCGTGCGGCGCGAGGTGCACGACATGTTTGCGTATATCCGCTTTCGCGAACGGCCGATCGAGGCCGGGCCGCCGCAATTTGTCGCCTGGTTCGAACCCGCGCACGACGTGCTGCCGCAGGTGGCCGAACATTTCGTTGCCCGCATGGGCAAGATGACCTGGATGATCGCCACACCGGAGGCGAGCGTGCTGTGGGATGGCGCCACGCTGCACGACGCCGGGCCGTTGATGTCCGGCCCCGCCGACCTCGAAGACGACGGCGAGGCGCTGTGGCTGACCTACTACCGCAGCATCTTCAACCCAGCGCGCCTGAACACCAAAGTCATGCAAAGCCATGTGCCGTCGCGCTTCTGGAAGAACCTGCCCGAGGGCGCGCTGGTGCCGTCGATGGTCAGCCAGGCCGGCCTGGGCGCGCGCCGCATCGGCCAGGTCGCCGAGGTGGGCCAGCGCCGCGGCACGACGATCCCGATCGCGGCCGAGAAAGCGCAGCCCGACCGCGAGCAGCCATCGAAGCTCGATGAATGCCGGCGCTGCGAACTATGGCAGCACGCGACGCAGGCCGTCGGCGGCATCGGACCGGACCACGCGCAGATCATGCTCGTCGGCGAGCAGCCGGGCGACCAGGAGGATTTATCCGGTCAGCCGTTCATCGGTCCGGCGGGCCAGTTGCTCGATCGCGTGTTTGCGCAGGCGGAGGTGGACCGCCAGGGCGTGTACATCACCAACGCCGTCAAGCATTTCAAGTGGGAGCCGCGCGGCAAGCGACGCCTGCACAAGACGCCGGCGCAGAAAGAAATCGAGGCCTGCCACTACTGGCTCGAAAAAGAAATCGCTACCCGCAAGCCGAAGGTGATCGTGGCGATGGGCGCTACTGCGCTGAAATCGGTGCTGCAGAAGGGGAACGTGACGCTCAGGGACAGTCTCGGCCAACCGGTGCGCCATGGCGACGCGTGGGTGGTGACGATCTACCACCCGTCCTACGTGCTGCGCGTGCCGGACGAAGCGACCAAGCACGAGGCGTTTGCCGTGATGGTCGAGGGCTTGCGGGTGGCGCAGTCGCTGCTTGAGCAGTCTGGCGAGAACTGATCCACGTCGCGATATCGTGACGCGTGCGGAGGCGGGCTGGCACCCCTCCCAGGCCATCCTTGTCCGCACACTGCGTCTTGCGTATGCATTCGAAAGTCCTTGTGATCGCCGCGATGGCCGCCGCATAATCGGCGCACGCTTCTGGCCACTTTCACAACAGGATATCTTCATGCGCCCACTCGTCGTTCCCGCACTGTGCTTGTCGTTGCTGGCTGCCCCTGGATGGGCACAGTCGCTTGACGGGGCCGGTGCTCCGCCTGCCGCTGTTGTCACCACGGACGCGGTCGAACCTGCGCCTGAACAGATCCACGTCGTCGCCCAACGGCCCGGCCCCGGCATGTGGAAGGTGAAGAAGGGCGATCATGTGCTGTGGGTGTTCGGCACCTATGCGCCGCTGCCGAAGAACATGACGTGGCGTTCGCAGCAGGTGGAAAACGTCATCAGGAATTCGCAGGAATACCTGGCGCCGCCGGGCGCCACAGCCAAGCCGGGCTTTTTCAAAATGGTCACGCTGCTGCCGAGCCTGATCGGCGTGCGCAAGAATCCCGATGGCGCGCAGCTGCGTGACGTGCTGCCGCAGGCAGATTATGCGCAGTGGAGCACGCTCAAGGCAACCTACCTGCCCGAGAACAGCGACGTCGAACGCGAGCGGCCGATCTTTGCCGCGCAGGCGTTGACGGAAGCGGCGCGCAAGGAGGCGGGCCTGGTCAACGGCTATGCGGTGCGCAAGCAGCTGCTCGCCCTGATCAAGAAGAGTGAGCTGAAACAGACGTCGACGGAGGTTGAACTACCGACGGACAATGCGCGCGCGTTGATCAAGAACTTCAAGAAGTCGAACCTGGCTGACGCCGCCTGCCTGAGGACAACGATGGCCACACTGAAGCAGGATCTCGACGGCGCAACGGCGCGCGCCAACGCCTGGGCCAAGGGTGACGTGGATGAAATGCGCAAGCTGAACTACGCCGAACGCGAGGAGGCGTGTTTCGGCGCGCTGATGAACAGCGCCGCGCTCGATACGGAGCCTGAATGGAAGAACGTGAAGGCGCGCTCGCATGCGAAGTGGATTGCGTCGGCCGAGAAAGCACTTGCTGCCAATGCATCGACGTTTGCGCTGTTGTCGATGGACGATATTTTCGATCCGAAAGGCGTGATTGCGGTGCTGGCGGCGAAGGGGTATGAGGTCGAGGCGCCCGAATGATGTGATGCTGCGCGCATGGCTGGTGAGCAGCATGCGCGCACTTCGGTTGGGAATTTGTCAAACCTTCGCAAACGCGCGTAGAATGCTGGCAACGCGGGTGTAGCTCAATGGTAGAGCAGAAGCTTCCCAAGCTTACGACGAGGGTTCGATTCCCTTCACCCGCTCCAATCATGACCTAACGCGAACGCCTGAGTTCAAGACTTCCTCAAATCGACAGGCACATCGCCGCTGCGTATCGGCTTCACCAGCTCCCACTCATTATCGGACAATGGACGCGCGTCAGGGTCGTCCATCGCTGCCGCTGTAATTTCCGCATCTTCTTTCGGTGTCGGAACGATCGTTCCAGGTCTGAGATTTGGCATGGCATTGACTTCCTCGGCGTTTGCTTCGTTCAAACTGGATGCGGCACGTGCTTGTCGGATTGCGGCGATGATGTAGTGTAGACGCTGCCTGACCCAGCATCCCACCGTGTAGCGCTGCGCCACGTTCAGTCGCGCCGATGTAGCCTTGCGTTTCACCGTCCAAGCAAGGAGCGCTCTGCATGCCACCGACCTCCCCATCACGCCGTCATCTGCTGGCGTCCATGATTGCCGCCTCGGGCGGACTGGCCCTGTCACCTCTGCTGGCTGCTGCACCGCCCGCGCACTTGCTCACGCGTCCGATCCCTTCGACCGGTGAACAACTCCCCGTCATTGGCCTTGGCAGCTGGATCACCTTCAATGTCGGCCGCGACCCGCAAGGCCGCCGTGAATCGGTCGACGTGATGCGCCAGTTTTTTGCCGGTGGCGGCAGACTGGTCGATTCGTCACCCATGTACGGCTCGGCCCAGGACGTGATCGGCGAGGCCGTGCAAACCCTCAAACCTGCGCGGCTGTTTGCGGCCGACAAGGTCTGGGTCAGCGGCGGCGCGCGTGGCGTGGCGCAGGTCGAAGCATCGCGCAAGCTGTGGCGCGTGCCGCGCTTCGATCTGCTGCAGGTGCATAACCTGCTGTCGTGGGAAGAGCATTTGCCAATCCTGCTGGCGATGAAGCGGGAAGGGCGGCTGCGCTACGTCGGCATCACCACGTCCGAAGGCCGGCGCCACGCCGAGATCGAGAAAATCATGGCGTCGCAGCCGATCGACTTCGTGCAGATCTCGTACAACGCGCTCGATCGCGACGTCGAGCAGCGCATCCTGCCGCTGGCGCGCGAGCGCAGGATCGGCGTGATCGTCAACCGGCCATTTCGCCAGGGCGACCTGACGCAGGCGCTGGCCGGCAAGCCGTTGCCTGGCTGGGCGGCCGATATCGGCTGCACGACGTGGGCGCAGGCGCTGCTCAAGTTCATCGTGTCGCATCCAGCTGTCACGTGTGCGATTCCGGCCACGTCCAGCGTCGTGCATGTGCGCGAGAATCTGCTGGCCGGCACCGGTCGCATGCCGGACGAGGCGCTGCGCAAGCGCATCGCGCAGGATGTCGAAAGGCTGGCATGAGCGAGTGGTGGACGTATTCGCTGTCCGATTTTTTGATGTTTTCAAGCCGCAGCTACTACCGGCTCATCGAGAGCTACAACGCAGCGATCTGGCCTGCACATTTTCTGGCGCTGGTGGCGGGCATCATCGTGCTCGGCGTCATCGCGCGGCCACGCCAGCACCTGCAACGATCAGCGGCGCTGGTGCTGGCCGCCGCCTGGGGTTGGGTCGCATGGGCGTATCATCTGGAGCGCTATGCCGAGATCAACACCGCAGCGCCGTATTTTGCTGCGGCGTTTGCCGTGCAGGCGCTGCTGCTGTGCTGGCTCGCGTACAGGCCAGCTAACGTCGCTAACGCAGCGCCAGCACCGCAACCTCTAACACTCGGTCTTTCTGGCCTGGCCATCTGCGCCTATCCCTTGCTGGCGCTGGCGCGCGACAACGGCACATGGCGCCAGGCAGAAGTCTTCGGCATCGTCCCCGATCCCACGGTCGCCGCCACCCTGGGCGTGCTGCTCGCATGGCGTGCCCCTGCAATCTTCTGGCTGATCCCGGTGAGCTGGTGCCTGGTCAGCGGCGCGACACTGATGGAGTTGAAGATCAACCATGCATGGCTGCTACCGGCGCTCGCATTGACAGCCGTACTTGCCCGAGTCATGCGCAGCAAAACACCGCACGACCTTAACTCGACAGCAAATCTCCGATCCTGAACGAGTCCGTCCCGGCCACTTTACAGACGTGCATCCCGCGCAGCAGATGCCGGTGCGCCGTGCAGGCAAACAGCAACCCCGGCCGGCTCGCCGCCACCGGCGTGACCTGCCCGCTGACCGGATTGACGATGTCCGCGATCGGTTCGCCCGCTTCGACCCGGTCCCCCAGCGTCTTGCGCAGCACCAGCACGCCCGCATGCGGCGCGGTCAGCGGTTCGACCGCGTCGAGCGGTGTCGGCGCGCAGGCGTAGGCGGGCATGTTGCCAACCGGGATGTCCAGCACGCCCTGGTGTGCCAGATAGCGCAGCAGCGCGTCGGCATCCTTGCGCGCGTAGTCGTAATTGACGTCGTTCTCGCCCCGCAGTTCGACGGTGACGGCCACGCAGGCCGGCGGAATTGCAGCATCCGGATAGTGACGCGCGAGGTCCCACCACAGGCGCCCGCAGGCTTCGTCGAACGGTTCGCCGCCCGATTCCGTCGCCACCAGCAGCACGCGCGCTTCCATCAGCGCGGCCAGCGGCAGCACTGCCTCGACCAGCGGCGTGCCGGCGTACATGTGCAGCACCGCCTCGGTATCGCAGTGCAGGTCGAGCATGATGTCGGCGTCGATCGCCATCGTGAGCAGCGTTTTCTTGAGCACGGCGGTCGCGTTGCCAGGCTCCCAGTTTGCCACCGAGCGCCGTGCATGTTCGCGGATCAGCGCGACGTTGGCGGCGGCGTCCTGCCCCAGCTGGCCGGCTATTCCCGCCATCACATCCTGCGCCACGTGGCGGTAGGCGCGATTGAAGTTGGTGCCGGTTGCCAGGTCGTAGCGCCCGAACGGCGCGCCGTGGATTACCTGCGCCAGCCCGATCGGATTGGCCACCGGCACCAGGATCACCTCGCCCTGGATGCGGCCTTCCGCATCCAGCCGCTCGAGTTCCTGGCGCAGCACGTGCGCGACCAGCATGGCCGGCACTTCGTCCGCGTGCAGCGAGGCCTGGATGTAGACCTTCTTGCCGCTGCCCGGCGCGCCGTAATGGAACGAGGTCAGGTTGACGGCGGCGATATGCTCGTCGGTGGCGATCGGGTGTTTCGTGGAATGCATGGACAGACTCCGGCAAGCTGGGTGAAGACGCGATTATGGCCGATCCGGGCGGCGCGGCGCGTCGGCTATAATGACAGCCGCATTTTCCTCTTCACTTTCTTCGTCCCCACATCCCATGTCTCTTGATAAGCCCAACAATGGCCCGGCGCGGTCCATGCTGTACGATCCCACCGAACACCGCATCCGCAGTTTTGTCACGCGCGCGGGCCGGCTGTCGACCGCGCAGGCGCGGGCCTTCGATGAACTGGGCCCCAAGTTCCTGATCGGGTACAAGAAAGAACCGCTCGACGTGGCGCAGGCCTTCGGCCGCACCGCGCCGGTGATCCTGGAAATCGGCTTCGGCATGGGCGACACCACCGCCCATATCGCCAAGCTGATGCCCGAGAAGGACTTCATCGGCGTCGAAGTGCACACGCCGGGCGTCGGCAGCCTGCTCAAGCAGATCGGCGAGCAGGACATCGCCAACCTGCGCCTGATCCAGCATGACGTCTTCGAGGTGCTGAACCACATGATCGTCGACGGCTCGCTCGACGGCGTGCACGTGTTCTTCCCCGACCCCTGGCACAAGGCGCGCCACAACAAGCGCCGCCTGATCCAGCCGGCATTCGTCAAGCTGCTGTGCCAGAAGCTGGCCCCTGGCGGCTACCTGCACCTGGCGACCGACTGGGAAGACTACGCAGTGCAGATGCTGGAAGTCTTGAGCGCCGAGCCCGAACTGACCAATACCGCCGACGGCTACGCGCCGCAGCCGGCCTATCGTCCGCTGACCAAGTTCGAGAACCGCGGCATCAAGCTCGGTCACGGCGTGTGGGACCTGGTCTTCACGCGCAAATAAAGAAGTCGTCGTTCGCACCAATCCCTTCGTCGTTCGTCACGCGCCGCTGTCCATGGCAGCGGTTCTTCCCCAGACTGGTCTCGTTGCTATACATTGACGAGAACGGAGGAAGCCATGTGGGGATGCGTCGCGAACTGGTGGACAGAGTGGGAACAGGAGCTGCTGGCGGTGTTGAAGACGCCTGGCCTGGCTGACCAGGCGCCAGCCGGATGGCGGCGCGCCATGGCGTGCAAGGCTGCAAAGCTGTCGCACATGGAGCGCCAGGAGGTGTATCGCATCTCGGTAACCTACCGTGGCTGGGCGCTGGTACGCCTCCTTGCCAAGCTGTGTCTGGTCTTTTCGATATTCGGCGCGCTGGTCAAGATGGCGTTTCTGCCCAAGCTGTCGATGCTGGGGGCTGTCGTGGCAGCCAATGGCGTCGGGCTGGGTGTGCTGACCGCCCTGGTCGGGATCTGGTTCAACCATGAAAAGTATTCGCTGCGCGGAGGCAAGTTGCTTGCCAATACCATCCTCCTGGGGATGCTGGGTGGCTTGTTCGGCTCGGTAGTGGCCATGATTTTTCGGGGGGGCTCCTGGGCGCGCCTGCTGGAGTCGGCGCCGAGGGTGCTGATGTTGAGCGGTTTCGGCGTCCTGGTGCTGGTGGTGTTGCCCGGCTTCGTGCTGGCGACGGTGCGCAATCGCCACTATGCGCTGCTCGCCTTGAAGCTTGAGCAGGACGCCGAACAGGCGCGCCTGGCCCGCGAACTGAGCGAAACCCAGCTGCGCCTGTTGCGCGCCCAGATCGAACCGCACTTCCTGTTCAATACCCTCGGCGCCGTGCAACAACTGGCGCAAGAGAAAGCGCCGCGCGCCGCCGAACTCACGGCGCACCTGATCGATTTCCTGCGCGCCAGCATGAGCGACATGCGCTGCGAGCAGGTGAGCCTCGCCACCGAATTCGGCCTGGTCGAATCGTACCTCGCCGTGATGCAGATCCGGATGGGCGAGCGCCTGCGGTTCCGGATCGATCTCCCCACCAGCCTGGCCGCCACCCAGGTCCCCAGCATGCTGGTACTGACCCTGGCAGAGAACGCGATCAAGCACGGCATCGAGCCGTCCCTGCGTGGCGGCGCCATCACCGTCACCGCGCAGGAAGATGCCGGCCGGATCCGCATCGCGGTGCATGACAGCGGCGTGGGCATGAGCGATACGCCCGGGAACGGCACGGGCCTGGAGAATGTGCGCAGCCGTCTGCGCCTGGCGTATGGCGAGAGCGCCAGCCTGGTGCTAAGCGAAGCCGAACCTGGCCTGCTGGCCGAACTCCTCATCCCCCGCAAGGACGCGCAATGACAGTCACGATTCTGGTTGCCGAAGACGAACCGCTGATGCGCGAGCGCCTGCTCGGCATGCTGGCGCTGGCCTGGCCCGAGGCGCAGGTGGTCGCGGCGGTCGACAATGGCCTCGATGCCTGGGACGCCTATCTGGAGCATGCGCCGCGCGTGGTGTTTCTGGATATCCGCATGCCCGGCCTGTCGGGCCTGGAAGTGGCCGAGCGCATCGGCCGCCAGGCGCACGTGGTGTTCGTCACCGCTTACGACCAGTACGCCGTCGATGCGTTCGACGCCGGCGCCGTCGACTATCTGCTCAAGCCCATCCAGCCGGGCCGCCTGGATAAAGCGCTGGCGCGGCTACGCGAAAAACTCGACGGCCAGCCGATGGATGTCAGCGCAGTCGTCCGGCAAGTGAAGGCGGCGTCGCCCGCGCCGGCGCGCGAAAAACTGAAGTGGCTCAAGGCCAGTGTGGGCAAGCAGATTCGCCTGATCGACGTCGAGGAGGTGCTGTTCTTCCAGGCCGATACCAAGTACACGCGCGTGGTGCTGGAAGGATCGGAAGCGCTGGTGCGCATCCCGCTGAAGGATTTATTGGGCGGGCTCGATGCCGACCGTTTCTGGCAGATCCATCGCGGCACGGTCGTGAAGGTGACGGCGATCCGCGCCGCCGAGCGCATCGACGCCGAGCGCATGCAGGTGCTGCTGCGCGGCAGCAGCGAAGTGCTGCCCGTCAGCCGCAGTTTCACGCACCTGTTTCGCGAATAGCGTTACAGCATCTCGTTGATGATCGCGACGATCGCGTCGCCATACGACACGAGCTTTTTCTCGCCCACGCCGGTCACGCCGCGCAGCTGGTCGATCGAGGTTGGCTTGACCTTGGCGATCTCGCGCAGCGTCGCATCCTGGAACACGACATACGCCGGCACGCCGTGCTCGCGCGCGGTGCCCATGCGCCACGAGCGCAGGCGCTCGAAGATGCCTTGCTCGGAGCGCGACAGCTCCACTTCCTCGAACGTCGAGCGTGACGTGGAAGGGCGCTTGGCCTTGACCGGTTTCTGGTACTGGCGCAGCTGCACCGTCTGCTCGCCCTTGAGCACCGGGCGCGCGGCGTCGGTGAGCTTGAGTGAGCTGAACGCGTCGTGGTCGACCGTGACGAGGCCAAGCGCAATGGCCTGGCGCAGGATGGCGCGCCATTCCTGCTCGCTGCGGTCGGCGCCCACGCCATACACGGTGAGCTTGTCGTGGTGCCACTGGGTGATGCGCTCGGTGGTCGCGCCGCGCAGCACGTCGATCACGTGGCCGCCGGCAAAGCGCTGGTCGACCCGGTAAATGGTGGACAGCAGCTTTTGCACCGGCACCGAGCCGTCGAAGCTCACTGGCGGGATCAGGCAGGTGTCGCAGTTGCCGCATGGGCCGGAGCGTTCGCCGAAATAGTCGAGCAGGCGCATGCGGCGGCACGACAGGGTTTCGCACAGGCCCAGCATGGCGTCGAGCTTCATCGAGAGCACGCGCTTGAAGGTTTCGTCGGCCTCGGATTCGTCGATCATCCGGCGCTGCAGCACCACATCTTGCAGGCCGTAGGCCATCCAGGCGCTGGCGGGGCCGCCGTCACGGCCGGCGCGGCCGGTTTCCTGGTAATAGCCCTCGATGCTCTTGGGCAGGTCGAGGTGGCACACGAAGCGCACATCGGGTTTGTCGATGCCCATGCCGAAGGCGATGGTGGCAACCATGACGATGTTTTCTTCACGCAGGAAGCGCGCCTGGTTCTTGGCGCGCACCGCGTATTCCATGCCGGCGTGGTATGCCATGGCGCGGATTCCGTTTTCGTTGAGGAAGTCGGCGGTTTCTTCGACCTTCTTGCGCGACAGGCAGTAGACGATGCCCGAGTCGCCCGAGTGCTCGCCGGCGATGAAGTCGAGCAGCTGCTTGCGGCCGTTGGCTTTCTCGACGATCGAGTAGCGGATGTTCGGGCGGTCGAACGACGAGACGAACTGGCGCGCTTCGCCCAGTTGCAGGCGCAGCGCGATTTCGGCGCGCGTTTGCTGGTCGGCCGTCGCCGTGAGCGCGATGCGCGGCACGTTTGGGAAGCGCTCGTGCAGGATCGACAGGCGGATGTACTCGGGGCGGAAGTCATGGCCCCACTGCGAGACGCAGTGCGCTTCGTCGATCGCGAACAGCGAGATCCTGGATGCATCGAACAGCTCGAGGCAGCGCTGCGTCATCAGGCGCTCGGGCGCCACGTAGACCAGGTCGATTTCGCCGGTGCGCACGAGGCGCTCGATGCGCATCGCCTCTTCGAACGTCTGGGTCGAATTGAGGAACGCGGCGCGCACGCCGACTTCTTCGAGCGCATCGACCTGATCCTGCATCAGCGCGATCAGCGGCGAGATGACCACGCCGACGCCGTCGCGCAGCAGCGCGGGAATCTGGTAGCACAGCGACTTGCCGCCGCCGGTGGGCATCAGGACCAGCGCGTCGCCGCCACTGGCCACGTGCTCGACGATTTCGCCCTGCTGGCCGCGGAACGCGGGGTAGCCGAAGACGGTCTCGAGCACGTGAAGCGCACGTGCGCTGAGGTCGGCGCCAGTGTCGGTGACCATGTCGGCGCCGGTGTCTGAATTCATACGTTCAATGTCGGACAGAGTGTTCAAGCTGTGTGTTGGACCGGCTGATGCTGCAAGTTTAGTCCGCCCAGGTAAGCAGATCGAATTGGGCGGTCACGAGGATCAGGATACCGAATACGATACGGTACCAGGCGAAGATCGTGAAGTCGTGCGTGCTGATGTAGCGCAGGAGCCAGCGCACGCACAGGAATGCGGAAATAAACGCCGAGAAAAAGCCCAGGCTAAACAGCGGCACATCGGCCATCGACAGCAGGTCGCGCTCCTTGGCGATCGAATAGACCGTGGCGCCGAGCATCGTCGGCATGGCCAGGAAGAACGAGAATTCGGTGGCTGCCTTGCGCGACAGGCCAAACAGCATGCCGCCGATGATCGTCGAACCCGAACGGCTGGTGCCCGGGATCAGCGCGAAGGCTTGCGCGAAGCCGACCTTGAGCGCATCGAGCATGCTCATGTCGTCGACCGTCTCGACCCGCGCGGCCTTCGGGTTCTGGCGGTTGCGGTGTTCGACCCACAGGATGACGATACCGCCGAGCACCAGGGCAACGGCCACGGGAATCGGGTGGAACAGCACTTCGGTAATGGCCGCGCTGAACAGCACGCCAGCAATCGCGGCAGGGAAGAATGCAATCACGACATTGCGCGCAAAGCGCTGCTGGACGGGATCGGCGCCCAGTCCGGCGAACACCTTCGCGATGCGCGCACGGTATTCCCAGACCACGGCCAGCATGGCGCCGGCCTGGATGACAATCTTGAAAACAGTTGCCTTGGTACCCGTGAAATCGAGCAAGCTGCCCATCAGGATCAGGTGGCCGGTCGACGAAATCGGAAGGAATTCAGTGAAACCCTCGACCAGGCCCATGATGATTGCCTTAATGGCGAGAACGATATCCATGGTGTTTTTGTGCTGTGGAAGTGAACTGTGGGAGGTACATGCGAGGGGGCAAAGCTTACCATGAGCGCGGGGGCTGCCGTTGGGCTAACTGAACCGTACGAGCTGCCGCGGATGGCATCGGGGCCGTTTTAATCTCGCTGTAAAGATGTGTCATGCGTAAAAACGCGTGCTACACTCAAAGCCATGAGTCTTTTTCTTGTCCTCATTCTTGCTGCGCTGGCCTGGGTAGCATTTCATGATTGGCAGTTGCCCAACGCCCTGCGTTACCGGCCTTTCCAGGGCCGGGCGTGGCGCAGTTCTTTCCCTTCCGCATCCCGCAAGGACATCCGCGATTTCCTCGCCGTATGTGGCTCGGCCTGCGCCTTTGGCGCTTGCGACCGTTTGCATTTGCGCCCTGACGACCCGGTACTCAATGTCGTGCGCGCCGCCAGGCCAACGCGCTGGATGCCCGACGCCACCGACATCGAACCGCTGGCACGCGCAGTGCGCGAACGCTATGGTGTCTTGCTGAGCGACATCTGGCACGACGGCCTGACGCTTGGCGGATTGTTCCAGCGTGTGCAACAGGCACGCGGCAAGCCAGCGGTTTAAGCCACCGCGTTTACACGCGCTCGGGCGCGGTCAGCCGTTCCAGCTCGCTCAACCAGACCATCGCCTGCGTCCGCGTATCGCCGCACATCTCGTACGACGGTTGCAGTCCGCCGCAAAAGGCCGGCCGCTCGGGTTGACCGAAGATGCGGCAACGCTCGTCCTCTCCCAATTGCACGCAACGTACGCCTGCCGGCTTGCCATTGGGCATGCCGGGGATCGGACTGGTGATCGACGGGGCGGTGCAGCAGGCGCCGCATTGCGGCCGGCACTGGAAGGGGGCGGGAGTGGACAGCATGGCGTTTGAAAAGTAGCAGACCGCGAGTATACAACGGACCGCGACGCCAGCATCAGATGATGCATTGACTACTTATTGTGGCTAAATATAATATATTTTTAGTTACGCAGCGGTCGCTTGACG
Source organism: Telluria sp. LT2P80 (assembly GCF_059685955.1). Classification (NCBI taxonomy): domain Bacteria; kingdom Pseudomonadati; phylum Pseudomonadota; class Betaproteobacteria; order Burkholderiales; family Oxalobacteraceae; genus Telluria; species Telluria sp. LT2P80. Next base: position 198,325 of record NZ_JCASIO010000007.1, on the reverse strand, counting down.
GCAGCAACATGACGGGTCTATATTGGTTGTTCCTTAGATAATTTCTGAGTGGGAAAATGGACTGCCAAACAGACAGCAAGCCACGCTGGGAACGTCGCAAGGAAGCGCGGCCGCAGGAGTTGCTTTCGGCTGCCGTCGAGCTGTTCGTCGAGCGTGGCTTTGCCTCCACGCGCCTGGAAGACGTGGCCAAGCGCGCCGGTGTCTCCAAGGGCACCTTGTATCTGTATTACACCAACAAGGAAGATCTGTTTAAGGCCGTCGTGCGCCAGAGTATCGTGCCGATGCTGGGCCAGGCCGAAATCTCGGTCGCTGAATTCGAAGGCCACAGTGCCGACCTGCTGCGCAGCGTGATCCTGTCGTGGTGGCATCGGGTGGGCGCGACCAAGGCGTCCGGCATTAGCAAGCTGATCTTTGCTGAAGCCGATAATTTCCCTGAACTGGCCCGCTTTTATCAAACCGAAGTCATGAGCCGCGGCATGCGCATGATCTCCAGCATGCTCGAGCGCGGCGTGCAGCGCGGCGAGTTTCGCGCGATCGATATTCCCCAGACCACCCAGGTTTTGATCGCGCCGATGCTGATGCTGTCCACCTGGAAACACACCATCGCCCCGTGCGAGCGCTGCGACCTGCATCCCGAAGCCTTCCTCGACGCCTTCCTCGATATCACCCTCAATGGCCTCGTGCCGGCTGGCCAACCGGCCCGCTGAACGCCCGTTCACGTCAGGGACGGTTTTCTGGCGTTCATCCCCTCCAAACTGCAGACTGTCGCAATTTTCCTCTGGGGAAGGCGTGCGTCGATAAGATGTGCCTCGAGATACCTATTCAGGTAGGTTCCAGCACCGTTCACGGATTAGAATATCGGATTGTTTATTTTTCCACCGAGAACTGAAATGAATATCGAACAAGCCCGCTTCAATATGATCGAACAGCAGATCCGTCCTTGGAATGTGCTGGACCAGGATATCCTCGACCTGCTGCACGTGGTCAAGCGTGAACAATTCGTGCCACAGGCCTACCAGAACCTGGCATTTGCCGACACCGAAATCCCGCTGCCGGGCGGTGAAGCCATGCTCAATCCGAAGGTCGAAGCGCGCATGGCGCAAGAGGCTGGCGTCAAGCAGGGCGACAACGTGCTGCAGATCGGCACCGGTTCGGGTTACCTGGCAGCGCTGCTGGCGAGCAAGGCACGTCACGTGACGAGCGTTGAAATCCTGCCGGAAACCGCCGCCCAGGCCAAGCAGAACCTCGACGCTGCCGGCATCACCAATGTGGCGGTCGAAGTGGGCAATGGCGCGCAGGGCTGGGCGACCGGCACCGATTACGACGTGATCGTCGTGTCGGGCGCACTGCCGCTGCTGCCAGAGTCACTGATCAAGCAACTGAAAATCGGTGGCCGCATGATCGCGATCGTCGGTGCTGCGCCGGCCATGACGTGCCAGCTGATCACCCGCACCTCGGCCACCGCGCATGAGGCGGTCACCGTGTTCGAAACCGTCGCCAAGCCGCTGACGGGCGCAACGAAGCCGTCCGGTTTCACGTTCTGAGGACGCTGTGATGCAACAGATTACTGCTCCCGAACTGGCCGCCTTGCTGGCCGATCCGGCGCGCGAGCAGCCGCTGCTGCTCGACGTGCGCGAAAATTGGGAATTCGAGACGTGCCGGATCGCCGGCTCGACCCAGATTCCGATGAACCTGATTCCGGTGCGCGTGACCGAGATCGACGATGACCGCGAGGTCGTCTGCATCTGCCACCACGGGGCGCGCAGCATGCAGGTTGCTGCCTTCCTCGAGCGCAATGGTTTTGACAATGTAACCAACTTGACGGGCGGGATACACGCCTGGGCTGTGCAAGTCGATCCGTCGATGCCGACGTATTGACCTGATTCCAAAAACTTGATGACCCCTGTGGAGATAGCAATGCAGAAACCCCTTATCGCCGTGCTGCTTGCGAGCGCGTGCTTCTCGCTCAACGCCGGTGCTGCCGACCTGATCCAGGTGTATCAGCAGGCACTGGCCAATGACGCGACGTACGCGAGTGCGCGTGCTTCGCTGTCGGCGAGCCGCGAGCGCATCATCCAGGGGCGTGCAGGGCTACTCCCGACCGTTGGCATCAGCGGTGCACTGAGCAAGAACGACAGTGACTTCGACCCATGGAATGTGGGTCAGCTCGGCACCTTGCCGAACGGCCAGCCGGGCATCGTCGGCAGCAGTGGCTCGAATCTGCGCACCAACGAATACACGCTGGCGTTGCAGCAGCCGCTGTATCGCTGGGATCGCTGGGAAACGTATCAGCAGAGCAAGCTGCAGCAAGCCATTGGCGAAGCCCAGTTTGCCCAGGCCCAGCAAGACCTGATCACGCGCGTGGCGCAAGCCTACTTCGACGTGCTGGCAGCACAGGACAAGCTGGAATCAACCCGCGCCCAGAAGGAAGCAACCACGGAGCAACTGGCATCGGCCAAGCGCAATTTTGAAGTCGGCACCCAGACCATCACCGACACGCACGAGGCGCAAGCCGCGTACGACCTGGTGCTGGCGCAGGAATTCGCCGCCGTCAACGACCTGGACAACAAGCGCAATGCGCTGCAAGCCATCATCGGCACTGCGCCGGGCAACCTGGCGGCCCTGAAGCCCGGCACGACGCTGGCCGTGCCGCAGCCGGCCACGGTTGATCCATGGGTGTCGTCGGCCGAGAACCAGAACTATGGCGTGACGGTCAGCCAGCTCCAGGTGGAAATCGCCACGCGCGACATCTCGCGCAACCGCGCCGGCCACATGCCGACGCTCGACCTCGTGGCCAGCTCGACGCGCCGCGACGTCAACGGCCGCACGGGCAATTCGGGCGACACCAAGAACAATGCGATTGGCCTGCAATGGAGCGTGCCGATCTTCAGCGGCTATGCCGTCACCAGCCGCGTGCGCGAATCGATCGCACTGGAAGACCGCGCCCGCAACGATCTCGAAGCAACGCGCCGCAATGCAGCGCTGCAGGCGCGCCAGTCGTTCCTGGGCGTGAACAGCGGCCTGGCGCAAGTGAAAGCACTGGAAGCAGCCGAAGTGTCGAGCCAGTCGGCGCTCGAATCGAACAAGCTCGGTTACCAGGTGGGCGTGCGGATCAATATCGACGTGCTCAATGCGCAGCGCCAGCTGTACCAGACCCGCACCGACCTGTCGCGTGCGCGCTATGACGTGATCGTCAATGGCTTGCGCCTGAAAGCGGCGGCAGGTTCGCTGCGCGAGACCGACCTGACGCCAGTGAACAGTTTGCTGGTAGAGTAATTTCTGCTGCATCACGCAAGCCCGGTCGACCATGCAAGTGGCGACCGGGTTTTTTGTTTTACAGCGCCCGCGCCTTGCGCCACTGAATCAGTTCAGCAATCGTCAGGATCGGAAAATCGCGCTCCTGCGCGAACTGCTCGATCTGCTCGCCGCGCATCATCGTGCCATCGGGGTTCATCAATTCGCACAGCACGGCTGCCGGCTGCAGACCGGCCAGCCGGGCCAGATCGACCGAACCTTCGGTGTGCCCGGCGCGGGCCAGCACGCCGCCGGGCGTGGCGCGCAGTGGGAATACATGGCCCGGGCGCACGACGTCGTCCGGCCGGGCGTCATGCGCGATCGCAGCCCGGATCGTGGTCACGCGGTCGGCGGCCGAGACACCGGTGGTCACGCCATGGCGCGCCTCGATCGACACCGTGAACGGCGTGCCGAAGCGGCTACCGTTGTCCGGCGCCATCGGCGGCAGTTCAAGTGCGCGCACCTTCTCGTCAGGCAGGCACAGGCAGACGATGCCGCTGCATTCGCGGATCATCAGGGCCATGGTGTCACTGGTGATGTGTTCGGCGGCGACGATCAGGTCGGCCTCGTTCTCGCGATCGAAATCGTCGAGCAGGATGACCGGAATACCGGCGCGCATGGCGTCCAGCGCCGCGGCGATGCGGCCTTCCAGGTCGTGACTGAAAAGGGTATGGGTAGAAACCAGCATGTGAAACGCTCCTCGCAAAGTGGGCGAAAAACGCATCAGGGCAAAGCGCAGCCGCGCGCCCGTCTGCCCCACGCAAGGCAGGGCAGGCCGGGCGCGTGAACGCGCACATCTTCTTTCATCCGGACTATACCGTCGGCTCTGGCATCGCACCAGATCTGCTGACCCTGCCCGGCATGATGCCGGGCAGGCGCTCGCGGGCTCGACCGTTGCCGGTCATACCGCCGGTGGGGAATCGCACCCCGCCCCGAAGACGTAATGTTGTGTGCCTGCAGGATGCAGGCGCGGCGATTGTAGCAGCGCCGCGCGATCCCTGCAGGCGGCAGGCTTACTTGCTCAGGCCGCCACCGCTGGCGTTGTCGGCGCGTTCGATCAGCTCGACCTTGTAGCCGTCCGGATCGGTGATGAAGGCGATCACCGTGCTGCCGCCCTTCACCGGGCCTGGCTCGCGCGAGATGTTGCCGCCGGCCGTACGCACCTGATCGCACGTGGCGTAGATGTCAGCGGTGGAGATGGCGATGTGGCCGTAGGCCGTGCCCATGTCGTAGCTGTCGGTGCCCCAGTTATAGGTCAGCTCGAGTTCGGCGTGATCGGGATTGCTGCCGTAGCCGAGGAAGGCCAGGCTGTATTTGTACTCGGCGTTCTCGCTCGTGCGCAGCAGTTTCATGCCCAGCACGGTGGTGTAGAAGTCGATGGAGCGTTGCAGGTCGCCGACCCTCAACATGGTATGCAGGATGCGCATCGTGTGTGCCTTATGTGGTTCGGAAAGACCGTCATTTTATGCCTTCGACGGTTTCCTTGCCGGACAGGGCCCGATGCGCATCCAGTCCCGCTATCAGCTCTCGAGCTTGGCGTCGAGCGTGATGGTGGCGTTCAGCAGCTTCGATACCGGGCAGTTTTCCTTTGCCGTGGTCGCTGCCTTGTCGAAGGCTTCCTGGCTCGCGCCCGGAATCTTCGCGCGCAGTTCCAGGTGGATTGCCGTGATCGAGAAGCCGCCTTCGACCTTTTCCATCGACACGGTGGCCTTGGTGCGCAGTTCGTCGGCGGTCAGGCCGGCCTGGCCGAGCTGGCCCGACAGTGCCATCGTGAAGCAGCCTGCGTGCGCCGCACCGATCAGTTCTTCGGGGTTGGTGCCTGGTGCATCTTCAAAGCGGGTGTTGAAGCCATATGGCTGGTCCTTCAGTGCGCCGCTACCGGTCGACACCTGGCCCTTGCCATCCTTGATGCCACCACTCCATACGGCGCTGCCGTCGCGTTTGATTGTCATGTTTTATTTCCTTTCGTTGGTGTTGTCAGTATCGTCGTCTTCGCTTGCCTCGGGTGCCGGTTCGGCCTCGTGGTCGCGCATGTCGCGATGGCGGTCCGGCAGCGGGGTGGCCTGGCCACTAGCGCCGGGTGCGGCGTTGACCGCTTCGGAAATGCCCGGCGTGCCGCGTGCTTCGGTATCGATCAGGCCTTGTTCGAGGTCGCTTGCTGCCTGCTTCATGATGCCGCGTGGCTCGGTATCCTGGCCATCCGGCGTTTCATCGCGTTCGTGTGGCTGGCGTTTGACGCCATCGTTGCCCATCGGTTCGTCCGTATTCACGGCGCGGTCTTTTGCGTTGGTCGCCATCGCGATCTCCTTTTGTATTTTCGTCATCCTCATCCTAACTGCCCACGCCCAAAACGGTCGCTCAATTGAACTTTGTAAATATGATGCTTTTTTGCAATTACTTGGCTAAGATAGGATTTTGAACGTCTTGACGGAAGATGCACCGTGACGCCTGACACCCTGCCGCAGCACGCCACCTCAGTCTGCAAGAACTGCTGCGCCGCCACCGATGGCAACTATTGCCATCAGTGCGGCCAGGCCACGCACCTGCACGTGCCGAGCGCGCGCGAGTTCCTGCACGAATTCATTGCGCACTACGTGGCGCTGGAAGGCGCGCTGTGGAAGTCGCTTGGCGGGCTGATCTTCAAGCCGGGCTTTCTCACCTGCGAATATATTGAAGGCCGGCGCGCGCGCTACCTGCAGCCGCTGCGCCTGTATCTGACGTTCAGCATCATCTTTTTCGCACTGTTCAAGTTCAGCGGGATGGAAGTGATCAATCTCGGCGAAGAGATACCGCCGTCGGCCGTCGTCGTGTCCGGGGACAGGAAAACCCCTGAGCCTGCCACTGAATTCAACCGCGCCGTCGCGCCACTCGTGACTGGGGCCGGATCCTTCAATGCCACCCTGGGCCAGAAAGTCCAGCACTTCCTCGACCTGCCGCGGCGCGATCAGGAAGTGGCGCTCAAGGGGGCGTTCTTCAGCTATACGCCATATGCGGTATTCGCACTGATGCCGGTGTTCGCCTTCTACCTGCGCATTCTGTACGTGCGCACGGGGCGGCGCTATGGCGAGCATTTCCTGTTCGCGCTGCACACCAATGCGTTTGCCTTTCTGATGTTCAGCGTGCTGCTGACGCTGCCGCCGATGCTGGATTTTCTTGAGCTGCCGCTGGCGCTGTGGCTGCTGCTGTATCTGCCGCTGGCGATGCACAGGGTGTATGGCGGGGCGCGCCTGGCCACCGGCCTGCGCTGGATCGTGCTGAGCCTGCTTCATGTGCTGAGCCTGGTCCTGGCGGTCGTGGTGGCCATGGGAGCAGCACTGGTGGCCTGAACTTGCGGGACCGGGGCGGCGACCGGTATACTGTGCATCTGTACAGTGTTTGCCGAGCGCTGCTATGGCAGCCGCAGGAATTATCGGTTAATCTCCAGCGTGTTGTTAACCTACTACTGCCGAGATCGCTATGCCTGCATCACCCCAACCGCAACAGATCATCGCGCTCGTGGTGCGGCATAACACGCCAGGCGTCGAAGAGCCGGTCAGCCGCATCCGCGATTTTCTGGCCGGGGCCGGCTACCGCGTCGTGTTCGAGGCCGATACCGCCGCCAATCTCGCGCTCGACAATCTCGAATCGATGACCGTGGCCGAGATCGGCGTGCAAGCGCAGATCGGCATCGTCCTCGGCGGCGACGGCACCATGCTCGGCATCGCACGCCAGCTGGCCGAATACGATATTGCCCTCATCGGCATCAACCTGGGGCGCCTGGGCTTCATCACCGACATCGCGCTGGACGACATGCTGCCTCAACTGAGCAACATCCTGGAAGGCCGCGCACGGCGCGAAGAGCGCACGCTGCTCGAGGCGCGCGTCATGCGCGATGGCGTGCTGATCTTTTCCAGCGTGGCCGTCAACGACGTGGTCGTGGCACGCGGCACGGGCGCCGGCATGGTCGAACTCAAACTGAGCGTCGACGGTCAATTCATGTACAACCAGCGCTCGGATGGCCTGATCGTCTCCACGCCCACCGGCTCGACGGCGTATGCGCTGTCGGCCGGCGGGCCATTGCTGCATCCGAGCCTGGGCGGCACGGTGCTGGTGCCGATCGCGCCGCATGCACTGTCGAACCGGCCGATCGTGGTGCCCGACACGAGCGAGATCGTGGTCGAACTGGTCAGCGGGCGCGACATCAGCGTCAACTTCGACATGCAGACCTTCACGAGCCTGCAACTGGGCGACCAGATCGTGATTTCGCGCTCGCCGCACACGATCACGTTCCTGCATCCACTCCACTGGAGCTATTACCACACGCTGCGCCAGAAACTGCACTGGAACGAGTACCCCACCAACGACGGCAGGCTCAAGTAAGCTATCCATCGCAGCCGCCCGCATTTGCTACAGAGTCGTCAAAGAATCGCCCTAACCGCCGGAGACCCGATTTTTCATGCTGCGCACACTTACCATCCGCGACTTCGTCATCGTCGACGCCATCGAACTGGAATTCTCGAACGGCTTCTCGGTGTTCACCGGCGAAACCGGCGCCGGCAAGTCGATCCTGATCGATGCGCTGCAGCTGGCGCTGGGCGGCCGCGGCGACGCCAGCATGGTGCGCGAAGGCGCTGCCAAAGCCGACATCACCGCTGACTTCGCACCGACCGAAGTGGCGCGTGTCTGGCTGGCCGAGCACGACTTCAGCGCCGACGAGGGCGGGGCGCTGCTGCGCCGCGTGATCGACAACGCCGGCCGTTCCAAGGGCTATATCAACGGCGTTGCGGCCACGGCGGCGCAATTGCGCGAGCTGGGCGACCTGCTGGTCGACATCCACGGCCAGCACGCGCACCAGAGCCTGCTCAAGCCCGACGCCCAGCGCGCGCTGCTCGACAACCAGATCGGCGTGCGCGATCCGGCCGCGCGCATCGAGGCGCAAGAAGTGTCGCAAGCCTGGCGTACGTGGCGCGCGCTGGTGCGCCAGCGCGAAGAATACGAAGCCGATGCCAAGAACGTGCTGATCGAGCGCGAGCGCCTCGAGTGGCAAGTGGCCGAGCTCGACAAACTGGCCCCGAAAGCCGGCGAGTGGCTCGACATCGGCAATGAACACAGCCGCCTGTCGCATGCCGCCACGCTGCTCGAAGGCGCGCAGGAAGCGCTGGCCGCGATCTCCGAATCCGACCATCCGATCCTGTCGCAACTGTCGGCGCTCAACGCCAAGCTGGGCAAGCTGGTCGACGTCGATACGCAGCTGCAATCGGTGCTCGACTGCATGGAGCCGGCGCGCATCCAGCTGCAAGAAGCCGTGTCCGAACTGAACACCTATATCGACAAGGTCGAGCTCGACCCGGCGCGCCTGCGCGAAGTGGACGCGCGCATGGAGGCGCTGCACACGGCTGCGCGCAAATACCGCGTCACGCCCGAAGAACTGCCGGACGAACACGCGCTGCTGGCCACGAAGCTGCGCCAGCTGGCCGACGCCACCGACATCGACGGCCTGCGCAAGCAGGAAGAAAAAGCCGAGGCGGCGTATATGGACGTGGCCGGGCGCCTGTCGGTGCGGCGCGCGGCAGCGGCGCACGAGCTGGGCACGCAGGTCACAGCGGCGATGCAGGAGCTCAGCATGAGCGGCGGCAGTTTCGCCATTGGCCTGAACCGCGGCGAGCCGGGCGCGCATGGCCTGGAGCACATTGAATTTCTGGTGGCCGGTCACGCGGGCGTCGTGCCGCGCGCGCTGGCCAAGGTCGCGTCGGGCGGCGAGCTGGCGCGCATCTCGCTGGCGATCTCCGTCATCACGTCGAATGCAACGACGGTGCCGACGCTGATTTTTGACGAAGTCGACACCGGTATCGGCGGCGGTGTGGCCGAGGTGGTGGGGCGCCTGCTCAAGCGCCTGGGCCAGCAACGCCAGGTGCTGTGCGTGACGCACTTGCCGCAGGTGGCCAGCCAGGCAAACCAGCACTTCCAGGTGGCCAAGGGCACGACCGACGCCGGCCGCACGGTCTCGCGCATCGATGTGCTCGACAAGCGCGCGCGGGTCGAGGAAGTGGCGCGCATGCTGGGCGGGATCGAGATCACCGAGACCACGCGCAAGCATGCAAGGGAGTTGCTGGCGTCCTGATGGCTTGCATGGCGCGGGTGCCTAGCGTTTTTGTGGCACAGTAAGCACCCCATCAACCACTCCGGAAGGAACTCTCATGAGCATCGAAAAAGTCCTGTATCGCGCACAAGCCACGTCGCAAGGCGGCCGTGAAGGCACGTCGAAAAGTTCGGACGGCGCCCTGGACGTGACGCTGTCCACGCCGAAAGAACTGGGTGGCGGTGGCGGCGCGGGCACCAATCCCGAGCAGCTGTTTGCAGCCGGTTATTCGGCCTGCTTCCTGGGCGCGCTGAAATTTGTCGCGGGCCAGGCCAAGGTCACGCTGCCGGCCGACCTGACCATCACGGGCGACGTCGGCATCGGCCAGATCCCGACCGGCTTTGGCATCGAAGTCGACCTGAGCATCAAGGGCCCGGGCATGGACCAGGCCCAGCTGCAGGAGCTGGTCGACAAGGCCCACATCGTGTGCCCGTACTCGAACGCCACCCGCAACAACATCGACGTGCGCCTGCACGTGAGCACCTGATTCTGATCCTGATCTTGCGCTAGCCTTGCCGGTCCGTGGCTCGAACACCACGGACCGGCAACCCAAAGCGCGCTGACCCGCTGTTGGGTCCTGCGGGCAGGACATGCCAGACTTATAATGGCCAGATCCTGTCTTCACTACGCCCCCATGTCATTTCGCCCTGAACCGCCTTACACCCACGGTACCATCCCGCGCAGCGCAGTCTTGCTGGTCAATCTGGGCACGCCGGACGAGCCCACACGCGGCAAGGTGCGCAGCTACCTGAAGCAGTTCCTGTCCGATCCGCGCGTGGTCGAGGTGCCGCGCCTGGTCTGGTGGTGCATCCTGCACCTGATCATCCTGCCGTTCCGCTCGGGTCAGTCGGCCGCGAAATACCGCACGATCTGGACCCGCGACGGTTCGCCCCTGCGCGTGAACACGGCCCTGCAAGCCACGCGCCTGCAGGCGATGCTGACCGAGCGCGGCCACGAAGACGTGAGCGTGGCGATGGCAATGCGCTACGGCTCGCCATCGATGCCCGAGGTGCTCGATCGCTTGAAAGAAGAGGGCGTCGACCGCATCGTCGTGCTGCCCGCCTATCCGCAATATTCCGGCACCACCACGGCCTCGATCTGGGATGCCGTGTTCCAGCACTACGCGAAGGTGCGCAATATTCCCGAGCTGCGCCTGGTGAAGCACTACCACGACCACGAAGGCTATATCCACGCGCTGCGCGACAATGTGCTGGCGCACTGGGACAATCATGGCCGGGGTCAGAAGCTGGTGATGAGCTTCCACGGCGTGCCCAAGCGCACCCTGCTGCTGGGCGACCAGTACCACTGCGAGTGCTATAAAACGGCGCGCCTGCTGGCCACCGCGCTTGAGCTGTCGCAGGACGAGTATATGGTCACGTTCCAGTCGCGCTTCGGCAAGGCCGAGTGGCTGCAGCCGTACACCGCGCCGACCGTCGCGCAACTGGCGCGCGATGGCCTCGAACGCATCGACATGATCTGTCCGGGCTTTACCAGCGACTGCCTGGAAACGCTGGAAGAAATCTCGATGGAAGTGCGCCACGATTTCGAAGCGGCCGGCGGCAAGGAGTTCCATTACATTCCGTGCCTGAACGCATCGCCCGCCTGGATCCGTGGCCTGGCAGAAATCGCCGAACAGCACCTGATCGGCTGGCCGACCATCCTCACGCCGGCGCAGCGCGAAGCGCGCCGCATCGATGCCGAACGTGGCGCCGCGCGCGCCAAGAGCCTCGGCGCTCCCAACTAGTCCATACCGACTTGCCTGTTGACAACCTGCTAAAATAGCGGGTTGTTGGCGCTGCAGGGCCGCATTTGCCTGAATTTCAGATGGCTTTCCTGCAATTCCCCTTGTAATTGTAGGAGATCGCCCCATCTGGTGCGCTGTGTATCAATCAGGATACGTTTTTAAATCAGCCAAGTCCTTGATTCCAGGAGTTTTTCCGATGCAAGACCAAGAGAACAAAGAGATGAGCAACGAACAGGATGTACAGGCGCCTGGCGCTGACATCAATGATGGTGCTACCGCTGGCGCCGCGCAGGCGGGTACGCCGGGCCTCGAAGAACAACTGAGCGCCACCGAAGCCAAGCTGGCCGAGATGCACGATGCCTTCATGCGCGCCAAGGCCGACGCGGAAAACATCCGCCGCCGCGCCCAGGAAGACGTCAGCAAGGCCCATAAATTTGCCATCGAAAGCTTTGCCGAGGCCATGGTGCCGGTGCGCGACAGCCTGGAGATGGCACTGAAGGTCGAAGCGCCGACGGTCGAGTCGATCAAGGAAGGCGTTGAAATGACGCTCAAGCAGCTCACCAGTGCGTTTGAAAAGAACCGCCTGGTCGAGGTGCTGCCGCAAGTGGGCGACAAGCTGGATCCGAACAAGCACCAGGCCGTTGCCGTGGTGCCGGCGGAGCAGGAAGCCAATACCGTGGTCACCGTGCTGCAAAAGGGTTACATGATCGCCGACCGCCTGCTGCGGCCAGCCATCGTGACGGCAGCAGCACCAAAATAAGAATGGCCGCGTGCCGCGTAATGCTCTTGAAAGCACGCCGTTTTTCCCAATATTGAATCCATCAGAAACTCAGCATATAAAAAGGAATACATCATGGGCAGAATTATCGGTATCGACCTTGGCACCACGAACTCGTGCGTGGCCATCATGGAAAACGGTCAGCCAAAAGTGATCGAGAACGCCGAAGGCGCGCGTACCACGCCATCGATCATCGCTTACCAGGAAGACGGCGAGATCCTCGTCGGCGCGCCGGCCAAGCGCCAGGCCGTGACCAACCCGAAGAACACGCTGTTCGCAGTCAAGCGTCTCATCGGCCGCAAGTTCGATGAAAAAGAAGTGCAAAAAGACATCTCGCTGATGCCATACGCCATCGTCAAGGCCGACAACGGCGACGCATGGGTTGGCGTGCGCGACAAGAAACTGGCTGCCCAGCAGATCTCGGCTGAAGTGCTGCGCAAGATGAAGAAGACCGCCGAGGATTACCTGGGCGAAGAAGTCACCGAAGCGGTCATCACCGTGCCGGCGTACTTCAACGACTCGCAGCGCCAGGCAACCAAGGATGCCGGCCGTATCGCGGGCCTGGACGTCAAGCGCATCATCAACGAGCCAACCGCTGCCGCACTGGCATTCGGCCTGGACAAGACCGACAAGGGCGACCGCAAGATCGCCGTGTATGACCTGGGCGGCGGCACGTTCGACGTCTCGATCATCGAAATCGCTGACGTCGATGGCGAAAAGCAGTTCGAAGTGCTGTCGACCAACGGCGACACGTTCCTGGGCGGCGAAGACTTCGACCAGCGCATCATCGATTACATCATCGACGAGTTCAAGAAGATCAACGGCCTCGACCTGTCGAAAGACGCGATCGCCCTGCAGCGCATCAAGGCTTCGGCCGAGCGCGCAAAGATCGAACTGTCGTCGTCGCAGCAGACCGAAATCAACGAGCCGTACATCGCCATGGCGAACGGCGCGCCGGTCCACCTGAACCTGAAGATGACCCGTGCCAAGCTCGAGTCGCTGGTGGAAGAGCTGATCATCAAGACGATCGAGCCATGCCGTATGGCCATCAAGGATGCCGGCGTCAAGGTTTCGGACATCGACGACATCATCCTGGTCGGCGGTATGACCCGTATGCCGAAGGTGCAGGAGAAGGTCAAGGAGTTCTTCGGCAAGGAAGCACGCAAGGACGTCAACCCGGATGAAGCCGTCGCTGTCGGCGCTGCGATCCAGGGTTCGGTCCTGTCGGGCGAGCGCAAGGATCTGCTGCTGCTGGACGTGACGCCACTGTCGCTGGGTATCGAAACCCTGGGCGGCGTGATGACCAAGATGATCCACAAGAACACCACGATCCCGACCAAGTTCTCGCAGGTGTTCTCGACTGCCGACGACAACCAGCCGGCCGTGACCATCAAGGTGTTCCAGGGCGAGCGTGAAATCGCGGCCGGTAACAAGGGCCTGGGCGAGTTCAACCTGGAAGGCATCCCGCCAGCATCGCGTGGCACGCCACAGATCGAAGTGACCTTCGACATCGACGCCAACGGCATTCTGCACGTCGGCGCGAAAGACAAGGCCACCGGCAAAGAGAACAAGATCACCGTCAAGGCGAACTCGGGTCTGACGGAAGAAGAGATCCAGAAGATGGTCAAGGACGCCGAGCTGAACGCCGAAGAAGACAAGAAGGTCAAGGAAATGGCGGAAGCGCGCAACCAGGGCGACGCCCTGGTGCACTCGACCCGCAAATCGCTGACCGAATACGGCGACAAGCTGGAAGCCGGTGAGAAAGAGCAGATCGAAGCGGCAATCACCGACCTCGAAGGCGCGATCAAGAGCGGCGACAAGGCGGACATCGATGCCAAGACGGCAGCCCTGTCGAGCGCGTCGCAGAAGCTGGGCGAGAAGATGTACGCCGACATGCAGGCGCAGCAGGCTGGTGGCGCTGGCGCGGCCGGTGGCCCAGGCGCCGGTGCAGCCGGTGGCGAGCAATCGGGCAAGCAGGATGACGACGTTGTCGACGCCGACTTCAAGGAAGTGAAAGACGCGAAGTAAGCGTCTCCGGCGCGAAGGCCTTGTGCCTTCGCGTACAGGCCGAGCCGACACCTTCCAGGTACTCGGCTCGGTTTTTTTGGTTTAAAGAATTCAGTTTTCAGATAACTTTAGGTGCCGACCATGGCGAAGCGTGATTTTTACGAGATCCTTGGGGTCGCGAAGGGTGCGTCGGAAGACGAGATCAAGAAGTCTTATCGCAAGCTTGCGATGAAGTTCCACCCTGACCGCAACCCGGATAACAAGGAAGCGGAAGAGAAGTTCAAGGAGGTCAAAGAGGCCTACGAGATGCTGACCAACCCGGAGAAGCGCGAAGCGTATGACCGTTACGGTCACGCTGGCGTCGATCCGAACAGCGGCATGGGCGGCATGGGCGGCGGCGCCGGTGGTTTCGGCGATGCGTTCGGCGACATCTTTGGCGACATCTTTGGCGGTGGCCGTGGCGGGCGCAGTGCCGGCCCGCAGGTGTACCGCGGCGCCGACCTGCGCTACAACCTCGAGATCACGCTGGAACAGGCCGCTCACGGCTTCGACACGACGATCCGCGTGCCAAGCTGGGACAAGTGCGACACCTGCCACGGCAGCGGCGCCAAGCCGGGCACCCAGCCTGTGACTTGCACCACCTGCGCCGGTCATGGCCAGGTGCGCATGCAGCAGGGCTTCTTCAGCGTCCAGCAGACCTGCCCGAAATGCCATGGCAGCGGCAAGATCATCCCTGAGCCGTGCGCAGCCTGCGGTGGCGCCGGACGCATCAAGCGCAACAAGACGCTGGAAGTGAAGATCCCGGCCGGTATCGACAACGGCATGCGCATCCGCTCGTCGGGCAATGGCGAACCGGGTACCAATGGCGGGCCGGCGGGCGACCTGTATGTGGAGATCCACATCAAGCCGCACACCGTGTTTCAGCGCGAAGGCGACGACCTGCACTGCGAAATGCCGATCTCGTTCTCGAAAGCGGCTTTGGGCGGCGAAATCGAAGTGCCGACCCTGACCGGCAAGGTGTCGTTCACGGTGCCTGAAGGTACCCAGACCGGCAAGACCTTCCGCCTCAAGGGCAAGGGCATCAAGAACGTGCGTTCGGGCTACACGGGCGACCTGTTCTGCCACGTGATCGTCGAGACGCCGGTCAAGCTGACCGACAAGCAGAAGGACATGCTGCGCGAGTTCGAACGCCTGACGATCGAAGGCGGCGCCAAGCACAGCCCGCAGAGCAAGGGTTGGATGGACAAGGTCAAGGACTTCTTCGAGTAAGTCTACTTACCGCTGAACGGCATATGCCTTCAGCGGTTTTTTTTGGCTCAGTCAGCGTTATCTGTTGATGACGCTGATGGCAATGCGAAGCAACTGTTCCGGCGAAATAACTCGCTCTCCATCCAGCGCCCAGCGCCAGCCCAGGTAATTGGGCAGGTAGCGCGACGCCACGCCACGAAAACCCTGCAGCCAGGCCTTGAAGCGCTGGTGGTAAGCGTTCACGTTCTGCACATGGATGGCAAGATTGCCCAGACGCCTTACACGCACACCGGCGCGCACAGTGACCGCCTCATGCGCGATCCTGTGCTTGCGTGCAAAGGCACGGTAGGCGGGATGTCCGTCACTGACCAGCAAGGCCTGCCTGTCGAGCCTGGGCAGCAAGTCACGCTCGAGTTGCGCAGCCGTGAGGGCACCCCGGCCAGTGACGGCATCGACCGTGCGACCCTCGCGGTCGCGCCCGACCAGAATGCAATCGAGTTCGCTGGAAATGCCCCGTTTGGCAGCATGGCCGCCGCGGTGGCGCGGTGGCCGATCAAGCGTACGCGAACCTTTTTGTGATTCGAGCAGAAATGTTTCGTCAGCCTCGACGATGCCATTCAGGAGCGAGGGCCGGTCGAGCTTGACCCAATGCAGGAAGCGATGTCGCCAGCGAAAGGCGGTGTTGCGGTGTACGCCGATTCGATCTGCTCTCTTGCGTACGGGGAGGGAGTCAAGCAGCACCTGCGAATAAGCGAGCCATTTGGCTTTGTGCCTGAGCCGCGCCAGCGGCGTGCCGGTGAGGTCGTTGAAGGTGCGACCGCAGGCACAGCAGCGATAGCGCTGTAAATCGTTGGCGAACCCGTGCCGGTAGCAGCGATCGTTGCCGCATCTGGGGCAGCAGCGGCCTGGCGCTCTGACCTCAGTGATGAGCGCAACCACCTGATCGAGCCCGGCGGCAGGATGCAGGGCATCAAGCACTTGCCGGCGCTGCGGCTGGTTCAGTGACGCCAGTTTTGCGAACCAGCCCTTGAAACGTGGCGCTTTCATGATCGACTCCTGACGCTGGGGACAGGGGTTGGACCACTGGACTACTCGTCAGTTCAAAGCTAGTCTCTATTTAACGTTGACTGCGCCTTTTTTTTTGCCTGTCCGGTTGGCCCGCCAACACGGTTATACTCCCCCTGTTTCGAGACCTACCCGCCTTTGAAGCCTGCTCCAGAACAGGCCTGGCAACGCCCCTTTTGGGACGGTAACAAGCACAAGGAACCATGATGGACAAATACAAGACCAAGGGATTGACCGCGGCAGAGCTGTTCGAACGCAACCGCACGTGGGCCGCCACGATGGTGGCCGAGGACCCGAACTTCTTCAAGGCGCTGTCGGAACAGCAGGCGCCGGAATACCTGTGGATCGGCTGCTCGGACAGCCGTGTTCCTGCCAACGAATTGCTGGGCATGGCGCCGGGCGAACTGTTCGTTCACCGCAATATCGCCAACGTCGTCGTGCATTCGGATCTGAATTGTCTGAGTGTGCTGCAGTTCGCCATTGACGTGCTGAAGGTCAAGCACATCATCATCTGCGGCCACTACGGCTGCTCGGGCGTGCACGCGGCGCTGACCGATGCGCGCGTGGGCCTGGCTGACAACTGGCTCGGCCACGTGCGCGACGTGCGCGACAAGCACGGCAAGTACCTGGGCCACGTGAGCGGCCGCGCCGCCACCAACCGCCTGGTCGAGCTGAACGTGGCCGAGCAGGTCATGAACACGGCCCACACCACCATCGTGCGCGATGCGTGGGAACGCGGCCAGCCATTGACCATCCACAGCTGGGTGTACGGCGTGCACGACGGCCTGCTGCGCGACCTGGGCATCACCGTCAGCAGCTTCGACGAGATCGAACCGAAGCTGCGCCGGGTGCTCGATGGCTACGTCGATGGCGGCGTCGTGCGTGAAGAGCGGCGTGGACAGTGATCTGATGCGACTGCGCGCGCTGGTACGCGCGTTTGTCGACGAGCGTGACTGGGATCAGTTCCACACGCCGAAGAACCTGGCCTCGGCCTTGACGGTCGAGGCGGCCGAGCTGCTGGAGCATTTCCAGTGGCTGCAGTCGGGCCGCGCCGACGAGCTCGGCGCGGATAAACTGGTCGAGGTGCGGCACGAGATGGCCGATGTGCTGGTGTATCTCGTGCGGCTGGCCGACAAGCTCGACGTGGATCTGGTCGCGGCCGTCGAAGAAAAGATGGTGCTCAACCGGGCAAAGTACCCGGCCGAGCTGGTGCGCGGCGATGCACGCAAGTACTACGAGTACAAAGAATACAAAAAACCGTGATCGCCGGCGCCGCTTACATGCCGCCCATGCAGATGTACTTCACGACCAAATAATCATCCATCCCGTAGGTCGAGCCTTCACGGCCCAGGCCTGACTGCTTGACCCCGCCGAACGGCGCGACCTCGGTCGAGATGATGCCGGTATTGACCCCCACCATCCCGCTCTCGATCGCCTCGGCCACGCGCCAGACGCGGCCGATGTCGCGCGCATAAAAGTACGACGCCAGCCCGAACTCGGTGTCGTTGGCCATGGCAATCACTTCGTCTTCCGTCTTGAAGCGGAACAGCGGCGCCAGCGGGCCGAAGGTTTCTTCGCGTGCCACCAGCATGTCGGACGTCACATCGGTCAGCACCGTCGGTTCAAAAAAGCTGTGCCCCAGCGCGTGGCGTTTTCCGCCCAGCAGCAGCTTGGCGCCCTTGGCCTGCGCATCCTCGATGTGCTGCTCGATCTTGCGCACCGCTTTCTCTTCGATCAGCGGGCCTTGCGTGACGCCTTCTTCGCGGCCATCACCCACTTTCAGTTTGCCCACCGCGACGGCGAGCTTGCGCGCGAATTCGTCATACACGCCATCCTGCACGTACAGGCGGTTGGCGCAGACGCAGGTCTGCCCCGCATTGCGGAATTTCGACGCGATTGCACCCTCGACCGCCGCGTCCAGATCGGCATCGTCAAACACGATGAACGGCGCATTGCCGCCCAGTTCGAGCGAAATCTTCTTGACCGTCGGGGCGCACTGTTCCATCAGCAGGCGTCCCACGGCGGTCGAGCCGGTAAAGCTCAGCTTGCGCACGAGCGGATTGCCCGTCATTTCGCCACCGATGGCTTTCGAGTCGCCAATCACGACGCTGAACACGCCTTGCGGTACACCCGCGCGCTCGGCCAGCACGGCCAGCGCCAGTGCCGACAGCGGCGTGAGTTCGGCTGGCTTGAGCACGATCGGGCAACCGGCGGCCAGCGCCGGCGCGACCTTGCGGGTGATCATCGCGGCCGGGAAGTTCCACGGCGTGATCGCGGCGCACACGCCGATCGGTTCCTTGGTTACCACAATGCGTTTGTCCGGCCACGGCGAGGCCAGCGTCTCGCCGGCGACGCGCTTGGCTTCTTCGCCAAACCACTCGAAGTACGAGGCGGCGTAGGCGACTTCGCCTTTGGCCTCAGCCAGCGGTTTGCCTTGTTCCAGCGTCATCAAGAGCGCCAGGTCGTCGGCATTTTCCAGCATCAAATCGTTCCACTTGCGCAGGATCGCGGCGCGTTCTTTCGCGGGCAGTTTGCGCCAGGCCGGCCAGGCGGCGTTGGCCGCATCGATGGCGCGCTTGGTTTCAGCAGCGCCCATGTGCGGCACGCTGGCCACGGTTTCGCCGTTGGCGGGATTGATCACGGCAATGGTCTGGCCGTCATCGGCGTCGCACCAGGCGCCGCCAACAAAGGCTTGCTGGCGCAGCAGGGAAGGGTCTTTCAAATTCGGCATAGTGTCCTCGTCAATTCATGTCGAGCATCGGCTGCAGAGCGCGGATGCAAGCCGTCATGGTAGACCCATTTGCAAACGAACGTGCCGCCGCGCCCGATTACTGCATACTGAAATTCTCGAAATTGTCATGACTTTTGGAAACGTGTGGGCTGCCTCAGCCAAATGAAGTTAAGCTTTTGACATGAAATTTCCCCCGCGCCCGATCCGTTGACTGCCTTGTGGTCGCGCGCCTCAAAGAGAAGGACAACACCATGCGCCCTATCGTAATCGTCCCCGCATGCACGCGTGATTTTGGCGAACATCCGTATCACGCCGCCCAGCACAAGTATGTCGACGCCGTCACCCTGGGCGCCGATTGTGCCTCGCTGATCCTGCCATCGTCCGGCGAATCGCTGGACCTGGAAACCATCTTCGGCACCATCGACGGCATCATGCTGACCGGTTCGGCTTCGAACGTGCATCCAAGCTACTACTCGGAAGAAGTGCTGGATCCAACGCTGCCGCAAGACCCGGCGCGCGACCAGACCACCTTGCCCCTGATCCGCGAAGCAGTGCGCCGCGGCGTGCCGATCATCGCCATCTGCCGGGGTTTCCAGGAGATGAACGTGGCCCTCGGCGGCAGCCTGCACCAGGCAGTGCAGACGGTCGTCGGCAAGTTCGATCACCGCGAAAAAGCCGAGCTCGGCATGGATGAGCAATACGGCGACGCGCACAACGTCACAGTCACCCCCGGCGGCATGCTGGAAGCCATTCTCGGTGCGGCCGAGATCCCCGTGAACTCGCTGCACGGACAGGGCGTCAATGAACTGGCGCCGGGCCTGTCGGTCGAAGCCGTGGCCGAAGACGGCCTGGTGGAAGCATTCACCGTGTCGACCTCGCCCGGCTTCACGCTGGCCGTGCAGTGGCATCCCGAATGGCGCATCCAGCACAACCCGTACTCGATGAAGATGTTCCGCGCCTTTGGCGACGCCTGCCGCGCTTACCGCGAGCAGCGCCTGAGTGGCGGCTCGCTGTTGAAATGACCCGGCGTGCCCCGCATGAAGCGGGCGCGCAATCGACTACCGACATGAGGCAATGATGGCAATACGTGAAAATTTCAGTTACACCGATATGGAAGAGTGGCTCGACGCAAAGCGGGTCACTGAAATCGAATGTTTGGTGCCCGATCTGACCGGCGTTGCGCGCGGCAAGATCCTGCCGCGCGTGAAGTTTACGGACGATCGCGGCATGCGCCTGCCCGAAGTCGTGCTGGGCATGACCGTGACCGGCAACACGCCGGAACGCGACGATGCCTACGAGCGCGCCATCTCGAGCATCGACCGCGACATGATCCTCAAGGCCGACCCCACCACCATCACGATGGTGCCGTGGGCGGTCGACCCGACCGCGCAAGTGATCCACGACTGCTATTACGCCGACGGCCGCCTGGTCGACTTCGCGCCGCGCAGCGTGCTGCGCCGCGTGCTCAAGCTGTACGAGCAGCGCGGCTGGAAACCGCTAGTGGCGCCCGAACTCGAGTTTTATCTGACCGCGAAGAACATCGACCCGAACCTGCCGCTGGTGCCGCCGATCGGCCGCAGTGGCCGCGCCGAAACGAGCCGCCAGGTCTACAGCATCGATGCGGTCAACGAGTTCGATCCGCTGTTCGAAGACATCTACGATTACTGCGAGCTGATGAACCTGGACGTCGACACGCTGATCCACGAGATCGGTGCCGGCCAGATGGAAATCAATTTCCAGCACGGTGAGCCGCTGGGCCTGGCCGACAAGGTGTTCTACTTCAAGCGCACCTTGCGCGAAGCGGCGCTCAAGCACGACATGTACGCGACCTTCATGGCCAAGCCGATGGTCGACGAGCCGGGCTCGGCGATGCACGTGCACCAGAGCGTGGTCGATGCCGGCACCGGCAAGAACATCTTCAGCACCGAAGACGGCGCGCCGTCCGACCTGTTCCATCACTACATCGGCGGCCTGCAGCGCTATATGCCGTCGGCGATGGCGATCGTCGCGCCGTACGTGAACTCGTACCGCCGCATCGTGCGCCACACGGCTGCGCCGATCAATCTGCAGTGGGGTATCGACAACCGCACGGTGGGCTTCCGCGTGCCGGTCTCGGGTTCGCAGGACCGCCGCGTGGAAAACCGCGTGATCGGCGCCGACGCTAACCCGTACCTGGCGCTGGCGATCACGCTGGCCTGCGGCTACCTGGGGATGGTCGAAGCGATCGAGCCATCAGCGATGGTGGAGGGTAGCGCCTACGACCTGCCGGTGGAACTGCCACAAGGGCTGTCCGAAGCGATCACGGTGCTGCGCCGCGAAGACCGCCTGCGCGACGTGCTGGGCGAGCGCTTCATCGATGTCTACACGGCAGTCAAGGACCTGGAACACCAGGAGTTCATGCGGGTGATCAGCCCGTGGGAGCGTGAGCATTTGTTGCTGCACGTTTGATCGGACGATCGTTGAACGCGTGGACGGGGAACCCGTCCACCCTACCACTTGGGATGATTATCGACGTAGGGTGGACGGCTGTGCCGTCCACGCGTCCAGCGAAAGCTTACGCCGCCACTTCGCGGCGATTGACCAGCACCTGCGGCGCCAGCGACCCGACGACCATGCCGACAAACGCCATGATCAACCCTGCCAGCTGCCCCGGGAAATGCACGCCCCACCCGGTGATCTGCTCGAAGAACAGCACCCATGTCAGCAAACCACCCGCGATCGACAGGATCGCACCCTGGGTGGTCGCACGCTTCCAGTACAGGCCCATCACCAGCGGCACGAAGGCCCCCACCAGCGGCACCTGATACGCGCTCGACACCAGCTCATAAATCGACGTGCCTTCCATCGCAATCGCATACAGCAGCACCAGCGTGGCAAAGATCACGATCGTGATGCGCATCGCCAGTAGCTGCTGGCGGTCGGTCATCCCGGGCCGGATATTCTTGAGGATGTTTTCGACGAAGCTGGTCGACGGCGCCAGCAGCGTAGCTGACGACGTGCTCTTGATCGCCGAGAGCAGGGCGCCGAAGAACAGGATCTGCATCACCAGCGGCATCTTGGTCATCACGAACGTGGGCAGCAGGCGCTGGTAGTCGTTCTGCGCAATCTCGAGTGCCTGGCTGCCCATCACCACCACGGCAGCGGCCACGATGAACATCGGGACAAACGCGAACAGGATGTAGCTCACGCCGCCGATCACGGCGCCGGTGCGCGCGGTCGGGGCGTCCTTGGCCGACATCACGCGCTGGAACACGTCCTGCTGCGGGATCGAGCCGAACATCATCGTCACGGCCGCGGCGATGAAGAACATGATGTCAGTGAAGCTTGGCTCGGGCCACACGCGCCACAGGTCGGCGTTCTGCGCCATCGCCATCACGTTACCGGCGCCGCCGGCCAGGTCGGCCGCGAACCAGGCGATCACGCTCATGCCCACGACCAGCACGATCATCTGGATGAAGTCCGTGATCGCCACCGCCAGGAAGCCGCCCACCACCACGTAGATCAGCACCGTCAGCGTGCCGACGATCATGCCGGCGGCCGGCGACATCGCTCCCGCCGTCAGGACGCTGAACACCAGGCCCAGCGCCGTGATCTGCGCGGCGACCCAGCCGAGATAACTCATGATGATCGCGACCGAGCAGAAAATCTCGATGCCCTTGCCGTAGCGCTGGCGGTAGTAGTCGCCGATCGTGAGCAGGTTGAGCTTGTACAGTTTGGTGGCGAAGAACAGGCCCACCAGCACCAGGCACATGCCGGCCCCGAACGGGTCTTCGATCACGGCGTTCAGGCCACCCTGAACGAATTTGGCCGGGATGCCCATCACCGTCTCGGCACCGAACCAGGTCGCAAACGTGGTGGTGATCACCATGACCAGCGGCAGGCTGCGCCCGGCGACGGCAAAGTCGCTGGTGTTCTTGATCCGCGTGCCCGCCCACATGCCGAGAGCCAGCGTGCCGAGCAGATAGAGCACGACGAAGGTGATCAAAGTGAGGTTCATGCAGTAGGTGCTCCGAGGCCAGGAAATTTATGAGCGGAAAATTCCGCGATTATAAATCCGAAACCTGGCCGGCGGCCTAAATTGCCATCTCGCGCAGCAGTCGGGATGCCTCGCGGTTGGCGCCGATGCAGGTCCCGTCGCGCATGAAGATCTGCAGTTGCGACTGGTCGTCCGCGCGCATCGATTCGACGAAGTCCAGGTTCACCAGTGCCGAGCGGTGCACGCGGATGAAGCGTTGCGGGTCGAGCTGCGCCTCGAGCTCCGAAATCCCGATCCGTACCAGGAAATGCTGGCCCCGCGCCGCGATCACGGTGTACTTCGAATCGGCCTTCATGTACTCAATCTCGTGCGCCGCGAGCGGGAAGATGCGGCCACGGTCGCGCACGAGGATGCGGTCGAGCCGCGCCGGTCCTGCGCTGGCGCGGACCAGCGCGCCTTCGACGGCGGCGCGTTCCGGCTGCGCACCATCGAGCAGGCGCGCCACGCTGTCGGCAAAGCGCGCCCGCGTGAACGGCTTGAGCAGGTAGTCGACGGCGTGCAGCTCGAACGCGGCCACCGCATATTGATCATAAGCGGTCGTGAAGACGATCTGCGGCAGGTAGTCGAGCTGGCGCAGCACCTCCAGGCCCGTCATCTCCGGCATCTGGATATCCATGAACACGACGTCAGGGCGCAGCGTCCCGATGCAGGCCAGTGCGCTCGCGCCATCGGCCGCTTCGCCCACCAGGCGCAGGCCCGGATGGGCGTAGATGGCGTCGCGCAGCACGTCGCGCGCGAGCGGTTCGTCTTCGGCGAAAAATACGGTCTTCATGGTCATGGCGTGATGGGCACGGTGACGCAGGCGGCAAAGCCGGCGCCGGGTTGGGAGTCGATGCGCAGTGCGGCGCGGCCGGCGTAGTCGAGGTCCAGACGCCGGCCGATGGTGCGGATGCCCAGGCCGGGCGAGGCATCGATCGTCGCCGCTGCGGCACCGGGGCCATCGTCGCGCACGGTCACGCGCAGCAGGCCGGTGACGGGTTCATGTCGGCTCTCGATGCGCAGGATGCCATGGCGGGTGAACGGATTGAAGGCGTGCTTGATGCTGTTCTCGACCAGCGGCTGCAGGCTCAGGGCCGGCACCAGGCAATCGCCCAGGTCGGGGTCAAGATCCCACTCGACCCGCAGGCGCTCGCCCAGGCGCAGGCTTTCCAGCTCCAGGTAGTCGCGCACGAAATCCAGTTCGGCGTCCAGCGTCACGCGGTCGATGCCGGCGCGTTCGGTGTCGAGCACGTAGCGCAGCATGTTCGAGAACTGGAACAGCGCTGTTTCGGCCGCCTGCGGATTGCGGCCGGTAAGGGCGATGATCGAGTGCAGGGTGTTGAACAGGAAGTGCGGATTGAGCTTGCTGCGCAGCGCGCCCAGTTCGCTCGCCACCAGCAGCGTCTGCGCCTGCTGCGTGGCGAGCGCCTGGCGCTGGGTCGCTGCGTTGGCGCGCACCAGGTGAAACACGCCGGCCACCACGGCGTAGCTCATCATGTTGTACAGGAAGGGCCACAGGTGCCAGGACAGCGGATGGGGTGGCGGGTTCTGCGTTACCACCAGCACCGTGTGCGCATAGGTGGCAAACGCCACTGCCGCCAAGACATGGATGACGAAGCGTTGCACGCCGGGGATGGCGCGCCGTTCGAAGCGGCCACTGAGCGGCCAGAGCAGGGCCAGCATCGCAGCCGATGGCGCAATGCTCACGAATGCTCGCCAGAACAGGGATGGGTCGAGCCGGCCCGCCAGCAGGGTGTCGGCCTGCATCACCAGCGCAATCACCAGCATGTAGCTCAGCCAGGCGGCGATGTACAGTCGCCACATCGGCGAGAGGACGTAAGACTTGGTCGTGGTCATCTGTCGAGTATCGCGCAGAAAAACCCCGCTGCGGCGGGTCTTGCGCCGAAATGCGGGAATCCGGTGCGAACTGCAGGATTGCGTCATCAGGACACGGATCACGTCATTGCGTTTTTATGCATGTTATTGCATGAACTTGCATGTTTGTGTACAGTGACGTGTCTAGAACAAGGAGAACGCCATGCAATTAGCCGAAGAACGGCGCGATGCCATCGTCGATGCGGTCGAGCGCGAGGGCAGGGTACTGGCGGCAGAACTGGCCACACGCCTGGCAACCTCGGAAGATACGATCCGGCGCGACCTGCGCGAACTCGATGCAGCCGGCCTGCTGCGCCGCGTGCATGGCGGCGCGATCCGGCGTCAACCGGAGCCCAGCTTCAGCGAGCGTGCGACCACCGACCTGCCGCGCAAGACCGCACTGGCGCATGGTCTGCGCGCCTGTATCCGGCCCGGCGACACCGTCCTGATCGACGCCGGTTCGACGCACCTGGCGCTGGCGCGCCTGCTCGACGACGGCTGCGCCGCGACGATCGTCACCAACAGCCCGCAGATCGCGCTGGCACTGGGCGCGTTCCAGCGTACCCGCATCGTGCTGCTGGGCGGCACTTACCATCCCGCGCTCGGGGCGACGGTTGGCGCAGCCACGCTGGCCGAGGTGGCACGCCTGCGGCTCGATCTGGCGCTCGTCGGCGTCTGCGGCCTCGATCCCGCGCGTGGCGTGAGTGCCTCCGACCCCGAAGAAACAGCGCTCAAACGCGCGATGTTCGCCGCCAGCACGCGCCACGCGGTCGGGGCGCTCAACGAACGCTTCGACGACAGCGCGGCGTTCCTGTTCGGCGCGCTGTCAGAGATCGACCATCTGGTGCTGGAGCACGACGCACCCGCCGCCAGCATTGCCCTGCTGCGCCAGCATCATCCGGCGCTCGACATCACCATGACCACAAAGGCTGCCGCATGAATCCTGTCACTACCGCCAATCCACGCAGCATCGACGCGGCGCGCTGGGCGATCTCCACCGTGTTTCTTCTTAATGGCGCCGGCATCGGCCTGTGGGCCGCGCACGTGCCAACCGTGCAGGCGCGCATGGGGATCGATACCGGCATGCTGAGCATGGTGCTGCTGACCGTCGCCGCCGGCGCGTTGCTGGCGATGCCGCTGATGGGCGGCCTGACCGGCCGCTGGGGCACGCGCCGCATGGTGCTGCTCTCGGGCTTTGCGTTTGCAACGATGACGCCGCTGATCATGGGCGCGCCGAGTCTGCCGCTGCTCTTCATCGCCGCGTTCCTGTTCGGCGTCAGCAATGGCGCGCTGGACGTGGCGATGAACGCCAACGCGAGTGAAGTCGAAACCGCGCGCGGCTTGCCGACGATGTCGTCGTTTCACGGCTTCTTCAGTCTTGGCGGCCTGTTTGGCGCCGGCATCGGCGGGTTGCTGGTCGGGCAGGGCCTGGGCCATGGGCAGGGCGCGCTGATGGTCGGCGTGGTCACGGCGGTCGTGCTGGCGCTGTCCGCGCCGCGCGTGATGGGCTTTGCAGCCACGCACGGCGCGGGCAGTCACTTCTCGCTGCCGCGCGGCGCGGCATTGAGTCTGGGCCTGCTGGCGCTGCTGTGCTTTGCGGTCGAAGGCGCGCTGGTCGACTGGAGCGCCTTGCTGATGGAAGAACGCACTGGCGCCACGCCGGCATCGGCGGCGCTGGGCTTCTCGGCGTTTTCGATTGCGATGGCGGCGTGCCGCTTCGCCGGCGACCGGCTGATCGTGCGCTTCGGCGCGCTGCGCATCATGGTCATCGGCGGCCTGGCGATGTTCGCCGGGCTGGCACTGGCAGTGGCCAGCACGCACTTCGTGCTGTCAGCGGTAGGTTTTGCGCTGGTGGGACTGGGCGCGGCGAACGTGGTGCCGCTGCTGTTCGGGGCCGCCGCGCGCATCCCCGGCATGAGCGCCGGGAATGGCGTGGCGGCGGTGGCCACGCTCGGCTACGGTGGTTTGCTGCTCGCGCCGCCGGTGCTGGGCTGGGTCGCCATGCACTCGAGCATCATGGTGGCGCTGGGCGGGCTGTCGCTGTCGGGCCTCGTGATCGCCCTGAGCGCCCGTATTATCAGGCGCTAGGGCGTCGCGTAGATCAGAAGCAGTGCTCGACGGCCGGGAAGCTGCCATCCTTCACGGCTGCGACGTAGCTCGTGACGGCTGCGTCGATGCTGGTCTGGCCGTCCATGAAGTTCTTCACGAAGCGCGCCTTGCGGCCCGGGAACACGCCCAGCAGGTCGTGCATCACCAGCACCTGGCCCGAGCAATCGGGGCCGGCGCCGATGCCGATCGTCGGCACCGACAGCAGCTCGGTGACTTCCTTGCCCAGCGCCGCCGGCACCGCCTCGATGAGGATCAGCGCCGCGCCGGCCGCCTGGAGCGCCAGCGCATCGTTCTTGAGGCTGTCGGCGCCGGCGTCGGTCTTGCCCTGCACGCGGAAACCACCCAGCTGGTGCACAAACTGCGGCGTCAGGCCAATGTGCGCGCACACCGGAATGCCCCGTTCCACCAGCAGGCGCACGGTGTCGGCCAGCCAGGCGCCGCCTTCGATCTTGATCATCTGCGCGCCGGCGCGCATCAGCTGCACGGCGCTGTCATAAGCTTGTTGCGGGTTGCCGTAGGCGCCGAACGGCATGTCGGCCAGCACCAGTGCGTGCTTGTTGCCGCGTGCGACCGAGGCCGTGTGATAGACCATGTCGGCCACCGTCACCGGCAGCGTCGAATCGTGACCGGCGCAGACCATGCCCAGCGAATCGCCGATCAGCAGGATCTCGACGCCGCAGCGGTCCATCAGCGACGCGAAGCTGGCGTCGTAGCAGGTCAGCATCGCGATCTTGTTGCCGGCTGCGCGCATGGCCAGCAGTGATGGCACGGTGACGGCTTTCGGGGTTGCCGGTACGGGGGCCGCGGGCGCGGGCACAGCGGCGGGCGTGGGTGCACCTGCGCCAGCCGTCATCTCGTTACCCTGCAAATATCCACTCATGAGAAATCCTTTAAAACAATACGTCCTGGCGCCTAGTGTAATGCGGCGCCTGTGAAGCTGCGGTCAGCGCGCATTCTACTGCAGCCTGCCTTTCCTGACACGGCCACCCCCATGTCATCAAGCCGTCAAAATACTTCAATATTCTTTGAATTGTTGTACCGTTCGGCTATCATTCTTATATCTTGTAATGCATCAATCGGGAACACCATGGATACCAAAGCCACACTTGCCGCCCTGTCAGCGTTGTCGCAGGGGAGCCGCCTTGCGATTTTCCGGCTGCTGGTCCAGGTGGGACCGGCGGGGCTGGCGGCCAGCCGGATTGCCGAACACCTCGATGTGCAGCCTTCGGCGCTGTCGTTTCACCTGAAAGAGCTGTCGCACGCAGATTTGCTGTCGTCACGGCAGGACGGGCGCTTCGTGATCTATTCGGCCAACATCGCGACGATGAATGGCCTGGTCGGCTTTTTGACCGAGAACTGCTGCGGTGGCGTGCCGTGCGACGCGGCCGCTGGCGAGCCATGCAAACCAAACTGACGCTGCACATAACCCCTCACCAGACCAACCATCCCATGAACATTCTCTTTCTCTGCACCGGCAATTCGTGCCGCTCCGTCCTCAGCGAGGGCACTTTCAACCATCTGGCGCCCGAGGGGTTCAAGGCAATCAGCGCCGGCAGCCAGCCAACGGGCACGCTGCATCCGCGCGCTGTCGCGCTCCTGCACCGCAAGGGCATCTCGACCGAGGGCTATTACAGCAAGTCGTGGGACAACTTGCCGGTCACGCCCGATATCGTCGTGACCGTCTGCGGCAGCGCGGCCGGCGAGACCTGTCCTGCCTATCTGGGCCCGGTCCTGCGCACGCACTGGGGCCTGGATGACCCGGGCCACGTCGTCGGTACCGACGAACAAATCGAAGCGGCGTTCGAGCGTACTTATGCCATCATCCTGGCCCGCACGCAGGCCTTCCTGGCCCTGCCGCTGGAAGAACTGCAAGCTGACCGCAACCGGTTCAAGGCAGAGCTCGACCGCATCGGCACCCTGTTGCCCTGAACGGCATCCGGCACTGCCGAGGCTGTATTTGATTGACCTGTTCACTAGGACCCTTCGTGCTGATCGCATCGCTGATTTTTCTCGCAACACTCGTTCTCGTCATCTGGCAGCCCCGTGGGCTGGGCATCGGCTGGAGCGCCACTGCCGGCGCTGCGGTCGCGCTGCTGACCGGTGTCATCCACGTCGCCGACATCCCGGTGGTGTGGGGCATCGTCTGGAATGCGACGGGTGCGTTCGTCGCCATCATCATCATCAGCCTGCTGCTGGACAAGGCGGGCTTCTTCGAGTGGGCGGCCCTGCACGTTGCGCGCTGGGGCAAGGGCAATGGCCTGCGCCTGTTCATCCTGCTCGTGCTGCTGGGCGCAGCCGTGTCGGCCCTGTTTGCCAACGATGGCGCAGCCCTGATCCTGACGCCCATCGTGATCGCGATGCTGCTGGCGCTGCGCTTCACGCCCAAGGCAACGCTGGCCTTCGTCATGGCGGCCGGCTTCATCGCCGATACGGCCAGCCTGCCGCTGGTCGTGTCGAATCTCGTCAACATCGTCTCGGCCGACTACTTCGGCATCAGCTTCTCCCGCTACGCGTCGGTGATGGTGCCGGTCAATCTGGTCGCCGTGGCGGCAACGCTTGGCGCACTCATCTGGTTCTTCCGCAAGGACATTCCGGCGAACTACGACATGGCGCAATTGAAGGATCCAGGCGACGCCATCCATGATCGGGCAACCTTCATCACCGGCTGGTGGGTGCTGGGGATCCTGCTGGTGGGGTTCTTCTGGCTTGACGACATGGGCGTACCGATCAGCGCCGTGGCGGCGGCCGGCGCAGCACTCCTGCTGGCCGTGGCCGCGCGCGGGCACCGCATCTCCACACGCGCCGTGCTGCGCGATGCGCCGTGGCAGATCGTGATCTTTTCGCTCGGCATGTACCTGGTCGTGTATGGCCTGAGGAACGCCGGGCTGACGGTGTATCTGACCGAGCTGTTGAACTGGTGCGCGCAATACGGTGTCTGGGGCGCCGCGCTCGGCACCGGCTTCATCACGGCGATCCTGTCCTCGATCATGAACAATCTGCCGTCGGTGCTGGTGGGCCTCCTGGCCATCGACGCCACCACGACCAGCGGCGTGGTGCGCGAGACGATGGTGTATGCGAACGTCATCGGCGCCGACCTCGGCCCGAAAATCACCCCGATCGGCAGCCTGGCCACCCTGCTATGGCTGCATGTGCTGGCGGCGAAGGATATCCGGATCTCGTGGGGCTACTATTTCCGGGTGGGTATCGTGCTGACGCTTCCGGTCCTGTTCGTTACCCTGTGCGCGCTTGCGCTGCGCCTGAGCTAAGAAAGGCTACCCGCCATGAATGACACCATCCCGAACCTGCCGAATATCCGGCCCGAGCTGCTGGACATGCCGACCGTTGACAAGCTCGAGCCAGTGGGCGACATGAATCACCCGCCACGCATCCTGCTGCTGTACGGTTCGCTGCGCGAACGCTCGTTCAGCCGCTTTCTCACCTTCGAGGCCGCGCGCATTCTCGAGCACTTCGGCGCCGAGGTGAAAATCTTCGACCCGATGACCTTGCCGATGGTGGGCAGCGTGCCGGAGATGCACCCGAAAGTCGTCGAACTGCGCGAGCTGTGCCTGTGGTCGGAAGGCCAGGTCTGGTGCAGCCCGGAGCGCCACGGCACGGTGACCGGCGTGATGAAGAACCAGATCGACTGGATCCCGCTGGAGCAGGGCGCCGTGCGCCCGAGCCAGGGCCGGACGCTGGCCGTGATGCAGGTCTGCGGTGGTTCGCAATCGTTCAACGTGGTCAACACGCTGCGCCTGCTGGGGCGCTGGATGCGCATGATCACGATTCCGAACCAGTCGTCGGTACCGATGGCGTACAAGGAATTCGATGACGAAGGCCGGATGCGGCCCTCGGCCTATTACGACCGCGTGGTGGACGTGATGGAGGAGCTGGTCAAGTTCACGCTGCTGACTCGTGGCCGCAGCGATTACCTGACCGACCGGTACAGCGAGCGTAACGAGCGGGCGCTCAAGGCGATTGACCGGCAGATCGGGAAAATTTGAACGGCGGCGATGTCAGCCTGACCTTCCGCTTCGGTCAAAAGCCGACCTTTACCCGGACTCATCGAAGCCCAGGAAGGGCAGGGAAAATATCACGCATCTACAGCAACGATGAAAAATACTGAGTCGGGGATTTTCCTAGCGCCTTTTTGAACATCGTGATAAAGGCGTTGACGGAGTCGTAGCCGAGGGTGCCTGCCACATTTTGTACAGACTGGCCTTCCGCCAGCTGACTCAGTGCGATCATCAGGTGCAGTTGCTGACGCCATCGGCCAAACGTTAATCCTGTTGTATGTTCGACCAGCCGTGCCAACGACCGCTCACTCATAGCGAGCAGATCAGCCCATTGGCGCAGGGTGGTGCGATCACCAGGATTGGCAATCAGCGTGTTGGAGATGCGCCTGATTTTCGGATGGTCAGACATCGGTAAATGCAATTGTTCGACTGGCGCCTGTGACAACTGCTCCAGCAATACTGCGATCAGCCGAGCGATAGGCCCATCTGTTGACGCCGTGGGTTCCTGTTTAGCGACATAGCAAATTATCTCCCTCACTACGGGTGTAATGGCGACAGTGCAGCATCTGTCCGGCATTACGGTCGCACCCGGTTCGATAAACAGAAAGAAGATGTGGGCATTTCCCGTCGCGCGACAGCTGTGGGCAATCTCGCTCGGTATCCAGACTGCATGTTGTGGGGGCACCAGCCACAGGGCTTCAGCCACTTCGCAGGTGACGGCCCCCTGCAGAGCCAGAATGAGCTGTCCCTTGCGATGCTGGTGTGCCTCATGCTCAACGCCGTTTTGCTGTGACTCAAGTTCGAGCGCCACGGCAACCTGCTCGAAAGAATCGGAATCGAAATCTTCCGGGGATCTGGCCAATAATCGGGGTGTTGGCATAATTTAGATATAGTCTGTCAGTTTATCTATATTAAAGCGATTGCTTGTTCTTTAAAGTCATATTTTTTCGACGTGAAGAGATATGAAGACATTGACTAAAAATAATAATTGGGCAACCGTATCGCTGATAGCAGCAATATTGCTCGTTGCCATGAACCTGCGGGTGCCTTTTACCGGTGTCGCTCCCGTGCTGCCCTGGATACAGCATGACTTCAGCCTCAGCACCACCGCTGTCGGCTTGTTGACCTCGTTGCCCTTACTCGCCTTCGCAGCATTTTCCCCTTTCGCTGCATCCATCGCAGCGCGTTTCGGTCTGGAACGTACCCTACTGGGCGCACTGGGCGTCATTGCTGCTGGCGTCGTCATCCGTTCCGGCGGCAGTATCTGGACTTTGTACAGCGGGACTGTCTTTATCGGCGCCGGCATTGCACTGGGAAACGTCCTACTGCCTAGTCTCATCAAGCGCGATTTTCCGGCGCATCTCGTCTCCCTGACGGGTGCGTATTCCATCACCATGGGGGCTGCTGGCGCTATCGGCTCTGCGGCCGTCATTCCGCTTACACAAGCATGGGGCTGGCGCGCTGCGCTGGCGATGTTCGTCATCGTTCCGCTGGTAGCTTTGTTGGCATGGCTCCCGCAATGGAACAAACAAGGCAAGGCCGTAGGTACCGCCAAGCATCAAGCCCCAGGCGTCGCAGTCTGGCGCTCGCCACTTGCCTGGCAAGTCAGCCTGTTTATGGGTCTTAATGCGATGCCGTTCTATATCGCTGTGGCCTGGCTGCCGACGATTTTGATGGAGCATGGCATATCGGCAACCGCTGCGGGCTCGCTGCACGGAACGCTACAATTGGCCACTGCGGTGCCTGGCTTGCTGATGGCAGCGATACTGCGCCGCATGAACGATCAGCGCGCCGCTGCCGTGATCGCCAGCTCGATGTCTGCCATCTCATTGATGGGATTGATGTTAGCGCCGTCGCTGGCATTGCTATGGGCTGTCTTGCTGGGATTTGGCTGTGGCGCCAGCATGATATTGGGCCTGACCTTTATCGGTCTTCGTACCGTCAATGCCAGAGATGCGGCTGCGCTGTCAGGCATGGCGCAGTGCGTTGGTTATTTGATGGCAGCTGTAGGCCCAATGATATTGGGTGGCCTACATGATGTCTTTGGCGGATGGTCAACGCCATTGCTGCTTGCCTCTATGGTTACCCTTCTTGGGGCATGGTCGGGCATGTTGGCTGGACGGGCTGTCCACCTGTAGGCAGCGAAAGCAAGAGGCTGGTCCTTAATCAGCTAAAAGCGCTGTTTCAGGGAACTTCAGTGCCCTTTGCACGTAACGTCGTCGTCAGATACAGCGGAAATTGTGGATGTTCGCTGTGAGGCGAAAGCCACCGGTCGAATAGGGCGAAGTAACCAGCAGGTTGCGTCAAACTTTATCTGCATGCCCAGCATGTCGACATCGTTCGCCTCATAGCAGGGCTTGCGTCGAACTTTATTGTTCGCCCACAGCAGCGCCTGCCGCCAGCATGGCCAGCGCATACCTGAGCATCCACGTTTCACGCGCAATCGACAACCCCATGTGCGCCGGCTTGGTACCCAGTATCCGCTCGTTGTGTTCGATGGCGGCGTCGATATCGATCCAGCGCGGCACCATGCCGTTGGCCACCTCGTACGCTTCGGGCGAGGTCGCGCCCAATTCGCCGTCAACGCGGCACAGATAGAAGTGCGAGCGCATGAATAGCACGTCGTAGCCACTTTTCAGCGGCGGGCGATGCTCGTCGAGATAGCCGACATAACCCTCGACGGTAACATTGGCGGCGCCCGTTTCTTCCAGCAGTTCGCGGCGCAGGCCGTCGATTGGGTCTTCGCCCGCATCCAGCCCGCCACCCGGGAAGCTGTAGTCATCGTACCGACGGGTATACAGCAGCAAAATGCCGCGGCCGCGCAGGATGATGGCGCGCACGGCCTGCCGTTCGAAGATGGTACCTTCGAGCGAGACGCCAGGATGGGTCAGTGTATGCAGCAGCGTCACAAGAACTCCTGGTACTTCATCAAAGTGGGCGCCGTGGCCTCAAGGTCACAACTGGCGCGCTGCGACTGACGCCCGGGTATCAGTCGAGTTTGGCGATCGTCTGGCCGGCCACCAGTTGCGCGAAGTCGCGCGCAGCGCCGTGGCCGGGAATGACGATATCCGGCGCGATTTCCAGCAGCGGCGCGATCACGAATGCACGTTCGTGCATGCGCGGATGCGGCACGCTCAAGGTGTCGGTGGCGATCGTCTCGTCACCGTACAGCAGCAGGTCGAGGTCGAGCGTGCGCGGGGCGTTGTGGTACGGGCGCTCGCGGCCATGGGCCTGTTCGATGGCTTGCAGCGCCGCCAGCAGTTCGTGCGCGCCAAGTGACGTATCCAGGCAGGCCACGGCGTTGATGTAATCGTCGCCGCTCGAGTCGATCGGGGCGGTGCGGTACATGCTGGACGTGTGCAGCAGCATGCCGCCGTCCATGCGCGCCAGGCGCGCGAGCGCATCGAGCACATTGCCACGCGCGTCGCCCAGGTTCGCACCGATGCCGATATAGGCGATCATTTGCCGCGCATGGCCCGGTACTTGGCTTCTTCGTGCGCCGCATAGGCAGCGTCGCGGGCCCGGTCTTCGGCGGTCAGGCCATCGTCAGGGTCCGGCGCATGCACGGCGCCGCCGACATCGCCTTCGCCGCCGCTCTTGCGCGGCGCGCGCCGTGGCCGGCGCTTCTTGGCCGGGCCACCTTCGCGCTCGCGCGAGACGGCCACTTCGACCAGGCGCTCGCGGTCGCCGCCTTCGGCGGCATAGAAATCGGTCCACCAGTCGCCGATTTCCATGTCGAGTTCACCCGATTCGCAGCGCAGCAGCAGGAAGTCGTAGCCGGCGCGGAAGCGCGGGTGTTCAAGGAGCTTGTACGGCGCGCGGCCGGCGCGGCGCTCGAAGCGCGGCTGCATGGCCCAGATGTCGCGCATGTCGGTGGCGATGCGGCGCTGCAGGGCCAGGTTCTCGGTCTGCGTTTCGAGCACGTCGTCGGCCGCCAGGTGCAGGGCAGGGATCGGCGACTCGCCGCCGGCGACATAGGCCGTCCACTTCTCGAGCACCTGATGCCACAGCAGCGACGCAAACAGGAAGCCCGGCGAGACACCCTTGCCGGCCTTGATGCGGTTGTCAGTGGATTCGAGCGCCAGCGTGACGAACTTCATGCCGATCGGCTGTTCGAGCACGACATCCAGCAGCGGCAGCAGGCCGTGGTGCAGGCCGGCCGAGCGCAGTTGCTGCAGGCATGCCAGCGCGTGACCGGACATGAGCAGCTTGAGCATCTCGTCGAACACGCGCGCGGCCGGCACGTTGTCGATCAGCGGGGCCATGACGGGGATCGGCGCCAGCGTGACCTGCTCGATCGAGAAGCCCAGCTTGGCCGCGAAGCGCACCACGCGCAGCATGCGCACCGGGTCTTCGCGGTAGCGTTCTTCGGGCACGCCGATGATGCGCAGCAGCTTGTTGCGGATGTCTTCCATGCCGCCGTGGTAATCGAGCACCTGCTGGCTGGCCGGGTCGTAGTACAGGGCATTGATGGTGAAGTCACGGCGCGCCGCGTCTTCGTGCTGCGGGCCGAAGCTGTTGTCGCGCAGGACGCGGCCATGTTCGTCCTTCGGCGCGTTGTCGCTGCCGTTGCCGCGGAAGGTGGTCACTTCGAGCAGGTCCTGGCCGAACATCACGTGCACGATCTGGAAGCGCCGGCCGATGATGAAGGCGCGCCGAAACAGTTTTTTCACCTGCTCGGGCGTAGCGTCGGTGGCGATGTCGAAGTCTTTGGGTTTGACGCCCAGCAGCATGTCGCGCACGGCGCCGCCGACGACGAAGGCCTGGTAGCCGGCTTCCTGCAGCGCCTGCGTCACGCGGATCGCGTTGGATGACACGCTGCGTGGGTCGATGCCATGTTCGTCGGGGCCGAGGATGACCGGCTCGGTCGGGTCGCGCTGGTCTTTCACACCCAGGATTTTACGGATGAAGGTTTTAATCATTGAATAGTTGGATGGTTGGCCAGCCCTGTTCGCGCGCGTGGCTTGCGAGCGCCTTGCCGGGATTGGTGGCGACCGGGTGAGACACGATCGACAGCAGCGGGATGTCGTTGTGCGAATCGCTGTAGAAGTAGCTGCGCCCGAAGCTGTCGAACGGCTGCCCCAGGCGTTCAAGCCAGGCGTGCATGTGAACGACCTTGCCGGGGCCCGATGTCGGCGTGCCGGCCAGGCGCCCGGTGAGCATGCCGGCCGCGTCGAATTCGGGCATCGCGGCGATGTGGTGCTCGACGCCGAAGGCTGCCGCGATCGGCGCCGTGATGAAGTGGTTGGTGGCGGTGATGATCGCCACCAGATCGCCGGCTTCCTGGTGATCGCGCACGAGCTGGATGGCCTGCGGCGTGATGGCCGGCTCGATCACTTCGCGCATATAGCGCGCATACAGTGCGTCGAGTTCCGCGCGCGGGAACGCCGCCAGGGTGCCGAGCGCGAATTCGAGGTACTCGACCGGATCCAGCACGCCGGCATTGTACTGGGCGAAGAAGGCGTCGTTGCGGGCACGGTAGGCGTCGCCATCGACCGCGCCGACCCGCGCCAGAAATTCGCCCCATTCGTGATCGGAGTCGATCGGCAGCAGCGTGTGGTCGAGGTCAAACAGGGCGAGGTTTTTCATTCTTTGGATTCGAGCGGCAGGTTTTCTTGCAACAGCAGGTCGCGCAGCAGCGGCAGCGTGACCGGCCGCTGGGTTTCAAGCGAATACTGGTCAAGCGCATCGAGCATCGTCGACAGGGAACGCATGTCGCGTTTGAAATGAGACAACAAATAGGGTAACACGCTGGCCGACAGCGTCAAACCGCGCGCCTCGGCGGCGTGCGTCAGCGCTTCGATCTTCTGGTCGTCGGACAGGCCGTGGATCTGGTACACCAGGCCCCAGCCCATGCGCGTACGCAGGTCTTCGCGCACCTGCAGCACTGCCGGCGGCACGGGGCCGGTGCAGACCATGTAGGCGCCGTGTTCGCGGATCTGGTTGAACAGTGCAAACGCATCGATCTGGCGCCGGGCACTGAGGCGATGGCAGTCGTCGAGCAGGTACAGCGTGGTGCCGGCGGCATGCACGAACTGGCTGGCCGGCGCATCGAACGGGATGTAGCGCGCGCCCGGGCTGGCAGCCAGGCCCTGCAGCAGGTGGGTCTTGCCGGCGCCGGTGTCGCCCCACAGATAGGCGAAATGCTCGCGCGAGCTGCGCTCGGCGAACAGGTGCATCAGGTGCGTCAGCTCGGCATTGGCCCCGACCTGGAAGGTGTCGAGGCTCTGGGCCGGTTCGGCGCCTAAATCGAGCACCAGCTGTTTCATCGCGAGGGCCGATTCATGCCGGAAGATGGAGGAATGGGCATGCCAGTAAGGATAAGTTTTCGTTGTTATGTACGTTAAACGGCGGCGGTCGGCCCATAAAAGGAATACAGGGGAAGCCGTTTTGCTAAAATAGTGGATTGACCAGTTTCGCCGGTCGCCTCCTATTTTACCGCCTCCGCTGCCAAATACCATGAACCAACCATCTAATGTTTCTCTCTCCTACCGCGATGCGGGTGTTGATATCGATGCCGGCGACGCGCTGGTCGAAGCGATCAAGCCACTTGCCAAGCGCACCATGCGTGAGGGCGTACTGGGCGGCATCGGCGGCTTCGGCGGTCTGTTCGAAATCAGCAAGAAGTTCAAGGAGCCAGTCCTGGTCTCGGGCACCGACGGCGTGGGCACCAAGCTGCGCCTGGCGTTCGAGCTGAACCGCCACGACACCGTCGGCATTGACCTGGTGGCCATGAGCGTCAACGACATCCTGGTCCAGGGCGCCGAGCCGCTGTTCTTCCTCGACTACTTCGCCTGCGGCAAGCTGGACGTGGCCACCGCCACCGCCGTGGTCAAGGGCATCGCCCTGGGCTGCGAACAGTCGGGCTGCGCGCTGCTGGGCGGCGAAACCGCCGAAATGCCGGGCATGTACCCGGACGGCGAATACGACCTGGCCGGCTTCGCCGTCGGCGCGGTCGAAAAATCGCAGATCATCGACGGCAGCAAGATCGTGCCGGGCGACGTGGTGCTGGGCCTGGCCTCGTCGGGCATCCACTCCAACGGTTACTCGCTGGTGCGCAAGATCATCGAAGTGGCCAAGCCCGACCTCGACGGCGACTTCCACGGCCGCAAGCTGGCCGACGTGCTGATGGCGCCAACCCGCCTGTACGTCAAGCCGCTGCTGGCGCTGATGGCGTCGATGGAAGTCAAGGGCCTGGTCCACATCACCGGCGGCGGCCTGGTCGAGAACATCCCGCGCGTGCTGCAGGATCACCTGACGGCCGTGCTGGATGGTTCGTCGTGGACGATGCCGCCGCTGTTCCAGTGGCTGCAGCAGCACGGCGGCGTGGCTGACGCCGAAATGCACCGCGTGTTCAACTGCGGCATCGGCATGACCGTCATCGTCTCGAAAGAGAACGCCGACGCCGCCTTCGCCCAGCTCGAAGCGGCTGGAGAGACCGTGTATCGCATCGGCGAAATCCGCGCCCGCGCCGACGGCGAAGCGCAAACCATCGTCGTCTAAACCGCGATGACACCCCTGGCGCCGTCCCTGTCCATTCGCGACGAGGAACGGCGCCAGCGGGCCGGCCACGGCGGCGCCGTGGTCTGGATCACCGGCCTGTCCGGCGCCGGCAAGACCACGCTGGCCGACGCACTTCAACGCACGCTGTTCGACCTGGGCTGCCAAGTATTCGCGCTCGATGGCGACAAGGTCCGCAATGGGCTGTGCGCCGATCTCGGTTTTTCTCTCCCTGAACGTTCCGAAAACATTCGCCGCATCGGCGAAGTGGCGCACCTGTTCTGTCAGGCGGGCCAGATCGTCATCGTCTCGGCCATTTCGCCCATGCGCGCCGACCGCGCCCGCGTGCGCGCGCTGGTGCTGGCGCCGCAGTTCATCGAAGTGTATTGCCGCTGCCCGCTGACGGTGTGCGAGGCGCGCGATCCGAAAGGGTTGTACCGGCGGGCGCGGGCAGGGCTGCTGGCGGAGTTTACGGGGATTTCATCGCCGTATGAGGCGCCGGAGGCGGCTGAGGTGGTTGTTGATAGTGCTGCGGCTGCGGCTTCGGTTGATGATGGTGTGGGTAAGGTGCTGGCCAGACTGCGGCAGCATGGGATTATCAAGGCCGCCCAATATCAAGGCGAGTAGATTTCTGCCCCAGCTTCTTGTCGGCGTATTTGTCGATGTTGCTGTCTTAAGTTGAATGTTGTTCAGGGCAGCGCAGGATCGACGTCCTTACATCCAGTCCTTGCGTGCGTCGATGCACTTTCAGTGCTGGCAGATAAACGTCTTCAGCTTTTGTTGACCGCCAACGCGCCTATTTTATGGACGCTATCAAATGAGCACCGCACGCTGTTGAGTCACCATCGTATGCATATGGCTTGCCTTTGTGCCGCGCGCCACTGCCGTCGGGTTTGATCGCGAAATTACCTTTGCATTTTGGGCAAAAAGTCATGTCGGCGGACAGCGCCGCCTCGACTCCCATGACAATGGTTCCAGAAGACACGGCGATGACCTTTCCGCCATGATCGGTCATATCGTTGAGGCGAATGACGCCGCGGCCCACGTGTTTCATGACTGCTCCTTATGGTGTGCAAAGTGAGAATCTGGAATCGGGTTCTTGCCCAGTGCCGCCACGATTGGGCAAGGTCTTGCAACATGGCGGTCACTTCCTCGACAGAGCGAAGGGATGGCTCTGCTCCCCATTCGTTGCGGATATCGCTGCAGGTCGAACGCTTCTCCGGGCTGGTTTTCTGCGAATGACGTTTCG
This sequence comes from Telluria sp. LT2P80, assembly GCF_059685955.1. NCBI lineage: Bacteria > Pseudomonadati > Pseudomonadota > Betaproteobacteria > Burkholderiales > Oxalobacteraceae > Telluria > Telluria sp. LT2P80. The sequence goes on along the minus strand of NZ_JCASIO010000007.1, from coordinate 158,579 downwards.
GTTCACCTTGCTTTGTCTTCGCTCGTAATCAAGTCATATGCGACATCAAGGTAGTGCTGGCCTTACCGTTGAGAGGCAGCGCTTGATTTTGGCTCCGAGGGTCGGCTTGTCACGCCTTTCGCGGCATCAATGAGCATCTGTTTGTCGCCATCCCACGGCGAGAGCGGTGCGGGCGGTAAGGGGAGTACTTTGTCGAGGTTGGGGAAACGAAGCAACGGATTGAGATTGAGGGCGTTGTGAAATACGGCATAGCGCTCAGATCGGGCTTGATCGAGATATGGCACGAGCATGTCAGCCAAATCGTCCGGGTCTTGAAACTCTATCAACAAATCTCGCGCGCAATCGGCAACCGAATTTTACTCCCGTGTGTAGAGTCTTAAGTGCTAAAGCCTTGGTATCAGATGTTCGCGACGCTGAAATTTTTCCGTCACCTGCACGTGGCCATGCTTGAATATAGAACAGACTATACGCGGCAGGACCATATTCCTGAGCGAGAGAGCATTCCAGCATCTTCGTCGCAACCGGAATATTTGCCCAAAACCCATCGTTTGGACTATCCCACGTTGCAGCCATCATGTCGCCCAGATATGCCATCGCATGTGGATTACCCATTTCGGCCGCCTTTTGCCAGAATGCATATGCCTTGGTAGCGTCACCAGCCACGCCAACACTATTCAAGTAAAAGGTTCCCATTCGATCATAGGCTGCAGGGATGCCGAGCTGCATCGCCTGCTCGACCAGAGCGAGCGCTTCTGCTTCGCCATGAGGTGGATCACGATTTTCGAGATAAAGGCTGGCCAAGTTGAGCATCGCTTTCCAGTGATGACGCTCCGCAGCTTGACGCGTCAACTGAACAATTCTTTTATAGTCGCGGTCCTCTTCCCATGCATCAGGATCGTCCAGCGACTTGGCTTCCTGGAACCATAATTCGGCTTGTGCATCAATGGGCGGCACTTTGGTTGCTTCGATCTGGCAAGTGAAGCTAGGGCGGTGCGGATTAAAGAGGGGCAGTTTTTCGTTGCGGGGCAGGGCTTGGGTGGCCTTGTATTGGTCTCGTACAATGCTTATCGCGTTAAAAGAGCAGACCAGGAAAACCACCGTCAGCAGGCCGTATGCGATCTTGCGAAGCAGAGGTAATGTCATTGCCAGCTCGATGTCTCGTTGAGAGGTGGAAGCTTTCCCGGTCAACCCAGGTTTGGTGCAGCGCTGTCCATCAGATGCCATGTCAGCTCATCCGGATCGAAGGGAAGGTAGCTGCCATCTAAAAACTGCGGAAACGGTTGCTCGGCGACCACCCAGGCCTGGCGCCACGGTTGGTTCACGACTTGATGCAGTGGGTGTTCTGTTGAAAGCCAAGGTTGCCAGGTGCCAGTGACCGGACACGTCTTGAGCGCATTGCAGGACCGTTGCGGTTGTGTGCGTATGACTTCGCGCGTCATGCCGGTAGCGGCCACGGGGTTGACTACGCCATGGTCGTGGCGGACTGTGAGGAAACGCTGCCACGTTAGCTCCGGGATGGCTCTGCTCCCCATTCCTTGCGGATATCGCGGCAGGTCGAACGCCTCTCCCGGCTGATACAGGCCTGGCGGAATGTCTTTGAGCCGAGTCTGCACCTGCGCTGACTCGGATGGCGCAGTGGCTTGCCAGTATCCTGCGAATGGCGCTTCGGTTCCCCTTGCATTGTCTTCGCTCGGGATCAAATCATATGTGGCATCAAGGTAGTACCGGCCTTGCCGTTGAGAGGCAGCGCTTGATTTTAGCTCGGAGGGTAAACTTGTCACGCCTTTCGCGGCATCGATGAGGGTTCTTTTGTCGCCATCCCACGGCGACAGCGGTGAAGGCGGTAAGGGAAGCACCTTATCGAGGTTGGGAAAACGCAGCAAGGGATTCAGCTCAAGAGCATTGTGAAGTACAGCATAGCGCTCGGACCGGGCTTGATCGAGATGCGGAACGAACATATCGGCTAAGTCGTGTGGGTTGCGGAACTCGACGGACAGACTTCGCGCGCAATCAGAGCAGCCGAGCCTAACTCCGCCGTGCAAAGTCGTTAGTGCTAGCGCTTTAGTCTCAGCTGTTCGTGGCCCTGAGATTTTACCGTTTGGTGCACGTGGTTTCCCTCGAAGGTTTGCTAATTTATATGCAGCAGGGCCATAGCCTTGAAGCAACGCACACTCCAGCATCTTGGTTGCAACCGGGATGTTGGCCCAGAATCCATCGATCGGGCTATCCCATGTTGCCGAGGTCATATTGCCCAGATAGGCCATTGCCTGTGGATTACCCATCTCTGCTGCCTTTTGCCAGAATGCGTGGGCTTTAGTTGAGTCCTGATTTACACCAACATTGTTCATGTAATAAGTACCCATCCGGTCGTAGGCGGCGGGGATACCGAGTCGCATCGCCTGTTCGACCAACGCAAGCGCGTCTATTTCCCCATGCGGTGGATCACGATGCTCAAGATAGAGACTAGCCAAGTTGAGCATAGCTTTCCAGTGGCGCCGCTCCGCAGCCTGACGTGTTAACTGAACAATTTTTTTGTAGTTTCGGTCCTCTTCCCAAGTATCAGGGTCGTCCAGTGCCTGCGCTTCTAAGAACCATTTTTCGGCCTGTGCATCAACAGGCGGAACTTTGGTCGTTTCTATCTCGCACTTGAAATTGGATCTATGTGGATTAAAAAGAGGTAGCTCTTCATTGCGCGGAAAATCATGGCTAGTTTTGTATTGATCATGTATCACGCTATATCCCCTGAAAGAGCAAAACAATAAGATCGCTGTCAGCAGAATGAAGAACAGCTTGCGAAGTAAATGCGTCCTCACAGTTAGCCCAAACGTTGCGTGGCGCTACGGTTGTCTCGGAGAGGTAGCAGGAACCCATTCAGGCTTTCTGAACCTTCTTTTCGTATGACGTTTTGTTTCATGATCTCCATCCAGTCAAAGAATGCCTTGGCAATGTCACTTGGTGAACCACTTTTCCCTTTAACCGTTCCGCCACTTAATTTCCCCCAAATTTTCTGTCGCAAATCCGCCGCCTTGTTTGCATCATTCGTCGCCAGATTAATCTCACTATCAACCGCCATACTGCGTTGATTTAAATTAGCACTGCCCAGACTGAAAAAGCTGTCATCCACCAGCAACAGTTTTGAGTGAATATAGATTTCGCGATAACGCATGCGGCCTTTGTCCAGCGCAGATGTTTGCAACATCGCCACCGCCACCTTCAGACCGTATTTCTTTTCCAGCGCATCAACGCTCGGCTTGTCGATGTCATTTGCGAATTCCACAACCGCCCGCTTTGTGTACAGGGCACCGGTCGAGTTCCCCATCTCGTCGCACATCACGCCCGTGTACGTTTTCTTGTTTTCCTGCTCGATGAATGTCGACTGCCCAGTCATGCCGCTCTGCTGGCCAAGCACGGCAAGCGCGTCATAGGTTCTTGGGACCATCTGGTCACGTTCTGGAACGGGGATAACGACAAATACGTGCAGTAGTGGCATGTCGCCCTTGGTCCTGCAGCCCTTGGCTGCGGCGGCCTTCCACCGTGCCATGACGTTCTTGCGCGCCTGTATCAAACGTTCCGACCATTCCTGATATTGGAAGTACTGGTTTTCGATGTAGAGATAACCGGTCGCTGCTGCGGCCACGTCGGTGGCGACAAAGTACATTTCCTTGGCGGTTTTGTCCTTTTCATCGGGCTGGGTGCGAATGATCTGGACTGATGAATTTGCGCCTGGCGCACCCTCGCGCTGCAGGGCAGAGGGTATCTCGGTGTGATCAAAGCGCGTATCGCCGCCAGCCCGGTCCCAGGCGCGGATAAAGTTCGCTTGCACACTGGCAAGTGCACCACCTTTGATGCGACACGCATAGTCCCGATATGGTTTGAAGGTGTTGAAGCCGGCATCTGCCTTGGCACCTGCATCAACCTGAACTGCTTCAGTGACTTCGCGTGCACCACTGGCCTCGCGTTTCGGATTCTCCAGAAGATGCTCTTCGGTATCCCAGTAGTCTGTGACCGAGTTCAGGCCTTTCACATAGCCTACTGCTTCGGCGCCAGCATTGAAGTCGTAATCGATGAGAATTGTTTTCTGGTGGTGGGTGCCAACCCACACCATGCCATGTCGCTCGACCTCCCATTTGTCGAGGCCATCAGGTTGATATTTTTCATCGATCAAGTTCGCCTTTATCGCAGCTGCGTCTCCGGGGCGGGTGAGGATTTTGATCCCCTGGAAAAGGCCCGAGAACGCCGCCTCGTACCAGCCATGACAGTATTCTTCCCGCGCGATTGATGGTATCGAATCCGGGTTGGCGGGCTGCGGTGTGCCCATTCCCCGCAGCGGTGAGCCCGATGCAAACAGTGTGAATTTGGGTTTTCTGAAAGCTTCTTTAGCCAAAGCAAGGCTTCGGGGTGCCCCGATCCTGTCAGCTTCGTTACCGCCGGTGATACAGCGCCACGGATGTGTACCATGCGAATATCCGGGCATGTTCATGGCAAGCGGGCTGCCAAGCTTGCTGTACCAGACAAGCAAACGGACGCTCACGTGCCTTTTGCCCGCCGCAATCAGTAAATCACCATATGTTTCACCACGCGGCCATGTCCCTGCATTACGTACCAATTCCATACCGGGATCGAACCCCCAACAACAGATATCGATTGATTTTTTTGCAGCCTTGATGTGCGCTGCGATATCGATAAACGCTTTTTCACCGCATACAAACACCTTGAGTTCGTTGTTGTGGGTGATCGGGTGGGTCTTGCTGCGCTTCTCCAGAAACCACTGCACTGTGCTCGTCGCCTGGCAACTTAGCTCGTCAATAAAAACTTTTTCAGCACGCTTGATCGGATCAGGCATATGGCGTCCTCCTGGAAACGGTTGCGTTGGTCGTCAGAGATGCTTGCGGCTGTCAGTCGAGCCATCGAGCGCCCGTGCGCCCTTATTGGAAAGCGACTGTTCCAGATACTCCGGTGCCTGAGGCGGCGCGAATTCGGGCACCGCAGAAAGGTCATAGATCTCGCCGTTTGGAAGTTCAACCTGATAGTCCCTGGTTCCCGTCTTGTGCTCGACGGCGATCTGACCGAGATCGTCAGTGATGCCATCTTCGACTTTCGTCCCGTTCTTCAGAAGCGAGTAAGGGACGTTGGCAAATGGACGGCCATTTTTGGAATGCGTCAGCAAAGTGAAGACCAGCTGCTTCGGGTCTTCCGGCGTCGTCGGCTCTGCAATATTGATCTTGTGCTCGGTTGACGGATGCGGACGGTTTTGTGGAGGGAGCGTTTCGAGGTTGCCGTGAAACAGTGCCGGCTTGGGTGCAAAGACCTGCAAGCGGTCGGTGATTTCAACCATGCATTCGGTGCCGTGAAGGCGCACGCCTTTTCGTCCCTTGATGTCGACCCAATCGGCCTGGCTGATCAGCGACAGGACCTTGTTGGCGATGACCTGAATGTCGTCGTCATGCGCCTGGACCGTGATTTTTCCGGATGCTGCAATCAACTTCATGCCGGCCTTGTGAACGAACAGGCGCAGCGTTTGCCTGATGCTTGCAAACAGGCTCTCGCCAGTTGCGATCGACACACTGCGACCAGCGGTCAGCGCCGTGTGCTGGGCACTGGCAATGTGGGTTGATTGCGCCGTGGTCGTCTCGATGCCCGCCGGGCTGGCCAGTACAAGGTGAGGTTGGGCCAGCTCCGGGAATTCTTTACCAGCGCCGCGTACTACGTCGTTCTGTGCCCCGAGTGCATCGGCAATGATGTCCTGTTGGCTGCTTTCCTGCGCCATCCCTTCCATTGCTGCTGTCGCTTGCGCATCGTGCAGTTTGTGCGCGGCGTCGAGTCGTTTAATCGTCTCATCCATATCCTTGATCGCCCCACGCGCCGCCTGCCTCGCCTCGGTCGTGATCAACAGCCCCTTGGCTGCCCGTGCGACGCCATGCCCGTCCGTACGCAGTTCCCAGCCTTCCCCACGTGCATCCTTGCGCCCGGCGTTGTCCTCGATCCGCGTGATATGCCCGAGTGACAGCTGACTGCACTGGTGATCGCTTTTCAGCTGCGCCTGGATCATCTCCTTCGTGTCATCCAGAACCAGGTGATTGCCACGTGCACCACCACCACCGAGCTCGCGGCTGCGCAAGCCTGCCAGGGCCGATTGCGCCGGCAGCGCCCATGGCGGCATGTGCGTGCCGTTGTAGAGCGCGCCCAGTATCAGTGGATGGTCGATGTTCCCGTTCGGATAGACAACGGCGACTTCTTCGCCGACGCGCGGCAGGCGGATGTGCCCAAACTCCTTCCCTGCAGCCGGGCTCAGCACCCGAATCCATGGCGAGCTGTTCTCGTCGTGCTGGCCCAGCCGGTCCCAGTGAAATTGCAGCTTGACCCGGCCGAAGCCATCGGTGTGGATGTCGGCGCCAGCCGGACCGACGACCGTCGCCGTGTGCAAGCCCATGTAGGCGCCTGGCTCGCTGTTGAAGTCGCGACCCGGCCGCCAGCGGATGTCCCTGTTGATGCAGGTGAACCGGTTCTCGTAGTGCGACGGGGCGCCTGCGCCGGCCTGGTAGTTGTTGGTTGCTTCGTGCTCGACAGACAGTATCAGGTAGCTGCGGTCACCAATACCGCGGCGCGGTTCGGGGTCGTAGTCCAGCGAGCGCGGCTCGGCGCTGAAATGCCCGCCGAGTTTGAAGGTGCGCCCGGGCTGGACGCTGCGGGCATTGCTGGTGGCATCGAACGTCTGCGTATCCTTGTCCTGCTCCACCATGCGCTGCGTTGCGAGCCGTTCGCCATCGCTGCGCATGCGAAAGCCGTAGGCGCCGCTGTCTTCGTACACTTCGTAAGCAAATATGTCGCCTTGCCGGTTGGCGGAATAGCCGGTGGCGCGCTGCGCGCCGGGATTCTTGTAGTCGGCGCTGGCCAGCGTGGTCGTGCCGGCGCCGAGGCGCCGGCTCGCACTCCACAGGTGAATGCCGTCATCTTCGAGCGAGCCGCTTTTGTCGTGAAACGCGATGACGTCCACGTCCTCATAGCTGGTGGCGTCGATCGGCTCGTTATGGAAGCTCTTGTCGGAGAGCATGAGCTTGTGACCATCGAAGCGGTGCTCGTACCAGTAATGCATGCCCCGCGCTTCCCAACGGCGGTGCAGGTGGTTGTAGTCGGTCTCGTTATATTGATTGGCAACGGTCAGTGGCGGATCTTCTTCAAACACATGCATGTGCCAGTCGGCCTGGCGGTAGTGCTTGAGCGTTTCTTCGGTGATTTGCTGCACGCTCTTGCCATGGAACGACACGTTGTCCTTTCGCAGTCGCGCGAAGGCTAGCCAGGGCTCAAGCACCATCCGGTAAAAGGCAAAGCCGCCATCGGCGCGCAAGAAAGACAGCTGCGTGATATACCCGTTAAAGTAACGCAGCGAGCCGTCCTGGCGCACCAGCGAAATCGTGACCAGCCGGCCCATCAGCATCTTGAGCGGAATGCGCGGGTCGTCCGACAGGACGTCGACCTCGAACCGGAATCCGCGTGAGACTTCCTCGTGGGCGACCAGTTTATTTGGCAGCAAAATCGCGGGCGGGCCGTCCTCGAAAGGAAAGTCCAGTCGCATCAGCCGGTTGTGCTGCGCGTTACCGCGAAATGCCGATAGTGCGGCGCCGGCTGCGATGGTCTGGCTCTCGCCCATTGCGTTGCTCCCGATGGCCGCTGCACGGCCGCAGTTGAAATAATCGACATGGTCAGCGACCACGTTAGCCCGCCGTCACGCAGCCTCAATTGACTGGCATCAACGCCGTTTTTTAAGCCACGTCGCCGTCTTCCTGTCTGTCTCTTTTTCGAGTCATCGGGGTCTGCAGCATCAACCGGACGTCGGGACGATCCGTGACGCCTGGTGTCGCGGTAAGAAACGTATTCCAGCCAAGCTGACGCGACGGCGTCCTCGTTCTCAGCGTGAGCGGCTTGATGGCAGGCGGTGCAAGCAGCAAGCGTAGTTCGTAGTGCAAGGTCGGCACTGCAAACATTCTTGTCATTTCCCGCAGTGCCGCCAGCGCCGTGCCACCGGGAAGAAAACTGCGCGCTTGCGCTTCGTCCAGTGGCCCGACATGCAGACGCGCGCAGATGTCATGCCGCCACAGACGTGTGCCCAGCGCCGTGCTGATGCCGAGCTCGGGCCTGGTGACGCCCAATGTGCTGCGCCGGTTTTCGGGAATCGCATCCCAGCAGCCGACGAATTGTTCGAGTCTGACCGGCACGTCGAAATAGCTGCTCAACACCTGTTCGACCGTGCCGGCCGCCACCGGGCGGGTGCGCAGCAGCCCGGCGAAACAGGCTGCAGTGTCCTGTCTGACGTGCCTGTCTGGTTGTCTGACGCTTGCGGCCCTTGGCGGGCATGTGCCTGCCAAGGCAGTCAACATCGGCAACAACCGGTCCCCGTCGCCGATGGCCAGGTCGTGTTCGACCCGGTACTTGACCGACGCTTCATAAAACAGGCCGATCAACCGGGTCGACATGACGTCGAGCAGTTCGCGCTGGCTGGCATCGTCTCCAAGCGACTTGCGCGCTGCGATCCGTTCGGTATCGTGCACTGGCAGGGTGCCACTGGCGCCGAGCAGGCCGATGAATGCAGGCGTGATCCGAACGTGGCGCAATGTTCCCGAGCGCAGCGCGCCAAGTGGATCCTGTGTTGCCGGCTCGACGTCAAGCGCTTCGACTTCGCTGGCAGGAAACGACAGCGACAGGCTGTTGCGAAACGACAGCACGGTGCGCAACGCGCGCTCGCGGCCGATGCCATGGCGCTGCAGCGCGCTTAGCAGGATGCTGACCAGCTGGGTGAAGCTGAACCGGTATGGTTCAGCCAGGAGCAGGGCCATTACAGAAGGCTCATGCTTCCGCTTCGTGGGGCGCATCGGATCAGCTCCTTTCCGCTTTGATGCGAGAGGGCGACGAGTTCGACGAAGCTGTTCAGCTGCACGTACAGCGCGAAGAACTGGTCCAGCACCTGGACGAACAGGTGCAGGCCGGCGCCGGCATACGCTTCTTCGTCGAGCGTGACGCGCACTTCAAGCCCGTGCACCAGCGATGTGCCGTTCCTGTGCCTGATCCAGGCCGTGGTGTCCTGCTGGTCGAGTGCGATGATGCCGCGGATTTGCCGACGCGAGACGGACGACGAGGCCAGGTCGTACAGGGACAGCATTTCGCGCAGGCCGTGAACACCTTCGTCCATCAGGGAATGATGGTTCAGCGCCAGGTGCGAGATCAGGCGCCAGTGCATGCCTGCGTCATTCGTCAAGCGGGCAGGGCGGGTTGGCCTGCGCACCATGCGGATCGCTGCGTTGCGCGTTGCGCCGGGGATGAACAGGTCGCCTTCAGGCGCACCGATGGCCAGTGAGCAGGGCAGATCGCGGTTCGTGCAGCTCAGTTCAACCGACAGGATATTTCTCTCGATCTCGAACGGGTCGCAATCGGCGCCGACGAGCGTAATCGATGTTTCATGGCCCGGACTGCACAAGGCAAGCGTCTCGTCGTGCCGCAGGAACCAGTAGCGTCCATGCTCGCTGGCGCATTGTGCGCCGTGCCGAAGCGCATAGAACGGCTGGAACGCCGTGACCGACGTGTCGTTGCCGTTCTGGCGCACGAGGTGTACCGCATCGACCGAATACACCTCATATGCCTGCGGAAAATTGGCGTGCGCCAGAAGGGTGTAGTCGGCCGCGCGCTGGTCGTACGTGATCGGTACGCCAGGCTGCTGGAACAGATTGACGACAGGCGTGCAACCTTGCACCAGATGCTGTGTCGACAGGCCGGCGAGCATGCGCGCCTTGTCGGCGTCGGGGCGGATGCCGGCAAGGCCCAGACGTAACGTGACACTGGCGCAGCCGGCAGGTAAGCGTGCCAGCAGCATGGCAATATCGATGTCGAAAAAATTGAACTTCTCGGGGAAGGCAAAATATTCGGCAAGAATGCGGTAAGCCCCATGCGAGCGGGCGTCGAACGGAATCAGGGCATCGTCAGGAGCAAATCCAGCCGGTGCGATCGGTATGCAAGGTAACCGCTCCCACGGGCCGTCATCGTCAATCTGGACGTACGCTGCCACCGTGTGCATGAAGAGCGCATCGCGCAGCGTGGCGCAGAACGAGGTATCGCCATCGGCATACACGCGCAGCACGGTCGCCGTGTCCGGCGCCGGCAGCGGCCCCCATCCGGCGGCGCCGAATGTCAGCGTCAGCGACGATGTGACGTCGTCCGGCAGGCGTGTTGCGACCGGCGCCTGGATGACGGTCTCGAAACGTGCGGCGCGTAGTGCGACAGGCGACGGCTTGACGTCGTGGATGGTCTTGAAGCGGCATGCCACACCATGTATTGGCTTCGATTCCAGCAACGTCCCGCGCGGCATGGCAGGGATCGCATCCGGGCGATCGAGTGCGCTGGAAACGCGCACGATTGCGCAGGACGGAAACGGGCGCAGATAGTGGGGATAGAGCAGGTTGAGCAGGGCCTCAGTGAATTCGGGGTACGAATCGTCCAGTCGCTTCGACACGCGCGCGCTGAGCAGGGCCGTGCTTTGTATCAGGCGTTCGACATGCGGATCGTCGCAGGTATCGCCACCCATTTGCAGCCTGGCGGCAACCTTGGGATAGCGCTGCGCATATTCCCTGCACAGCGACCTGAGAATGACGAGCTCGCGCTCGTACTTTGTCAACAATTCGTCCATGGGATCAGCGCTTGCGCCCTCTAGTTGGCACCTTCGATCGAATACTGCTGGAGCGAGGGGCGAAATACCGCATTGAACGACATCGCCTCGGGCATCGACGCATGTTTCAGCTGCGCAGTGATCACGAATTCCACGCGGTTGATGGTGCCCCTGGCGCTCTTGGCGCCCCGCAGTGACACGAGGACCTTGTGCAGCCGGGGTTCATGGCGCTGGATGGCCAACTGGACGGCCTTGCAGATTTCCTGCTGGTCCGTATCGCTGTTCATGCACATGCCGGCGAAGTCGATCAGGCCATAGTTCAGGATGGAGCCCGATACCGCCGGGAGCGGGCTGAACGACGCCTGGTGCACGCCGCAGCGGGTATTGAGCAGCGCCTGCAGATCACGCGTGACACTGCGCAGCGCATGCTCGACAGAGCGCGCATGGGCGTCGCGCCGGTTACCCGATGGGGGTTCACCAGTGTCGTCCAGGCGGTCGAACAGACCGGAAGTAAAGCCGCGCATTGCGCTCCTCTCGTCAAAGCAGGACAACACCCACGGCAGCCATTGTCGGATCGTGAATCCCGGCAATGTTGCGCGGTCACAAGGGAATGCACTGGCTGATCGATACGATGCCTGGCTGCGCGAAATCAATATCGCGCTTCAGGCGCAACGCCATCCTTCCCAGAATGTGTCCAGCGAAACTTCAATGGGAGGAACCATGAATGCAACATCGAAGGTCCTGTGGTCGGAAGGCTTGACGCTGGGCCCGCAGCACTTTCAGCGTCAGGATCTCTATCACGAAACCCGGCTCCAGCGCATCGCTTCGGCCCTCAATCCGTACTGTTGGGGTGTGTGCAAGGTGACGTGGAATGTGGACGGATTGGGACACAACCGCCTGAGCGCGAACACGATGTCGCTCATCTATCCCGACGGAGACATCGTCGAAGCGCCTGGCGCCGACCTGCTGCCCGAGCCGGTCGATCTCACACGCCTGCCGCCAGAGGAAGAATCATTCACGTTCTACGCAGCCCTGGCTCTGGTCAAGCCGCATGGGGGCAATGCCGACGACAACAGCCGTTACGTGCGTTGCGACCTGGATACCACTGACCTGTTCAGTGATGCGCTGGCGATCGAGGTGCCTTTCCTTAAAAAACAAGTGCGGCTGTTGCTGCAGGCCGAGCCGCATGGGGCGCGTGCCAGCATCCCGGTGGTGCGGCTGCGGCGGGTAGCGGAAGGGGGTTTCGAGCTGGTACCGGAGTTCATTCCGCCGAGCGTCACGGTGGGCGCAGCCCCAGGCCTGGTGCGCATGCTCGATGGCTTGAGCAGTGTGATCACGACGAAGATCGAATCGCTCCAGCGCACGCACCGCATGACGAACAACAGCATGTACGAAGCCGGTGCGGGCGATATCTCGTCGTGGTGGATGCTCAACATCCTGAGCACGGCCAATGCGCTTCTGATGCACTGCGCCAGGTCGCCCGGGTTTCATCCCGAGGTGATGTTCCGGCAAATGCTTGCCGCCGCGGGCGGACTGATGACGTTTTCCGATCGCTACAAGACAGCCGACCTGCCCGCCTACCGCCACGAGGCGATGGGCGAGGCATTCGCCGAGCTCGACGCGTTGCTGCGCGATCTGGTCGATACGGCGATCGGCACCAACTACCTCATTATCCCGTTCGTGGCAGACAAGAGCCGGCGCACGTTCTCGCAGGCGATCCTGGATCCGGCCAAGGTCACGAAACAAAGCCAGCTTTATCTGGCGATCACTGCCGATATGGCGGGCCTTGATCTGGTAGCGACGGTACCGATCCGGCTCAAGGTCGCTGCGCCCGAGAATATGGAAAGTATTATCGGGTCAGCATTGCCAGGCATACCGATCGCGCACATGCCGCAAGTGCCCCCGGCGATCCCGGTGCGGCCCAACACCTACTATTTTTCGCTGTCCACCAAACATCCCCTGTACGACAAGGCGCTGGAGGCAGGCGTGCTGGCGGTGTATGCGCCGGACGGGATCCCGGGACTGAAAATCGACCTGGTCGTGGTGCTCTAGTCAACCACCGCGATGTCAGCGCACCGCCCCGCTACCGATATTCTTGTCGAGGAACTTCTCGACCCGCCCCCAGAAATCGATGCGGTTCTTTTCCAGCGCCCAGCCGTGGCCTTCTTCCGGGTACTCGATCCATTCCACCTGCTTGTTAGTGCGCATGACGGCGTTGCGCAGCGCGGTGCCATGGTTGATCGGCACGCGCCGGTCGACGCCGCCGTAGGCCAGCAGCAGCGGCTGGGTGATGCGCGCCGCCTGCTGCAGCGGTGACGTGGCCTTGAACTGGTCGACATCCTTGACCGGGTCGCCGATCCGTTCCGGCAGGCTGTGCTGCTTGACGTCGCGTGACGTGTCGCTGCTGAAATGCGCGCCATTGTCAAACAACAGGCCAATGTCGGTCACGCCGACAAAGCTGATACCGCAGCGGAACATGTCCGGATCGTTGACGAGTCCCATCAGCGTCGAATAGCCGCCGTAACTGGCGCCAGCGATGCAGACGCGCTTGGGGTCGACCAGCCCCTTGTCGACAGCCCAGCGTACACCGTCGGCGATGTCGTTCTGCATGGCCAGGCCCCATTGCTTGTAGCCGGCACGCTCATGCCTGGACCCGAAACCCGTGCTGCCACGAAATTCGGGTTCGAGCACGGCATAGCCGCGCGTGGCCAGAAATTGCGAGTCGGGGGCCCAGCCCCAGGATTTGCCGCGCACCCAGGGGCCGCCATGGACCATCACCACCAGCGGCAGGCCGGTGCGCCTGGCGCCCGGTGGCAGGGTGAGCAGGGCCGGAATGTCCAGGCCATCGCGCGCCTTGTAGCGCAAGAACTGCTGGCGCCCCATCTGCGTCGGATCGATGCCTGGCCGTGCTTCGCCGACCTTGTTCAGCGACTTGGTTTTGCTGTTGTACAAGAAAAACACCGGTGCGACCACGTCCGAATAGGCGGTGACCACGAGCAGGGGCGAGTCACCCCGGGCCGGCACCGACATCAGGTTGACCGTCGTCGGGAGCAGCTTGTCGACATCCTGCTGGATCGCCTTCATGCCGGCGTCGAACCATTCATTCGATACCGCATCGGTACGGAACTGCATGCCCAGCACCTTATCGCGGTTGATCACCAGCTCACCGTCGATATCGTAGCCGGGCGCCGACAGCAGCGGTTGCGGGTCGAGCTTGCCGGTGTTCACATCGAACGTGTGCATGGCGGTCGTTCCGGCCTTGCCGCGCGCCGTCACGAACAGCGTGCCGGTCGGCCCGAATGCCACCGGTTCAATCGTCGCGGCGGTTTCCTTAAAGGTCGGGAAGCTGGTCAGTTCGCGCCATTTGTTGGTGACCGGGTCGAGATATTGCAGCGTCGTGGTCAGGTCCTTGTAGGTGATCGCCAGGCGCGGCTCGCCCTTGTGATCGAGCAGCCAGCCGCGCGTGGCGCCGGGGCGCGGCACTGTCTTGTATTGGCCCGACACCGTGTTCACCTGGAGCAGGTCGATATGGCTCAGTTCATTGCGGGTGTCGCCGACCGCCGCCAGCGCGTAGGTGTCATCCGAATCGACCCACGGGGTGTTGCCCGCCATCTCGCTCGATGGTGGCAGCAGCCGGCGCACGATGCGCGTGCCGGTGCTCTTGTTGACGAGATTACGGCTGGCCAGTTCAATGAAACGGCCGCCGTCGAAGTCGACCGCGTACATGCCGGGCATGAAGCGCTGGTCGCCCGGACCGACGCCTTTGTCATGCGTGTCGAACACCAGGCGCCGGTCGTTGATCCAGTAGAAATTGCGGACATCGGCGTCGTTGTAATGGGCGACGATCTTGGCGCTGTTGGTCTCTAGGTCGATGACCGTCAAAAAGTCGCGCTTGCCCGGCGCGCTGGCGCGCACGGCCAGATGGCGTCCGCTGGGCGAGAGCCTGGCGTCGCCAAAAGGCGCGTTGCCGAAGAAAGCCGAGACAGGCGGCGGTGCTGGCGGGGTTTGTGCGAGGGTCAGTGGCGAAGCGACGAGGACGAGTGCAGCGAAGGTGGCCCTCGCCAGCACGCGGGTAAATGCAGGCATGAAGTTTTCCGTGAAATGCTTGGTGTTGGTATGGTTCGCCTATGTTGGCGCGGCCCAGAATAGCATTTGCATCACCGGGAAAATCTCTTCAATTCCCACCTCAGTTTCCACCTGCCTGTGTCATTCGGGCGCCCGGATATAGTCGACCATGCCCGCGCTGGCGCGGCTCGGGCGCGGCGTGAGCAGGCTCACCACGACCACCGTCAACAGGCCTGCCGGCACGCCGAACACGCCGGCCGCCATCGGCAGGATGCCGAACCAGGTCTCCAGCGCATTGCCGCCCAGGACCGGGCTGGCGCGCAGCATGTAGTACAGGCACACGGCAAAGCCCGTGATCATGCCAGTGATGGCGCCGATGTGGTTGGCGCGTTTCCAGAACACGCCCAGCACCAGCACCGGGAACAGTGTGGAGCCGGCCAGCGAGAACGCCGCCGCCACCAGCGACAGGATGTCAGCTGGCTTTTGCGACGCCGCGTACGCCGCGATGAAGGCCACCGCCAGCAGCAGCAGCTTCGAGATCGTCACCCGTTTCTGGGTCGACGCGCCCGGTTCCACCATCTTGTAATACACGTCGTGCGACAGCGCGTTGGAAATGGCCAGCAGCAGGCCGTCGGCCGTGGACAGCGCCGCCGCCAGGCCGCCGGCCGCGACCAGGCCCGAGATCACGTACGGCAGGCCGCCGATTTCGGGCGTGGCCAGCACCAGCACGTCGGCGTCAATGGCAAATTCGGCCAGCTGCACGATGCCGTCACCGTTGATATCCGCCACGCTGATCAGGGGATTGGCCTTGTCGACATTGGCCCAGTATGAAATCCAGGTCGGCAGCGACGAGAAATCGCTGCCCACGAGCGACGTATAGATGTCGTACTTGGCGAGCACGGCCAGCGCGGGAATCGTCAGGTACACCAGCAGGATGAAGAACAGCGTCCAGAACACCGACACGCGCGTCTCGTGCACCGAGGGCGTGGTGTAGGCGCGCATCAGGATGTGGGGCAGGGCGGCGGTGCCGAACATCAGGCAGAACACCACGGCCAGAAAATTGTTGCGGCGCGCGTCGGATTCTTCCGGCGTGGCGCCGGGGAACGGCTGCGCATGCGGCTCGGGCGGGCGTGCCCGTGCCAGGTTAGCGTCACGCCGTTCGAGCCACAGCGCACGGGCATCGTCGACCGAGTTGGGGTAGGTGGTCAGCGCGCGCTCGGCCTGGCGCACTTCGGTCAGCGAGGCGTTGCGCGCGCGGGCTGCGGCCAGCTGGCGCTGGGCATCGAGCTTGCCGGCTTCCCACGATTCGGGCAGGGCCGCCACGCGCGCCGCGTAGCCGTCGGCGCGGCGCAGGAATTCGGCGCGCACCTGGGCTTCGCGCGGGTCCTTCGCCAGTTCGGCTTCGCGCGCGGTGAGCTTGGGCAGGAGCGATCCGTACGCCACCTGCGGGATCGGATTGTCGGCGTGCTTCACCGACAGCCACATGGTCGGAATCAGAAACGCGACCAGCAGGATGATGTACTGCGCCACCTGGGTCCAGGTGATGGCGCGCATCCCGCCCAGGAACGAGCAGACCAGGATGCTCGCCAGGCCCAGGAAAATCCCGACTGAAAAATCGACGCCGGTAAAGCGCGACGCGATCAGGCCGACCGCATAGATCTGCGCCACGACGTACGTGAACGAGACGAGGATGGTGGCGCTCACGGCCAGCGCCCGCACCGGGCCGCCACGGCCGCCCGCGCCGCCGCCGTAGCGCGCCGCCAGAAAATCGGGCACCGTGTACTGCGCAAACTTGCGCAGGTAGGGCGCGATCAGCAGCGCGACCAGCACGAAGCCGCCGGTCCAGCCCATGATGAAGGCCAGGCCGTCGAAGCCCTGCAGATACAGGCCCCCGGCCAGGCTGATGAAGCTGGCCGCCGAGATCCAGTCAGCCGCCGTCGCCATGCCGTTGAACATGGCCGGCACGCGCCGGCCGGCGACGTAGTATTCGGTGACGTTCGAGGTGCGGCAGATCACGCCGATGATCGCGTACAGGGCGATCGTGGCGAACATGAACAGGTAGCCGATCCACAGGCGCGGCATGCCTTCCTGCTCGAGCAGGGCGAGGGCCGCCAGGAACACCGCGAAGGCGCCGGTGTACGACAGGTAGTAGCGCGAGAGCTTCTTGAAATAGCCGTGCTTCACACCAGGCGTGGGGTTCGTGCTCATGGGCGAGGTTCCAGCGCGGCGTGGTAATCGCGGTCAAGCCGGCGCATGCGCCAGGCGTAGATGGCAATGATCGTCAGCGACACCAGCGCGGCGCCTTGCGCGGCCATGTAGAACGACAGCGGCCAGCCAAACACCTCGAAGCGCGCCAGCTCGCGCGCGAAGAACACGGTGCCGAAACCCGTGACGAGCCAGACGGCCAGCAACAGCAGCGACATGCGCCGCGTGCGGTCCCAGTGGATCGCGCGGGCCTGTTCCAGACGCGCACGCGCCATCGTGTCGGAAGTTGGTTCGGGGATGGAATCAGTCGGCATGGTCGGGTTCACCCACAGGCGGTGGGAAGGTCAGGCGAAACAGGCTGCCCGGAAAGCGCGGGGACACGCTGCGTGGATTATTGAAGATGTCGATGTCGGCGCCGTGCTGCTGCGCGATTTCGCGCACGATCGCCAGCCCCAGGCCGCTGCCCTGGGTATTGCTGCCCAAGATGCGGTAGAAGCGTTCGAACACGTGCAGGCGTTCGGTCGGCGCGATGCCGGGGCCGGTGTCTTCGACTTCGAGCAGCGCGTGCTCGCCGCTGCTGCGCACGCGTACCGTCACGCTGCCGCCAGCGGGCGTATAGCGCAGCGCATTGTCGATCAGGTTCGACAGCATCTCGCGCAGCATCAGCGGCTGGCCGGCGATCATCACCCGCTCGTCGTCATTGGCGGGCGGCTCGAAACCCAGGTCGATCTGGTGGGCGAACGATGCCTGCACCCAGTCCTGCACGGTCTCGCGCGCCACCGCGGCCAGGTCGATCTCGTCGAACGCCAGGCCCGCCTGCGGCTGGTTCTCGGCGCGCGCCAGGGCCAGCAGCTGGTTGATCAGGCGCGTGGCCGATTCCGAGCTCTTGGCCAGCTGCTCGAGCGAGCGGTGGATCTCGGCAGGATCGACTTCGCGCAGGGCCAGTTCGGATTGCATACGCATGCCCGCCAGCGGCGTTTTCATCTGGTGCGCGGCGTCGGCGATGAAGCGTTTCTGCATCTCCACCGTCTTGCCCAGGCGCTCGAGCATGTCGTTGAACGAGCCGACCAGCGGCGAGATTTCTTCGGGCACCTGGCGCGGATCGATCGGCGACAGATCGTCCTGCGGCCGCGCGCGGATGCGCTGCTGCAGCTCGGCCAACGGGCTCAGGCCGCGCGAGAGCGCGAACCAGACCAGCGCCAGGATCACCGGCAGGATGATGAACTGGGGCAGGATCACGCCCTTGATGATTTCATTGGCCAGGTGCGCGCGCTTGTCGAGCGTTTCGGCCACCTGCACCAGTGCCAGCGACGGCGTCGGTGATGCCGTGCGTTCGTGCAGCGGATCGAGATTTACGTAGGCATAGGCCACGCGGATCGGTGTGCCGTGGATGGTGTCGTTGCGAAATTCGACCGTGCCGCTGCGGGCCGGCTCGCCGGCGCGGTTGGCGCGCGGGCGCGGCAGGTCGCGGTCGCCGTCCAGGTGTTCGCCAGCCGGCCCGGCCAGCAGGTAATACACGCTGTCGACGTCGTCGGCACGCAGGATGTCGCGTCCGGCCGTGCGCAGCTGGCCGACCGTCTTGCCGTCCACGGTGCGGATCTGCTGGCCCAGCACCGTGACCCGGTCTTCGAGCGCATCGTCGAACGGCTGGTTGGCGATCGATTTCGCCACCAGATAGGTGATCGCGATGCTCATCGGCCACAGCAGCAGCAGCGGCGCGAGCATCCAGTCGAGGATTTCCCCAAACAGCGAGTGACGGATGTTTTCGTCCGGCTCGGGGTTGGGTGGAACGTAGAGCGGCTCGAACTGGTGCTGCTGCTGCGTGGGCTCGGGCGTGAAGCCGGCGTTCACTTGTCGGCAGCGGAGGTGGCGATACGGGCGTCGTTCGCAGCCGCAGCGGCTGCTGCGGCTGCGCTGGCCTCGGAGAATTTCTCGAGGCAATAGCCCAGGCCGCGCACGGTGGCAATGCGCACGCCGCCGACCTCGATCTTCTTGCGCAGGCGGTGCACATACACCTCGATGGCGTTGTTGGATACTTCTTCGCCCCATTCGCACAGGTGGTCGACCAGCTGCTCCTTGGAGACGAGGCGCCCGGTGCGCGCCAGCAGCACTTCGAGCAGGCCCAGCTCGCGCGCCGACAGATCGAGCATCTGGTCGTTGATGTAGGCGCTGCGGCCGACCTGGTCATAGACCAGCGGGCCATGGCGCACGACGGCCGCGCCGCCGCCGGCGCCGCGCCGGGTCAGTGCCCGCACGCGCGCTTCGAGCTCGGACAGCGCGAACGGCTTGGCCATGTAGTCGTCGGCGCCCAGGTCGAGACCCTCGACGCGCTGCTCGACCGAGTCGGCCGCAGTCAGGATCAATACAGGCAGCAGCGAGGCGCGGGCGCGCAGGCGGCGCAGCACTTCGAGCCCGGACATCTTCGGCAGGCCCAGGTCGAGAATGAGCAGATCGAACTCCTGCGTGGACAGGGCGGTATCGGCATC
Source organism: Telluria sp. LT2P80 (assembly GCF_059685955.1). NCBI lineage: Bacteria > Pseudomonadati > Pseudomonadota > Betaproteobacteria > Burkholderiales > Oxalobacteraceae > Telluria > Telluria sp. LT2P80. Next base: position 139,172 of record NZ_JCASIO010000007.1, on the reverse strand, counting down.
CTGGCCGTTCTTGACACAATCGATGGCATAGCCGGACTGGCGCAGGGAGCGCGTCAGGCCATCGGCAAGTACGCTATCATCTTCGGCGAGCAGAATTCGCATGGGGCACCTCTTATTGACGTTGTCGCTTGTTCATCGAACACGCGTGATCGAACCGGTTCTCATTGTGTTGGATTTACCGCCACAATGCGAGTCCCGAGCGATTGTTGGTAAGATAACCACGTCTTTTCGCTTGCAAAAACCACTGGATTTTTATACAGTACTGGCTCTTGAAGTGCGCGTGACCGCCCACACCTTGCCTACTCCACGACAGAAAGTACACCATGGACGACAAAAAAACCGCATTGAACGCCGCTGATAAGGGCAAGGCGCTGGCTGCCGCCCTGGCGCAGATTGAAAAGCAGTTCGGCAAGGGCTCGGTGATGCGCATGGATGCGAACACGCCGGTCGAAGAAGTGCAAACGGTTTCCACCGGCTCGCTGGGCCTGGACATCGCGCTGGGCGTCGGCGGCCTGCCGCGCGGCCGTATCGTCGAGATCTACGGTCCTGAATCGTCGGGTAAAACCACCCTGACGCTGCAAACCATCGCCCAGATGCAAAAGCTGGGTGGCACCTGCGCGTTCATCGACGCCGAGCACGCACTCGACGTCACCTACGCGCAAAAGCTCGGCATCAACCTGAGCGAGCTGCTGATCTCGCAGCCGGATACCGGCGAGCAGGCGCTTGAAATCACCGACGCGCTGGTACGCTCGGGCAGTGTCGACCTGGTCGTCATCGACTCGGTCGCGGCCCTGACGCCACGCGCCGAAATCGAAGGCGACATGGGTGACTCGCTGCCCGGCCTGCAGGCGCGCCTGATGTCGCAAGCGCTGCGCAAGCTCACCGGCTCGATCAACCGCACCAACACGCTGGTCATCTTCATCAACCAGATCCGCATGAAGATCGGCGTCATGTTCGGCAGCCCTGAGACCACCACCGGTGGTAACGCGCTGAAGTTCTACGCGTCGGTGCGCCTGGACATCCGTCGTACCGGCTCGATCAAGTCGGGTGACGAAGTGATCGGTAACGAAACCAAGGTCAAGGTCGTCAAGAACAAGATCGCCCCGCCATTCAAGGAAGCGCACTTCGACATTCTTTATGGAGAAGGCACGTCCCGTGAAGGCGAAATTCTGGATCTCGGCGCAGATAACAAAATCGTCGAGAAGTCGGGCTCGTGGTACAGCTACAACGGCGAGCGTATCGGTCAGGGTAAAGACAACGCGCGTCAGTTCCTGCGTGACCGTCCAGCCCTGGCGCGCGAGATCGAAAACAAGGTCCGTACCGCCTTGGGTGTGCGTGAGCTGCCACCGACGATCGGTGGTGACGACAAGCCGAAGCTGCAGGCGGTTGGTGAATAATCAGTTCGGCGCAGGGCGCGGTGGCAGCAGCTGGCCACCGGCGCCTGGCGCCATGCTGATGGGCTGACGTTACCCATGCGAGCACCCGTACTCAGTCTCAAGGGCCGCGCGCTGCGCTATCTGTCGCAGCGCGAACACAGCCGCTTCGAATTGCGCCGCAAGCTGTCCAAGTATGCGGAAGAGGGCGATGACGTCGATGCCCTGCTCGATTTCCTCGAAAAAAATAACTGGTTGTCACAGGAGCGCTTTGCCGAATCCCTGGTCAACCGTAAAGCGAGCCGTTATGGCGACAGTCGTGTGATGGCCGAATTGCAAAGTCATGGATTAACGGGCGAGGCCCTGGTCGACATCAAGGCCGGGCTGTCCGACAGCGAGACCGCGCGTGCGGTCGAAGTCTGGCAACGCAAATTTGGCACGGTCGCCGAGGATGCAGCGGCGCGCGCCAAGCAGATGCGGTTCCTGCTGCAGCGGGGGTTTTCCCAGCGCGCGGCGCGTGCGGCGATGCAGGGCGCGCCCGATGACGACGAGTTTCCCGACTAATTAATGCTCTCGTGATGGCTTGCAGTCACAAGGTACAACTCGATGCTGCCTCAGGCGTCAGCGTGGAGCGTCATCCCCGATATGCGAACGCATATTCCTCAACGGGCGATGGCGCTGCACGCTGGCGCTTTTCTATGTCGGGAGTAATCAGAAAAAAATCCCATATCTCCCATTCATGGCATGAATGGCGACTACTACCGGCTGTTCTTCATGCGCATACCATATGCGTCAAACACGCTGTCAAGCGCCTGCCAAGTCCGGGTATCTCCGTCGACGCTGGCCCTGATGTCCCCTTTTAGCGATGCGCCGGGCGGGACGCTGTGATAAACTTTACGGGTTTAAGCAGCGCCGCATGAGCGGTTGTTGCCGCAGAAGCTGCGGTGACGTGCACTAGCACACCGGCTGCATCACTAACCGCCGTCTCGACGGCACTGGTATTTATGCCTTTGTCTCTTCCCGTATCGCGCTCGCTCCGGCATACGCGCGCCATCACAGTCGATGCCTATGCGCGCGACGATGGCATGTGGGATCTTGATGCCAGCATCCGCGATGTGAAAACGCGTACTGTTGAACTTGCTTCCGGCGAACGGCCCGGCGGCACGCCAGTGCACGACCTGAAGCTGCGCGTCACGATCGACCGCGACCTGAACATCGTCGATGCCGAAGCCGCATCCGATGCCGTCCCGTATCCGGGCTTTTGCGATACCATCGGCCCTGCCTACAAGAAGTTGATCGGGCTCTCGCTCGTGAACCATTTCCGGTTGCATCTGAAAGACCGCCTGTCCGGCGTGCTCGGCTGCACCCATCTGACCGAACTGGCCCAGGTGCTGCCCACTGCAGCGCTGCAAGCCTTTGCTGACGACACCGTCGATGCCCCAGGCGGGCAAGGCGTCACGTCATCCGACCGTCCATTTGAGCTCGACCGTTGCCATGCCCTGCGCAGCGACGGCCCCGCCGTGGCCAAATATTACCCGCGCTGGTCCATCAAGGCCGTGGCGGGTTAAGTCGTCGTTTGTTTTTTTTGTAGTTCAACCGTTTCTAATTCAGTAATAGATAGAAGGGAAGCCAGCATGAAGATCCATGAGTATCAGGGCAAAGAAATCCTCCGAAAATTCGGGGTGACCGTTCCGCGCGGCATTCCGTGCATGTCGGTCGAAGAGGCTGTCAAAGCTGCTGAAGAACTGGGTGGTCCGGTCTGGGTCGTCAAGGCACAGATCCACGCTGGTGGCCGCGGCAAGGGCGGCGGCGTCAAGGTCGCCAAATCGCTCGAGCAGGTCAAGGAATACGCTGACCAGATCATGGGCATGCAGCTGATCACGCACCAGACCAGCCCGGAAGGCCAGAAAGTCCGTCGCCTGATGGTCGAAGAAGGCGCCGACATCAAACAAGAACTGTATGTCTCGCTCGTCACCGACCGCGTCAGCCAGAAAGTCGTGCTGATGGCCTCGTCGGAAGGCGGCATGGACATCGAAGAAGTCGCGCACAGCAACCCGGAAAAAATCCACAACGTCATCATCGACCCAAAAGTCGGCCTGACCGATGAGCAGGCTGACGACGTCGCCGCCAAGATCGGTGTGCCAGCCGGCTCGATCGCCGACGCACGCGCGAACCTGCAGGGCCTGTACAAAGCCTACTGGGAAACCGATGCATCGCTGGCCGAAATCAATCCGCTGATCGTCACCGGCAGCGGCAAGATCATCGCCCTGGACGCCAAATTCAACTTCGACGCGAACGCCCTGTATCGCCGTCCTGAAATCGTCGCTTACCGCGATCTGGACGAAGAAGATCCAGCGGAAGTCGAAGCATCGAAATTCGACCTGGCCTACATCTCGCTCGACGGCAACATCGGCTGCCTGGTGAACGGCGCCGGCCTGGCCATGGCAACCATGGACACCATCAAGCTGTTCGGCGGCGAGCCAGCCAACTTCCTCGACGTCGGCGGTGGCGCCACGGCTGAGAAAGTGACCGAAGCGTTCAAGATCATGCTGAAGAACCCTGACCTGAAAGCCATCCTGGTCAACATCTTCGGCGGCATCATGCGTTGCGACGTCATCGCCGAAGGCGTGATCGCTGCATCGAAAGCCGTTTCGCTGCAAGTGCCGCTGGTCGTGCGCATGAAGGGCACCAACGAAGACCTGGGCAAGAAGATGCTGGCCGAATCGGGCCTGCCAATCATCGCCGCAGACACGATGGAAGACGCAGCCAAGTCGGTCGTCGCCGCTGCTGCCGGTCAAGCCTAATTGCTAAGGAAATAAAAAAATGTCGATTCTGATCAACAAAGATACCAAAGTAGTCACCCAGGGCATCACCGGCAAGACCGGTCAGTTCCACACCCGCATGTGCCGCGAGTACGCAAACGGCAAGGAAGCATTCGTTGCTGGCGTGAACCCGAAGAAAGCCGGCGAAGATTTCGAAGGCATCCCGATTTTCGCAACCGTTGCTGAAGCGAAAAAAGAAACCGGCGCCAACGTGTCGGTCATCTACGTCCCACCAGCAGGCGCAGCCGCTGCAATCTGGGAAGCCGTCGAAGCCGAGCTGGATCTGGCGATTTGCATCACCGAAGGCATTCCAGTCCGTGACATGATGGAAATCAAGGACCGTATGGCCAAGTCGGGTTCGAAGACCCTGCTGCTGGGCCCTAACTGCCCAGGCCTGATCACCCCTGACGAAATCAAGATCGGCATCATGCCAGGTCACATCCACCGCAAGGGCCGCATCGGCGTCGTCTCGCGTTCGGGTACCTTGACGTATGAAGCAGTTGCACAGCTGACCGCACTGGGCCTGGGCCAGTCGTCGGCAGTCGGCATCGGCGGCGATCCGATCAACGGTCTGAAGCACATCGACATCATGCAGATGTTCAACGACGATCCTGATACCGACGCGGTCATCATGATCGGCGAAATCGGTGGTCCGGACGAAGCCAACGCGGCTTACTGGATCAAGGACAACATGAAGAAGCCAGTCGTCGGCTTCATCGCTGGCGTCACCGCGCCACCAGGCAAGCGCATGGGCCACGCCGGCGCGTTGATCTCGGGCGGTGCAGATACTGCGCAAGCGAAGCTGGAAATCATGGAAGCCTGCGGCATCACCGTCACCAAGAACCCGTCGGAAATGGCGCGTCTGCTGAAGGCCATGCTGTAATTCTGACGATCTATTGATCGAAAGCTAAAACGGGGAGCGCGAGCTCCCCGTTTTCTATTTGGTGCGCCACTTTTTGTTGATACGCATCGCGTGTGACAAAAATTGCTGTAGGGCACTGACAAATTTTGTCATCCGAGGTGCCGTTTTTTGTGCTGGAACAGGGTTTTGTTGGTTTGTTGTTCATAAAATCGACCGTTTTACGCCATTTTTGGGCTGGCACAGCGCTTGCATATAAGAAAGCGTAGCAGTGAGCAGCACAAGATACGTAGGTCCACTTTTTGAAATACCCACCTGGAGATTTAAAATGAACTTCAAGCAAATGCCAAGCAAAAAAGCCGAAGGCGGCTTCACTCTGATCGAACTGATGATCGTTGTTGCGATTATCGGTATTCTGGCTGCTGTTGCAATTCCGCAGTACAGCAACTATACCGCACGTGCTAAAGCGGCAAATGCTCTGGGTGTGGTTGACCCATACAAGACGGCGGTTGCACTTTGCGCTCAAGAAAACGGCGCGGCAACCAATTGCAACACGACGAGCAACCCCGCCGCCTTTACAACCTTCACCGAAACAAACGAAGTCTCCGGTCTGACGGTTACCGAGGCTGGCAAAATTACCATGACGCTGAAAGACATTGGTGCGAATACCAGTGGCACTACTGTTATCTTTACGCCAAATGTTGGCACTAGCGCCGTCACTTGGCAGGTCGCGTCGAACTCGACTAATGCCGCAGTCAAAGGCGCGTTTGAGAAAAATAGCGTGGCTGGTGCTGATGATGAGCCTGCTGCTGACTAATATTTAATGTAGTCGAAAAAGCCCGCTTCCCCAGCGGGCTTTTTTCATTGCAGCTTTACTTCGCTGGCTGCGCCTTCAAGAACCGATCCAGCCACCCATTCACGGTGTGATGCCACTGCACCGAATTAGCCGGCTTGAGCACCCAGTGATTCTCATCCGGGAACACCAGCAGCTTGCTCTCGACCCCTTGACGCTGCAGCGCCGTGAACGTCCCCAGCGCCTGCGCTGTTGGAATCCGGAAATCCAGATCGCCCTGGATCACCAGCATCGGCGTCTTCCATTTCGCAACGTGATGAACCGGATTGAAACGCTCATGGTTATCCGGCACCTTGTAGTACGGCCCGCCGTTTTCCCAATCCGTGAACCACTGCTCCTCGGTCGAGTAGGCCATGCCGCGTGTGTCGAACACGCCGTCGTGATTGACGATGCACTTGAACTCATCCGACCAGTTACCGGCGATCCAGTTCATCATGTAGCCGCCGTACGACGCGCCCAGTGCGCAGTCGCGTGAGCGGTCCAGCCATGGGAACTTCTTCACCGCGGCGTCGTAGCCTTTTTGCAGGTCGACCAGTGGCTTGCCGCCCCAGTCGTTGCTGATCGAGTCGGTGAACTTCTGGCCGTAGCCGGTCGAACCGTGGAAGTCGATGAACACGGCCGCGTAACCTGCGCCGGCATAGGTCTGCGGATTCCAGCGATAGCTCCAGCTGTTGCCGAAGCTGCCTTGCGGCCCGCCGTGGACGATGAACGCCACCGGATATTGTTGGCCTGGCTGCGCATTCCACGGCTTCATCACGTAACCGTAGACGGTGTCGCCATTGGCGCCGGCGAACGAGAACTGCTCGGCCTCGCCCCAGCGCACATCCTTCAGCAGCTCGCTATTCAACGTGGTCAGCTGCTTCGGCTTGGCGCCCAGCTTCATCGAGAACAACTGCGCGCCAGCGGACAGGTTCGCATGGGTATAGACCAGCGTATCACGGCGCAGATCGAACGCGCCCACGGCGCCGGTGTCGGTCAGCGGGGTGACCTTGCCGCCGGCCACGTCGATGGAGAACAGACGGTGCTGGCCGACGTCTTCCGCATCGACGATCAGCGCCTTGCCATCGGCGCGCCAGACCAGGCTGCCGGCCGAGCGATCCCAGTTCGCCGCCAGCGGGCGCTTCTGGCCGGTCGCCACATCCATCAGCATGATCTGGTAGCGGTCGGCCTCGAAGCCGGGGCGCGCCATCGCCAGGTAAGCCAGGGTGCGGCCATCGGGCGAGAACGTGCCCTTGGTGTCCCAGGCCGGATTGTCCGCCGTCAGGTTGCGCGGCGCGGTGCCGCCTGCCGCGGGCACGCTGTACAGGTCGAAGTTGGTCGACCAGGCTTCGGTCTTGCCCGCGATGCGGGCCGAGAACACGACCGTCTTGCCGTCCGGGCTGAAGCGGTATTCTTCGCGGTCACCGAACGGTTTGGAGGGCACGTCGCCGTCGAGCGAGCCCGAGAGGCTGACCGGCTCGCCGGTGATCGCGCCTGCTGCGCCGATCGGCGCCGAGAACAGCACTGCATTGCGGTGGTCGTTCCAGGTATCCCAGTGGCGCGCGAACAGGCGGTCATACACCTTGCCGGTGGCCTTTTCTTTTTCTTTCGCGTCGAGCCGGGCCTTGGTGCAGGCCAGGTCGGCACAGTCGCGGAATACCGCCAGGCTGAACGCCAGGCGGTCGCCCGTGGGTGCGACGCGGAAGTTGTCGACGTCCAGCGGCAGATCGGTCACCTTGACAGGCGCGCCGCCGGCTACCGGCTGGCGCCATACCTGCGACGAGCCCGAACGCGCGGACAGGAAATACACAGCGTCCCCCGACGGCGACCATTCCGGATCGGCGCTGCTCGACGCATGGTCGGTCAGGCGCTGCGGCGTCGGCTTGGCGGCGCGCAGGTCGATCATCCAGAGTTGGGTGTTGCCGCGGTTCTTTTCCATGTCGGTGCTGCGCACGGTGTAAATCACGCGCGTGGCGTCCGGCGATACGGCCGGGCTGCCGACCCGTTCCATATTGACCAGGTCTTCCACGGTGAAGCCGCGCGGCGCGGCCATTGCGGTGGTGGCGGCCAGTGTCGCCGCTGCCACCGTCATCAAACGAAATTTCATGCCATCCTCGTCGATCAGTCCCGCGGCCGGGTGCCGCAGGCAAGCCGGGAATGTACCACGCGCGCCACGCCAGCCGATACGACAACGCCCCCGCTATCCGGCAATGCCGGCAGCGGGGGCGCTTTAACGTTCCCTAGCGCACAGGAAGTTTGTGATTATTTTGGCATGATGACCGTGTCGATGACGTGGATCACGCCGTTGTCGGCGACGATGTCGGTCTTGGTGACAGTGGCCTTGTCGACCATGACTTTGCCGCCGGCGACCTTGACCTTGAAGGCGCTGCCTTCGACGGTCTTGACGTCACCTGGCTTGACGTCGGCTGCCTTCACGGTGCCTGGCACCACGTGGTACGTCAGCACCTTGGTCAGCGCGGCCTTGTCTTTCAGCAGTGCGTCGAGTTTGGCTTTTGGAATCTTGGCAAATGCGGCATCGGTCGGTGCGAACACGGTGAACGGGCCCGGACCTTTCAGGGTGTCGGTCAGGCCGGCAGCCTGGACAGCCGTGACCAGCGTATTGAACGTGCCAGCCGATTTGGCGGTATCAACGATATCTGCTGCGTTGGCGGCGCCGAAGGCGAAGGCGAGTGGCAGTGCGATCAGAAATTTTTTCATCGTATGACTCCATGTGGTTATTGCAGTTCGTTGTGAACCGCGTTGATTCCAATGTAATCCTCTTTTTACAACTTGTCTAACGTGTGCACCGTTTCTGTAGCATAATAAAGGTTCAATCAAGGGACGAAAATCATGGAAACCTTATTAAGAACCCATCATGAACCGATCATGTACCGGACCGGTGCTGCTGCGCGCCTGGCCGGATTGCCTGTAGAAACCCTGCGGGTCTGGGAGCGCCGTTACAGTTTATCGGATGCGCAGCGTTCTGAGCGCGGCCAGCGCCTGTATTCGGCCGAACAGGTCGCGCGCCTTGGCCTGCTCAAGCAACTGGTCGATCAGGGCCATTCGATCGGCGTGCTGGCCGGCTTGAACCGTGAACAGCTGCAATCGATGCTGGGGCTGGATGGTCAGGCGAGGGCGATTGCCACCTCGCCGGCGCGCGTACTGCTGGTCGGCGCCATGCTGTCGCGCCGAATCGCTGCCACCGGCCAAGCTGCACTGGGGCTGGACGTGCGCGGTCATTGCGCCACCCTGGCACAGGCGCTGGGGTTGCCGCGCGATGTCGGGGCTGATGTGCTGGTAATCGAACAGTCCGAACTCGACGATACCGGCCTGGCGCCGATTGCCGCCGCGCGCGAGGCCAGCGGCGTTGCAGCCGTCGTGGTGCTGTACCGCTTTTGTTCCAGTGCCACGATTCGTGCCCTGCGCGCCCAAGGCTGCCTGGTGGCGCGCATTCCGGCAGACTTGTCCGAACTGGCGCTGCTGTGTCAGTCGGCGCTGACCGGCCACCGTCCGCCGCTGCAGGAGCAGCCGCTGCCGCCTGTGGCGCCGCCCCGCTTCGATGAGGAAGCGTTGGGCAACATCATGACGGCGGCTGGCATCCGCCTCGATTGCGAATGTCCCCGGCACTTGTCCGAGATCCTGATGATGATTTCCAGCTTCGAGCGCTACAGCGACCAGTGCGCCCACCGCAATCCGGGTGACGAGGCGCTGCATGCGCGGCTGAAGATGGCGGCAGGCCGCGCGCGCGTCGTGATGGAAGATGCGCTGGAGCATCTGGCCATCACGGAAGGGTTGCCGTTGCCGAAAGGCTGAGGTCATCCGGATGCGCGGGCAGCGCTGGCGGGATGCTCCAGGCCACGAGCAAACGCAATCAAACTACATTTGTACAATAGTTCTTGATTTTTTGATCATAGAGCCTATGATGAGAGTTCGAGAGTATTCGGCACTGCTCCGGCGCTACGGCCGGTGGTGCCTTGCCCTCATGTGGAGGCATACCTTTCCAACAACCATAGAGGTCGACATGAAAACGCTACTGACTGCATTTGCTTGTATTCCCCTGCTGGTCGCATGTAATAAAGATGCGCCCGCGCCGGTCACCCCCGCACCGGTCGCTACCCCGCCGGTCACGTCAGCGCCAGCCGAGGCGCCTGCCCCGGCAGCGGTCCTGGTGCCCGCGACGCCTGCTACCGAAGCCACGCCAGCGGCGTCATCAGCCGCTTCAGGCTCATCGACTGCAGGCATGACCGGATCCGGCGGCGAGGGCACGTACGTGGTCGACAAGGGCGACACCCTGTGGAGCATCGCAGAGAAAAATAATATCCAGCATGGGGATCTGGCGAAGTGGAACAACATCAACGATCCACGCGAATTGCAGGTTGGCCGCAAGCTGACCTTGACCGCTCCGTGAGGTTGATCGCTTCAGTGCACTGAGCACGCTGGAAGGAGACGCTCCTGAGCTTTAGCGCTCGGGCTGCGCCGTCCAGTCGCCGCTCTTGCCGCCATGCTTTTCCAGCACCCGCACATTGGTCATGACCATGCCGCGGTCGACCGCCTTACACATGTCGTAGACGGTCAGCAAGCCGACCTGCACCGCAGTGAGCGCTTCCATCTCGACGCCGGTCTTGCCGATGGTTTCCACCTGGGCTCGGCAATGGACGCTGTTGGTCGCCGCATCAATCTCGAAATCGACCGCCACGCGCGTGATCGGCAATGGGTGACACAGCGGCACCAGGTCGCTCGTGCGCTTGGAGGCCATGATCGCGGCGATGCGCGCGATGCCGATCACATCGCCTTTTTTTGCGCTGCCAGACGTGATCAGGGCCAGCGTGGCCGGCTGCATGCGGATGGTGCCGGCGGCCACTGCGATGCGGTGCGTGTCCTGTTTGGCGCCGACATCGACCATATGGGCCTGGCCGGTGGCGTCGAAGTGGGTCAGATGGTCTGCGGTCGGGGTGGATTGCGTCATGAATGGCTTGGTATCGTTGGGTAACAAAGTGTTCTGGGAGCAGCAGGGTGCATGCGGATACGGTTATGATAGCACCGTGAAATCTGTCGTCCGACCAGCATCCGTGCGCCGCTGGCGCCCCGTCCTGACCGCCGTTGCCCTGTGCACGACGGCAGCGTTTGCCGTGGCCGCCCAGTCCGATCCGCTCCAGCGCCCCGATCACATCCACTTGCCGACGCTGGGCGACACCGCACGTGTCGACCTGTCGCCGGTCGTCGAGCGCAAGCTTGGCGAAGAGATCATGCGCGATATCCGGCGCGACCGCGATTACCTCGACGACGAACCCATCTCCGAATACCTGAACAACTTCGGCAATGGCCTCGTGGCTGCAGCGCCCGGCGCGCGTGGCGAAACCAATGCCGATTTTCACTTCTTTGCCGTGCGCGATGCGGCCCTGAACGCGTTCGCGCTGCCGGGCGGGTTCATCGGTGCGCACTCGGGCCTCGTGATCGCGGCCCAGACCGAATCCGAACTGGCCGGCGTCGTGGCGCACGAGATCGGCCACGTCACGCAGCGCCACATTGCGCGCATGCTGGGCCAGCAGCGCCAGGATATCCTGCTGCCGCTGGCATCGATGATCCTGGCGGCGCTGGCGGCCAAGGCCGGCTCGGATGCGGCGATGGGCGTGCTGATGGGCGGCCAGGGCCTGGTGGTCCAGCGCCAGCTCAACTTCAGCCGTGACGCCGAGCGCGAGGCCGACCGCGTGGGCTTCCAGATCATGGAGGCGGGCGGCTATGACACCACCGGCATCGTCGCGTTTTTCCGGCGCCTGCAAAATGCGTCAAAATTGTATGGCGAACTGCCGACAGGGTTGAGTAACCTGAGCAGCCACCCGCTGACCCAGGAGCGCATCAGCGACATGCAGGCGCGCATCCGCGAGATGCCCAAGAAGCAGCGCGTCGACAGCCTCGACTTTCACCTGGTGCGCGCGCGCATCCGCGTGCTGCAGGAGCCAAGCGAGCAGGGCCAGCGCAACACGCGCAGCGCGTTCAACACGCAGCTCAGGGAAACGCACCGCCATCAGCAGGCCGGCGCGCAGTATGGCCTGGCCTACCTGGCGCTCAAGCAGGGCAACCTGGCCGATGCGCAGAGCTGGCTCGACAAGTCGCGCGAGACGATGAAGCCACGCGAAGGCGTGCTGTCGGCGGCGTCGAACGTCGGCGATGGCGCGACGATGTATGCCGGTCTGGCGATCGAGATCAAGATGGCGCCGGGCCAGCCGGCGGCGGTGCTGGCCGAGGCCGTGAAAGAAGCCGAGACGATGCACGCGCGTTTTCCGCTATCGCGCTCGCTGGCGCACCAGTATGCCGACGCCATGATCGCCACGGGCAAACTCGACGAGGCCACGCGCTTTCTGCGTGACCAGTCGCAGCAATACCGCGAGGAATACAAGCTGCAGGATCTGTTGGCCAAGGCCTATGCAAAGCAGGGCAAGATCGCTTTGCAGCATATGGCGCTGGCCGAATCGTACGTGCTGGCCGGCGCCACGCCGGCCGCGATGGCGCAGCTGGAGCTGGCGCGCAAGGCGCGCGACGCATCGTTCTACGACCAGGCCGTGATCGACGCGCGCGCCCGCGAACTCGAGGCGCAGCAAAAGAAAGACAAAGAAGAGAAGGACGATTGACGGTCCACCAGATCAGCCGGCCTGAACGTGGTGCCGGTAACGACCATCACGGTAGGGTGGACGGGTATCCCGTCCACGCGGTGATGGTTGACAGCGAGATCATCCGGCCCGAAATCGGCGCCGGCAACGATCACCGCGTGGAAGGCAAAGCCTTCCACCCTACGCGGCGCGGGCGGATTGGCAGCCAGATCACCTGGCCACCATCACCGGCTCAGGGCGCCGGCATCCTGTTGAACCCGAACCGCTGCGCCAAGTCGGCATCTGCTACCCGTTCCACAGTGAACACCTTGCCCTGCCACGGCAACGCCAACGTGCCAGCGCCGCCGCCCAGCCACGCCATGACGGCGTCATCCGATGCGCTGCGGCCATCCAGCGTGAACTGGCCCAGCACCTGCGCCACATCGCGGTCATCGAGCTGCGCCACGACCTCGCCGGCCGCAAACAGCACGGCGCCGGCATCGCTCAGAAACACGTGCTCGACAGCCGTCAGCGCCTGCCCGGTTTGCAATAGCAAACCCTGCTGCGGATCGGTGCGTGCGATGAACGGCGCGGCCTCCAGATTCACGTACACGCGCTGCGGACCGTTCTGGAAATACCAGTTGCCCCGCTCGTCGTGCAGGTAGTTGCGGTTGATGAACCCCACCAGTTTCTCGTTCTCGAGCCGGTCGCCGGGCAAGCCGGCCTGCTGGGTCGCTTCGTCGCGCATGCGCCAGTGGCCGCGCGCATCGAGTGCGAGCCAGCCGTAGCAGTGCGGTACGTTTGGCCACTTGGCCATTGCCTGTTTTACGATATCGTCCATAGTGTCAGCCAGCATCGCACAGTTCGGCGCCGGTCAGCGCGCGGGTGCCCGACAAGCCATCGAAATGCTGCAGGATGCGCTGCGCCAGCCAGTCGATCCGCCCCGGAAACGGCCCGGTCGGAAAGCCCACGTGCCCACCGGTGGCCGGATACTCGAGCGTCACCGCAGCCGAGGCCGTCGTCGGCAAATACATCCCTGGCAGGAACGGATCGTTGCGTGCATTGAGCACGAGCGTCGGCACGGTGATCGCGTCCAGCACGTGACGTGCGCTGGCGCGGTGCCAGTAGTCGTCGGTGTCGCGGTAGCCGTGCAGCGGTGCGGTCACCACATTGTCGAACGCATACAGGTCGCGCGCGGCGAGCAGCGCGGCGCGGTCGAACAGGCCCGGAAACTGGTCGAGCTTGGCCAGGCACTTGGGCTTCAGTGTCTGCAGGAACATCCGGGTGTAAATCATGTTGAAGCCCGATGACAGCGCTGCGCCGCCGCGCGCCAGGTCGAGCGGGGCCGAGACCGCACACGCCGCATCGACGATCGATGCGCCATGGCCCGATTCGCCCAGCCAGCGCAGCAGCGCGTTGCCGCCCAGCGACACGCCGGCCGCGTAGAACACGCCATCATGGCGCGCGCGCAATGAGCGCACGATCCACTCGACTTCCGCGGCGTCGCCCGAGTGATAGAAGCGGGGCGCCAGGTTCGGCTCGCCCGAGCAGCCGCGAAAATGCGGCACCACGCCCGACCAGCCGCGCGCGGCCAGCGCCGCCATCAATGCACGTGCGTAATGGCTGTCCGACGAGCCTTCAAGGCCATGAAACAGCACCACCAGCGGCTGGCCCGGCTGGCCGTCGACAAAATCGAGATCGACAAAATCGCCGTCCGCACTCGTCCAGCGCTCGCGGCGGTAGGCAACGGGCGGCTTGGCGATGCAGGTCGCCGGGTAGATGGTCTGGAGATGGCCGCCAGGCAGCCAGCGTGGTGCGCGGTAGGGCATGAAGAAGTGAGGAGAGGGGCGCGCGCAGTCGCGTACGCCCCGAAAGATCAGTGGTTCTTGAGCACTGTGCCCGGCGCCAGGCGGTAGCCGGTACCGCAGTACGGGCATTTCGCCTCGCCATGGTGGTCGAAATCGAGGAAGACGCGCGGGTGCGACGACCACAGCGGCATGGCCGGGTTCGGGCAGTGCGCCGGCAAGTCTTTCGCCGTGAGTTCCACGATTGGCATCGTCTTTTGGGTCATCTGGTGTCTCCGTCTGGCAGGTGGGCAAAGACAGGATTCTAACGGATTCGCTCTATTGTCGAAATGACCGTAAAATAATGCGCTCAACATATTGAGCCCAAGTGCCCTTTCTCAAGAGGCCACGACCCATTCCATGCGTTTCATGCCCCTCTGTTTCCAGACCGCCGCTGTCGTCCCAGCCGTCATTTCGCCGCTGGGAAGTTGCACGAACGCCACACCACCATGCCCGTGAACGCGGGCGAGCCGGCTGGCCAGCCGCCGGTCACGATCGGCGACGCGCCCGACCGCGACGCATTTCGCGACGGCTTCAAGACTGGCCTGCCGACGCTGTTTGGCATCGCTGCCTGGGGCCTGGTGGTGGGCATCGCCATGGTCAAGAGTGGCCTGTCCGTGCCTCAGGCGCTGGGCATGACACTGCTGGTGTTCGCCGGCTCGGCGCAACTGGCGTCGCTGCCGCTGATCGCGGCGCAGGCGCCGATCTGGGTCATCTTCGCCACGGCGCTGGTCGTCAATCTGCGCTTCGTGATCTTTTCGGCGCTGCTCGCGCCGCACTTTGCCCACTTGCCGTGGCGTCAGCGCCTGTATCTCGGCTATATCTCGGGCGATATTTCTGTCGCCTTGTTCTTGCAGAAATATCCGAGCCCGACGCCGGCGGTGGGCAAGCTGTCGTACCTGAAGGGCTTGATGTTCCCGAACTGGGGCGCCTGGCAGATTGGCTCGGTGATCGGGGTGTTCCTGGGCAGCACCGTGCCGGCCGAATGGGGCCTGGGCTTTGCCGGCACGCTGGCGATCCTCTGCATCATGGTGCCGTTGATGATCAACCGCGCGGCCTTGTGCGGCGTGCTGGTGGCGGGCACGGTTTCGGTGCTGGCCTATGAGTTGCCCTACAAATTGGGCTTGCTGCTGGCAGTGCTGGTCGGGATGGTGACGGCGATGGTGATCGAAGAAACAATGGACAAAATAAAGGCACGCCGTGGCTGATTGGGAAATCTGGGTCGTGATTGGCGTGCTGTGCGTGGCCACGGCCGCCACGCGCAGTTCGTTCTGGCTGATCGGCCACCGCGTATCGATTCCGCCACGGGTGCAGGAAATGCTGCGCTATGCGCCGGCCTGCGCGCTGGCAGCCATCATCGGGCCCGATTTTCTGATCGATCCCCAAGGTGGGCTGCAGTTCACGCTGGCCAATCCGAAGCTGCTGGCGGGGCTGGCCGCGTTTGCGTTCTATGTGTGGCGCCGTAACATGCTGCTGACGATTTTATTCGGCATGCTTGTGTTTACCGCACTGCGCGTCCTGCACGTTTTTGGCGCGACCCCCTGATGTACAATGACGTTTTTTCACTATTGCCACGCTGACCAATGGACGCTTCCCGCCGTTTCACCCGTTTGCAAGACCTGATCGATCAGAACGCCATGCAGGGCAAGCGCGTCTTCATTCGCGCCGACCTGAATGTGCCACAAGATGACGCTGGCAATATCACCGAAGACACGCGCATTCGCGCTTCGGTGCCGGCGATCCAGGCCGCCATCAAGGCGGGCGCGGCAGTGATGGTGACGTCGCACCTCGGTCGGCCGACCGAAGGCGCGTTCAAGCCGGAAGACAGCCTGGCGCCGGTCGCCGCGCGCCTGTCCGAGCTGCTCGGCCAGCCGGTCGAACTCAAGCAAAACTGGGTCGACGGTGTCGATGTCGCGCCGGGTTCGGTCGTGCTGCTTGAAAACTGCCGCGTGAATGCGGGCGAAAAGAAAAACGACGACGAGCTGGCCCAGAAAATGGCCAAGCTGTGCGATGTGTACGTCAATGATGCGTTCGGCACTGCGCACCGCGCCGAAGCCACCACCCACGGCATCGCCAAGTTTGCACCGGTCGTCGCCGCAGGCCCGCTGCTGGCCGCTGAACTCGACGCACTGGGCAAGGCCCTCGGTCAGCCGCAGCGTCCGCTGCTGGCGATCGTCGCCGGCTCGAAAGTCTCGAGCAAGCTGACCATCCTGCAAAGCCTGGCCGACAAGGTCGACAACCTGATCGTCGGCGGCGGCATCGCCAACACGTTCATGAAGGCCGTCGGCCTGAACATCGGCAAGTCGCTCGTTGAAAACGACCTGGTGAACGAAGCCAAAGCCATCATCGACAAGATGGCCGCGCGCGGCGCGCAGGTGCCGATCCCTGTCGACGTCGTGTGCGCCAAGGAATTTGCGCCAACGGCCGCTGCCACTGTCAAGCTGGTGGCTGACGTACAAGACGACGACATGATCCTCGACATCGGCCCGCAGACCGCCGCCATGCTGGCAGAGCAGGTCGCCACGGCTGGCACGATCGTCTGGAACGGTCCGGTCGGCGTGTTCGAATTCGACCAGTTTGCCGAGGGCACCAAGACCCTGGCGCTGGCCATCGCCGGTTCCAAGGGCTTTTCGATCGCCGGTGGCGGCGACACCCTGGCCGCGATTGCAAAATACAAGATCGCCGACCAGATCGGCTACATTTCGACCGGCGGTGGCGCCTTCCTGGAATTCCTCGAAGGAAAAACGCTGCCGGCGGTGGATATCCTGCTGCAACGCAGCGCGCAGTCTGCAGCATAAATGAGACCCTAGCGCAGCCGTGGCTGCGCTTTGTTTTTTACAAGGACACTTCATGTACCGTGGCACCAAGATCGTCGCAACCATCGGCCCAGCATCGACCGACTTCGATATTCTCGTCAAAATGATCCGCGCCGGCGTCGACGTCGTACGCCTGAATTTTTCGCACGGGAAGGCCCAGGATCATATCGACCGGGCCACCTTGGTACGCCGTGCTGCCGCCGAGTGCGGCCGTGAAGTGGCCATCATGGCCGACATGCAGGGTCCGAAGATCCGCGTCGGCAAGTTTGAAGAAGGCAAGATTTTCCTGACCAATGGCGACCGGTTCATCCTGGATGCCAAGTGGGGCGAGAACGGCGAACTGGGCAACCAGGAGCGCGTGGGCCTCGACTACAAGGCGCTGCCGCGCGACGTCAAGCCGGGCGACAGGCTGCTGCTCAATGACGGCCTGATCGTGCTGATCGTCGACCGCGTCGCTGGCCACGAAATCTGCACCACCGTCAAGGTCGGCGGCGAGCTGTCGAACAACAAGGGCATCAACCGCCAGGGCGGTGGCCTGACCGCGCCGGCCCTGACGTCCAAGGACATGGAAGACATCAAGACCGCGATGAGCTTCCAGGCCGACTACCTGGCCATTTCGTTCCCGAAAAGCGCGACCGACATGGAAATGGCGCGCCAGCTGGCCAATATCGCCGGCGAGCCGTACGGCCACAAGCCGATGATGATCGCCAAGATCGAGCGCGCCGAAGCGATCCCGCTGCTGCAGGAGATCCTGGATGCGTCGGACGGCATCATGGTTGCCCGTGGCGACCTGGCCGTCGAAGTGGGCAACGCTGCCGTGCCGGCGCTGCAAAAGCGCATGATCCGCATGGCGCGCGATTCGAACAAGCTGGCCATCACGGCGACCCAGATGATGGAGTCGATGATCGTCAACGCCGTGCCGACCCGCGCCGAAGTCTCGGACGTCGCCAACGCCGTGCTCGATGGCACCGACGCCGTCATGACCTCGGCTGAGACTGCATCGGGCAAGTACCCGATCGAAACCGTCGAGATGATGGCCGCGGTCTGTCTCGAAGCCGAGATGTCCGAATACAACAAGATCGACGTCGATTTCCTCAACAAACAGTTCACCCGCATCGACCAGACCATCGCGTACGGTACGCTGTTTACCGCGCATCACCTGCGCGTGAAAGCGATCGTGGCGCTGACCGAATCGGGCTCGACCGCGTTGTGGATGAGCCGTCACAGCATCGACACGCCGATCCTGGCGCTGACCCCGCTCAAGACGACCGAGCGCAAGGCTTCGCTGTACCGCAACGTGCGCGCCTTCCACCTCGAGCAGGAAGGTGGCAGCCACGCCGTGCTGCGCAAGGCCGAAGAGCTGTTGATGAACGAAGGCTACGTGCGCAAGGGTGACCTGATCGTGGTGACGTGGGGTTCGCCGATGGGCGAAGCCGGCGGCACCAATGCGCTCAAGATCGTGCGTGTGGGCGAATATGATTAACGGGATGGGGCGCCGCGCCTGATGCGTTCACGGCATGCCGGCAGTTGGGCATGCCGCGCTCGGCACGCGCCACTTCCCGACAAGTTTCTTTATTGTTTTGGAGTACTACCATGGCACTCGTATCACTGCGTCAGTTGCTGGACCACGCCGCCGAAAACGGCTACGGCCTGCCGGCATTTAACGTCAACAACCTCGAACAGGTGCAGGCCATCATGGCTGCCGCCGACGCTGTCAACAGCCCGGTGATCATGCAGGCATCGGCCGGCGCGCGCAAGTACGCGGGCGAAGCCTTCCTGCGTCACCTGATCGACGCTGCTGTCGAAGCCTATCCGCACATTCCGGTCGTCATGCACCAGGATCACGGCCAGTCGCCGGCAGTCTGCATGGCTGCGATCCGTTCGGGTTTCTCGTCGGTGATGATGGACGGTTCGCTCGAAGCCGATGGCAAGAGCGTCGCCAGCTATGAATACAACGTCGCTGTCTCGCAAGAGGTCGTCAAGTTCGCGCACTCGATCGGTGTGACCGTCGAAGCCGAACTGGGCGTGCTCGGTTCGCTCGAAACCATGATGGGCGACAAGGAAGACGGCCACGGCGCCGACGGTGCCATGACCCGCGAGCAGCTGCTGACCGACGTCGACCAGGCCGCCGACTTCGTCAAGCGCACCCAGTGCGACGCGCTGGCAATCGCCATCGGTACCTCGCACGGCGCGTACAAGTTCACGCGCAAGCCAACCGGCGACATCCTGGCAATCGACCGCATCAAGGAAATCCACGCGCGCATCCCGAACACCCACCTGGTGATGCACGGTTCGTCGTCGGTGCCGCAAGAGCTGCTGGCAATCATCCGCGAATTCGGCGGTGACATGAAAGAGACCTACGGCGTGCCGGTCGAAGAGATTCAAGAGGGCATCAAGCACGGTGTTCGCAAGATCAACATTGACACCGACATTCGCCTGGCGATGACGGCAGCGATTCGCAAGTACATGTTCCAGAATCCGTCGAAGTTCGATCCACGCGACTACCTGAAGCCGGCGCGCGAAGCGGCAATGGACGTGTGCAAGGCGCGCTTCCTGTCGTTCGGCTGCGAAGGCCAGGCTGACAAGATCAAGCCGATCCCGCTGGACAAGATGGCCGAGCGCTACAAGGCCGGCGAGCTGTCGCAGATCGTTCAATAAATCGTAGGGATGGCGGCAACGCCGCCATCCCCGGGTTCGATCGCCCGCGTCGCAAATTGACGTAAAATATCGCATTGACCAGGCTTTACCGCCTGACTTTCACAACCGGCGGCCCGTTCCGCCGGTTCCGCTTTCCTGATACCCCATCTATGAACAGCCTCTACCAATCCTCCATTCAGTCCCTGCCACTGCTCGGTCACGGCAAGGTGCGCGATAACTACGCCGTTGGCGACGACAAGATCCTGATCGTCACCACCGACCGCCTGTCGGCCTTCGACGTGGTCATGAACGAGCCGATTCCCGGCAAAGGCAAGGTACTGAACCAGATGAGCGATTTCTGGTTCGAGAAGCTCGGCCACATCGTGCCGAACCACCTGACCGGCGTTGCGCCGGAAAGCGTGGTCGCGCCGAACGAGGTTGAGCAGGTGGCCGGCCGCGCGGTCGTGGCCAAGCGCCTGAAACCGATCATGGTCGAAGCCGTCGTGCGCGGCTACATCATCGGTTCGGGCTGGAAGGATTATCAGCAAAGCGGCGCCATCTGCGGCATCTCGCTGCCAGCCGGTCTTCAGCAAGCTGAAAGGCTGCCGGAACCGATCTTCACGCCAGCCGCCAAGGCCGATCTGGGCGAGCACGACGAAAACATCTCGTTCGCCCAGATGGAAGAAAAAATCGGTGCCGAACTGGCCGCCAAGATGCGCGACATCAGCATCAAGCTCTACACGACCGCCGCCGAATACGCGGCCACGCGCGGCATCATCATCGCCGATACCAAATTCGAATTCGGCCTGGACGACAACAACGTGCTGCACCTGATGGACGAAGTGCTGACCGCCGATTCGTCGCGCTTCTGGCCAGCCGACTCGTACGCGCCGGGCATGTCGCCACCGTCGTTCGACAAGCAGTTCGTGCGTGACTATCTCGAAACGCTGACCGAGTGGCCAAAGACCGCGCCGGCGCCAAGCCTGCCGCAAGACGTCATCGACAAAACCCAGGCCAAGTATTTCGAGGCCATCGAACGCCTGACCGGCGAAAAGCTGAAGGCATAAGTGATGACCGAGCAATCCAAGCCGCTCGTCGGCGTCATCATGGGCTCATCGTCCGACTGGGACGTGATGCAGAACGCGGTCGCGATCCTGAAGCAGTTCGGCGTGCCGTTCGAAGCGTCGGTGATTTCGGCGCACCGCATGCCGGACGAAATGTTCACCTACGCCGAGACAGCCCGCGCACGCGGCCTGCGCGCGATCATCGCCGGCGCCGGCGGCGCGGCGCACCTGCCTGGCATGGTGGCCGCCAAGACCATCGTGCCGGTGCTGGGCGTGCCCGTGCCATCAAAGTACCTGCGTGGCGAAGACTCGCTGCTGTCGATCGTGCAGATGCCCAAGGGCGTGCCGGTGGCGACGTTCGCCATCGGTGAAGCGGGTGCCGCCAATGCAGCGCTGACCGCCGTGGCGATCCTCGCTGCCAATGACGAGGCGCTGGCCGACAAGCTGGAGCAGTTCCGCCGCGACCAGACCGCCGCCGCCCAGGCCATGACCTTACCTGTTTGATCCGATGACCCAAGCGCAGCAGACTTCTCCAATTCTTCCATCGGCCGATCCGTCCACCTGGCTTGGCGTGATGGGTGGTGGCCAGCTTGGCCGCATGTTCGCGCATGCCGCGCAAAGCATGGGCTACCAGGTCGCCGTGCTCGAGCCGAGCGCCGATTGCCCGGCCGGGCAGGTTGCTGATCGCACCATCGAAGGCAACTACGACGATGCAGCGGCGCTGGCCGAACTGCGCACGCTGTGCGCCGCCGTGACGACCGAGTTCGAGAACGTCCCGGCCGACAGCCTGCAACTGCTGGCCGAAGGCAGCTTTGTCGCACCGGGCGCGTCGTGCGTGTCGATCGCCCAGGACCGCATTGCCGAGAAGCGTTTCTTTGTCGAGTGCGCGCCAGCCTCGAAGGTGATGCCGGCGCCGCACAAGACGATCGCCTCGCACGCCGACATCGACGCCATTGGTGACGACCTGCTGCCGGGTATTTTGAAAACCGTGCGCATGGGGTACGACGGCAAGGGCCAGGTGCGCGTGCGCACGCGCGACGATGTGCGCGCGGCGTTTGACGATATGGATGGCGTGACCTGCATGCTCGAAAAGATGCTGCCGCTGGCCTATGAAGTGTCGGTACTGACCGCGCGCGGCCATGACGGCGCCTCGGTCGTGTACCCGATCGCCGAAAACGTGCATCGCGACGGCATCCTGTTTACCACCACCGTGCCGGGCCCGAACGTGTCGCCCGAATGCGCGCGCCAGGCCCAGGATGCGGCGCGCGCCATCGTTGACCAGCTGGGTTACGTCGGCGTGCTGTGCATCGAGTTCTTCGTGCTCGACGACGGCACGCTGGTCGTCAACGAGATGGCACCGCGCCCGCACAACAGCGGCCACTACACGTTAGATGCCTGCATCACGAGCCAGTTCGCGCAGCAGGTGCGCGCGATGGCCCGCCTGCCGCTGGGCGACGTGCGCCAGCATTCGCCGAGCGTCATGCTCAACATCCTGGGCGACGTGTGGTTTGACGGTGACACTGACAACACGCGCGAACCGGCCTGGGACCGCGTGCTGGCGCTGCCGGGCGCCAACCTGCACCTGTACGGCAAGGACGACCCGCGCCGCGCCCGCAAGATGGGCCACGTGACCTTCGTTGCGCCGACGCTCGGCGAAGCGCAGACCAGTCTGCGCGCCGCCTGCGCCATCCTCGGCATCGAAGCGTAACCATGACCGACCTGCAGATCGACCAGTCGGTCATCGACACCGCTGCCCGCCTGCTCGAAGCGGGCGAGCTGGTCGCGTTTCCGACCGAGACCGTGTACGGCCTGGGCGCCGATGCCGAGAATCCGGCTGCGGTGGCCGCCATCTACGCGGCCAAGGGCCGGCCGCAAGACCATCCCGTGATCGTGCACCTGGCGCCGGAAGCCCCGCTCGATTACTGGGCCTGCGACATCCCGGCCGAGGCGGGCGCGCTGGCCGCGGCCTTCTGGCCCGGCCCGCTGACGATGATCCTGAAACGCGCGCCGAACATTCCCGATGCCGTCAGCGGTGGCCAGGACACGGTCGGCCTGCGCTGCCCGTCGCACCCGGTAGCGCTGGCGCTGCTGCGCGCGTTCAAGGGTGGCAAGGGCGGCATCGCCGCGCCGTCGGCCAACAAGTTCGGGCACGTGAGCCCGACGCTGGCCGATCACGTCATCGACGAATTCGCCATGGACGACACGGTGGCGATGGTGCTCGATGGCGGAGCGTCGCAGGTCGGCATCGAGTCGACCATCGTCGACCTGTCGCGCCTGGACACGCTCGGCCCGGTGCTGCTGCGCCCTGGCCACATCAGCGCCGAGGCAATTGCGGCCGTGATCGACCGCCTGCCGGCCGCAGCCGATGCAGCGGCACCGCGCGCCTCGGGCACGCTCGAATCGCATTACGCGCCACACACGCCGGTGGCGATGCAGGCGCGCGCGGTGCTGCTCGAGACCATCGAGCAACTGCACGCTGCCGGGCGCAAGGTCGCGCTGATCCACGTCAGCACCATGCCGGAAACCCACGCCGCGCAGCGCCTGCCGCCGCAGCCAGCCGGCTTTGCCCACGCGCTGTACGCCGCGCTGCGCGCGATGGACGGGCAGGGCGCCGACGTCATCCTGGTCGAATCACCGCCGCAGCAGGGCGAGTGGCTGGGCGTCAACGATCGCCTGCGCCGCGCTGCGCATGGATCGACGGGCATCGTCCACGGATTGCTCAACAGTCAACCAAACGTTTAATTCAAATCAACGAATCGATTGATGGGGCGTAAGTACGTCACAACTTACCGCCCCCCGTTACAAATTCCCCACTTTCTGCCGGTATCAGGCTGGTTATAATCCGACCCCAATAGCCAGACCCATCGGATCTACTAGGTACGAATCGCATCATCCATTGAAGCAATGGATTTTGCTATACATGGGTAATGAACGCTGGCATAGTAAGCAGGCAGCGAATAGCACGAGCGTTCGTTTAGAAAAAATCAACTCAGGAGACACAATGCGTCAAACCAAATTTGCGCTGGCCGTGCTGACGGCAGCGCTGCTGACCGCGTGCGGCGGCGGCACGAGCCCGGCGGGCGGCGACCAGGCCACCAAGGTCACGTTCACCAACCAGGTCTCGTTCGGCGACAGCCTGTCGGACGTCGGCACCTACCGTGTCGGCGCCGTGGCCGCCGCCGGTGGCGGCAAGTTCACCATCAACGGTGACAGCACTGCCAAGAGCGAAGACCTGAACGGCAAGATCTGGCTCGACTTCATGGCCGCCCAGCTCAAACTGCCGGCGCCATGCGCTGCGCAGACCGGTCTGCAAGGTGACGCATCGCTCGGCTTCTCGGTTCCGATCGTCAACCATCCGAATTGCTTCAACTACGCCCAGGGCGGTTCGCGCGTGGTTAATCCGATTGGCCCGGGCAATGCCGCGACCGGCTCGCCGATCGGCGAAATGACCACCCCGATGGTCACCCAGATCGCCAACCACCTGGCCAAGACCGGCAACAAATTTACCGGCACCGAGCTGGTGACGGTCCTGTCGGGCGGCAATGACGTGCTGATGCAACTGGCCGCCGTGACCAGCGCCGGTACCGCTGCCGGTGCGCAGGCCTTCGCCGGTGCCCTGGCTACCCGCCTGGGCGCCACCGCGACCAACCCGCAAACCGCCACCCAGGCAATCCTGGCCGCGATCGCCACCGAGAATGCCCGTCCAGGCAAGACCGATGCGACGCTGGTCGCCGCTGCCGTGCGCGCTGCCGCCACCCAGCCGGGCAACTCGGCTGTTGCCGCACCTGCCGTGTATGGTCCGCTCGTGACCGCCGCGCAAGCGGACGGCACTGCTGCCGGCAACACCGCCGCGACCGCCTATGCCACCACCAACGCCACCGCGATGGTAACGGCGCTGGGAACTGCCGGTGCGCAGATGGCTGGCCTGGTCAAGACCGAACTGCTGGCCAAGGGCGCGAAGTACGTGATCGTTGCCAACCTGCCTGACGTGGCCAGCACGCCGACCGCGAAATCGCGTCCGGCTGCGATCCAGTCGCTGGTCGCCGCGATGGTCAATGCCTTCAACACGCAGCTCAAGGCCGGCCTGGGCGCCGACGATGCGCGCGTGCTGTACTCCGATCTGTACTCGGTCAGCAACGACCAGGTGAAAAATCCTGGCCCGTATGGCTTGACCAACACCAGTACCCCGGCGTGCGCCAACAACGCGCTGGGTGGGACCTCGCTGATCTGCACCGCCAACAACACGGTGGCAGGTGATGTGAGCCGCTACATGTTCGCCGACGGGATCCATCCGACCCCGTTCGAGAACGACCTTATCGCCCGCTACGTCTTCAAGGACATGGCTATCAAGGGCTGGCTGTAAGCAGGTTCTCAGCAACGAGCGGCGGGCCTGCCCTGGCGGCGGGCCCTCACACATCTATCAGGAGAAGTCATGAAAGTTCGTTTTAGCAGTATCGCCAAGGTTGCGGGTGTGGCTGCCGCACTGGCGTTCGCCACCGGCGCAGCAGCGCAATCGGCCGGCCAGATCACCGCCAAGGTCGGTTTCAACCGCCTGATGCCGAAGGTCGAAAGCGGTGACATCAGCGCGCCGGCACTGCCAGGCACCAAGGCCGACGTCGGCAACGACATGCAGCCAGTGCTCATCCTGTCGTACAGCTTCACCGACAACCTGTCGGTCGAGGGCGCCCTCGGCACGCCGTACAAGCACCAGATCTACGGTGCGGGCGCGATCGCCGGCGTGGGTTCGGTGGGCACGGTCGAAGCACTGCCGCCGACCGCGTTCTTCCAGTATCGTTTCTTCGCGCCGACCGCGGCCTTCCGCCCGTTCATCGGCGTGGGTCCGACCTACGCGTACTTCATGAAGGAACGCGGTTCGGGCAAGCTGACCTCGATCACGAACCCGGGCAGCGATGTGCCGACCACGTTCAAGATCGACAACAAGCTGACCTACAGCGCGCAAGTGGGCATCGCGATGAACTTCGACGAGCGCTGGTTTGCCGACGCGACGGTCATCAAGACGCGCCTGCGCACCGACGTGCACTTCTCGACCGGCCAGACCCAGTTCATGAAACTGGATCCGGTGGCGATCGTGCTGGCGGTGGGTTACAAGTTTTAAGCACGGCGCAAGCCGCATGACGAGAGCCCGCCGCGTGCGGGCTTTTTTCATGGCGCGACAGTGCTTCAGCTGTCCGCTATACTTTCTGATCGCCAATTCCGACGCTTCCGATGACACGATTTCACCGTATCGCCACCTGGCCGGTATTGGCCGCTTTAGCGTTCCCTGTTGCCGCTGCAGCGACTGACAACGCGCACCGCATCGCCAGCATCGAGCGGGGCCTGCGGCCTGCTCAGGCACTGGCCGGCGCGCCGGTGCCGCTGAGCACGCTCGAGGGTGAGATGCATCGTCTTCACGTACCTGGCTTGAGCATCGCCGTCATCGACGGAGGTCGCCTGGCATGGGCCAAGGGCTATGGCGTGGTTGGTCCGGGCGGCGGGCCGGTAACGCCGGAAACGCTGTTCCAGGCCGCATCGATCAGCAAGCCTGTTGCAGCGTTTGGCGCCATGACGCTGGTTCAGTCGGGAAAGCTGGACCTGCACGCCGATATCAACACGCAGCTGCGCAGCTGGAAATTGCCTGCGGCATTTGGCGGCGCGCCAGTGAGTCCCTTGCAACTGCTGTCGCACACCGGCGGCCTGAATGTCAGTGGGTTTCCCGGGTATGCGCCGGGAATGCCGGTCCCGACCGTGCTGCAGGTTCTGGACGGCGCGGCGCCTGCCAACACGGCGCCGGTACGCATGGCGTCACCACCGGGCAGCGCGTGGCAGTATTCGGGCGGCGGCTACACGGTGTTGCAGCAGCTGATGACCGACGTGGCTGGCCAACCTTTCGAGACGATCATGCAAACGCGCGTGCTGGCGCCGTTGGGAATGCCATCCAGCACTTTCAGCCAGCCAGCCAGCGCCGCCATCCTCGGGAAGGCAGCATTGCCGCATGACAGCGCCGGCACACCGTATGCCGGTGGCCCGTCCACCTATCCGGAGCTCGCTGCGGCCGGCATGTGGACGACGCCAAGCGATCTGGCCCGCTTCGTCATCGGCGTTCAGGCATCTGCGGCGGGGCGCAGCAAGGTGCTGACGCAAGAGAACGCGCGCAGGATGCTCGCCGCGGTCCGTAACGATTACGCCCTCGGCTTCGAGACCGCCGGCAGCGGCGCCGCCGCATCGTTTGCCCATGGTGGCAGCAACCGCGGGTACCAGAACTATCTGTTTGGCTACGTCGATGGCGGCCGTGGCGCGGTGGTGATGACAAATGGCGACGCTGGCGATGAAGTGGCACGCGCGACCATGCGTGCCATCGCCGCGGAGTACGGCTGGCCCAGCTATCAGACCGTACTGCGCGCAGCAGTGCCGATCGACGCCGTGATGGCGCAACAGATGACCGGGAAATATGCGATTCCCGGGTTGGGTGACTTTGACATCACCGTGCAGGACGGACAGCCGATGTTCTGGATCAAGGCGGGCCAGGGGGAGCGCCTGTACCGGCAATCGGCAACGCGTTTTTTCGTGCTGTCGCAACAGCTTGAATTGCGCTTCGATGCGCTGCCTGGCGATACGGGCCAGATCGTCGCCGGGCCGTTCGACGTACGTTTCAGGCGCGTACCGTAATCACTGGCGACGCTCGTGAAAGTCGGAACGCACGGGGACAGGCACGGCGCCCTCAGTGCATGCCGGTCACGTACTGCGTGAATGTCTCGCCACTCATGGCCTGCTGGTACAGGAAGCCCTGGTAAAGATGGCACCCCGCATCGGCCAGGAACTGGCGCTGGCCCGCCGTTTCCACGCCTTCGGCCATGACCTCCAGGCCCAGGCTGTCGCCCAGCGCGATGATCGAACGCACGATCGAGGCGTCGTTCTGGTCGGTGAGCACGTCGCGCATGAACGAGCGGTCGATCTTGAGCTGGTCCAGCGGCAGCTTGCGCAGGTAGGCCAGCGACGAGTAGCCGGTGCCGAAGTCGTCCAGCGAAAATGACAGACCCTGCCGTTTGAGCGCGCCCATCGTCTGCGCCGCCAGCGTGAAATCGGTGACCACCAGGCTTTCGGTCAGCTCGAGTCTGAGCCCCGACGGCTGCACGCCGGTTTCGGCAAAAATGGTCTCCAGCAGCGCGACGAAATCCGGTTCGGTGAACTGGCGCGCGCTGACGTTGACCGACAGCGTCAGGGCGGCTGTTGCCGGCTGGCGCTGCCAGCGCGCCAGTTCGCGGCAGGCAGAGCGCATGACCCAGGCGCCGATCTCGATGATGAGCCCGCTTTCTTCGGCGATGCGGATGAACTCGGCCGGCAGCAGGACCTTGCCATCGGGCTGGCGCCAGCGCAGCAGCGCCTCGGCGCCGGTCACGCGCCCGAAGCGGTCGAGCTGCGGCTGGTAGTGCAGCATGAATTCGTGGCGCTGCAGCGCGCGGCGCAAGCGGTTTTCGAGTTCGGCGCGCGCGAGCCATGCGGCCTGCGCTGTCGGGTCATGGAAGCGGAACGTGTTGCGCCCGGCCGCCTTGGCCTGGTACATCGCGGCGTCGGCCTGGCGCAAGGTCGATTCGACCGTGTCTTGCTGGCCGCACAGCGTGACCACGCCGACGCTGACCGACAACGCGTAATGCAGGTCGCCCAGCTGGAACGGCGCTGCCAGCGCTGCGACCACCTTCCTGGCGACGGTCTCGGCTTGCGCCGCGGCCACCGCGCGTGATTCGTCGACGGGCCGGATCAGCACCACGAACTCGTCGCCGCCCAAGCGCGCCACCATGTCGGTTTCGCGCACACAGCCTTCGAGGCGGCGCGCCACCGCTTGCAGCAGCAGGTCGCCGGCGGCGTGGCCCTGGCTGTCGTTGAGGTACTTGAAGTTATCGAGGTCGCAGAACATCAGCGCGCCGCACTTGCCGCTGCGGGCGCTGCCAACGAGCGCGCGGCGCAACTGGTCGAGCAGGTTGGCGCGGTTGGGCAGGTCGGTGAGATGGTCGAAGAACGCCAGGCGGAAGATCTTTGCTTCGCTGGATTTGCGCTCGCTGATGTCGGTGCCGATCACCAGGATCTTCTGGCATGCGCCCGGCACGGCATCGGGCACGAGCAAGGTCCAGCGGGTATCGGTGTCGACCTTCGAGCCATCGCGCCGCACATGGGCCAGTTCGCCCGACCATTCGCCATCGGCCAGCGTGTGTGCAAAGGCGGTTTCGTAGTGAGCCTGTTCGTCGCACAGCAGCTCGCCGAAGCGCTTGCCCATCGCCTCCTGCGCGCTCCAGCCGTACAGGCGCTCGGCGCCATGGTTCCAGTAGCTGATGCGCGAGGCCATGTCCATCGCAATGATCGCGTCACGCGCCTGCTGCAGGAACGATGCCTGCTCGAGCATCACCAGATCGGCATGCTTGATCCGCGTGAAATCGGCCAGGAACCCTTCGAGCATGCCCGCCTGCCGGTTCAGGGCACCTTGTTCCCAGATCCACCGGATGCGGCCGTCGGCAGTGCGGATCCGGTACGTGACCTGGAAGGGCTGGTTCTGGGCCAGGGCGATCGCCACCGACGCATGCATCTGGTCGCGGTCTTCCGGCAGGATGATGCTGGCAAACGACAGCCCCGGCTGGGTGGTAAACGCCGCGGCCGAGTAGCCGGTCACTTTTTCGATGCCGTCGCTGACGAACACCATGCTCCACTCGCTGTCGTTGCGACAACGGTAGGCCGCGCCCGGCAAGTTACTCAGCAGCAGGTCGAGCGACAAGGCATCGCTGCGACTGGCTGCGGACGGATCGGATACTGGTTGCGTCAAGCTCATCATGCCTCTGCCGTGAATCGCGCCGGCCTGTGCAGGCCATGCAACATGCATTCGATGGTAGCGCAAATCGGGCCGCTGGCAAGTCCCGAGTACGAGTGACCAGACGAATCGTCATCAGATGCATTCGGTATGCCACGCAAGGTGACGCGGCCTGGGCAAGTTGTCACAATTGAACAGCGCCAGAGGTATCGCGGGCGCGACGTCGGCGGCGTCGAAAAGTGTTCTCTTTGGCAAGTCGCATGCTAGACTGTGCGGCCCATTTTCATGGTGACACGCATGTCTCCCGCCTCGTTTGCCTGCCTCGGCTTGTTGCTCTGTGCTGCCCTGCATGCGTTCGATGCGCATGGCAGCGGTCTGCGCGCGCTGCGCATCACGGCGGGCGACACGCCCGTCATCGACGGCGCCCTGGATGACCCCGCATGGCGCCGCGCGCCCGTCTACCAGGACTTCCACAAGCACCAGCCACGCGACGGCGCGCCCGCGCCTGGCGCCTTGAAGACCAGCGTGCAGGTGCTGGTCGACGACGGCGCGCTGGTGTTCGGCATCCGCGCGTGGGATGACGCGCCGCACCTGCGCCGGGGTCTGCTGGCGCGGCGCGACAAGGTCGGCGTCGACCAGGATTTCATCGGCATCTGGATCGACCCGGCCGGCCATGGCCGCAATGCCCAGTTCGTGCGCATCAACACCACCGGCGTGGTCAGCGACGGCATCCACCGCGCCGAGGATGACGAATCCGATCTGGGGCCGGATTTCCCGGTCGAGACAGTCGTGACCATCCTGCCCGACGGCTACAGCATGGAAGTGCGCTGGCCGCTGTCGAGCCTGCGCTTTCCGTATGCCGATGGCCGCAACTGGCGCCTGATGGTCGAGCGCAGCATCCCGCATGCCGACGGCATGCTCCTGGTGACGGCGCCATGGCGGATCGATGCGCTCAGCCACCTGAGCTTCCTGCAGGAGATCGACGGCATGGAGACTACCGTGGCAGCGGTGCGCGACCGCCGCTTCCTCGAGCTGCGCCCCGAACTGACGGTGCGCAGCGAACGCGCCGCCATGCCGGGCACGCGCACGCGCGGCAGCCAGGCCGAACTGGGCCTGGAAATCAATGCCCGGCCACGCGCCGACTGGGTGTTCAACGCCACCATCAATCCCGATTACTCGCAGGTCGAGATCGACGAGCCGGTGTCGCAGGGCGCCGGTAATATCGCGCTGTCGCTGCCCGAGAAGCGCGGCTTCTTCCTGGAGAGTGCGGACGTGCTGGGCTTGCCACTGCCGGCCTTTTATTCGCGGACCGTGAACGACCCCGAATACGGCCTGCGC
Organism: Telluria sp. LT2P80; assembly: GCF_059685955.1. Classification (NCBI taxonomy): domain Bacteria; kingdom Pseudomonadati; phylum Pseudomonadota; class Betaproteobacteria; order Burkholderiales; family Oxalobacteraceae; genus Telluria; species Telluria sp. LT2P80. The sequence continues at coordinate 108,206 of NZ_JCASIO010000007.1, read as the reverse complement.
GCGACCTGGCGCGGGCCGCATGCCGACGCCACGGCGATGAGCCTGCGCGATGAGCCGGGTGGCCTGATCCTGCGTGGCAAGCCGTACGAAACGCTGGAATACGGGCAGACCAAACGGACGGTCGCGAGCCTCGTGCGTGCGCGCTGGCACGGGGAAGGCTTGCTGCTGGGCGCGTTTGCGTCGCAGCGCGACTACCACCGTTTTGGCGGCAACGACGTCGTCGGCGTCGATGCCCAGTGGCGCGGCGAAGGGGCGGATGGCGAGCAGCAGCAACTGTCCGGCGTGGCGATGGTGTCGCGCACGACCGCGGGCTTTGTCGACGATGATGTACCGGCGCGGGTGGCGGGGCGCTCGGGCGGCTACCTGTGGGGGAAATCCCTGCACAAGACCGAACGCTGGTGGTACGAGGCCGAGGTCGAAGCGATCGCGCCCGGCTTCGTCAACGACAACGGCTTCGTGCCACAAGCGGGGATCGCCCGCGCCACCGGCTCGATCAACCGCATCCTGGGGCCGCAATCCCTGGGAGGGCTCGAGCTGTACGAGTTCGAGACTTACCTGGTCCTGCACGAGATGCGCACGCTGGCCGATCGGGTGACAGGGCAGGCCGGCGGCGAAACAGTCGAGCGCAAGCTGCGCCCCGGCGTCTGGCTGGCCGCGACCCGGCGCACGGGCGTGTGGGCCGAGCTGGGCTTCGACCGCCAGCGCGCGCGGCCGCTGGGACGCCTGCACGATACGCGCGTCATCAACGTCGGCATCGAAACGACACCCGCGCCGTGGGTCTCGAAGATCGCACTGGAAGCAGCGCTGGGGCGCCAGCTGGACGCCGATGCCGACCGCGTGGGGCCGGGCGGGAACGTGATCCTGGACGTGGGCCTGCGCTTTCCCTTGCCGCGCGGCTGGTCCCTCGAGCTTGATCAACATGTGAACCGTGCCTGGGTCCAGGGCACGCTGGGCCAGCCGGCATTCTCCGACACGGCCTGGCGCGCGCTGGCCATCGTCCATTTCAGCCCGCGCGATTCCGTGCGGCTGCTGGCGCAGAACACGTGGGCCGCACGGCGCGACGATGGCGTCACGCAGCTCGAGGCATGGAACGACCGCCAGGTGCACCGTTCGCTGCTGTACCGCTACCAGTGGCGCCACGGCCGCACCGTGTCGCTGGGGATCGTCGACGACAAGCTGCCGCTGGTGGATGAACGGAGCCGGTCGCTGACCTTCAAGCTGCAATGGGAAGTGTAACCGCCATCAAAAGCCGGGGTCAGGTCTGACATTCGGACACGACTTCAGCCCTAGTCGCTCAAAAGCCGGGGTCAGGTCTGACATTCAGACACGACCTCAGCCCTAGTCGCTTGACTGAGCGGGGCATTGAGATTCCGACACCGTTTTAATCGATCCGCCCGGAATTATCGCTTTCAGGAAATCAAAAAACGGATGCTAGTGCAGAGGCCGTGTCCGAATGTCAGACCTGACCCCGCTTTTGCCGCTTGACCCCGCTTTTGCCGCTTTTGTTTTCAGTATCAAACGATCCGCCCGGAATTATCGCTTTCAGGAAATCAAAAAACTGATGCCAGCGTAGAGGCCGTGTCCGAATGTCAGACCTGACCCCCCGCTTTTGTTTTGCGATGCTGGCGTGCGCTACGCAACCTGTGGCTCGGTGCTATGCTTGTGCCATGACTACTGATACCGATATTGAACTGTCCGGCGCCTTTCAGGCCAAGGACAGCAACGGCCGTACCCTCGACGTCAAAGAGATCCGCATTTTTGACGAGGGTTACGGGATCATCGATGTGTACGTGGAGTTTGCTGCCAAGCTCGATCCTGATGCCTATAAGGATACTGTCCTGGTCCGTCAGCTCGTCGAGCGCCTGCGTACGCTTGGGTATGTGGGGCCTGACTTCGGCCACAGCGACCCGGGCCTGCAGGAAAGCCGTCTGATCGTGCTCGAGGCACCGGAAGAATTTTCGGCGTTCGCCAAGAGCCGTGGCTGGAAGAATCTGGCGGAAGAGTTCGACGAGTAAGCTGCGGCAACGTGGCAAAACAATGGGGCCGGGTTCGTCATCGAACCCGGCCCCATTTTTGTACAACCTGCGCTTACGAACCCAGGCGCAGTTGCAGGCCCGTGTCGGTGTAGGTCGGCGTCACGGTAAAGCCGTCGACCGTGATGGTCTCGAACTTGCCCTTCAGGCTTGCCGCGCTGATGACGGTGAGCGTGTCGCCCACGGCCGGCTTGACGCCGTCCTGGAACTTGATGCGCAGTGTGCCGCCGCCGATGGTGGCCGCACCCGTCACGCTCATGCGGCCGCCCTGGGCCGCGCCCAGGCGCAGTTCCAGCGTCGCGCCGGTCAGCTGCGTGTACTTGCCGCCCACGACCAGGGTGGCCGGTGCGTTGCTGATCACGGTACCGCCGCCAGCGACATACACGTCACCCGTGCCGAAGGCCGTCGTCGACAGCGCTTCGAGCGCGCCGGCGTCGACTTGCGTGCCGCCGGTCCAGGCATTCTTGCCGCCCAGCTTCAACGCGCCCGAACCTTGCTTGACCAGCTTGCCGCTGCCGGTGATGTCGTTGCGCCAGCGGTCCGCTGCGTTAAAGCCACCCTTGCTCGCGTCCATGTTCAGCACGACGTTGCCGGTGAAGACCGCATAGCCTTCGGCCGCAGCAAACAGGTTCAGGCGGCCCCAGCCTTCAGCATCGTCCAGCGTCGGATAGCCCGAACCGATTGCGGTCGTTTTCAGCACCACGCGGCGCTGCGCGTCGGTCAGGTACGGCAGGCGCGTTTCCAGCAGCACTTCGGCGCCCTTCGGCACGACGGCCGGCGCGGTGGTCGAACCGATCAGCGGCAGGCCGTAGGTCATGCGGCGCAGGTAGTTGGCTTTGCTGGTCGCGTAGTCGGCAAAACGGTCGTTCGCCGGCGTACCCGAGATGGCGTAGCTCGGGAAGGTGCTGGCGGTGGTGCCGGTCAGCTTCATCAGTGTGCTCTGGGCCTGCTCTCGGGCGGCAGCGCGCGTGGTGGCGCCGGCGGCGATCAGGTTGGCGGCGGCGACGGCTTGCGCCTGCACGCGGCCGCTGATCACGTCCAGCGGCGAGTGCATGCCGGCATAGATGCGGCTCTCGCCCAGTTCGAGGCCACGGCTGACCAGTTCCTGATAGCGCTCCGGCAGCACATAGGCCATGGCGATCGCGTTGCGCACGGCTTCGGCCGAGTGGCCGCTGGTGAAGCCGCCGTCGGTGCTTGGCGTCGTGCTTTTGGCTGGCTCGAGTTGCGGCACGACCTGCACCGCGCTGCTCCAGCGGTAAGGGCGCGCGTATTTGTAGAAGCGCTTGGCCGGCTCGGTCGAACCGTTGCCGCCCATCGCATTGACCAGGTCGATGACCTTGCCGAACTCGGCGTTGGCGGCGCCGCCGACACCGTTGTTGTTGCCGCCATCTTCGTACTTGACCTTGATGGCATCGGCCGGCATGTCGTTGATGGTGGTGGTCGCGCGCGAAGCGCTGCGCCACGCATCGGTCAGCGGGCCCATGCCGCCGGTGACGCTGTAGCCCTTGCCGCGCCGGTCGTCCAGATACGCCAGCAGAGCCTGCTCCGAGGTGCGGCTGGCAGTGGCCTTGACCACGTAATCGATGTTGGCATTGTGCACGGCGGCGTTGACGATCGTGCCGCCATTGGTGCCGTCGTTCGGCACGCCGGTCCAGGTCGACGCGGCCACGGCCGGGAAGCCGTCAACGGCCGGGGCCGTCTGGCCTGCATCGACGAGTTCGGTTACCGGCTTCCAGATGGCGAGCATGCCGCCCAGGACGCGCACGCCGGCATTCGTGGCCAAGGTCGCGTAGCGGGCATCGCCGCGCTGGTTGGTGGCGGCGGTGTCGACAAAAGCAAGCACTGCCGGCACCGGCGCCGTGTCGGCCGCGCCCTGGTCCGCTGGCGCGGCCGGGATGACGATCGCGACATCGGCGGGTGCGTCGTCATGGTGATCGGAACCACCGCAGGCGGACAGGGCAAGTGCGGCGCCGATGGCGACGGCAAGCGGAAGACGGCGGAGAACGACCTGATGCATGTGAACCCTTCAATGGTGGTGAGGCGAAAAATTGAAGGGATGATAAGAAGTGCGTGTGACGTCATGATGACGCGCGGTCGGTTGCGCCCGATCACCGGCGGTAGGTAGCGGTGATCGGGCGCCGCCCTGCGTCAGTCGACCGTCACACCGGCGTCCTTGACGACCTTGCCCAGCTTGACCGATTCGGTGCGCATCAGGGCGCCGAACGCTTCAGGCGTGCCGCCGACGACCGGCGTGCCCAGTTCTTCCCACTTCTTGCGGAAGGCCGGATCGGCGAAGATCTCGTTGAGCGCCTGATTCAGGCGCATCACCACCGGCTTGGGCGTGGCGGCAGGCGCCACGATGCCGTGCCAGCCCGTGAAGTTGTAGCCGGTGAGGCCCGACTCGGCCAGCGTCGGCACGTCCGGCAAGCTCGGCACGCGGGTGGCCGTCGTCACGGCGATCGGATGCAGCTTGCCCGTCTTGATGTACTGGACCGAGCTGCCCAGGATGTCGAACATGACCTTGACGTGCCCGCCGAGGACATCGTTCAGTGCCGGGCCGGCGCCCTTGTAGGGAACGTGCTGCAGCCTGGTGCCCACCGCAGTATTGAACAGTTCGCCCGCCAGGTGTTGCGGGGTGCCGTTGCCGGCCGAGGCAAAGCTCAGCATATCGGGCTGCTCCTTTGCCATGGCAATGAACTGCTTGACGTTCTTGACCGTCACCGAAGGGTGCACTTCGAGCACCAGAGGGAAGGCCGAGATCTGGATCACGGGTGCAAAATCCTTTTCCGGGTCGAACGGGATCGATTTATACAGCGTCTTGTTCACCGCCATCGGCCCGCTGGCCGCCAGCAGGATCGTGTAGCCGTCCGGCGTCGACTTGGCTACCATGCCGGTCCCGATATTGCCGCCGGCACCGCCCCGGTTGTCGATGATGACGGGAACCTTGAACTTCGTCTGCAGCGGTCCCTGGATCAGGCGCGCCATGGCGTCGGTCGGCCCGCCTGGCGGGTAGGGCACGACGAAGCGGATCGGCTTCGACGGATAGACGTCGGCGGCGCCGGCAACGAGCGCCTGGGTCATGAACAGCGTTGCGAGAAGTACTTTCTTGAGCATGCTTTGTCTCCGGTTTGTCTTGTTTTGTTTTGGTGGGGTGGTACGTTGTCGTTCAGGGTGCCTGCTGCGCCAGGCGCCGTTTCAGTTCATGCACGGCGCTGTGCACCGTGGTCAGCACGGGCGCGCCCGCGGCACGGACACAGGCATCATGCGCACGCGCCATGCTGAATTGCGCCAGTGCGATCGTCGCGCAGCCATCATCGATCAGCCGCCGTGCGCTGTCGGCGATGATCTCGTCATGCAGGTCGACGTCGCCCCGGTTGAGCGCATCGAGCGCGCCTTCGGCCAGCGCGCAGCGCAGTGCCACGCGCGCCGGAAATTCGGGCGGCATGGAGGCCAGGGTGGGGCCGAACGTCGCGATCAGCCCCACCGGGCCGGCCGCCTGACTGGCCTCTGCATCGGCAATCATGGCCTGGTTTGGCTTGAGCACGGGGATGTGCGGATGGCGCTGCGCCACCGCTTCGATGCACGGGCCAAAGGCCGAGCAGGTAAACAGGATGGCTTCGGCCCCGCTGCCAAGCGCGTAATCCGCCAGATCGGCGAAGCGCTTGTGCATCGCAGCGTCGAGGCCACGGCCGGATCGGGCCAGGTCGGCCGACAGCGAATCGTCGAGCAGATTCATGCGTGTGGCTTCAGGCCATTGCTCGGCCATGAAGGCATTGATCGGCTCGACCGAATGGCTCAGGGCGTGGATCAGGGCAATGCGCGGCGCCGGGCGGGTCGCCGCTGAAGGGGAGGCAGACATGATCATTGGTCCTCGATCTTTGGCAGTTCAGGCGCAAGCAGGCGCAACCCGGCCATCAACAGGCCATCGTAACGTGCGCGCTCGGCGGCAATGGTGTCCGGCGTCCAGCGATAAAAGCCTTCGCCCGTTTTCATCCCGTAATGGCCGGCGTCATAGCGCTGCGCCAGCACCCGGGCTGGCATGGTATTGGCCGCCAGCGACGGGTACATGGTGGCGGCGGCCGGGCAGTGCACGTCAATGCCGGCATGGTCGCGCTGCAGCACGGGGCCGGCCGCAAGAAAGCGGAAGCCGAAGCCGAAGCGCACCGCAGCGTCGACATCCTCGGCCGTGGCAATGCCGGCATCGATCAGCGCAAACGCTTCGCGCGCCAGGGCATGCTGCAGGCGGTTGGCCAGGAAGCCGGGCAGGTCCTTGCGGACCAGCACCGGCACCATGCCGCAGGCACGCATGAAGGTCATCAACGCCTCCGCCAGCTCGCTTGATGAGTTCGCGCCGAGCACGACCTCGACCAGCGGCACCAGATGCGCCGGCATGAAGAAGTGCAGGCCCAGCATCCGCCCGGTTGTTTCCAGGTGTTCGCCGATGGCCGAAATGGGAAAGCTCGAGCTATTGCTGCACAGCAGAGTATCGGGGCGCGCGCGCTGGACCAGTTCGGCAAACAGTGCCTGCTTGAGCGCCAGCTTCTCTGGAATGCATTCGATGACCAGGTCGATGGCCTGCCAGTCGAGTTCATCGAGGCTGGCGCAGGTCGTGATGCGCTCGCGCTTGTGTTCCAGCCCGAGCTTGCGCAGCGTGTCGCCAAAATAGGTGTCGAGCGCGGCGCGGCGCGTGGCGCCAGGTTCGAGCACGATCGCGCGGCAGCCGGCGCGTGCCAGCACGATCGCTACGTCGGCGCCCATCGTGCCGCCACCTGCGACGAGGGCCAGCGCGTGCGCAGGCTTGGGAAGCATCAAGTTTTCCATGATCATTTTCGAAAAGAGAATGAACTTAGTTTGCGCTTCATCAAATTATCTGAGAAACGCATTTTTTCTATAAACTTATCGATTATGGAAATAAATCTATCCGCACGTGAGTTGCGTGCGTTTCTCGCCTTGGCCGACACGCTCAGCTTCAGCAAGGCGGCGCAGCAGGTCTGCCTGTCGCAGTCGGCGCTCTCGACACTGATCAGTCGTCTGGAGGAGGGCTTCGGGAGTCGCCTGTTCTCGCGCACCACGCGCTCGGTCGCCCTGAGTGCCGCCGGTGAAGTGCTGGTCCTGCACGCCCGGCAATTGCTGGCCGATATCGAGCGCTCGGCCGCAGCGGTACGCGACGTGACGGCGTTGCACCGGGGCCGGGTGGCATTGGCCGCGATGCCCTCGCTGGCGGCGCGGCTCGTGCCACGCCTGTTCCGTGTCTTTCACCAACGCCATCCTGACATTGCGCTGTCGCTGGCCGACACGCTGTCGGAACCGGCATTCGAGCTGGTGCGCCAGGGACGCGTCGACTTCGCCATCACCGCCGCCAATCCGGCCTACCAGGATCTGGAATACATCCCGTTGACGACGGACGATTTCGTGCTGCTGGCGGCCGCTGGGCATCCGCTGGGCCGCGACAGCCGCCCGATCCGCCTGCCCGAGACGCTGCCGTATCCGCATATTTCGATGTCGCGCCACACCAGCGTGCGGCAATACGTGGACGCCGCCGCGCTGCAGGCGGGGATCAATTTTTATCCGGCGTTTGAAGTCGACCACCTGGCCACGATCGGCGCCATGGTGGTTGAAGAGCTGGGTGTGGCGGCCTTGCCGAGCCTGGCAGCCGATGTGATTGCCAGCGCCGGGCTGGTGCGGCGCGAGCTGGTCGATCCCGTGATCCGGCGTTCGATCGGCGTAGTCCGGCGCAGCGAAGGCGCGCTGACGCCAGCGGCGCAGGCGATGCTGGCGCTGTTGCAGGAGCAGATTGCGGATGGTTCTTGAACGGCGCGGCGATGGCCGCGCCGTGGGGGACTACCTGATCAGAACGCGGCGATGCCGGTCTGCGCACGGCCGAGGATCAGCGCGTGGATGTCGTGCGTGCCCTCGTAGGTGTTGACCACCTCGAGGTTGACCATGTGACGGATGATGCCGAACTCGTCCGAGATGCCGTTACCGCCCAGCATGTCGCGCGCCATGCGGGCGATGTCGAGTGACTTGCCGCACGAGTTGCGCTTCATGATCGAGGTGATCTCCGGTGCCGCCGTGCCTTCGTCCTTCATGCGGCCCAGGCGCAGGCAGCCCTGCAGGCCAAGCGTGATTTCGGTCTGCATGTCGGCCAGCTTCTTTTGCACCAGCTGGTTTGCCGCCAGCGGCTTGCCGAACTGCTGACGATCCATCGTGTACTGGCGCGCCGTGTGCCAGCAGTCCTCGGCCGCGCCCAGCGCGCCCCAGGCGATGCCGTAGCGGGCCGAGTTCAGGCAGGTGAACGGGCCTTTCAGGCCGCGCACGTCGGGGAACGCGTTTTCTTCCGGGCAGAACACGTTGTCCATGACGATTTCGCCGGTAACAGAGGCGCGCAGGCCGAACTTGCCGTGGATCGCCGGGGCCGACAAGCCTTTCCAGCCTTTTTCGAGCACGAAGCCGCGGATCGCGCCTTCATCGTCCTTCGCCCAGACGACGAACACATCGGCCACGGGCGAATTGGTGATCCACATCTTGGCGCCACTCAAGCTGTAGCCGCCCTCGACCTTGCGGGCGCGCGAAATCATCGAGCCGGGATCGGAGCCGTGGTTCGGCTCGGTCAGGCCGAAGCAGCCGATCCATTCGCCGGTGGCCAGTTTCGGCAGGTATTTCTGTTTGGTGGCTTCATTGCCGAATTCGAAGATCGGCACCATGACGAGCGACGACTGCACGCTCATCATTGAGCGGTAGCCGGAATCGACACGCTCGACTTCGCGTGCGATCAGGCCGTAGGCAACATACCCCATTGCCGGGCCGCCGTATTCTTCGGGAATGGTCGGGCCGAGCAGACCCAGCTCGCCCATCTCGCGGAAGATCGAGACATCCATCGACTCGTGACGGAACGCCTCGAGCACGCGCGGGCGCAGCTTGTCCTGGCAATAGGCGGCGGTGGCGTCGCGCACCATGCGCTCTTCATCGGTCAGCTGGCTGTTCAGCAGCAGTGGGTCATCCCAATGGAAAGCGGCTTTCTTGGGCGAGTCGGTACGGGTCATCGGAAATCCTGTCTCTGAATTCTGGTTAGAAGTTACCTGACCATTATAGAAACGTGCCGCAGCCCGATCTTTTCAAACTGCGACAGGCATTTTCATTTTTGACTGGCGGTGCTGCCGAACTTGCCGCCGTGGAAGATCAGCGCCGGCTGTGGTTGCAACTGGCATTCTTCGACCTCACCGACAAAGATGACGTGATCACCCTCTGGGTAGCGGCTGCGGTTGTGGCATTCGAACCAGGCCGACACGCCCTTGAGGATCGGCAGGCCGGTGCGCGACAGTTCGTAGTCGACACCCTCGAACGGGTTTTCGCCGCGGCGCGCAAAGCGCATCGCCAGGTCTTCCTGGCCGGCGGACAGCACATTGATCACGTAGTGCGAGTTGCCGCTGAAGATCGGCATGCTGTTGGCCCCGGCGCCCAGGCTCCACAGCACCAGCGGCGGGTCGAGCGAGACCGAGTTGAACGAGCTGGCCGTCAGGCCGCGGAAGGTGCCGTCGGCCAGGCGCGTGGTAATGACGGTAACGCCGGTCGCAAACTGCGACAGCGCCTGGCGGAAATGCGTGGTATCGAAGCCGCGCGTGGTCGCGCGGGCAGAAAGTGTATTCATGGTGTTCCTGGAACTGTGACGCTCATTATGCCACCGTCCTGCGCAAGCTTGCCGCGCCTTGCTCTCTAGCAGCATCGGCAGCGGGTCAATACAGCGGGCAACCGAGCTTTGCGCTACATTAAGCTTATCGAAATTTTACGAAACAAGGTTCATCATGAGTGAGCAAACAACGGGCGACGTTGCCATCCTCGGGGGCGGCTGCTTCTGGTGCCTCGAGGCGGTGTTTCTCGAAGCACGCGGCGTCACGCGCGTGGAGTCAGGCTATATGGGTGGCCATGCCGACCAACCCACCTACGAGGCCGTCTGCAACGGCACCACCGGCCACGCCGAAGTCGTGCGCCTGGAATTCGATCCGTCGGTGATCAGCTACCACGACATTCTCGAGATTTTCTTCACGATCCACGATCCAACCACGCTCAATCGTCAGGGTAACGATGTCGGCACGCAATACCGGTCGGTGATCTTCACCACGTCGCCGGCGCAGGAAGCCGTCGCGCGCACCGTGATGGCCGAGATGGCCATGGTGTGGGATGCGCCGCTGGTCACGCAGGTATTGCCGCAGGAAACCTGGTACAAGGCCGAGGATTACCACCAGAATTACTTCGCGCAACACCCGTTGCAGGGGTATTGCGCGTTCGTGGTAGCGCCGAAAGTCGGCAAGTTCCGCGCGACCTTCAGCGACCGCCTCAAGGCATAACGATTACGGTTGCAGGCGGCTACGCGTCCAGCTGCCGTCCGGCTGGCGCTGGTAGACGATCCGGTCATGAAAGCGCGAGCGCCGACCTTGCCAGAACTCGATGCGTTCCGGCACCAGGCGGAAGCCGCCCCAGTTGTCCGGGCGCGCCGGATCGTCACCGGCGGCCTGCGCCACGGCGTCGTAATTCGCTTCCAGCGCGGCGCGACTGGCAATCGGGCTGCTCTGCTGCGAAGCGATGGCCGCCACCCGGCTCTTGAGCGGCCGGCTGCGGAAATAATGGTCGCTTTCTTCGCTTGACGTCATCTCGACGCGGCCTTCGATGCGGATCTGGCGCTCGAGCTCGCTCCAGAAGAACAGCAGGGCGGCCTGGTTGTTGCCGCGCAGTTCCTGCGCCTTCTGGCTGTCGTAATTGGTGTACCAGGTAAAACCGCGCGGATCGAATTGCTTGATCAGCACGATGCGCGAGCTCGGCCGGTTGCCCGGGCCGACAGTTGCCAGCGTCATCGCATTCGGCTCATTCACTTGCGCGGCCAGTGCCTGCTCGAACCAGGCCGTGAACTGCGCGATCGGGTCGTCCAGCACATCGTCTTCGTTCAGGCTGGCCTGGCCGTAATCCTGGCGCAGGTCGGCCACTGCCTGGCCGACGCCGGCTGTCTTGGCCGCTGTTGTGGCCGATGCGGTGGCCGCTGTTGTGGCCGATTCTGTGGCCGATGCCACCGGCTGGTCAAACGCCTCGGGCGCCAGCAGGCCGCGGCGGCGCTGCATCGCCTGGCCCAGCTGCGCCATCTGCTCGGGCGAGAACAGGCGCATTGCCATCGGCGCCAGCGTGCTTTCCTCGCGTTCCATGTGCGCCGTGTAGCGGGCGACGAAGCGCTCGACGGCCGTGCTGGAGAGCATGGTGCCGGTGCCGGCTTCGATCGCGGTCAGTTGCTCGTGCAGGTCTTGCCACAGGGCGTCCATGTCGTTGTGGTCCTGCACGATCGTCGGGGCCAGCGCCTGCAGCGTGGCGGCGTCGTCGCCCTGCGCTGTGGCGCGCAGCATCGGGATCAGGTCCTGCTCTTCGTCGTCGTGGTGCAGGTGCGCCGCCTTGTCGAAGTAGCGCAGCACGGCGCCGGCGGCGTCGCGTGCCTGCTTGTCGACGCCATGTTCGGCCAGGTGCGGCAGCAGCTTTTCGAGGGTGGACAGTTGTTTGCGGATGCGGCCATGGCAATGCTTGAGCACGGCGATTGGCTGGGAGAAATCGGGGGCGGTGTCGGGCAGGAGAGAGGTCATTGTTCTGTGGGAGACACGCAGGTTATTTGGTTGACGAACGATTATTCTAGTGTAGTCGCGAAACACCTGTCCGCTACAATATCGGGATGAATCAATTACTTGAGCAAGGGGCGGCGGCAGCGCCCACGGAGGATGTCGACTTTGCGCGCCGCTTCGGCGGCATCGGGCGCCTGTATGGTGAGCCTGCGCTGGAACGTTTCCGCGCGGCGCACGTTTGCGTGATCGGCGTCGGCGGCGTCGGTTCGTGGGTGGTCGAGGCGCTGGCGCGCAGCGCGATCGGCCACCTGACCCTGATCGACCTCGACAACGTGGCCGAATCGAACATCAACCGCCAGATCCAGGCGCTGTCATCGACCATCGGCATGCCGAAGATCGAAGCGCTGCGCCAGCGCATCGCCGAGATCAATCCATTTTGCCAGGTGACCCTGGTTGAGGACTTCATCGACCTGGAGAACATCGAGACGCTGGTGGCCAATCAGGGCTTCGACTACGTGGTCGATGCCATTGACAGCGTCAAGCCGAAAGCCGCGCTGATCGCCTGGTGCAGCGCCAACAAGATGCCGCTCGTGGTCGTGGGCGGCGCCGGTGGCCAGATCGATCCGACCAAGGTCGAGATCCGCGACCTGGCCCGCACCGAGCAGGAACCGTTGCTGAAAAAAGTGCGCAAGCTGCTGCGCGCGCAATACGGTTTTTCGCGCGGTGAAAAGCAGAAGTACCACATCGACGCCGTGTTTTCGATGGAGCCGCTGCGGTATCCAGAGACAGGCGACGCCTGCGAGATCGACGACAACGGCATCACGGGCCTGAACTGCGCCGGATTCGGTTCGTGCATGGTGGTGACCGCCACCTTCGGCATGGTGACAGCGGGGCAGGTGCTGCGCCGGCTGGCCGAGGCGGCCAATGCCCAGGCTGCAGCGGCTGCCAATGCCGCTGACGGGCAAACTGTGCAAGCTGAGGCTGCCTTGCTATCATAGGTCCCGATGCAACCGCCCGGTTGCGACCTTTTGATGGAAGAGCACACATGATTCGTCGATCCGCAGTCATCGCCCTGCTCCTGGTGGCAGGCAGCGCCCATGCCCAGGAAGGCGCACAGGACGCCAGCAAGCCCGCGACCCAGCCGCCGCCGGAAGCGCAGCAGCCGGCCACCGCGCCGGCCCCTGTCACGCCACCGGTTGCCGCCGAAACCCAGGCGCCGCAGGTCGAGATCGTCGATCGCGTGGTTGGCACCGGCAAGGAAGCGTCGCTGGGCAGCAATGTCGTCGTCAACTACACGGGCTGGTTCCACAAACCGCTGGCCAAGCAGCAGCGCGGTCGCAAGTTCGATTCGTCGCTCGACAACGGCCGCGATCCGCTGGAATTCCAGCTGGGCGCAGGTCGCGTGATCAAGGGCTGGGAGCAGGGCGTGGCCGGCATGAAGGTCGGCGGCAAGCGCACCCTGATCATCCCGAGCGCGCTGGCCTACGGCAAGCGTGGCGCGGGCGGCGGGATGATTCCGCCGGATTCGGATCTGATCTTCGACGTTGAACTCCTCAACGTGAAGTAATGCTTTAACAGCGCGGCCCGCTTTCGGGCCGCGCCAGTCCTTCAGCGCGCGTGCCCGTGCAGCGTGCAGTGATGATGGGTCGTGCCTTCCTCGACCTGCAGCGTGCAGTGATGAATCGCGAACTGCGCGCTTAACCCGTCCACCATCGCATCGATCGCGGCATCGCCCGGATACCCGGCGGGCATCACGACGTGCGCCGTCAGCGCCGTCTCGGTCGTGCTCAGCGCCCAGATGTGCAGGTCGTGCAGATCCGCCACGCCGGGCTGCGCGAGCAGGAAGCCGCGCACCTTGTCGGCATCGACGCCAGGCGGCACGGCCGCCATCGACAGCTGCACCGATTCGCGCAGCAGCGACCACGTGCCCAGCACGATGACCACCACGATCACCAGGCTCACCGCCGGGTCGATCCAGGTCCAGCCCCAGAACATGATGATCAGGCCCGAGATCGCCACGCCCAGCGACAGCGCCGCATCGGCCGCCATGTGCAGGTAGGCGCCGCGGATGTTCAGATCGCCCTTGCTGCCAGCCAGGAACAGCCAGGCCGAGAAGCCGTTGATCAGCACGCCGATGGCGGCAACGATCGACACCGTGGCCCCGGCTACGGGCGCCGGTTCGGCGAAGCGCTGCACCGCTTCCCAGGCGATGGCGCCGCAGGCGACCATCAGCAGCAGGCCGTTGCCCATTGCCGCCAGGATCGACGAGCCGCGCAGGCCGTAGGTGTAGCGGCCGGTGGGCACGCTTTTGGCCAGCACCGCCGCGCCCCAGGCCAGCACCAGGCCCAGCACGTCGGACAGGTTGTGACCGGCGTCGGCCATCAGTGCCGTCGAGTGCGCGATGAAGCCGTAGGCGAATTCGATGATGACAAAGGCCATGTTGAGCCCGATCGCCAGCGCGAAAGCGCGGCCGTTGCCTTCGGGAGAGGGCATGTGGTGGTGATGGTGGCCAAAGCCATGACCGTGATCGTCGTGCTTGTGATCGTCGTGCTTGTGCTTGTGCTCGTGCTTGTGATCATGGTCGTGATCGTGATGTTGGCTCATGCGTCCATTCCGGTGGCGGGTTCGGCGATGTGCTCGAACATGGTGGAAAGCAGGCTGCTGATGTGGGCGTCAGCAGCTGCGTAAAAGACTTGCTTGCCCTGGCGCTCGGCCTTGACGATGCGGGCCGCGCGCAGCAGGCGCAGGTGGTGGCTGACCAGCGAACTCGACAGCGACAGCGTATTGGCGATGTCGCCCACGGCGGTCGGCTGCGTCAGGCAGGCCAGCACGATGCGCAGGCGCGTTGCATCACCCAGCAGGTGGAACAGGTCGGCCAATTGGCCGATCGCTTCCTCGGGCGGCGGGGCGATCGGCTGGGCAGCCGGGTGCGTGTGGGTGTGTTCGTGCATGCAACTCTAACATGTGAATAGGTGTTCACATGTTAGGGCAACAAGCTGCGCCGGGCAAGCACGGCGTAGTGGGTTACCGGTTCAGTGGCGTGGCTTGTCGCTCACCTGCCCATCGTCGTCGCGAATTTCCGGCTGCCCCAGCCCCAGCTTCTGCAACTGCGGCAGGATCTTGCGCCGTTCGCCCACCGCCACCACGATCATCCGGTCCGGATCGAGCCAGCGGCGCGCGACCGCCTGCACATCGTCGACGCCAACCCCCGCCAGATGTATGGCCAGGCTGTCGTAGTAATCCGCCGGCAAACCATAGACGAACAACTCCGTCAGGCTCGCGCCGATGTCGGCATTAGTCTCGAACTGCCCCGGCAGCGACAACAGCTGCGCATTGCGCGCCGCTGTCAATTCGTCGCTGGAGATCGGCTGCTCGCGCAGCAGCGCGACTTCGCGCAGGATTTCGCGCACCGCTTCACCGGTCGCATCCTGCTGCACGCTGGCTTCCACCGAAAACGGCGCCGGCTGGCGGTCGTAGTCGAAGTGCGAATGGATGCCATACGTCAGCCCGCGCGTCTCGCGCAGATTGTTGTTGAGCCGGCTCGAGAACATCCCGCCCAGCACCCCGTTCATGATTTGCAGTGCCGGGAAGTCGGGCGTGTCGCGCGCCGGGCCCATCGTCGCCACCTGCAGCGCCGTCTGGCCGGCGTCCGGCTGGTCGATGACGACCAGGCGCGCAGCGGTCGGCTTGGCCGGGCCAACTGCAGCCGCTGGGGCATCAAACGCCGGCCAGCCGCCGAACTGCGCCTGCGCCAGCGCTTCCAGTTCGGCGCGCGTGATGTCGCCCGTGACCACCAGCGCCGCGTTCGACGGCACGTAATGGCGGCGCCAGAAGCCGACGATGTCGTCGCGCGTCGTACGCCGGATGGCCGGCTCCAGGCCAAGCTGGCCATAGCCTTTCGGATGGCCGGCGCCGAACAGTGCGCCCGCCGCCGCCAGCGCGGCGACGGTTTCCGGGTCGTCGCGCTGCTGCGTGAGCGCACCAAGGCGGTCCTGGCGCTGGCGTTCGATCTCGGCGGCCGGGAACGCGGGGCGCTGGACGATGTCGGCGACGATTTCCAGCGCGCGCGCAAAGGTGGACGTCAGGGCCAGCAGCGAAACAGTGGAGACGTCGTCGCTGCTGCCCGTGTCCATGAACGCGCCCAGCTGGGCGATGTCGTCGGCAATGGCCGGCGCGCTGCGCGTGGCCGTGCCTTCTTCCAGCATCTGGGCGGTAAAACCGGCCAGGCCGGGCAGGTCGGATGGATTGGCGGCGCCGCCGCTGCGCACCACGAGCTGGCTCGACACGAGCGGCAGCGCCGGATTGCGGTAGTGGATGACGGTCAGGCCATTGGCCAGCGTGAAGGTCTCGCCACGTGGCTGCCTGAAGCGCGGCGCCGGGCCGGCTGTTGGCGGCGTCGCGCGCCACGCTTCGGCCACGTTGACCGGGGCTACCGGCTTTGGCACGGCAGCGGCGCGGGCAGGCTTGCCGGCGCGCGGATCGTCCACCTTCGGCTTGCCCGGCACGCCCGTGACGACGGCGCGCGCCTGCTGCGGCAGCCAGGTCTGCACTGCGCGCTGGACGGCGGCGGCGTCGATGCGGCGCAGGCGCGCCAGGTCCTTGTTCAGGTAGCCCGGGTCGCCCGTGTACAGGTTGTAGTGATTGAGCTGCTCGGCCAGGCCATCGCCGCCCAGCTTTTCGAGCGACGCCAGCAGCGACGTTTCCAGGCTGTTGCGCGCGCGTTCGACCTCGCGCGCCGTCGGGCCTTCGGTGCGCAACAGGGCCAGTTCGGCGTCGATCGCCGCTTCGATCTCTTGCGGCGTGTGGCCGGCGCGCGCCGTCACGTCGATGACGAAGGTCGAGGCCAGGCCCAGTGAGCCTTGCGAGGCCGAGACGTCCTGCGCGATCTGGCGTTCGTAGACAAGTGACTTGTACAGGCGGCTCGACTTGCCGCCGCCCAGGATCGTGGCCGCCACCATCAGTTCGGCGTCGCCCGGTTGATAGGCCGGCGGCGTGAGCCAGCCCATGAACACGCGCGGCAGTTCGACGCGGTCGCGCACGACGACGCGGCGTTCGGCCGTGATCGGCGGCGTGACCACATGCGGGCGCACCACGTCCGGCCCGCGCCGCAGGCCGCCGAAGTAGCGCGTGACCAGCTCGCGCACGCTCTGCTTGTCGATGTCGCCGGCGATCACCAGGCTGGCGTTGTTGGGACCGTAGTACTGGGTGAAGAAGGCGCGCACGTCTTCCAGGCGTGCGCTCTGGATGTCGGCGTGCGAACCGATGATCGAGGCCGCGTACGGGTGCCCCTGCGGAAACAGCGTGCGCGCCAGCGCTTCCTCGACGATGCCGTACGGCTCGCCCTCGACGGTCTGGCGCCGCTCGTTGCGCACGACGTCCTGCTGGTTGGTCAGCGCCTGCTGGTCGAGCACGTCGAGCAGGTAGCCCATGCGGTCGGCGTGTACCCACAGCGCCAGTTCAAGCTGGTTCGACGGCACGGTATCGTAATAGCTGGTGCTGTCGTACCCCGTGCCGCCATTGCTGTCGGTCGCGCCGGCGCCTTCGAGCAGGCGGTCGGCCATGCCGCGCGGGATGTGCGCGGTGGCCGCGAACATCATGTGCTCGAACAGGTGGGCAAAGCCCGTCAGGCCGGGTGCTTCGTTGGCCGGGCCGACGTGGTACCACAGGTTCATGGCCACAATCGGCAGGCGCTTGTCTTCGACCAGGATGACTTGCAGCCCGTTGGGCAGCACCAGCTTGTCAAAGGCGATCGACGGCACCGGCGCGGCTGCCGGTGACGACGCAGGGGCGGGGGGCTGCGCCTGGGCCGGGCCGGAGGCCGGCGCAGCGGCCAGCATCAGCGGGACCATCAGGGTAGGAATATTCAAGCATTCTCCAGATAATTCATTGGCAACGACGCCGGCGTCGGCCAGGCGACGCCCTGGCCAGCCGGCAGGGTGGGGGGCTGCAGGACACCGTCGAACTGGCCTCGCACAACACGCTATTATCGCGGATACGCGCGAAAGGCGTGGGCCGGCGCCGCCTTTGCCCGTCTATTCGACAAAGCGCAGCAGTCCGCGCAGCGCATGCGCCACAGCCTGCGCGCGCACGGCCTGGCGGTCGCCCTGGAACACCAGGCGCTCGGTCTGCACGCGGTCGCCCTGCGCCCAGCCGAAGCACACGGTGCCAATCGGCTTGCCGGGCACGCCGCCGCTCGGACCGGCGATGCCGGTGGTCGAGACCGCCACGTCCGCGCTGCTGTTGGCGACGGCGCCCGCGGCCATGGCTGCGGCCACTTCTTCGCTGACGGCGCCGAACTGGGCGATGACGGCGTCGGAGACATCGAGCATGTCGTTCTTGGCCGTGTTCGAATAGGTGACGAAGCCGCGATCGAACCAGTCGCTCGAGCCGGCAATGTCGGTGAGCGCCTGGGCGATGCCGCCGCCGGTACAGGATTCGGCCGTGGCCAGCATCATTTTTTTGGCGCCAAGCGTCTGGCTGACCTGATTTGCAAGATCGGTAAGTTCATGCGTCACGTGCGTCTCCTTGTGCAGTCGGCGGACGGGCTGTCCGTGTGATTCCATTCTAGCGCGCAGTGTCCCGGTACGGCATGCTGGCAGCAGAGCAGCTGCGTTGGATATTGCCATACGCAAAGATGCTATGCTCTCGGCATGGACGCATCGAAGGCAAAGTTGTTGTCGAGCCCTGACAGATGTTCCGTGCGACATGCGGCTTGGCCGGACTGCTATGCTGGAACGCAGCTGGCCCTGTAACTGGATGCCTCTTTTTTGTTTTACGTAGATCTTACAATGCCGTACGGACGCATCGCATGTGGCCAGCCAGGGTTGGCCCGATCGTGAAGTCGCCAGCCCAACCGGGTCAGCGCCCCGCGCACACGCGTAGCCGTTTCGTGAAACGGTTCGTGGAGGAAGCATGAGCCGCCAGCGCTCGATTCGCAAGAAGCTGGTAGCAATGGTGATGACGACCACACTCGTCGCACTGCTGGTCTCGATCGCCCTGGTGGTGGCCTATGACCTGCGCAGCTATCACCACACGCTCGTCAATGACCTGTCGACCGACGCCGAACTGGTCGGCCACATGACGTCTGCCGCACTCACGTTCGACGACCCGCGCCTTGCCAACGAAGACCTGCTGCTGCTGCGGGCCAGTCCCCTGGTACGCGGCGCCGCGATCTACGATGCGCGTGGCCAGCTGTTCGCGTCCTATTCGGCTGCCGATGAACAGCGACCCGCGCCGCAGCGGCTCGAACAGATCGACGAAAGCGGCAACGGCATCATGGTGGTCAGCCAGCCGATCGTCGAAAATGGCGAGACGGTCGGCACGGTCGTGATGCGCGCCGAGAACCGCATGCTGGCGCGCTTCATCGATTACCTTGCCATCGCTGTTGGCGTGACCCTGATCGCAATGGCGATCGCCTACCTGCTCATGCGCCGCTTCGGGCGCGTGCTCACGTCGCCGATCATCGCGATCACCGAAGTGGCGCGCGACGTGGTGGCCACGCGCGACTATTCGCGCCGCGCGCCGCGTATCGGCGACGACGAGGCGGCCGAGCTGGCCGACTCGTTCAACGCCATGCTGACGGAGATCGAAGGCCGCACGCGCGAGCTCGAAGACTCGCACAACGCCACCCTGCGCACGGCCACCGAGCGCTCGCACGCCCAGCAAGAGGTGATGCGCCTGAACGAGCAGCTCGAGCAGCGCGTCGATGAGCGCACGCTGCAGCTGGCGCTGGCCAACGCCGAACTGGCCAACGCCAACGAAGAAGCGCGCAGCGCCAACCAGGCCAAGTCGGCGTTTTTGTCGTCGATGAGCCACGAGCTGCGCACGCCGCTCAATGCGATCCTGGGCTTTGCCCAGATTCTGACCTCCGACACGCTGCCGTCGACGCTCGAGCAAAAGAAGGAATTTGCCAACCACATCCTCAAGTCGGGCCGCCACCTGCTCACGCTGATCAACGAGATCCTCGACCTGGCCAAGGTCGAATCGGGCACCATCACGCTGTCGATGGAACCGGTGGCGCTGGCCGACATCCTGCTCGAGTGCCGCACGATGATCGAGCCGATCGCCGCCACGCGCAAGGTGCGGGTGCTGTTCCCGGACGTCGACGGCGCCGTGGTGATGGCCGACCGCACGCGCCTCAAGCAAGTGATGCTCAATCTGCTGTCAAATGCCGTCAAGTACAACCGCGACGAGGGCGCCGTGGTGCTCACGTGCGACCAGACCACGCCCACGCGCATGCGCCTGTCGATCCAGGACACCGGCAACGGGCTCAATCCCGAGCAGGTCGCGAGCCTGTTCCAGCCGTTCAACCGGCTGGGCCAGGAGTCGGGCACCCAGGAAGGCACCGGCATCGGCCTGGTGGTGACCAAGCGCCTGGTGGAGCTGATGGGCGGCGAGATCGGCGTGACCAGCAGCCCGGGCGTGGGCAGCGTGTTCTGGATCGAGCTGGCCAGCACCGCGCCGCGCACGTCCAGCCTGGCCGAACGCGCCGCACCCGGCGGCGGCGGGGCGACCTCGCCCGCTTCCACATCCGACACCGCGCCGCGCCTGCTGTTGTATGTCGAGGACAATCCGGCCAACCTGCGCCTGGTCGAAGAGATCGTGGCGTTCCGGCGCGACCTGCGCCTGCTGTCGGCGCACGACGGCCATCTGGGCCTGCAACTGGCGCGGGCGCACCGCCCCGACATCATCCTGATGGACCTGAACCTGCCCGGCATGAGTGGCTTCGAGGTGCTGCGCCAGCTGGGCGCGGACCCGGAAACCGCGGACATCCCGGTGATTGCGCTGACCGCCAACGCCATGCCGCGCGATATCGAGCGCGGCGTGGCGGCGGGCTTTCACCGCTACCTGACCAAGCCGATCGACATCGAGAAATTCACTGAAGCGATCAACAGCACCCTGGCGGAGGGCCCTGACCTGGCCGCGTCAGGCGAAAGGAACCACCCATGATTTCCCTGTCCGACATCAGACGGGCCCGCATTCTGGTCGTCGATGACGAACCGGTCAACGTCCAGCTGCTCGAATATCTCCTGAAGACCACGGGCTACGAAAACGTCACCTCGACGTTTGATCCGCGCCAGGTCGTGGCGCTGCACCTGAAGCACCGTTTCGACCTGATCATCCTCGACCTGCACATGCCCGGCATGGACGGCTTCGACGTGATGGAAGCGCTGAAACCCCTGGAGAGCGATTCGTGGCTGCCGGTGCTGGTGGTAACGGCCGAACCGGACAAGAAACTGGCGGCGCTCGAAGCCGGCGCGCGCGACTTCATCGGCAAGCCGTTCGACACGGTCGAGGTCATGACGCGCATCCGCAACCTGCTCGAGGTGCGCCTGCTGCACCGTGAATCCCTTGACTACGGCAGCGAACTCGAACGCCAGGTGCGCGAGCGCACCGCCGAACTGGCGCGCTTTCGGGGCGCCATGGACGCCACGCCCGATGCGCTGTTTTTGATCGACACGGCCAGCATGGCGATGGTCGACGTCTCCGAAGGCGCCTGCCGCATGCTGGGTTTTTCGCGCGACGCGCTGCTGCGCATCGATCCGGTGGCGCTGGGCCTGGCCTCGCGCACGCAGCTCGAGCGCCACATGGGTGCGGCGGCGCAGGGTGGGCGGCCCGAACCCGACATCGTCGAGACCGACCTGCTGCGCGCCGGCGGCGAAGGCTCGGTGCCGGTAGAAATCAGCTGGAAGCTGCAAGACCCGGAAGGGCAGCGCAACGCCCAGCGCATGCTCATTGCCGTGGCGCGCGACATCAGCGAGCGTCTGCAGGCCCAGGAACGGCTGCGCCACGCGGCCAGCTACGACGCGCTGACCGGCCTGCCGAACCGCACGCTGTTCTTTGAAAACCTGCGCGGCACGATCGAGCTGGCCCAGGACAAGAACTGGCGCGTGGCGGTGCTGTGCATCACGCTCGACCGCTTCAAGGTGATCAACGATTCGCTCGGCACGGCGCCCGGCGACGAGCTGCTGCGCCAGTTCAGCACGCGCCTGGTGCGCTGCGTGAAGGTGCGCGATTCGGTCGGGCGCCTGGGCGGCGATGAATTCGCGTTGATCCTGACGATGCCGCGCGAGCAGCAGGACGCCGTGAACATGGCCAACGAAGTGCGCGAATCGCTGCGCCTGCCGTTCGACCTGCACGGCCAGCAGGCCGCGCTCACGGCCAGCATCGGCATCGCGATGTACCCGGACGACACGATCGACCCCGGCACGCTGGTCAAGTACGCCGACACGGCCATGGTGCGGGCCAAGGAAGCGGGGCGCGACGGCTACCGCTTCTTCACCGCCGGCATGAACGTGCAGGTGCTGGCGCGCCTGGACCTCGAACTGGCGCTGCGCGGCGCGCTGGCGGACAACCAGTTTGTGCTGCACTACCAGCCCAAGCTGGAACTCAATACGGGCCGCATTGCCGGCAGCGAAGCGCTCTTGCGCTGGAACCGGCCCGGCTATGGCCTCGTGTATCCGGCCGAATTCGTGCCGGTGATGGAAGAGACGGGCCTGGTCGTGCGCGTGGGCGACTGGATCATCAACGAAGCCTGCCGCCAGATCGCCGCCTGGAACGCGGACGGTGTGCGCGACGTGCGGGTGGCGGTGAACGTGTCGAGCCGCCAGTTCGTCGAGGGCGACCTGGAAGACGTGGTGCGCAGCGCCCTCGAACGCCATGGGATCGAGGCGGGCCTGCTTGAACTGGAGCTGACCGAAAGCGCGCTGATGCAAAATGTCGAGCGCACGACGGCGGTGCTCACGCGCCTGAAGGCGCTGGGAATCCGCATCGCGATCGACGACTTCGGCACCGGCTACTCGAGCCTGGCCTACCTGAAGCGCTTCCCGATCGACAAGCTCAAGATCGACATCGCATTCGTGCGCGACATCATCACCAATCCGGACGATGCGGCGATTGCGCTGGCCATCATCAGCATGGCGCACAGCCTGCACATGCAGGTGGTGGCCGAAGGCGTCGAGACACGCGCCCAGATGGCCTACCTGCGGCGCAACCGCTGCGATGAAATCCAGGGGTTCTACTTTTCGCGCGCGCTGCCGGCCGCCCAGCTGGCCAAGCTCGTGGTGTCGAACCGCGCCAATCCGAACGAGCCGCCGGAAGTGATCGACAACGTGCAGACGCTGCTCATCGTCGACGACGATGTGAACGTGCTGGCTGTGCTGCACCGGCTGTTCCGGCGCGACGGCTACCGCGTGCTGACGGCATCGTCATCGAGCGAAGGCTTCGAATTGCTGGCGCTGTACCACGTGCACGTGATCCTGTGCGACCAGCGCATGCCGGTGATGAGCGGGACCGAGTTTCTCAGCAAGGTCAAGGAGATGTATCCGGAAACGATCCGCATCATCCTGTCGGGCGATACGGGCGTGGAGGCGGTGCTCGATTCGATCAACCGCGGCGCGATCTACCGCTTCTATACCAAGCCGTGGGACGACATGGAACTGCGCGACAATATCAGGCTGGCGTTTCGTCATTATTGGATGACGCATGGACCGTATGACGACCGCAAGGCGCCGCGCGAAGGCGATGCTCCCACGCACGGGGACACCGCGCATCAGGCGCCGCTGAAGTGATCCCAGCCTGACAGTGCCAGATCAAGCGCCACGCCGTGCGCATCGACCAGGCGCAGTCCGGGTGCGGCGTCGATCGTGCCCACCCGCGTGACCGGCGTGCCGGCCTGTGCCCCTGCCGCCAGCACGGCCTCGCGCGCGGCGCGCGGCGCGGTAAAGCACAACTCGTAATCGTCGCCGCCGGCCGCCGTGAAGCGCCGCCGCAATGCCGGCGCCTGCTGCGCCAGCACCGGGCCGGCCGGCAGCGCATCGACGTCGAGCGTCGCGCCCACCCGCGAGGCTTGCAGGATGTGGCCAAGGTCGCCCACCAGGCCGTCCGAGATATCCAGCGCCGCATGGGCAACCGGCAGGCTGGCCAGCGCCAGGCCGAGGGCCACGCGCGGCGTCGGCAGGTGCATGCGTGTGGCCGCCTCTGCGTGCAATGCCGGGTCGAGTTCGAGTTCGTTCCAGTAGCCCGCCAGCGCCAAGCGCGCATCGCCCAGCGTGCCCGAGATCCAGATGTCGTCACCCGCCTGCGCCGCATCGCGCCGCAGCGCGTGGCCCGGCAGCAGCTCGCCGAACACGGTGATACAGATGTTCAGCGGTCCTCTGGTCGTGTCACCCCCGATCAGCTCGCACCCGTGCGCGTCGGCCAGTGCGAACAGGCCTTGCGAGAAGCCGGCGAGCCAGTCCGGGTTGGCCTCGGGCAGGGCGAGCGCCAGGGTAAAAGCGACGGGGCGCGCGCCCATGGCGGCCAGGTCGGACAGGTTCACGGCCAGCGCCTTGTGGCCCAGCATGCGCGGGTCGGCGCCGGCAAAGAAGTGGCGATCTTCCACCAGCATGTCGGACGAAATGGCAAGCTGGCGCCCCGGCGTGATGGCGAGCAGGGCGCAGTCGTCGCCGATGCCCAGAGGCGCGCGGCCAGGCTGGTCGCGCTTGAAGTAGCGCTTGATGAGGTCGAATTCGGAGAGCATGGCGGCGATTGTACCGTGGCGCCTACCGCCAGCCAGACCGGACGATTTTGCTGCAACCGCACATAATCATGTTGAAAATACGTAGTCGTTGCCAAGACCCTCTCTGATAGAATCGAAAGCCCCGTTTCGCACCAGGAAGGCCTCTCAGCATGGATTCGTCATCTGACAAAAAAGAAGAATTGCGTCAGCAATTGCGCCAAGCAGCGCTCGAATATCACCAGTTCCCACGTCCCGGCAAGATCAGCGTCACGCCCACCAAGGGCCTGCTGAACCAGCGCGACCTGGCGCTGGCGTACTCGCCGGGCGTCGCGGCGCCATGCGAAGAAATTGTCAAGGATCCCGCCAACGCCTACAAGTACACGGCGCGCGGTAACCTGGTAGCAGTCATCACCAACGGCACCGCCGTGCTGGGCCTGGGCAATATCGGCCCACTGGCCTCCAAGCCGGTGATGGAAGGCAAGGGCGTGCTGTTCAAGAAATTCGCCGCCATCGACGTGTTCGACATCGAGATCAACGAAACCGATCCCGACAAACTGGTCGACATCATCGCTTCGCTCGAGCCGACCTTTGGCGGCGTGAACCTCGAAGACATCAAGGCGCCCGAGTGCTTCTACATCGAGCGCAAGCTGCGCGAGCGCATGAAGATTCCGGTCTTCCACGATGACCAGCACGGCACCGCGATCATCGTCGGCGCCGCGATCATGAATGGCCTGAAAGTCGTGGGCAAGGACATCACGTCGTGCAAACTGGTGGTGTCCGGCGCCGGCGCGGCCGCGCTGGCCTGCCTCGACCTGATCGTCGATCTGGGCTTCCCGATCGAAAACATCTATGTCACCGACCTGGCCGGTGTGGTCTACAAGGGCCGCGTCGAACTGATGGACCCGGACAAGGAACGCTTCGCCCAGGACACGCCACACCGCAGCCTGGCCGAAGTCATTCCGGGCGCCGACATCTTCCTGGGCCTGTCCGCTGGTGGCGTGCTCAAGAAAGAAATGGTCGCGTCGATGGGCCCGAGCCCGCTGATCCTGGCGCTGGCCAACCCGAATCCCGAGATCCTGCCCGAAGACGTGAAGGCCGTGCGCAGCGATGCGATCATCGCCACCGGCCGTTCGGATTACCCGAATCAGGTCAACAACGTGCTGTGCTTCCCGTACATGTTCCGCGGCGCGCTCGATTGCGGCGCGACGACGATCACGCGCGAAATGGAAATCGCCGTGGTCCACGCGATTGCCGACCTGGCGCACGCCGAGCAGTCGGACATCGTGGCCTCGGCGTATGGCATTTCGAACCTGTCGTTCGGTCCGGAATACCTGATCCCGATGCCGTTCGATCCGCGCCTGTTGACCCATATCGCGCCGGCCGTGGCCAAGGCCGCGATGGACGGCGGCGTTGCGGCCCGCCCGATCGAGGACCTGGCGGCTTACGCCGAGAACCTGCAGCAGTTCGTGTACCGCAGCGGCACCTTCATGAAGCCGCTGTTTACGATCGCCAAGAGCGCACCGGATGAGCTCAAGCGCATCGTCTACGCCGAAGGCGAAGAAGAGCGCGTGCTGCGCGCCGTGCAGGTGGTGGTCGACGAAAAACTGGCGCGCCCGATCCTGGTCGGCCGCCCGGCCGTGCTGGAGCAGCGCATCGAGAAATTCGGCCTGCGCCTGAAACTCGGCGTGCATTTCGATGTCATCAATCCCGATTTCGACGAGCGTTACCGCGATTACTGGCAGAGCTATCACCAGATGGTGATGCGCAAGGGCGTCACGCAAGACCTGGCCAAGCTGGCCATGCGCCGCCGCCACACGCTGATCGGCGCGATGATGATCCACAAGGGCGAAGCCGACGGCATGATCTGCGGCACCTACGGTACCACCCAGATGCACCTGGAATTCGTCGACCAGGTGCTGGGCAAGCGCGCCGGCGCCAAGGTGTATGCGGCGATGAACTTCGTCATCACGCCAGAGCGTCAGCTGGCGATGGTCGATACCCACGTCAACGAAAATCCGAACGCCGAGCAACTGGCCGAGATCACGGTGATGGCGGCCGAAGAGATGGAACGCTTCGGCATTGTCCCGCGCGCAGCGTTGCTGTCGCACTCGAACTTCGGCAGCGCCAATACGGAATCGGCGCAAAAGATGCGCGCCGCGCTGGCACTCGTGCAGCAGAAGAAGCCCGACCTGGAAATCGATGGCGAGATGCATGGCGACACGGCGCTCGACGCCAAGATGCGCGCCAAGATCATGCCGAACTCGACGCTCAAGGGCGATGCGAACCTGCTCGTGATGCCGAATATCGACGCCGCGAACATCGCCTACAACCTGGTCAAGACGGCAGCCGGCAACGGCATTGCCATCGGTCCGGTCCTGCTGGGTTGCGCGCGACCGGTGCATATCCTGACGCCGTCAGCGACCGTGCGCCGGATCGTCAACATGACGGCGCTGGCCGTCGTCGAGGCGGTTTCGCCACGCTAAGCGGGGGCAATGAACGCGTGGATGGCATTGCCGTCCACGCGCCGCCGCCATGCTTTGTCTCGGGCTGTCGCCCTTTGTCGCGGTCCCGGGACACTCGTAACAAACCGTAAGCACGCGGTTTATCGCGTCATTTCCGCGTCATAATTGACCGGGTAAGCGTTGTCTGAATTGCACCAAACTCCGGAGCGCGAGCCAGTCTGGCGACCTCCTCTGTTACAATCTTCGTTTGGCCGGGCGCGTTTTTCATCACATTGCGCCTGCAAGACCAACTTCAAATCATCCATCATATGCATAACAAACGAGCCCTCATCACCGGCATCACCGGCCAGGACGGCGCCTATCTGGCGCAACTGCTTCTCGAAAAAGGCTACCACGTCACCGGCACCTATCGCCGTTCGAGCTCAGTCAATTTCTGGCGCATGGATGAGCTCGGCGTTACCACGCATCCGAACCTGTCGCTCGTCGAATACGACCTGACCGACCTGGCCTCGAGCATCCGCCTGCTGGAAACGGCGCAGCCGGGCGAGGTCTACAACCTGGCCGCGCAAAGTTTTGTTGGCGTGTCGTTTGACCAGCCACTGGCCACCGCATCGATTACCGGTCTGGGCGCCGTCCACCTGCTCGAGGCGATCCGCATCGTCAACCCGAAGATCCGCTTCTACCAGGCGTCGACGTCGGAAATGTTCGGCAAGGTGCAGGCGATCCCGCAAATCGAAGAAACCCCGTTCTACCCGCGCAGCCCGTACGGCGTGGCCAAGCTGTACGCGCACTGGATGACGATCAACTACCGCGAGTCGTATGACATCTTCGGTTCGTCGGGCATCCTGTTCAACCACGAGTCGCCACTGCGCGGCCGTGAGTTCGTCACGCGCAAGATCACCGATACCGTCGCCAAGATCAAGCTGGGCAAGCAGGACGTGCTCGAGCTGGGCAATATGGACGCCAAGCGTGACTGGGGTTTTGCCAAGGAATACGTCGAAGGCATGTGGCGCATGCTGCAGGCCGACAAGCCTGACACCTATGTGCTGGCGACCAACCGCACCGAGACCGTGCGCGATTTCGTCAACATGGCCTTCAAGGCCGTCGACGTGACGCTCGACTGGAGCGGCAGCGGCGACAACGAAGTGGCCCACTGCACCGCCAGCGGCAAGCAACTGGTGCGCGTCTCGCCGAAGTTCTATCGTCCGGCCGAAGTCGAGCTGCTCATTGGCGATCCGGCCAAGGCGAAGCGCGAGCTGGGCTGGGAACCGAAGACCACGCTCGAAGAGCTGTGCCAGATGATGGTCGATGCCGACCTGCGTCGCAACGAACTGGGCTTCTCGTTCTGATATGACGCGCCTGGCCACGGACGACACCAGCGCATCTTCGGGGCGCGCCCCGCTGCGTGAAGGGGAAGGGCAGCGCGCCCTGATCACGGGCCTGCGCGGCTTTACCGGGTACTACCTGGCGCAAGAGCTGGCGGCCGCCGGCTACCGCGTGTTCGGCACCGTGATGCCGGGCGAAGAGGTCGGCCCCGACATGGTCGCAGTGGATCTGTGCGACCGCGATGCGGTCGCTGCCATGGTGGCCGAGGTGCAGCCCGATGTCGTGGCGCACCTGGCCGGTATCGCGTTTGTCGGCCACGCCAACGTCGAAGCGATTTACCGCGTCAACGTGGTGGGCACGCGCAATCTGCTCGAAGCGCTTGCGTCGGGCAGTCACCGGCCAACCAGCGTGCTGCTGGCGTCGTCGGCCAACATCTATGGCAATGCCAGCGTGCCTGTCATCGATGAAGACGTGCTGCCTTCGCCGGCCAACGATTACGCGGTGAGCAAGCTGGCCATGGAATACATGGCGCGCCTGTGGATGGACAAGTTGCCGATCACGATCGTGCGGCCGTTCAACTACACCGGCGTGGGGCAGGCGGACAATTTCCTGCTGCCGAAAATCGTTTCGCATTTCCGCCGCCACGAAGCGCGCATCGAACTGGGCAATCTCGCCATCGCGCGCGATTTCTCGGATGTGCGCATGGTGGCGCGTGCCTACCGCCGCATCCTGGCGGCAGCGCCGGCCGGCGAAGCCTTCAACGTCTGCTCGGGGACGCCGCATTCGCTGTCGAACGTCATCGAGATGATGGGCGAGATCGCCGGCTACCGCATCGACGTGCAGGTCAATCCGGCCTTCGTGCGTGCCAACGACGTGCTGCAACTGACTGGCAGCAATCGCAAGCTGACTGCCGTGGTGGGCGACCTGGCCCCGACGCCGCTGTACGAGACCTTGCGCTGGATGTACCTGGCGTGAACGCCGCAGCGATCAACGTCGGCCTCGGGACGACCATGATCGAACCGGGGCTGACGGGCGGACGCCTCGATGGCATCGGTGTCTACACCAATGCACTGCTGCGCCACCTTCCGGCCACCGGCTGCACCGTCACGCCGTGGTCCTGGCCGCGTGCGCGCGGCGGGGCCGCTGGCATCAGTGTCGGCCAGCCTTTTCCGTATTCATTTGAAGCCGCCACGCTGCTCGACCTGGTGACGCCGGCGGCACACCGCGTGCATATGCCGCTCGACGTGTTCCACGTCACCGATTACCGCGTGGTGCGCATGGACTGTCCGGTCGTGGCCAGCCTGCACGACGCGCTGCCGATCAAGCACCCGGAGTGGTGCAATCCGCGCTTGCGCGGGCTGAAAAACCAGTTGCAGGCCAAGGCCGCGCGCAAGGCCGACCATGTGATCGCGCTGTCGCACTTTGCCATCCCCGAACTGGTCGAGTGCTTTGGCATCGACGAACGGCGCGTAACGGTGGTGCCGTGCGGCGTCGACGAAAGCTGGCTGACACCGCCCGCGCCAGAGGCCACGCGCGCCACGCTGGCAGCCTACGAACTGCAGGCGGGCTATTTTCTGTTCGTGGGCACGCTGCAGCCGCGCAAGAACGTCGAGCGCTTGCTGGCCGCCTGGCTGATGCTGCCGGCGGCCGTGCGGGCAGAGCGCGCGCTGGTGATCGTCGGCGCGCCCGGCAGCCGCAGCGAAGCCCTGGTGGCCAGCATGGGGGCGGCGCGCGCGGCCGGCGAGAACCTCGTCTGGCTCGATCGCCTGACCGACCAGGAACAATTGCGTCACCTGTATGCCGGCGCCGGTGTATTCGTCTTTCCCTCGCTGTACGAGGGCTATGGGATCCCGGTGCTCGAAGCGTTTGCGTCGAACGTGCCGGTGGTGGCGTCCAATACGACCTCGCTGCCCGAAGTGGCGGGCGATGCGGCCTTGCTGGTCGACCCGCTGTCGGCGGGCGAACTGGCCGAGGCCATGCGTACGCTGGCACAAGACAGCGTTGCGCGCACGCGCTGTATCGCCGCCGGGCGTGCACGTGCCGAACAACTGACATGGCAAAACACCGCACGCCTGACGGCAAATGTGTACCGAGCCGTACTTTCGCAGTAAGCTGAGTTGATTATGCGCGTCCTTCATTTTTACAAGACCTACCACCCGGATTCGGTCGGCGGCGTCGAACAGGTGATCCGCCAGATGGCCGTGGGCACCGGGCGCCTTGGCGTGACCAATACCGTGCTGTCGCTGTCGCGCCACCAGAACCTCGCACCGTTCGAGTTTGAAGGCCATATGGTGCACCGGGTCCCGCTCAATGCCGAGATCGCGTCCAACGCCATCTCGGTCCAGTCGATCGGCGCGCTGGCGCGCCTGGCGCGTGAAGCCGACGTCGTGCACTACCACTTCCCGTGGCCGTTCATGGACCTGGCGCACTTCATGGCGCGCGTGAACAAGCCGACGGTGGTCACCTACCACTCCGACATCGTGCGCCAGCGCCACTTGCTGCGCCTGTACCAGCCGCTCAAGCACCGCTTCCTGCGCAGCGTCGACGCCATCGTCGCGACCTCGCCCAATTACCTGGGCTCGTCGACTGTGCTGGCGCGTTATCCGGACAAGACCAGCGTGATCCCGTTTGGCCTGGACCGCACCACCTACCCGCAGCCCGACCCCGATCGCCTGGCGCACTGGCGCGAGCGGGTCGGTCCCAAGTTCTTCCTGTTCGTGGGCGTGCTGCGCTATTACAAGGGCCTGCACATCCTGCTCGAGGCGGCGGCCGGCACCGATTACCCGGTCGTCATCGTCGGCGCGGGGCCCATCGAGCAAGAACTGAAGGAGCAAGCCGCGCGCCTGGGCCTGAAGAACGTCCTGTTCGTCGGCGCGATCGACGAACCCGACAAGGCCGCGCTGCTGACGCTGTGCTACGCGGTCTCGTTCCCATCGCACCTGCGCTCGGAAGCCTTCGGCATCTCGCTGCTCGAAGGCGCGATGTACGGCAAGCCCATGATCTCGAGCGAGATCGGCACCGGCACCACGTACATCAACATCGATGGCGACACGGGCCTGGTGGTCCCGCCATCGGACGCGCTGGCATTGCGCGCCGCAATGCGCACGCTGTGGGACAACCCCGAATTGGCACGCACGATGGGCCGGCGCGCCGCCGCACGCTTCGAAGAGCTGTTCACCTCCGAGCAAATGGCCGCCAACTACACCGCGCTCTACCACGACCTGATCGCCCGCCGCGCCACCGGTTCAAGCACAGCAGCGCTTGAGCAAACGGAAGCAGGTTTGTCGCAGACGAAAGTCTGAGACGACGCATCGCAGACGAAAGTCTGAGACGACGCATCGCAGACGAAAGTCTGAGACACCGCATCACCCCGCGATCGGCAACGCCGATCGCATCCCCAATCCCCGCCTGCGTCGCTGTCACCAATAAATCCATGCCCCAAAACTCTTGAAAAACAATTAGGGTCAGAGTCGAATTGTTTGACAACTTTGAGGAATTGCCCAATAAGTCGACTCTGACCCTAATTAATTTTTGCCAGTTTGGCGTGTAATTTGATGCTTCAAAAAAATTCAATTACAGCCGGCATCGGAAACGCCGCGCACCGTCGAAAAAGCCCCCAAAACAATTAGGGTCAGAGTCGAATTGTTTGACAACTTTGAGGAATTGCCCAATAAATCGACTCTGACCCTCATTGTTTTTTGGGGGGAGGGTTAGGGTTTTTCGGCCCAGCGGGTGCGGATTTCGCGGATGGCGGGGAGGCGGGTGGTGAAGAGGTCGACTAGCTGGGGGTCGAAGTGGCGGCCTTTCTGGTCGTGCAGGAAGGCGACTGCGTCTTCTTCGGTCCAGGCTTTCTTGTAGGGGCGCAGCGAGGTCAGTGCGTCGAAGACGTCGGCGATGGCCACGATGCGGCCGACCAGCGGGATCGCTTCGCCGGCCAGGCCATTCGGGTAGCCAGTGCCATCGTATTTTTCGTGGTGCGTGAGCGCGATCTTGCGCGCCAGTGCCAGCATGCCGCTGGCGTGTTCGCCGATGATCTCGGCGCCGATCGTCACGTGGCTCTGCATGATCTTCCACTCGTCGGGGTCGAGCGGTCCCGGTTTTTGCAGGATGCGGTCCGGGATGCCGATCTTGCCCACGTCGTGCATCGGCGCCGCATGCAGCAGGTCGTCCGCTTCTGCCTCGTTCAGGCCGGCCGCGATACCCAGGACGTGCGAAAAATGGCTCATGCGGATCACGTGCAGGCCGGTCTCGTTGTCCTTGTACTCGGCCGCCAGGCCCAGGCGCTGGACGATTTCCAGGCGGCTCGCGCGCAGCGCTTCCATGCGCACCAGCGACAGGTGGGTGCGCACGCGCGCGCGCACGACTGGCGGGCTGACCGGCTTGGTGATGTAGTCGACCGCGCCGGCCTCGAACCCTTCCACTTCGTCGGCCGTCTCGGTCAGGGCGGTCACGAAAATCACCGGCACCGACGCCGTGGCCGGATGGGCCTTCAGCGCCGCGCACACTTCGTAGCCGGACATCCCCGGCATCATCACGTCCAGCAGGACCAGGTCGGGCTGCTCCTGGCGCGCCAGTTCGAGCGCACGCGCGCCATCCTTGGCGAACAGCAGGCGGTAGTGGTCCTGCAGGATCTGGCGCAGCAGCTGCAGGTTGCTCGCTTCATCGTCGACGGCCAGGATCAGCGGCCGGGTATTCGGTTGGTTCATGCGGAAGGATCGTTGGTGGCGTCGCCAGGCGCGCCGTCAGAGGACTCGGCCCCCAGGATCGCCATCACGGCCTCCAGGTGATCGAGGGCGAGATCGAAATCGAAATCGGCGATGGCCGACTGCACCTGGACCACGCGGGTGATGGCCGGATGGGCGGCCAGCGCCACAGCGAGGCTGGTCATGGCGCCGTCGTTCAGGGCGCCGCGGCGCAGCGCTTCGAGCAGCACGCCGCCGGCGCGCCGCGCGCGTGTCAGGTCGACGGTGGCGCCTGGCGTGGCCGGCACTGGCGTGGCGGCGACATTGCCGATCGCGGCCAGCGCGGCCTCGAGCGCCTGTCCCGCCACGCCGAGCGCCTCGGCCGCGTGCCGCTCGTCGGTCGGCACCGCATTGGTCGCCTGCTCCAGCGTGGCCAGCGCGTCGGACAAGCGCTCCAGGCCGACGTTGGCGGCGGCGCCGCGCACCTTGTGGGCCAGCATGCGCAGCTGCACGTGATCGCCACCGGCGGCATGCAGGCGCATCGCGCCGTCCAGCTGCGCGTACTGGCGGCTGAAGTGGTCGAGGGCTTCGGCGTAAGCGTCTTCGCGGTTGCTCCAGCGGTGCAGGCCGGCGCGCCGGTTGAGCACTTCGCGTGGCGCCGTCGGGATGGCGGCCGCTTCGACCGGCACGCCACCTTCGAGACCGAGCACGCGCGCGATCTCGTGCGACAGGGCGAACCAGTCGACCGGCTTGCTGGCAAAGCCGTCCATGCCTGCATCGACGCTGGCCTGGCGGTGCTCGGCCAGCACGCTGGCGGTCATCGCGATCACCGGCAGGCGCGCCGTTCCATGGCGCGCCTCGTGCTCGCGAATGGCGCGGGTCGCGTCCAGGCCATCCATCACCGGCATCTGGAAGTCCATCAGCGCCACGTCGTACTCGCCACTGGTGGCCAGTTCGACGATCGCCCCGCCGTCGCGCGCGGCCGTCATCGTGTGCCCGCGGCGCGTCATCAGGAGCTGCATCAGCTCGAGATTCTGCGGCACGTCGTCGGCCACCAGCACGCGCAGCGGCGGCAGCACGGCGGCGCTGCGCACCCGCGGCGCGTGATTGCAGAAGCGCGCCAGGATCAGCGGCACACGCACGTGGAAGGTCGCACCCTGGCCCGGCTTGCTCTCGGCCCAGATCCGTCCGCCCATCAGCTCGACGAGCTGCTTGCTGATCGTGGTGCCCAACCCGGTGCCGCCGAAGCGGCGCGTCATCGACGCGTCGGCCTGGGTGAACGGATCGAAGATCGCGGCCAGGCGGTCGGGCGCGATGCCGATGCCGGTGTCGATCACGGCGATGCACAGCTGGTCGACATCGGCGCTCACGGTCAGCGTCACGCCGCCGGTGGCGGTGAACTTGATCGCGTTGTCGAGCAGGTTGGTGAGCACCTGGCGCATGCGCAGTTCGTCGCCGCGCAGGCCGGTCGGCAGCGCCGGGTCGTACTGGATGTCCAGGTGCAGACCCTTGGCGCGGGCATTGGCCGCCAGCGTCGACGACAGTTCATCGATCAGCGACAGCAGGTTGTAGTCGTTCTGTTCGAGTTCGACCGCGCCTTTTTCGAGCTTGGCCGTGTCGAGGATTTCATTGAGCAGCCGCAGCAGGGCGCGGCCCGCGCTGCGCACGGTGTCCAGATGGCGGCGCTGCTCGAGATTGAGTTCGCCATCGAGCAGCACGTCGGTGAAGCCAAGGATCGAATTCATCGGCGTGCGGATTTCGTGGCTCATATTTGCCACGAAGGTAGCGCGGGCGGCCGCGGCCTGCTCGGCCTTCTCCTTGGCGCAGCGCAGCGCTTCTTCCATCTCGCGCCGCTCGGTGATGTCGAGGATGACGCCGTCGAGGTACTGGAGGTTGCCTGCCTCGTCGTGCACGCCGGTGCCGTTTTCCCACAACCAGCGCACGCTGCCATCGGCGTGCAGCAGGCGGTATTCGACCAGGTACGGCCGGTGCTCGCGCATCGCGGCGCTGGTTTCCTTGCCCACCCGCAGGCGGTCTTCGGCGTGGATCATCGCGCCGAACACGCGGCGCGGCGGGCTGCCCAGGAAGTCGCGCGCCGGGTAACCGGTGACGCGTTCGACCGCATCGCTGATGAAAATCAGCGGCCAGTCGTCATTGAGCGCACTGCGATACGAGATGCCGGGAATATTGCCGATGAGGGAGCGGAACTGCTGCTCGCTGGCCTGCAGCGCGCTCTCCATTGCGCGCCGCTCGCTGATGTCGGTGACGAAGCAGACGAACAGGTCCTGCTCGCGTAGCCGCGCATGGCCGATCGCGCCCCGTACCGGGACTTCGTGGCCGTCCTTGTGCAGGCACCAGGTTTCGGTACTGGTGTTGATGCCTTCAAGGCTGCCACGCGCCAGCACGGTCAGTACGTTGAAGTTGGCGGCGCGACCGCGCTCGGTGAGCAGCAGTCCGATGCTGCGCCCGACGATCTCGTCGCGGCGCCAGCCGAAGATGCGCTCGGCCGAGGCATTGAATTCGGTGATGATGCCGTCACGCCCGACCGTGATCACGCCGTCGACGGTGGTGGTGAGCAGGGCGCGCATCCAGGCTTCGCTGCGCGAGAGGTCCTGGAACATCTGGCGATAGCGCAGCAGGCCGTTCACCCCCAGCACGGCCACCGACAGCGCCACCGTGGTCACCGTGATCGACAGCGCCAGAAAGCCGCTGTTGGCACTGCCCGCGCCGCCCGGATCGACCGTGCCCGAGAAGCGCGCAGCCGCCATGCCGGTATAGTGCATGCCGGCGATCGCGCAGCCCATCACGCACGCCGACAGCAGCAGGCGGCGCGATTCGGACACCGACTGGAAGCGCGACAGGCCGTGGCGTACGCCCAGGGCCAGCGTGGCCAGGATCACGGCCACCAGGATTGAGACCGCGAACGTGAACGGATCGTAGTGCAGCGACAGCCGCATGCGCATGCCGTCCATGCCGGCGTAATGCATCGCGCCGATGCCGGCGCCAACCAGCACGCCGCCCACAAGCAAATGCGGCAGGCGCAGTTCGGAACGCGAGATCAGGCTGAGCGCCACCCACGAGGCACCAATGCTGGGCAGCGCCGACAGCAGCGTCGTCAAGTGGTCGTAATGCACCGGCGTGCACAGGTCGAAGGCCAGCATGCCGATGAAGTGCATCGCCCAGACCCCGGCGCCCAGCGCCAGGCTGCCCGTGCCGAGCGCAATGGCGCGGTGCGACGGATGGGCGCTGGCCTGGCCGGTCACCTGCAACCCCATCCACGACGAGAAGATCGCCACCAGCAGTGACAGCACCACCAGGGTGGGGTCGTATGTCCCGTATGTCAGCAGGGATGGATCTTCGGGAACGGCAAACGATGGCAGCATAGTGAAGGCAGGGTTGTGCTGAGGTAAAAAAAACTTCCATGTGGCATTAATTCAAAGTATCGCATTTTCCGAATTTACTGTGTGGGTGCACGTGAGAATGCTGGACGAATTGTTGTGTTTTGTAGCGCCCGAACGACCATCTCAGGCTGTTCATTGCGTAAAAATCATGCTCGCTGGTATGCTGAGGGCGCAGTCAACGACATCCCGTCGCCCTTGCGCACCGCGCCCGTGGCGGTCATCCCAAGAGAATTAAATGCGATTTCGGCAACTCTGCATTGGCCTTGTTATCCTGTCGGCGACGGCACGGGCGGCGCCGCTGCCCGTACCTTACCTGTCGATCACCACCGAGAGCTCGGCGCCGTCGAGCATGCTGGAGGACGGGCGCGTGGTGGGTATCGCCACCGACAAGATCCGGGTTGTGATGGAACGCGCCGGCGTCACCCACGACATCACGCTGCTGCCCTGGAAGCGCGCGTACGCGGCCGCACTGCAACAGACCAACGGCTGCGTGTACTCCGCCACCCGCACGCCGGAACGCGAAGCCTTGTTCAAATGGATCGGGCCAACCGACGTGGCGCAGTGGGTCCTGATGGGGCGCGCCGACCGCGCCTGGCGTATCACGAGCCTGGAAGACGCACGCGGCCTGCGCATTGGCACCTATGCCGGCGACGCACGTGACACCTATCTGCGTAGCCGGGGCCATGTCGTCGATACGTCGCCCCATGACATGCTCAATCCGCCCAAGCTCCTGCAGGGCCGCATCGATCTGTGGGCCGCCAGCTGGCGCGCGGGCAGCGACGTGCTGGCCCAGAATGGCTGGGACAAGCAGATCGTGCCGGTACACGTGTTCAACCGGGTCGCCGTCTACCTGGCCTGCAACCGGGCCGTGCCCGATGCACTGGTCAAGCGCCTGAATGCCGGGTTTGAAGCGATCGAGCGCGACGGCACGGCACGCGCCATCGAGCGGCGCTACGAATGGCGTGCTACGTCACGTTGACAAGGGCAAGTACGCCATGGCGTGTCCTATCGCAGACCAAGAGCGCGCATGGACGTGTGCACGTACCATCGGCATTGAGACGGACTTGCCAGACACAAGACCCGGCTGCGTGCCGCTGCTGCTGGAGCGCAGCATGCACACATGATAAGCTGGTTCATTCTGCAAAAAAGGTGAGTTCATGAGCGCGTTGGTGAGGACGGGGATTGTGGGGCTGGACGAGATCCTGCACGGTGGCATCCCACGCAATAACAACCTGCTCGTCGAAGGGCCGCCCGGCGCGGGGAAGACGACGCTGGGCCTGGGCTTCATCTACCGCGGCGCCGTCGACTTCGACGAGCCGGGCGCCATCGTCTCGTTCGAGCTCGATCCGGCCAAGCTGCTGCGCGACGCCGCCGGCTTCGACTGGGACCTGCAGGGCATGATCGACCAGGGCCGTGTCAAGATCATCCAGACCAGTCCCGCCGTGTTGATGAGCGAATTTCGCAGCAGTGACGGCGCATTCTCGGCCGCGCTGCTGGCGATGGGCGCCAAGCGCCTGCTGATCGATGGCCTGACGCCATTGCGCCTTTACGCCGAAGGCAACGACATCCCGTTCCGCGAAGACGTGCACCTGCTGATCGAGGGGCTCACGCGCCTGGGCGTGACGACGATGGTCACGGCCGAGAAGGACGCGTCGCTCGGCGGCGTGCTGGCGCACGAGCGCTTCGTGTTCGACACCATCATCTCGCTGACGTTCGAAGAATCGCGCCGCCGCGTGCACCGCCGCCTGACGGTGGCCAAGTCGCGTGGCCAGGATTTCATCGGCGGCAGCCACACCATGCGCATCGAGGCGCATCAGGGCGTGCACGTGTACCGCCGCGCCCAGTCGCGCCCGGTCATGTCGCCCGATCAGCCGACGTCGGAAGAACGCCTGTCGACCGGCTCGGCCGCGATCGACAAGATGATGGACGGTGGCATCTACAAGGGCTCGGTGACGCTGGTCAGCGGTATTTCCGGCACCGGCAAGACGGTGCTCAGCGTGCAGTTCCTGAGCGACGCGATCAAGAACGGCCACAAGGCGCTGCTGGTGAGCCTGGATGAACACGCACGCCAGTTGATGCGCAACGCCAAGCCCCTCGGCTTCGATCTGCAGGCGCTGGTCGATGCGGGCGACCTGTTCATCCATTACGAATCGCCGCTCGAACTCGAGCTGGACGTGCACTTCGACCGCATCATCAAGCTGGTGGAAAAGGAAGGCATCGACTGCGTCGTGTTCGATTCGATCGCCGTGTATGAAATGACCAGCCGCAGCGAAGTGGCCGATTACCTGTACGCGCTGGCGAGCTTCTTCAAGAACCGGCTGGCCACGACGCTGTTCAACTACGAAAGCCCCGAACTGCTGGGCGTATCGCAGATCAGCGAAGAGCTCAAGGGCTCGCACCTGGTCGACAACATCATCCTGCTCAATTACGTCGAAATTTCCACCGTGCTGCGCCGTGCGTTGGCCGTGCCGAAAGTGCGCGGCAGCCGCAACCTGCAAGTGACGCGCGAATACACGATCGGCGTGGGCGGTTTGAGTCTGTTGGACGAAAGCGACAACAATAACCAGGCCGTCCCGCAACTGCCGTTCTCGTCGTATTACGGCCTGCTGTCGCGGTCGCCATCGCGCCAGAGTCCGATGATCGAAGAAGCCGTCGCCAATGGCGAGCCCTTGCCTGAATCGACACACCAGCCGGTCGAAACGAACCGGTGATCGCCGTCGACCTGCCTGACAAGCCGCCCATCGATTGGGACGACTGGCGCGCTCCGCTGCGCCAGTACACCGAGGCGACCGGGCTGGTGGCGTCCGTCTACGACACGACCGGCGTGCGCCGCATCGGGCCACTGACCGGTTCGCGCATGTCGACCTTCCTCGCCGAACAGTCGACGCTGTGGGCCGAGGACGGCCCCGGCACGGCGCTCGAGCGCAGCCTGGCGCGCGACGTCTGCCAGCAGGGGGAACCTAGAGCCAGCGACTTCAGCGAAGGCTTCTGCGTGCGTGCGCTGCCGCTGCTCTTGCACGGCAACGTGTACGGCGTGCTGGTGTTCGGCTGGCGCTTTGCCGATTTCAGCTCGCCGCTGGCCTGCGAGCGCATCGGCCGGCAGATCGGCGTGTCGGGCCATCTGTTGTGGAGCGAAGTGCGGCTTGACGCGCCCGTATCGGCGCAGCGCATGGCCACCTACGAAACCCTGCTGCTCACGCTGTCGAGTACGCTCGACCGGCAGCGCGAAACCATCGACGACCTGACGCGCGTGAACCGCACGCGCGAGCTGTTCCTGGCGACCGTCTCGCACGAGATGCGCACGCCGCTGTCGGCGCTGTCGATGCGCATCGAACTGATGCTGCGCACGATTCCCGACCTGCCAGAGAAGGCGGTCAGCGGCCTGGAGTCGATGCGCGTGCACGTGCGCCAGGAGGCCGGCATGGTCGACGACCTGATTGACGCGGCGCGCACGCTGACCGGGCAGATGTCCATCGTGCGCAAGCCGATCGTGCTGGGGCAGGTGCTGCGCGAAGCCATCGCCACGGTGGAGCCGCACGCGCATGCGAAGCAGATCCTGATGCAGGTGACGCCTGCGGATTATGGCGCAGACATCCGCTTCGAGGCCGATGGGCAGCGGCTGCAGCAGGTGTGCTGGAATCTGCTGTTCAATGCGGTTAAGTTCACGCCGGTTGGCGGGGTGATCCGCATCGGCATCCGGCGCAGTGCCGGATGGGTCGAGATCGATATCGCGGATTCAGGGCAGGGGATCGAGGCGGACGATTTGCCGCACGTGTTTGGCGCGTTCAAGCTGCAGCAGCATGACAATGCGACCGGACTGGGACTGGGGTTGTATATCGCGCGGCGGATTGTGGAGCTGCATGAGGGGACGCTCAGTGTCAGCAGTGAAGGGCGGGGAAGGGGGGCGACGTTTGCGATTCGGTTACCGGTGATAAGCACTGGGGTAGTGGGACTTGGCGATGCTGAGGTTAAATAGCAAACAAAACCGCGTTTCTTGGTAGGAGTGCGGGTTTTTAGCATCAGTCGAATGTGTGATGCGAGTAAGTGGTGCCCCGGGCTGGAATCAAAGCCTCTTGATAATCAATAATTTGCACATCGGACGCTTAATCATGCGTAGTCTCGAAACATAAAAGCGGTACAAATCTAGCACGTCATGCTAAATCTAGAACTGCGATCGGCTGCTTTCGAACCAGGATTGTGTAAAAACGCCCGATCGCCTTTTCAGCGGTCCTTTACCACTCTCGCCCTCAAGAAAACACCGTAGCGAGCGATCTAATAGGTCGAGTGTCGCTAAGCCGACAACAAAGTTGCGTCTTTAAACAGCCTTCACCCGAAGCAGAGCTTCGGCGGGACACGATCTGCCCTCGATCATACCTATTGGCGCGGAGGCTACCGCCATATCCCGGCATTGCTAGACTTCGTGCACCTAGTCCAGGTAACGCACGCTGGAGCCTCGCGCGCTCACGGGACGCGGCAGCGTGCTCGAGATTAAAAAGGTGATATTAAAAAATCCGCCAATATCCCGTGCGCGAGGCGCTACCGCTGACGAGTGTGGGCAAATGTGGCATGGCGGTTCTATCGCGTTGTTGATCAAACGACAGAATTTTCTTAGAACGACACTGTACTGCTCAAACCCGACGAATCATGCCTACCAGCGCAAAATTGTTCAGCAAACGACGTTGCTCATCGCCGTCAATCGCGAACTGGCACTTGCGGATCATGTTCATCAGCTCCATGCCGGAAAATAAAGAGAGCACAGAGTGGAGCAGTTTGAAGTTGAGCATCGGCCTAGTCATCAGCTTGATGGCGCAATGGTCCTGCTCGACGGTATTGTTGAGGTACCTGACTGGCGCACATGGATCAGTTCATTACGACCGGCGTCAATCATACTGATCGCGGCCTCGTTAGCACCGCTCTTGCACAACTACAGACTAATTCATAGCCCTATTTACTAAAAAATAACATAGCGTAGGACTTTACCTACATGTTACTGACTGTTACTATTTGGGGATGAACCGTTCATTTTCCCTGTACCTAGACCTCCTGCGCTTTCTCGCGGCATTTGCCGTTTATATCTTCCATGCAAAACATTTTGCGAAGGTCAAAATTCCATTTGTAGGAAACTTGGGAAGCGAAGCTGTTATCGTCTTCTTCGTATTGTCAGGCTTATTAATTGCGACTGCAACCAGAAATCAACCAAAAGTAGGCGCCTTCGTCCGAGCTCGACTGTCTAGGCTATGGTCAGTTACCATTCCAGCGCTTATGCTGACGCTATTGGCTGACATAGCAGGCCAATATCTTTCCATTGTTTCATATGATCCAATGCAGCCTTATTCAATCGTCAAATGGATATCATCTATTGGCATTAATGCACTATTTTTAAATCAGGTCTGGTATCTTAGTGTTTGGCCTGGTACGAATGGCCCATTCTGGTCACTCTCATACGAGTTTTGGTACTACATGTTTTTCGCTGCGTTTGTGTATCTGAGAGGCAGTAGACGAATTGTGACATTGGCAATAACCATGCTAATCGCTGGACCGTTAATTCTCGGTGCATTTCCGGTTTGGCTTTTAGGGACTGCCGTATATTTAGCATTGGGCCGCAGCCCTGTTGCACAGTATCGAAAAGGCTGGGTGCTGTGGTTAGGTTCGTTTGCTGCAGCGTTTGCTTTCTCGTATTTCAACCTCCACAGCATACTTACAGGCGTGTTTCCGGGAGTGGCAGCAGAGACGCGTTGGGCAGTAAATTTCTGGCCCGCGAGTTATTTGATTGGCGCAATAATTGCAACTAACATTTACGGGTTTGCTTTAATGGGCAACAGCGTCAGTGAATCGTTAGAAAAAATTTCCACTTTCATACGTTTCGGTGCAAATATCAGCTTTGGTCTTTATTTATTTCACTACCCCTTAATGTATTTTACAAAAGCAGTCCTAATGGTACTTGGATTCGAGAGTGGGATAGTGTTCATCTCTTCAATCTTCATTGTGCCGTTTATGCTTTCGGCGCTTTTTGCAATCAAATGTGAGAAATATAAAGATTCCTTTTCCCACATAATCGATGTTGTAATTAGTTTTGTTTCTACACGACGTTCCAAATGGTCGCCAGAAAGAGCCGTTGGTGTTGAGGAATTGAGTAAAGATAATAAAATCATTGAAAAGGGAAACCTACTTCAACCGCACACTCCTTCCCAATGAAGGCGGAATAAAGATTGTGGCGTTGTTGATCAAAGGACAAGGCTTATTTTTTGATTGGCGTGATATGGGGCCGTTGCGATAGCTATCGACGATGCTATGCCAGTTACTCAAGGTTCGATCATGCCTGTAGCTAGTGTCAGGTCTGACATTTGGACACAGCCTCAGCTGTGCACGAGTCAAATGCAGCGTACGGGTTTATTTTTTGCCCCGGCTCCAGTGCTAGGTCACGGCATTTTGAAAAGCTGAGATTTCCTCAGCTACACTCTTGAAAAGCAAGTGAGTTTGACTACATCAGATTGGTGTCCAGATGTCAAACCTAATCCGGAGTGGGTGCCCCAGA
The DNA here is from genome assembly GCF_059685955.1 of Telluria sp. LT2P80. Classification (NCBI taxonomy): domain Bacteria; kingdom Pseudomonadati; phylum Pseudomonadota; class Betaproteobacteria; order Burkholderiales; family Oxalobacteraceae; genus Telluria; species Telluria sp. LT2P80. The sequence goes on along the minus strand of NZ_JCASIO010000007.1, from coordinate 65,675 downwards.
AGACCAGGTACAGGCGGGGTCAGGTCTGACATTTGGGCGCAACTTAGATTCACCCTATTCAACTACAGGGATTCAGTGTTTTGTACCACCTTCAACGATAAGCAACTTCATTTCGAAAGCCAATGCTTCTGTAGCGATGAAGTTAATAGGCGAACGAGTCTGACTGAACCAGAGTTCGTGTCCAAGTATCAAACCTAACCGCAAGATCCGATTCGGCCCCAAGTCCGATTGCTGCTTGCGTCAGTCAAGCCGACGGATAGTGATCTGCGGATCAGTAGAATATTGAAAAGATCTGCTTCCTAGTTTCTTTTAGAAATTTCGGATTAGGTTTTGCTGTCTTCATAACACAGCCACATGAAAAACCTGAGAGAGAGGAGCCAGAGTTTGAGTGCAATTCCACCAAGCACTAGAACTAAAAGAGAAATTTTCCACAAAAAACCCTCTGGCATCTTGCTATATATATTAACGCTGAACAAAGCATAGTTTTCGAGGGAATAGGAAAAGACACGCCAAGTGTAATATCCGATCGGAACAAGCGACAGCATACCCAAAAAAATATACCCCACCGACCTTTTCGCTGGGTCCTTGAACGTGCAGGGCCAGAGCCATACTTCACCAAGTACTCAGCAAGATCCACGCTTTTCTTTTGCTCTATCTTCCAGTTGACCGTATTTTGATCATCTACGGGAAGAACGTTAGCCTGTTGCGTATCAGCGAGCGACTGTCCGTCTACGTAATGGCCGAACTGATTACGCGCGTCACTCATATTTTTCCATTTCAAGAAGCACGGAGTCAGTGTGGTAACGCCGAGAATTAGTTAAATTTTCGAACCCAAGTAGACATCAGCATGCCGGTGAAATTAGTTGATGTCAACGAACTGGGGAACGCAGGCGTTTGAGCTTGCTGAGCTGACTTCGAAGAAGCGGAAACGATCTCGCTTTTCGGTGATGGATTCTTGTCGGTTACGAAATCTCTCCGATGCGCATTGTCTCCTATCTGTACGTCCATGAAACACGGACTACCTCCTCTTAAAAGAGAGTTTTTGACCTCAGAGTTTTAACTGGATCGCAAAGCGATATAACGGCTTGCTCAGTGTTAGTAGTGCGGAGTGGGGCAGGTAGTGACGTTTGGAATTCGGTCAACCGTTGGAGAATAGCGCCATCCGTGCTTGATGATCCTGACGCCAGGTGGCAAAAAACCCGCACTTCCTGGGAAGATTGCGGGTTTTTAGCGCGATACGAATGCATGATGCGAGTAGGTGGTGCCTCCGGCCGGAATCGAAAGGTGCTCTGCAACCCGCATGGTTACTGGGTCTTGAGGTTTGATCCTACTGAGATACCGCCAAAAGTACTGTCAAATCTACGCCCTGCTACCTGCTCTCATTCAATCTCATCGAGTCTCATCAGCGCGACGGTGTGAGTTTAGCATGCTGTACGGCCGCAACGCGAACGTGCGGCCACCATCTACTCGTTGATCGGCACACCCAAACTGAACGGGGTCGACCCCGAAGCATAGTTGCGTCTGTGCTGGCGCAGATCGCCGACCACCCCGTCAACCGCGTTGACGAGCTACTGCCCTGGAATTGCCCCCAGCATATCAAGCCCGATTGAGCGACACTTCGCTTCCTAGAGACGTGATGCCATCATCAAAACGATACGCTCAAGACGGTGGTGGCAAGACGCTTGCAATAAATGGGATTTTCGCAACAGAACGGGATGCCGTGTAAGGCGGCGAGTGCGTCGCAGTGCGAGTCACGCAGCAACTCATCGGTTATGGCAGCCAAAAAAACATTTGTTAGTGGGTGAGTACTTAGCAACATCAAAAATCACAAATCCTGCGACGCCCCGTCTTCTTGTGCCGCCAACGCTCCCCTACTTGCTCGACATTGGTAGGATCGCGCACGACCGATGATCGTAGCAATAACCAACAACCGAGCCGTCAATAATCATAGGGACGGCCTGTTCGATAATCGACAGCGGTAAAACGAACCACTCTCGGGGCCGGAAAGGCTTGCCGAATCGATCAATAATTTCGATGTCAAGCCGAGCCGCTGCAAAAAACCTATGCAAAATGTTTTCGAATTTGTTGGCGTTAAAATTGATCGCCTCGTACGAAACCACGGGCTTTACCGCCGCCATCAAAAAAGTGGGATCGTCAGCAGCTGAACGAATGCGTTCCTCAAACACACCAGTGGTGAATCCGATCTTAAACAGGTGACCGTCGAGCCTGGCAATGTCTGGTTGAGTTGACAAGCTCTTGACAACGTAGATGCACCCCATAACCCGATCCTGCGGCTCCTTGACGTGGACCAGCTCTGCGTCACGTTGGCCAAAGAGCGGCCCGGCATACGGGTCAGACAAACGCCGCCCACCCGGATCTTTGTAGAGCTCGGTGGCAAGAGAGCGCAATAAGTTATTTCCTTCCGTTCCATTGTCAAAAATCAGCCGCAACCTCGCGTTGCGTTTTCCATTGCGCACATGCGGGTCGCGCACCTCAGCCACATATACCATCAAACCGTTGAGGATAAAGAAGCCGCCGGCTTCGATCTCCTGCTCATTGGCAAATTTCATGCTTTTGCGAGCACCGCTGGCCAGCTCGGCGGCGGCCGTATCAAAAAGATGCCGAAAGTCTTCAAAATCCGCGCACACGGCGCGCTCGGAAATCATGTCAGGCTTGGCCGACGGCGCCTTGGCGATCCGCATCGTGAAGATGGACTCATTTGGGTCCACGAGCAGATCGTCATCATCCAGAATGTCGCTTAAACTTGCTGGCGCGGCGGCGGCGGCGGCGGCAGTTAGCAGACCATGGCGATCGTGAGGCAGGAGGGACCGAGTCAGGGCAAGGCTTTCAAGGTAAGTGCGCAGCCGCGACTGCAATGCGCGCTCCGATACACCAATCTTGCGTGCAGCAGGCCCTTGGCCCGGCGCGAAGCCCATGCGATCTCGAAATGCGTTGATCTCTTCAAACGCCTGCGCGATCCGAGCTTCCTCAGACACCGAACCGGACGCGCGGGGCTTAACGTCAAGAAGACCAGAATCGTCCTCTTCGGCTAGCAGCTCTTCGAGGGTTTTTTTGGTGACCATTAGAAGTCTCGGCTCGCCATTTTTTTGCGTTTGGCCTCACGCAACCACGCTAACGCCTCCGCCATGCGCCGCTCTAACGGGTTCGGGCTAGTTAAATTCGGCTCATGGCCACGTTCCGTTTTGAAAACCTTAATGCGCGGGTAGAGCGCCACTGCCTCCTCTTCTGTCATGGATATTTTCGTCATGGCGATGGCGCCGTGGATCGTTTTGAGGACATCCGCCGTGACCGACTTCGACATAATTTCGTAAGCGCGTTGGAAGGGGTTGATACTATCGATCAGATCGATGGTCAATTCATCGATATTGACCAACTTCTCCGCCATGCGCAGGAATTTGGTGTCGCCACGACCATCCTTCTCCACGATGAGCTGTGGACTTTTGAATACGCCGCCGGCTACCACCGCCTGGCGGATCTCCTCGACCTCCTCATCTGTGAGATCTGGATATTTCTTGGCGATGACTTTCGGGATAAAGACTTGGCTTACGACCTCCGGTGCGTAATCCTCCGGGCTCATGCTGGCGCGCAGTACTGTCTCATCTTGGAAAATCGCGGCGGTCAGATCGGCGATATCCGTGTCGATGATCTGACGCGTACGAGCGGTCTTGGGTTCAGCAAAACCCTTAATCGCGATCACGGTGTCTTCGCCGGTGTATTCAATGCTAGTCTTGCGGCGGGTACCATCCAATTCATCTGCATCGTCTTTGGTTTTGAACTTAAAGTTGGGCGCTAGCACCTGCTCCATCAGCAGCGAGCAGGAGATCGCTTTGAGCATGTTGTTCACCGCGTCCACCACGCGCTCTCCAGTCGCGTCAGGCTCAGCGATCAGATTTGTGAACTGAGCATGGCTTTTTCCCGGCGCATCGCGCGTCGCGCGGCCGATGATCTGAATCACTTCAGTGAGCGAGCCTCGGTAGCCCACGGTCAACGCATGTTCGCACCAGATCCAGTCAAAACCTTCCTTAGCCATGCCAAGGGCGATGATGATATCCACGTCGTCGCGGCCTTTGATGTCGCGTAGGGCAGTCATCACCACCTCGCGATCAGGACCATCGTCCACCAGGTCAGCGACCTTCAAAACATCTTTGTTGGGACGCTCTACCAGATAGAAGCCGGTTTTCTCGTCTTTGCCTAACACCGTGCCCAGATGATCGAGAATGCGATCGACTTCATTGTATTTGTCTGCCGTCGATTCGGCCGCCCTCACACTCGGAATGTGCAAAATGGTTTTGAGGGTAGGGTCAAGGATTTCGTTAATCGCTTCGACATAGCGGCCCCGGTAGAAGTGGTAACCGATGCCTAGCGTTTTCAAATCCTTGTAGCCGTTAAGCTGCTCATAGTATGTGTAGGTCACCCGGTTAAAGCGCGCTTCATCCTCCGGTCGCAGAACCGGCGCCGCGTCGCCACGGAAAAAAGATCCCGTCATCGCGACCAAGTGGACCCTGGCTCGATCGATCAAGCCACGCACTAATTCGCCCAGTCGGCTATTCTCATCGGCGGATGCGTGGTGGAATTCATCAATCGCGACCAAGCAATTATCGAATGCCTGCGGCCCCAGCGCGTCATAGGCGAAGCGCAGTGTTGCATGAGTACAGATCATGATGCGATCCGGGGAAGTCATGAAGTCGGCAAAGGCTTTGGTCTTCTGCACTCCACCGGCTTGCGTCAGGTTCCACTTCGGATCAACGTCCCAATCGGCGAAGAAGCCGGCTTCGGAGAGCGGGGTTGAACGGAAGGAGGCCCCAATTGAGCGTTCAGGTACCGCAACGATTGCTTTTTCGACCCCCTGATTAAAAAGCTTGTCTAACGCGATAAACATGAGCGCACGCGACTTGCCGGAGGCTGGAGGCGCCTTGACCAGCAGGAATTGCGAATTGCGCTCACCGAACGCGCGAGCCTGCATGGCACGCATACCCATGTTGTCGATGCTCTGACTCGAGCCAGTTTGGGCGTAAGTGACTTTCACGAAATCTGTCAATGTTTTTTCCCTTTAAAAGCTAAAGCGCGATTGCCACCGGACTTGGCCTTTTTCTTCATCGCCGCATATTGCTTGAACAGATGTTCCAAGCGCTCGGTGTCTGTTTTGAACGATCTGCCGATGCAGATCCGCTCCATTGTCTCGTCCAAAGCCATATGAGCTTCGAGGATGTTGTCTGGCATCGTCTCCGAATCGTAGAGGTAGGCAATTGTCTTGCCGGGATGGGATTCGCGCGCGTTGATGATCGCCCACGCGTGGTCTTCGAGCTCTTGGCGCTGATCATCCGTCAGGGCGGGCACTGGGAATGTGTGGTATCCCATCGTGTTCGAATAGCGGATCCGCGTTTCGAGTTGTCCACAAACAGTCGAAATCCAAACGGCATGAAGCCGCGTTGAAAGAATGGCCAGAACATAAGGCTTCGCGTCGTACACGGCGAAGCATAGGTTATTGACCACCGAGGTCTCGCCTTCACAAAAACCGATGGTGAAGTAGCGCCGCGTTTCTGAGAAAACGATTGGCACCAATACGGCATCGGTCCCGACGTTTTGAATCTGACGGAAACGGTGCGGGTATCGAGCGTAATCTCGAGTCGATTCAGCAGGACTCTCTAACCTAAATTTGGCTACAGCCTCGATACGGGCTTTGATGGGCGGGAACGACTCAGCAAAGGCCACTTGGTCATCATCAATCCAGATACACCAGCGCTCCACTCCACGGATAAATTCCTGCGACCCATAGTAACGGCGCACAAGCGCGCCCGCAGTCGGGTATTGTTGGAGAAGCTCCACTTTTTCTTCGGGAGAGAGGATCAATTGTCCGTCGTCAGTCGGCATGTTTCCCTTCTCCATCTTGGGCAGGCCATTAATGGGGGTGGACTCTTTGCTGACAATAATGTCGTCCATCTCCAAGAGGTAAGGTCCAATGTTCTTCACCGTTCGCGCTAGATCGCCTGAGTAGAGGGTCTTGCGGCCAGGTCCGCGTCGGCGGATGCCAACAATCACGCATGTAACACCAGCAACGTGGGCGGCATTATTACGCCACTTGAATGACTGGTGGGCGAAGCCGATCTCGGCGTTACGGTTATGGATTAGAGGCCAGAGCATCTCTACTTGTTCGCCCTGGCAAATCGAATTTGTGGCGACGAAAGCAGCCTGCGACTCCACCATCGTCCCGTAGTCCGCCGCTTTCAGGTACCAAGCAGCAACATAGTCGAGATTTTTGTAGGTGTTGGTGATTGGAGAAAAAATGCGGTCCATGTCGAGCTTTTGCTCTTCATCTTGATTTGAACTGCCCAGATAAGGCGGATTGCCGACAACATAAGTCTCGCTTCCTGCTTTTGGAGGACACACAAGCAGCCAGTTCTCGCGGAGCGAATTACCATGAACAATATTGCCACTATCCCGCAGTGGCAGCGCAGGCGGCGCCGTGCCGAATTCTGCTTTGAATTGTTCATTGATCTGGTATTCCGCAATCCAAAGCGACAGCTTCGCGGTCTCCGCAGCGAAGTCGGCCAGCTCGATTCCGTAAAACTGTGAGAGATGGACGCCGGTCATTGGCAAGGAGCGTTGACCAATGTCGCGCTGTCGCTCAAAAATTCGGCTTTCGAGCTTGCGCAGTTCGCGGTAGGCGATGATCAAGAAATTTCCGGACCCGCAAGCTGGATCGAATACACGGATGTTTTGAATTCTGCGCAGCAGCTTGACGAGCTTCGCTTCGCTATCCCTGCCGGCCTCGAATTCCTCTTCCAGTGACAATAAGAAGAGAGGGTGCAGCACGCGCATGATGTTTGGGACCGAGGTATAGTGCATCCCCATTTCGCCGCGCATGCCCGGCTCTACCACCGCCTGAATCATCGAACCGAAAATATCCGGGTTGATGTGGCTCCACGCCAGCTCGCCGCATTCGCGTAGCAGTCTACGCGAGCGCCTGCTAAATGCTGGAATCGGCGTTTGATCCCGGAAGAGGCCACCGTTGACATAAGGGAAACGCTTGGCAAATTCAGGCATACCCGCCCGACTCGACTCCTCGGTATTCATCGCTATGAAAAGAGCTTGGAGCACTTGCGCTAAGTCGTTGCCATCCTCAGCCGAGACATTCATCAAGGTCTTCGTGAATATCCCCTTTTCGAAGATCGAAGTCCCCTCTGCAAAGAAGCAAAACAGCATGCGTGTCATGAAGATGTTGAGAGCGTGGGTCGGGTTCTCGCCGATCCATGACGGGTTAGCCTCCAAGATCGCATCATAAAGTTTGGCCAAGCGTCCCGTCGCCTTGATGTCTGCGGCGCTCTCCGCCACGCTCTCATAACGCTCGATGCCCGCAAGCGGCAAGAAGAAGTCGAACGCATCATTCAGACGCGCGTAATCAATATCGAGTTGCAGATCGGACTTTGTATCTCGTGCAATGACCTCTTCGCCGTCGGTGATCAGTAAGTAGCGCGGGGCCTGCTTTTTGAGCTCTGGTGACGACCTCATCGCATCAAGCACGCTGCCGGCGCTGCCCTTGTCGGCTACTCGGAACCACAGCTTTTTCTTCCACAGCAAGTCGCCGGTTTGAAGGAAATCGGCATTTTTAGCCTGCTTTAGCTTGGTAATGGTGGACTTGGGGGCGTCGTAAATGCGGAGAAAATCAAACACGAATCCGTCACGGTCAAAAGGCTGCTCTACCAGCTCGCGCAAGGCAGTTTCAATTTCTGCAATATTCATATTTTCTTACAATCCTCTGTTGATGCTTGAACGGCTACTAGTAGCGCGGCCGGATACACAGCCACTATACAGAATGCAACACTTCAAGAACAATCCAGGGGGCAATTTTAATTAAGAATGAATTTCTCATTACGGCCGCTGTGCACGTTGTCGACTGCTTACGTTTACAAGGCAGACATTGGCTTCCAAGTATGCTCTTGCCGCCGTCAGTCTATGCCTCAAGCAGCGTCGACAACTGGAAGCGTCCTCCCAGCACCGTCTTTACGTAGCCGACTCTCTCTGCGAAAGTAGTTCCCGTTCCTTTTTTTATGGAAACTACTATGGACACATGCTCAAAGTGTTGTGGTGGTCTGGCGATGGCCTTTGCCTGCTGGCCAAGTGACTTGAGCTGTCGCTTCGTCTGGCCGCAGGCGAACAGCGGCGTCGTCTGCTTGACCTAGGCACAACTGTCGATGCTGCTCGAAGGGATCGACTGGCGGCGCCCGGAACGCACTTGGCGGCGAACGTCAGCCTTGTAAATCGGTCAAGACTCGTCTAGTGGTTTGCGCAACTGCAAGTGATTGCGCCGCGGGGGTAGCGCTCGCCAATCACCATTTAGGACAATGGCATTCGTCCTGCAGATCACTTGGCGCTGACGGAGTCTTGTAGCAGGCTGTCGATCGCTTTCGTCACGTCGACCTTCTGGGTCGGTGGCATGCGATGTAGGAGGATGAGGATCAGCGCAATTTCGTCATCTTTGAAATAGAAGTAACACTCGGGGACATCAAGCGCCGACGCAATCCGTTCCACCATCGAAAAGTCCGGCCCGTATTTCCCCCGCTCGTACTGGTTCATGCGCGCGCTCGATGACATTTCATCGATCCCTGCCTTCACGCCCAGTTTTTCCTGCGACAGTCCGGCAGCGCGTCGCGCTTCTCTCAGGCTCTTGCTGAATACAGACATTCTCAACCCCTAAAGGCTAAGATATTCTGAGTATTTCGTTGATGTCGAACTAAGGATTACTTAGTATCCGAGCACGCCGAAAGGCGGCTTCGACTCAACTACAGCAAGAATATTAATGAAACTTCAAGCCGTCGTAATTCCCAGCCTGTTGGCTGGCTGCGCTTCAACAACGGGCGTTGTTCCTATCGGCCAGAACACTTTCTCGATCGCATGCGAGGGCAACGGTTCTGCCGCATCGCTCGGCGCCCTCGAAGCTGCTGCCTTTAAAAAGGCTGGCGCATTCTGCACAGGACGGGCCAAGACGATGCAAGTCACGAAGGAAAGTGACACGCCGCGCTCGTTTGGCCAGTTCCCAGAAGCGCCCCTTCAATTTCAGTGCAACTAGGATGATCATTGCGACCGACAAAGCTATGATTACTATCTCCGGGTTGCAGGATCATGAGGTGATTCTCGCGTCCGGTAGTCATCTCGATAAGACGCCACACCAAGTCGATTTATTCCAGGCTTCTGACAGCTCTCCAAGGGTACCTGCACGCCGGGAGGCTCAATCACCTAGCACGGCAGCGAATGCTCTGCCAGAGGCCGCGCCAGCCTTCGCACCTGTCACGAAACCATGGAAAGTGGCCAGCGGCGCCCCCACGGCCGTCAACTTCCGGCCGGATATGCCACTACACGCCAAGATGGAATGGGTCTGCGACAACGTCCCCAAGATGTCCCGCCTGCGCATCCTGCGCGAGGGCGCTATGGCCGAGTGCGACCGGTTAATCGAGCTACACTACAAGGATTAGGTGCGCGGATGAGTCCGGCGGCGATAGGAACCGCGCATCTTGATGCCGCCTTAATTCCTGTCGTACCCCGGAGAAAACACAATTGATCGGCTTTATGCGAAACGTTCGGCAGCGGTGGATGGATTGGCTGATCGCGCGGGTACAGGAAGACGCGCCTATTCGCCAACAACCATGCAGTTCATGTGAGCACCACGCTGCCGGCTGCTATCTTTGTCCCCGAGAGCATTGCATTGGGATGCTGAACGACCGCGACGACCTCGACCCAGATAAGCCTCGGCCATTCACCTCGGGGCACTGCGTTTATATGCCGGGGGGGGGGGGGTAATGGCGGTATCGGAATGCGCGTTAACATCACTCTCCACGGCGCCAATGAGAACTACAAAAAGCGCGCGATAGACCGGTGCTACTCGGATATTTCGATTCGCGAAATGATCCTGGCCAACTGGATCCGGTTGGATCAGGTATCTTCCAAGCCAAAACGAGAGCCATTGATCGAAGCGAAGCGGCAGGCACGTCCAGGCGACGTACTCTTCTGATGATACAAACACGCAGGGACAGCCTCTGACGGGGAAGTCCGTGCTCAGTGCGTGACCGCCTCCATAGACACGAGCAAAAGGTCGATTTTCTCTTCAATCGCGTCAAGGCGATAATTAATGCGTTCCAGTACCGTGATCAGGGACGGCACGTCCTGCTGGGCAGGCGGGGCAGCTTTTTTTACCGCAGTGCTTCGGCACTCATTGGCACGGACAATTGAGCGCCAGTCGAAGAGTCCGGTCACCGGAAGCGCGCCCCACATGAGGCGCAGCGAACGACTGACAACTTGACGTAACTGATCATTCATGAGCAAGGGCGTGATATGGGTACAACCCTATGATGCTGGATTGAGAGTAATTCGACGGGTGCTTCCAAAAATTTTTGGCTTTTTCTATGCGCCGAAAAATTTTGAGGCATTGACCTATAAATTACGTACAGACGGGAGGGCGCCTTCGGCCTCCCCCCCCACGGGGGTGGGGCCGGTAGGCATGCCAAACCGCTCTGAGGGCGTCAAAAGGGTTGTACAGTACAGCGGCGGGGCGGCCGGTGAGCTTCCACAGTGAGCTGTACTTGCGGCCTATGCAGGGCACGTCGCCCGCGCTGAGCATGCGGCCTAGTGCATCGATGGCGACCTTGTAAGGCAGATTGGCGCGGGGTTTGGTGCACTCCCGGCCTGACAGTGCCGGCTTGGAGCCTTGTAGAGCCTTGGCGAGGACGGTGCGGATTCTAACTGCGACAGTTTCACATCGAGGTAGACAATCATGGCATTGCGGGCCACACCTAGACGTGGCGGTGGACGCACGTGGTCCAGCCATTTTGTCCAGGATGGGCCAGCCCTCTCGTCGTGCGTGCCGGGGTAGGAGAATCTGGAGACGGACGCTTCAATGGAGAAGGTGACCACGGCAAACGGCAAGGTGCTCGAAGGCGTGGTATTGGGATAGACCCTAGCCACGGCCATCAACAATTCACCAGCAATGTTTTCGCTGGGACGCGGCGCTGTTCAGAACGGTCAAGTGGTGGGAACCGTCACCCAAGGGGACGCAGATAAGGCGATTAGCAATGCTCTCCGTGGCATCACGCGCGGGGTCCAAGGTATCGAGTTCCACGTCGTCCCGACCTTCTCCGCCCTCCAGGCCTATGTCCTGGCCGAGGCGACCGAGCAGAAAGTCACCGCCGCCAAGGGCGTTTTCAGCAACGGGCGCGTCTTTCTTATCCTTGACACGCGCACAACGAAACAGAAACTTCAAGAAACGGTCTTTCACGAATTGTATGGTTATACCGGCGTCCAAAGGCTATTTGGCGAGCATGCTACCACGATGCTCGATCAGCTCTATCGCAATATCGGCGGCATGGAGGTGTGCTTTCCATTCGGTCATTAGGCCGTCATGGTCGCAGATTTCTTCAAGATCAGCTTGACTTGGGATTCGCTGACGTTAAGGGTCGCCGCGACTTTAGCGATGGTGTAGCCTAGGCCGCGCAGTTCGACGATTTTTATGTTAGCCACTGTGTCGGGTTTGCGGCCCTTGTAGACGCCCTTGGCCTTGGCGATTTCGATTCCGCTGGCCTGCTTGCTCGCGCGCTGCTCGTAGTCTTTGCGGGCCATGTGCAAGGCGATCTTGAGCATCATCTTTTGGTTTGCTTCCAAGACGATCTGCACCAGCGGATCGGTCGCGCTGGCGATAATGTCGGACAGGTCGATCAGGTCAGGTACGGCGATCTTGGCGCCCTTCTCAGTGATGCGAGCGATCAGAGCTTCACCTTCGGCCACTGGCAGGCGGCTAATGCGGTCGAGCGATTCGGCAATGACCACGTCACCCTTTTTCAGGTCGGCGATCAGTCGGTTTAGCTCGGGGCGACTCGCCACAGTGCCACTGACCTTTTCAGAGTAGACAGCGGCCACATAGAAGCCCGCTGCTTCGGCGTCCACCACGAGCTGGTGCTGGCGGCTGAGGTCTTGGCCAGATGTGCTGACACGCTGGTAGATGCGGCAGGCTTTGGTTTTGGTCATTGACAGCTCAAAATGCTAGGTTAAATTGAGTATACCCTAAATGACCATTATTTTAGCTACCGTTTATGGGGAATACAAGCTAGAAATGCCAGCTTTTTAACCTATCTCGAGCAAACCACCCTATTTAGCCCTTCCTGCCGACGGCCGTTGGTGCGTTCAGCACGAATTGACACTGGCATTGAAAGTCGCGATCCCGCTTTATCTGTCACTGCTCTTCAGAAAGAACTGCACATGTAAGGCGGCCGTGCGCTCCCTGGTCCTATCGATCAGTTATGTCTGCGGCACTCTCCATGCGCCATGCTCGAGCCACGGCGAGTACGTATGACGAATTAAAAGTCAGGTCCTTGTAGTCCATGTTACGGATCAAGCCAGTATGAGCCAGCCGCGCCAGCACGGCACTGACGTTCGATATCGGCACCGATCGGGGTTGCCCCGACGATGCAGGCGTGATCTCAAGCACCGTTCCAACAACCTCGACGCTAAACTCGCTGCCCCGGGCCGTTGTCGAAAAAATCGAGCCTTGGTGCACGCGGCAAAATGCGAACAGTTGCGCTGCCGAGGGTACCCCGTGAAGCGTGATCCCCAGACCCAATCTCGGAGGAGTATCGTTTCGAGCGGGTGCCGCCCGCTTTGGCGATTTGGTCGGCGCTACCGAGCTGCGCCCATTCCACGGTGGGTTAAGAACCCTAATCAAGCTGTCCTCGATTCCAGCCGCGACGTTCAGTGGGAACTCTCCGTGGTGGTAAGCAGCCGTCTGGTCCAGGACATATATCTCGACCGCTGCACCACTGGTCAGCGCGGTCACGATGTTCTTGTTGTTTTTGATGTTCGTCGAGCCTCCACCCTCGGCGGTTGCAGCGGGCGAGCGGTACCCCTGCATCCGCCTCGGTAGACCTTGTGTGGTCTTGCCAACGTAAGTCAGCATCGAGTTTACCGCGAACGCGTAGACGACGTTCTGTACCGAGGTAATTGGTGAATGTAAGACAAGACGCAGAGCATCGCTTTCAATTGCCCAATAGCCGGCGCGGCGAAAGCCAGCGGCGAGCAGTCGGTCCAGTTCTGTGGCCATAAATCTCCTAAATGTCCATTTTGAGTTCGGCTTGCACGTTCTTGCCCCCTCCGATTTTAGACTAAGATAGTAGCCTTCTCGATTGATTCACTTGGGCTCAGCATTGGTCTAAGGGTTTTTTGTGTGGGACGTAGCACTCTCTCTGGGGAGCCGTCTCCGTCGCACTTGAATCAGCCCGATCTGCGACCGACTTTGACGGCCCAGCTTTTACCAAAACGACCTCCCGGCCCAGTCGCACTTCATGCAAACTTGTCGTTCGTACTCTTCCTCAACACCCTTTAATGCGCCGCTCAGCCGATACGCGATGGCTACCACATGCAGAACAGGATTCTAGGACCCGCCTCAAGCGCATCATTAGCGTAGTAGTACAAAGTCCAGTGCCACGGAACATATATGATCTGTCCACGCCTTCATATCGGCATGCTTAGGCGTTCAATTGCGGATCTACTCCATGGCATCACGGTCAGGGCGGAGCCGGCAAAGGCAAGCGATAGCTCAAGGCACTCCACTCCAATTGCCTGATAGTCAATCTTTCTTCTGCATTTTGGAATGCTTCAGTAGCACTCAGACAGTGCGTACCAACACGAAAAATGGTTCAACATATAGTTTGACAAATACCTAGTTATCGGTCTAAAAATACGAAAACAGCCGACTTGCACGACCTCATGTGCCTATTTTCGATAATTGAAAACTACAGAATTTTTCTAGCAACGATTCTGTGACAATTTGAGATATTTTTTCTTGATCGTCAAAAATATTCTTGCCATGGCTAAAGTCGTGGCTAAACCGAGACGTTGATCGCAAGAAACCATAGTAGAATTAATACATGCTGCCTGAGTTAGGCAAAAACAATTTTGCAAAGACTGCAACTACCGTGTCTACCGCCCCTCGCACCATTCTCATCGATACTTGTGTTCTACTTCAGGACCCAGATGTAATTATTAGAATTAAAGATAAAAACGGGATTCCCTTCCTTACTGGTACCGTTTTGGACGAACTTGATTACAACAAAAAAGGCGACGCGGAGATTAATAAGAATGCTCGCGCGATTGTTCGCAAGCTGAATAAAACTCCGAGCATAAAAGTACAAAATCTCCCTACCGGAAAAGATCTTGCCGATGGAGATCTGCTTACCCGTTTTGAATACGAAGGCGTTGGTGTTTTTCTTCTCACACGCGCCGTGTTCAAGAATAAAACGAACAATGACGGGAAGATTATTGAGCTAGCTCAGGACTATGGAATGTTGCTGCTAACTCGCGATGGTGGAATGAAGCTTCGTGCAGATGGGAAGGGGGTCAGAGTTGCGCTCTGGACTGGCCCAGTTCAAAATGCTAATGGTGATTCTACTGGAGCAGCGGCGGTAGAAAAAACGACAGCAAGCAATAAAAAGTCCAACTCGCCGCGTCAGTCGCCAGTTCCTAAAGCAAATACTGCGATCGATGCGCCGCTGCCTTTGGAGCTGACGCCTTTCAATATGCCCAACTCGCCCTTGTTAGACAAGGATCAACCTTGCGCTGTACCGTGCCTCCCAGTTGAAGGGGATAATATTTTTTTGGCAAATGGACAAAAAATAACACTAGGGCCGTTAATAAGCGAAGGTGGCGAAGGGAAGATTTACCAGGCTGCGAACGGGAGCACAGTCTGCAAGATATACCATGCAGATAAATTGACCGTATTGCGTCGGAAAAAAATTGAACTTATGGTCACACGAAAGGTTCAGCGACCGGGAATTTGCTGGCCTACCGATATCATTGCAAACGAGAAGGGACAGTTTCTCGGCTATCTAATGCCACGTGCTAACGGTAAAACGGTGCAATCCTCCATGTTTGTCAAAGCCGTACTTGAAAAAACATTCCCTCAATGGTCTCGAACTGATATCGTAAATCTCTGCATTGCATTTCTCGAGCACATTCAGTATTTGCATAGTTTGAATATTATTGTTGGTGATATTAATCCCCTGAACTTGTTAGTCAGCACTGATAGTACTAAGCTATGGATTGTGGATACGGACAGCTTTCAGATAGAGAGCTTTGCTTGCCCCGTTGGAACTGTGAATTTTACAGCTCCAGAAATTCAAGGGAAAAATTATGCTGATTTCTTACGTACAAAACAGCATGAGCTTTTCGCAGTGGCCACTATGCTATTTATGCTACTTCATCCAGGAAAGCCTCCGTATTCTCAACAGGGTGGAGGTTCCCCTGCTGATAACATTAAGGCGATGGATTTCCCTTATTGGTTCCGTAAGGACAATGACGAGTTCAGCGGTAAAAACGCACCACAGGGTCCATGGCAGATAATTTGGAGCAATCTGCCATATCACTTGAAGGAAGCCTTTCACAACGCGTTTCGCGCCAACAAGCGTGCACGCATAGATGAGTGGCTCAGAGCGTTCCGAAAATATAAACATATGTTGTCCCAAGGGCAGACGACTAACGACATTTTTCCAGCCTCATTTAAAATTAAAGAACCTGTTGATGCACCGTGCGGGAAATGTGGAAAAACTTTTATTGCTTCGAAGCCTTGGGTCGAAAAATTAGCATTAGAAGGAAAGCAGGCATGGTGTCCGGACTGCCATAAGCGCGTTAAATTAGAACGCTTGGCAAATCAAAGTATGCGGGACACCAATTCCGCAGTAAAACAAAGTCCGAGCGCGAAACCGGCGAGCCCTGGCGGTGCTTATCGGCCTCGTCCGAACCCAACAAGCGCACCAGGGAAGCCTTCGGGAGCCCAGCCCAAGTATAATCCTCCGCCTAAGCAGCAACCTGCGCCAACGTCGAGTGGTGGATTTCTCACCACTCTGCTAAAGATGTTTTTAAGTTAAGAATTAAGGAGCTAATTATGCAAGAAGAATATGTCCTCCGCCAAGAGGACCTGGTTGAGAACCCCACGGCTCGGGTACCGATTTGTCTCGTCCTCGATGTCAGCGGATCGATGGGAGGTGCCCCTATTCAGGAGTTGCAAGACGGCGTAAAAATGTTTTTTGATGCGATACGTCAAGACGAGGTTGCTCAATATGCAGCGGAGATCTGCATTGTGACATTCGGAGACGTTGCTCAAAAAGCGTTAGATTTTATGTCAATCGAGCGTCAATCGGTTCCGAACCTTGTTGCAAGTGGCTTAACCCCAATGGGCCAAGCCACAACGTTAGCCCTAGACCTTTTGGACGCGCGAAAGGAAGACTACAAGCGTGCTGGTGTCGATTATTACCAACCTTGGATGGTTGTAATGACTGACGGTGAACCTACTGACGACATTTCTCCCGCCGCTGCGCGGATAAAATCGCTAGTAACTAGCAAGAAACTTACGGTATTTCCTATCGGCATAGGTGCATCGGCTAATTTGAATAAGCTTGGCGAACTTTCTCCAACTCGGCCACCGCTGCGACTCAAAGGGCTAAACTTCAGAGAGTTCTTTCAATGGTTAAGCCGAAGCGTTTCGCGCGTATCTCAGTCCACGCCTGGTGAAACTGTTGCCCTCGATGTGGCAGGAATTGACGCATGGGGTCAGGTATAAATTAATGAAACGTGCGCCTTCCATGCGATACAAGGTAGCTTGCGGTCGAGTCGTTGGAAGGTCGCATATAGCGACCTCCACTCCCTGCCAAGATTACGTTGTAGCTAAAAACATTAATGGTATTGGATGCATTGCTTTAGCGGACGGCGCAGGGTCGCGGGCTCATTCAGAGATTGGAGCGCAAGAAGCAGTAAAAGCAACGCTGCGTGTTCTTCGGCGCGAATTTGATGCGTTATATACGTTAGCTTCTTCTGACTGTTCAGCGGTTGCATCTCGGGTGCTGGGCGAATGCCTGCGCGTCCTTGGCAAGAAAGCAAAAGCACTGAATGTGGAGATTGATGCACTTGCCTGTACACTCATGTTTGTCGTCCATAAAGATGGGCGTTACTTGGCTGGCCATTTAGGTGATGGTATTATTGCATTGGAAACGGCGGAAGGCATCGTCGATGTTCTCTCCCATCCCGACAATGGCGAGTACGCTAATACGACGGTGTTCATAACTGAACCTGATGCGGCCTCCCGTTTCCGCATTTATGCTGGCATCACGGCAACGCCTTCCTTTGCGGTAATGAGTGACGGCACTGCAGAAAGCTTGTATTTGCGTTCTACCGGTCGGCCAGCCCCAGCATTGCAGAAACTTTTGCAATGGACCCGGAATCTATCGAAACCGAAAGCCGAGGAAATGCTATCTGCAAACTTGGAGCGGGTTTTCAGCCAAAAGACCACTGATGACTGTTCGATAGGCTTGCTAACTTTCTCGACATAATGTTAGAAAGAACGACGCAAGGATAAGCCTGTCCATGATATCTCAGCGGATTAGAGGTTAGGTCCGGAGATCGCGGGTGGCGCAGCGGCGAGAGCCGACGCTGCTTCCGTTGTGATGAGGCGGGCACCGCAGGCCTACCTATTGGATGTGGCAGTCTTTAACCACTGTCCTGCATCCATTGAATACTTTACCCCCGCGTAGAACTCGCTTCTCCGCACTTTTACGGCAATGTGCCGATCTGCGTAGATGGAAAGAACGAACAGTGCGGGTCGGGCTGTACAAGCCCTACTGAGGGATGCCCGATGTGTTCGGCAATTGTATTGGTTGAAGATGCCACCACGTTGATGCCTGCGCCTAGGGAGCCAAGGACGATGGGCGCGCTGCCCCAGCTGTGGTACCGTCTGACCGGGCACCTGAGCGGCAGGCTTCGAGGCTAGCAAGAATGGGCTACATTTGGCGCTCGCGATTGAGAGGCTGAGCGCTTCGTTAGGATTAGCACCACGCAGGACTATGTCGACGCTCTGGCACAGACCGTCCCCTTGCTGCCCGACCGAGAAGAATCTGCGCCGGAGGTTATGATGGGTCTCAAGCGCCCACCTCTGGAGAGAAAATAGCGTCGCAACTCTGAACGTCAACCCGGTGAGAGCCAACATGGAACGTCTGCCGGCCTACTGCGTTCTGCTGCGCGGACCCTAGAGCGAGTTGACCTTTATCGCCAGCTTGGGCGCTTTCAGGAGGTCCGAGATTTGATCTCCTCCGTCCCACTGGATCTGTGGGTAAAGGCAGACCTTCAGAAGCAATGGGTCGAGACGGGAGATTCAAGCATGAGGGGCATTCCACCGCAACCAGCGACGCCCCTGGCATGCCGCTAAGGGTGATTCGACTGGGAGCTAAAGCACTGGTGACCACCTTACTGGCAGGCGATTAGAAGAACGTCAAGCAGGTGCTTTCACCATCGCCAAGACTGTGGACCTAGAAACGTGGTACAGCCTCGCCAAGGCGCCAATACTCTGCTTGGCTGCATACCCTTCGACGACCGCGTGCCGTTGCTGGCGTCGTTTTAGTGGGTCCGCTAAGTGTCTTACCATCGGCCTTGGCTCGGGCCAGTCCCACCTGGGTGCGCTCTACGATCAGATCGCGTTCCATCTTAGCCACCGCAGCTAACATGGCTAACATGAGCTTGCCGGCTGGAGAAGTCAGGTCGAGCTTCCCGAGCTGGAGCACGACTACCTCAACACCGAGATTGGCCAGCGTTTTTGATCGTCGCAAGCACTTCTGGGGCATCGCAGCCAACACAGTCCAGCTCGACGCGCCCACTGTGTCCTTCTTCCTCAGCTTCGTCAGCATGTCGCTGAACTGCCTGCGCTGGGCCGTATGAGCCTTGCCGCTCACGGTGTCGACGTACCAGTACTCCACTGCGTATCCAGCCCCTCGATCCCCAACCGCTGATTATCTGCTATACCGTCGACACCCACCCATACCCAAATACCGCCATGATTTGCTCCTTCACATGGTGAGAAACGGCATTAATTTATGCCAACATGTTGAGAATTTGAGGAGCTGTTTTTCCAAAAGTCAAAAACAGGTTGCTGCTGACTGTTGGAAAACGGTCGGTTCGAACATGGCATCAACATGGAACTAAAGACTGCATTGAATTCAGCGCGCTCAAAGGAGGCAAATTCCTCCTGTGTATCTCTTTGTCTCTTCAAGCAACGCGGCAGATACATCCACACTTTACTTAATCCTTACGCAACCTGTAGTATGGCCAGATTCGCAAACTATCAATAATCCTATGTGGTTCGAACAACTACCGTCTATGTGCCCGCCGGCGACCGCTGTACCTCCGAGCAGTGTTTTTTTTAGACTGACGGAATCAGTGTCGCCGACTTGTGAAGATTTTTGGTCTCATCGGAAGCTGAGTCCTGATACTAAATACAACACTGATGAGTGTCATGCGCGGGCGGTATCCATATTCGATACTCCAACCGGATTGGCTCCCCTTCTAAAAATGGAGCGCCACCGCCATAAGGCCATAACTGCAGTAAAACTTGACCAGTCGGCCGGGCTTATAGAGAAAAACGGTAAGCCAAATCACTACTCGTGGTGGCGTTCGGAGTCGTTTCCAGTCTTGCAAAACATTCAGGCTTCGCCATGAGAAAAATCAAGCAGGGCCTAATTCTTCTCTTTTACGACATACCTCAGGTTTTCTTGGCCAAGGATGAGGTTGGCGGGCAGTATGTTTGCATGATCGGTGCCGAAGATGGTGAACAAGGACCTGCTTATGCTTGTACATTGGTCTCGCCGCAACGAGCAAAGGATCTGATTTCAGGCAAAGTTGATTTGCGATCTATTTACGAATTTCCTGAAATTCCTGAGTTCTATATTGCACAGTTTCTTGGCGGTGATGATGTAACTTTGGGCGCCAGTTTAGCGGACTATAAAAATTTCCCGACTAGGTCACTTCCAGAAGCTGAACTCTTCTTTGAAGGTCTTGATGAGGTAGCAGAAACTGCAGCGGAGATGGCCACAACTGTTTCATTTGTTTCGCTTGAGGTTCCAGAAGCTGCAACCCATGCTCGCATCCACACAAATACCCTGGGCGAATTCTTATTTATTTTCCAGGCGCTAGTGCGTAATTTTTCAAGGGTAGCTGCACGAATTGCAAAAAAACCATTGAAAAAGAGTGATGATTCGTATGCCGCTGACGTATTTGGGTTTGCTAAAGGATCATTTACCGTAAAATTTTGCAGTTCTCATCCAAGTGATATGCATGGTGAGCACCCTGCCTTTACCTCGGCGATGGACCAGATAAACAAATTTTTGTCGCTTGCTAATGATTCGGCAGCGGCATTAGAATATTTGCAGTCAGTACGTGGGCACACGGCGTCATCGCTGATAAAAATGTTAGAATTTTTATCTGAGCATGCAGCGTCAATTCGTGTTGACTGGGCGAA
Source organism: Telluria sp. LT2P80 (assembly GCF_059685955.1). Classification (NCBI taxonomy): domain Bacteria; kingdom Pseudomonadati; phylum Pseudomonadota; class Betaproteobacteria; order Burkholderiales; family Oxalobacteraceae; genus Telluria; species Telluria sp. LT2P80. The sequence goes on along the minus strand of NZ_JCASIO010000007.1, from coordinate 45,340 downwards.
TCCTTCAATGTCTGCCGCGAACCGATCTCGGCTTGATCTGATCGCGATTCGAAGGTTAACTGAACTGTGCAGGCAGCGGTCTGATTTGAGTTTACAAGAAGTTTTGATACGCGGGCGTCTTGATCTCGCGGCGCAAACTGCAGGGACTTGGAAACTGATAAGCGAAGAAGACAAAGAAGTTTATTCTGGAGAGATTGCGTCTGGGTCCACAGTCAGCTTAAACGGCGTCGTTATCGGCGATGCCCTTTATGAATTTCTATGTGAGGAATATGTGGAAATTGTTCCGGCAACCGGCCGCGAAAACCGTAAATTATTTTTGAAAAGCATGAAAAAACTCAAGCCCGAGTGAGCTAACAGTTTCGATTATTTGATGCTTTACACATACGTTCAAGCTCATCTAGCTGTAACGGCACATGTAGAACTGTAAGGCCCGTCATCATAAAAATTGCGTCTCGGCGTAACCAGATGTCGCCCTTGTCACTCGTGATAAAGACGGTGCATTGGGCTTTAAATGCTGAGTCCAAGTGTTGCGCATCTACTCGCTGCCCGCCGACGAGCCGCAGAATCTGATTGAAAAGAGCCGATGACTTGTCGTCATCCCATGAGCCAGCATCACTTGCCCACGATACGTGCCCGCTTTGCGCCCATGTTGCACCTGAACCAGGCACGATCTCAGTGACTCTGGAGTTTCGATTTTCAAACGGAAAGTGGCACGTTCGGAGTAGGCCCTGCGACTCAAGCCGTCGAACGACTGGATGAAGGCCGCCTGTATCGATGTAGGCTCGAATCATTGGTTAGCTTCCTTTACACGTCGATGCATCGGATTAACGCCCCCTGCGAGCTGCCTGATGATCGTTTTGAGGTGGTCGTAGTACTTGATCGTTAGTGTGCCATAGGTTTGAGCAAACGATGCATGGCGACGCCTCCAAGCTCTCGGCTGCCGTGCTGGCATAGCGCCGCCGGGTTCGCCGCCAAGCTGAATTAGCAATTTCATACGCTTGAGTTTGGCGCGGGCCGTCGAAGTGGCAGCAATGTTCGTCCGGTACCTCAGCGCATGACAGTGTCGACATGCCAGCTCGCCGCTGCGGAAGTACAAGGACTGAAAATTCCCCTCGTGGGCGCGAGGGCACTTCAGGAGGTGGCGTAATCGGCCCTGGAGGCACTGGACGGCTACGATGTCGGCTACCCATGTCCGACCGCCCAGGAAGACCGCCAGGCGGGTCTCAGCGAGCACAGCGACGGTTCGCACATCCCCATCGTCGAGCACGACACGGCAGCCGCCTGTTGCCTTTACCGCACGCATCAGCTTCGGCAGGTTCACCTCGAACGCATTTTCGAGAATCGGCACTCGGGCCGCCTTGGCTTTTTTCATCATCAGTACCTAAAAGAAAAGCAAACCGGCATTTGCATGCGCGATTCCATAGCTGGGTTACGGTTTTGAAAAGCCCCTCAACGACTGGGAAGTAGCTGGCCGGTTGAAGACGTAGAGGCTTCAGGGGTACGTTGCCTAATGTGAGAGGCCAGCCGGCGAGCCCGGTGCAAGTGTTTCGACTGCCTGCCCTGAAAACTCTCTTGCCCAACGCCGCCTTGTCCATGTTGGGCACAGGGATGCACCCAGAATACCGGACACGAAAAAATTCGAGTGGGCATTCTTATCCGATTAGCATTTCCTCTTTTGCTGAGCCTTTAGGCAGCCAGCGCGCAGGAGGAGTACTGCGTGTCGCAAATCCGAGGCGCATTGTGTGCCTCTGCGTATTGTCTGGCCGTATTTGATGCCGTATGCAGGCGTGTATCCGCGAGGTTACGGGTCGCCCTGACGCGTGCGCACATCTGGCTGACGCGATTGGCCGCGATCAAAAGCAAAAGCCGCTTGCGGCCTATAAGCTAGGCTACATGCGGCTTTCAGGGTAAATAGTATATAAAAAGATACCCCCTTTTTTTTATATATTAATTTTCTCTCTGCCAGCACCTGGCCAGAGAGGTTTCTGCTTTTATTGCGTTTATTGCTCTTGGTCGGATTGCTGGACGAACTCGGGTGCAATGTATGCCTCGCGCGTCTTGCCCTTGCCGCTGGCCGACTTTGTGCCGTAGCGGCGGATATTACGGTCAGATTCCAGGTTCTCGAACACGCTGCGGCGCATGCGGCCTTCAGTTCCCTTGAATTTCGCTGACTTCCTTGCCAGTTCAGCAGTGGTCAAGCCACGACGACCAGCTTCCAGAATCAGATTGGCCACGTCGTTGCACAGGGCTGCGAACGGGGAGTCGGCGATGTTATCAGCCATTCGGCTGATCGCCCTGTCAGCCCAGAAGGTTACGTAGTCGATCGCCCAGCGAGCGTGCTCGAAGTCGATCACATCAGCCCCAGTGGAGTGCGCGACGATCAGGGAGACTCGCATGGCGATCTCCCGAACGCGGCTGTACATCTCGGCCATGCCGTGCAGTTCCAGCTCGTCCATGCGCGCGATGCAGCGCACCTCAAGTTCGTCGAACAAACAGCGCGCCTTTCCCGAGAAATTCAAGACAGTCGGCACCGGCTTTTCGCTGTGCACCGCGTCGATGATATCTGTCAAATCGCCGCCACTCTTGATACGGCATTCGCGGACCCAGCGAACCAAATCGTCGGGCATCTCGACTGGATCGACAAAGCGAGCGGGCTGTCGCCCGAGATCGGATTCAACAACGATGAGACGATTCAAGAAGCCATCCGTCAAAGCCCCCGATCCTACTGCCTCGTAGAACGGAGTGGGCGTGGTCATGCCCAGCACCGTCAGTGCTGGGTTCTCCACAAATTGTGGCCCCATGCTGGCACGTTGAATTTGGTTCATGGCGGCGGTGGAGAACGCCTTCGGTTGAAGCGTGCCGTGGCAGCGGCCGAACACCTCCATGAGGCGTTTGCGCGCTGTACCGCCATTGGTATTATTCTTCGCGTTTGCGGTCTTTAGCATGTAGCCAAACTCATCAATGATAGCAATGTGGGTGGGATGCATGCGCAGCATCGAGTCGATTGCACTGTCGGACGTGTATTCAGACGCGGGGGACATGGCGGAGAACTTTGCGGCGTCCAGCACGCGCTCGATCACGGTCTTCGCATGCTCTTTGCCGGCCCCTGACACTCCGATGTTGAGGAAGTACAGCGACGCCCAATTGTCATTGGTGGTGCGGAACTTACGGCCCATGGCGACGCTGCCGAGTGCCAGGGCCGCTTGCACGGCGAACACGGGCTGCGGCTTCATTGCCGTGTCGTTGGTCCAGTCAACCATCAGGCCCAGCTTGCCTGGGATAGTCAGCAGATGGGGCGGGATGTCGCAGATCATCTGCGCTGGCTTAGGTACTTCATCGGGCACCTCGATGGCATTCGCGACTGTGACGCATTTTGGCTCGGCTACCGGCATATGCTTAAAGCTTTCCAGCAGCTTGCTAATGTCCACATTTTTAATGCGTTCTTCTTGCGCCATCATGCGGACTGTCTCGTACGAAATACCTCCACCCGGCTTGAGGCTGTTCCACGCCTTAGAAAAGGCACTGGCATCGTACTTTTCAGGGCAGGTCTGGCTCCACTCGTCGGCGATATCGAACATCTCTTGGGACTGGTTGCGGCTGTGCAGGCCCATCAAGATTTTCAGCCATACGTCCCGGCAGCACGCGGCGGAGATCATCTCCAAGTCGAGTTTGATGAAAGCACGCTCGTAGGGCAACAGCGGTTCGGCGTTGGGGGCGATCTCCATGCCGCACTCAGCCGACTTTGCTGGCTTGCTGAATTTGTCGATAACCCACTGCGGAAGGTCTGCCATTACTTGGCCCTCGAACAGGTCGCTAGAAGCTTCCATCTCGTAGCGGCGCCCAGATGCATGGACGGAGCCGGGACCGACAACGTAGCCGTTAACTTTAAGGTCGATGTTCGCGCCCATCTTGCCGGCGAAGTTGAGCGAGCAGTCGGCCAGGAAGTAATAGTGGCTACCTCCTGCGCCGGTAAGCACCTCAACGGTTTCCGGGAGGCAGCCGTGGACTTTTTCCAGCTCTTCCAGCGCGTCTGCGCCGCCGTCCTTGTAGCGGTCCTCGTCCACCACGATGGCCATCTTGCCCGTGCTGCCGATCTCTTGCCCCAAACGCACGCCATAGTTCAGCTCAAGTTCGTCGTTGAACCACATGTTGATGATGGTCGGATTCGTGCTGGCCTCTTTGAAGGAATTCCAGCGGCGCGGGTGTTTGCCGGGAGCAGTGCAATTGACATCGCCGCAGGTACACTTGCCATCTTTCATCCCGTGCACCGGGAACACAGGGTGGCCCGTTGATGCCATCAGGAGGGCCTGTGCATGGGCAGGCGAGACCGCTGCGGACGTATCGTAGGGATTTCTCGGGAGCACATCCAAGGGCGCGAGAGGCGTGTTCTGCGCAGCAGGCTGCTGCTCGCTGTCCTTTACGTCAAGGGGGCCACTGGAAAGCTCCGCAGCAGGGCACTGCGCGCCTCCCCCTGGGGCGAGGGCGATCATGCTTTGCCCTCCAGTTTCTGGATACGCGTGATGGGAGTTTGCTCGATCAAGCCGTTGGAAATGAAGTTTCGGAAGTGAAATTTTGCCTCAGTGCCCTGGAGTTCGAACAGTTCGCCAATTTGTCCGTCCGCGTCGCTGAACGCCTGGATCACGGGGTCATCCTTGCTCATTGCGATATGGAAGGTCATTGGGACGTTCGCGATTTCGAGATCGAACATCACAACGTTGCCGATGGTCCAAATGAAAGCAATGTACATTGTGCGCGTTGCGCTGTATGGGGGGGTATGCAATGAATTCTCCTAGATTTTTTTTGGCATGCCAGCGGCTTTGCTGGCAGCGCAGTGAGTTCGTTTAGACTAGCAGGCGGCTTTTGCCAAGCGACGGTTGAGAATGGACAGTCGCTTGTTCTCGCTAGTCAACACTTCGACGGTCTGTTCCATTTTCGACACTGCCATATAGAAATCCCAGAACGGAATCATGTCCAGCGGCTGGCTTCCGATGTCGGAGCAAATGCGATTTACGAACACCATGGCCGCCTGACGCAGAGCCATCATGTCGGAAGAGTTAGCCACAGTAGTAGATGGCATGGCATGGGTCGCTTTGCGCTTGCTGATGGTTTGGATTTGTCCGTGCAGCGTTTGCAGCAAGGCCGTACGTTCATTATTAGAGGGGCTGGAGAGGGACATAATCTACTGCTTTCTGCCTTTTCGTAGGCGTAAGTTCGCCCCTAGCGACGGGGCTATATTTTTTCAAACTGCGTGATTTTGGGTTTGTGCCCGGCTTGCCGTTATGGCGTTGTTAGCGGCCCGTAGATAGTTGGGTAGATTATGGTTCGGGTCATCAGTTCGCGCAGAAAGTCACGCGAAGGATGCCGAATTAGTGGCGATGAAATTTTCGATGTCGCCCATATGCCAGACGGTCACGCTGACACCGATTTTGAAGGGCTTCGGGAATTTACCCGCACGGACCCAGCGCCAGATGGTGGCCGGGCTGACCGGCAAAATGCCGGATTTCTTTGGGGTGGTCGCCAAGTCGGCGATGCGGACGATACGGTGAGACATCTGATACTCCGGTTTAACGTCACATGACGCATCCGTAGTATTTCAAAATTGGCCTTATAAAACACCGACAAACGGTGTCACAGTTTTTTGTTGCTCACCATACGCTCAAGATCACGGATGCTGCGCGGGTGGAGTTTCGCTAACGCTTCGATCGCTGCCTTTACCGTCCGAAACTGCGGACGGATTAGCTTAAAGTCCGCTCGGACCATAAACCTCTCCAGCTTGACTTCCGTTTCCACCAGCCAGCCTGTCTTCGCCAAACGATCCATAGCGTCAAGCAGCACCTGAGCCGCGCGCGCGCTGGAAATGATGATATGGTCTTCTGGGTCCTCTTCTGGGTTGAGGCAAAACGTACCAGACACGCTACGGATCGGCGGTCCGTATGCTTTCAGCAAATCCTTGGCTGCTGCGCGAGCCTCTTGCGAAGCCGTCCCTCGTCGGCCCGGTGCGTGCGGTGAGCAATCCTGGCGCTCATTTGGTAGCCGGCCGTTCTCGACAAAGTACTCCCATGCGTCCAATAGCGCAGGGGCAGAAGTCACGTCAACCGTAGTCGGACCGTATACCAGGACGAGCTTCGCCGCGCTCGACCGTGATCTGTGTGTCGCTTTACGGCCCTTTTTTGAGGAATGTGCCATTCGCTAGTCCTTCAACATGTTGGTGGGAAACTCAGCCGAACAGATTAGTCGCTGCGAAGCGCGTCCAAGTAATCGGCCCAGCGTTGCATCATTAGCCGGCGCGCGGGCAGGTGGGCGGTGCGATTGTACGCCCGTCCATTCGCATCCTTAACGGTATGTGCTAGTTGATGCTCGATGTAGTCCACGCGCTCTTCCAGCACCTCGTCCAAGATCGTGCGCGCCATAGCACGGAAGCCATGGCCAGTCATGACATCCTTGCCAAAGCCGAGGCCACGCAATGCCGCGTTAATTGTGTTCTCGCTCATGCAGCGATCCGCTGTGCGAATACTAGGGAAAACGTACTTGCCATGGCTCGTCATCGGGTACACGACGCTCAGGATGTCGACGGCCTGTTTTGCGAGCGGGACAATGTGATCGTTTTTCATCTTCATCTTGTGCCCTGGGATGCGCCACTCGGCGGCGTTCAAATCAATCTCGCACCACTCTGCACTTCGCAGCTCACCTGGTCGGACGAACACAAGCGGTGCCAGCTTCAGCGCGGCCGCTGCATAGGGATGGCCGCTATAGCCGTGGATGGCCGCGAGCAACTTCGCTACCTGATGAGGATCTGTGATTGCGGCGAAGTGATTCGTCTGCACGGAGGCGAGTGCGCCTTTGAGGTCTGCCGTCACATCGCGCTCCGCAAGACCGGTAGCGACCGCGAAGCGAAACACCTGTCCACAGAGCGATTTGACGCGGTGAGCGGATTCGTTGGCGCCTCGCGCCTCGATGCGTTGGACGGCAACCAGCACATCGCGTGGCTTGATAGTCGAGATGGGTTGTGAGCCAATGACTGGGTAAAGGTCTTTAGCCAGCCAGTTTTTCACCTTCTCCTGCGTTGTCGGAGCGCGCTCAGACTTGGTCTTCTCCAGCCAGCGAAAAGCCACTGCCTCAAACGTATGCTCGGCGGCGATCATCTTGGCATGCTTGGCGTCGCGCTTGGCCGCACCCGGATCAATGCCGTCCGCCAAAAGCTCGCGCGCTTCCTGGCGGCGCGCACGGGCCTTCACGAGGCTCACATCCGGGTAGACCCCTAACGCCAGCGTCTTGCGTTTTCCCAGGAAGCTATAGTCGAAACGCCAGTATTTTCCAGCCGGTTTGACATGCAGGTACATGCCATGCCCATCGGTGTACTTGTCTCCAGCGGGTTTAACACTGCTCTTAACCTGTCGTACAAAAGTATCTGTCAATGCCATCTTCTATCCCATCATAACGGTATCTGTTTATCGGTATCCAGAGATACCGTGAAAAATCACGGTATCTTGTCGAGATGCGCCTTGACGAGATGAGATGAGATGAGACAGCAAAAAACCCGTTCTCCCTAGGGAGGTTACGGGTTTTGAGCTGGGATAAGACAGTATGATTCATGGGTTTGGTGCCTCCGGCCGGAATCGAACCGGCACGCCTTACGGCGCTTGATTTTGAGTCAAGTGCGTCTACCAATTCCGCCACAGAGGCCCAATCGCAGGCGGGCATCTTAGCACATCGATTGCTCAGCTGGCCAGTGCGCCGCGAAATTCGCTGTACGGGCTGCCTAATGGACACTCCAGCGGCGAACTTCACTCTGGCTAACACGTCATCCGATGCTGCAACAACCGCAAGCTCCCCATCGGCCCGACGATCTCCAGCACATGCTCGCGCACCGCGACATCGATCGCGCCTTCTTGCCCGCGCAACCAGGGGCGTGGGCGGAAGTAGCGGATGCTGGTGCTGTCGGCGGCCGTACGCCGGTAGCCAAGCGCTCCAAGCGCCTCGTCGAGCCTGTCGATCATCTGGCAGTCATCGGCGCGGCTACGCATTTCAAAGCGGCCCGGACCCAGCATGCAGATGGGGAGCAGGCCACCGACGACGGCTGGCACGACGAGGAACGGCATCGGGGTGCCGGGATCGATCAGGTGCAGGGCCAGTACCAGTAGCGGCAAGCCGGCCAGCAGCGTGAGCGCCCATGGCAGCGACTGACGCCAGGTATCGATGCGCTGCAGGAAGCCAGGGCGTTTCCTGACGCGCTCGATTTCAGAAAATGTCACGCTGTTCATGTTGCTCTCCCTGGGTGCCTGCATCAGTCCGTGTTCGCGCCGATCAAGAAAACTGGTGCAATATCCAGCCAACTATTATTTGAATCGTCATTGACTTGATCATTGTGACAAGCACTTAGTGGCTGACGTTTGACTGCGCGCAAACACGCATTCGTTGAAGTCAGCTTCTCATAAAGACAACACTTGCCGCGCACAGGTGGATTTCGGCCAGTCATTAGCCCATAACGAACAAGCCGCACAGAAGTGCGGCTTGTCGGGGAAGTGCTCAGGGCTTCTGGCGGAATAACCGGAAGCGTTCGTCACGGTCCGATGCACGCCGGCCTTCCCACAGCGGCACTGCGTCGCGCACGTTCCATTTAGGTAGCAGGGTGGCGTCGCGGCGGTTGCGCAGGCTGTCCTGCAGCAGCACGTAGTCGCACTTGCCACCGGCCAGCGTGACGAATGGCAGGCGGCCGTAGAAGGCCAGCGAGGCGCGCTGGGCGGCGCCGACGTTGGTGGCGATGCAGTTGGCGTCCGCCGGCAGGCGGGCGGCGATCTGCTGGGCGACGCCAGCGTAGCTCTTGCCGTAGTTCAGGTCGGGCAGGAACAGCGTCATCAACAGCACCCACAGCAGGATCAGGCCGCCGGAGGACAGCACCACGGCGCGCCACAGCACCGCCGGCTGGCGCGACAGGCGCCAGTGCACCAGCATGATCCAGCCGACGCTGGCGCCGGCCGCAACGATAAAGGTGACCACGCCGATTTCGGGTGTGAAGCCCGGCACCAGCTTGAGCGCGTTCTTGGCCAGCTGTGCCGGCCAGCCGGTCAGTTTGGCGATCCAGAACAGCCAGATGATCGCGCTCAGCATCGTCAGCACCATCACCGAGAACCAGTCGATGGCGTTGATCGCGCCGCGCTTCATCGTTGGCAGGCCGAAGGCGGCCATCAGTGCCAGCGGCGGCAGCATTTTCAGGAAGTCGCTGTTTTCGGGCGCTGGGTCGGCCAGCAGTTGCAGCACCAGCGCCAGGAAGAAGAATACGGGCAGCACGATGTGCAGCATCTGCTGGCGGCGCCAGGCCCAGACTGCCCACAGGGCGAATGGCCAGGCTGGCCAGAAGAACCAGATGCCGATCCGGAAGAAGGCTTTCAGCGCTGGCCAGCCGGGCAGGCCGATCTGGTGCGCGTTCCAGTTGAGCCAGTCGGCGACCGGCGACAGGCCATATGGTTGCAATACCGTAGCCGGCACGATCCAGATCAGCGTAATGCCGAAGCCCACACCGGCGGCAACGGCCAGATCGCGCAGCGCGCGTGGCGTGGGCAGCTCGAGGTAGTGGGTGCAGGCGAACAGCGCCACGATCAGCACCAGCGGCGGCAGGAAGCCTTGCGTGAGCGCCAGCGCGCCAAGGGCAAGGCCCACCAGCACCGCATTGCGCGTGCCGGCCAGTTCGACGTAGCGCACGGCGCGGTACAGGAAGAAGGCAAGCAGCGCGCCTTGCAGGGTCGCTGCGAGCGTCAGGTGGCTTTGCAGCAGCAGGCCCAGGCTGCCGAGGTAGATCAGGACGGCGGTATCGCCCAGCGTGCGGCCGTAGTCATCCGGTTCGGGCTGGCCGCCGAAGGCCAGGCGCAGCGGTTGCGCTTCAGCTCGCCGGCCCAGGTGAAAGGCGGTGTACCAGAGCGACATCGTGCCCAGCACGAAGATGCCGACGGTCGAGACGCGCGCGGCCAGTACGTCGCCCAGCAGCCAGCCGAACAGCTTGATGCACACGGCGCCGAGCCAGAATGCGAGCGGCCCTTCGTCGACGCTGGCAAGGCCCGCGATGTTCGGATACAGCCAGTCGGCCAGCGTGCCATGCGCCATCGTCCACATGATGCCGAAGCTGGCGGCGTCTTCCTTCCACAGGTCGCGGCCGATCAGGCCGGGCAGGATGTAGAACAGGCCCAGCGCAAGCAAGGCCCAGCGGGGCAGTGCCAGGGTGGCGGCGGCGGGAAGACGGACTGGTTTCATCGATAAGTCTGATGGCGGAAATGAGCGCGTAGTATAGCCGCGAAAAAAAAGAAGCCGGGTAAGCGGCTTCTTTTTTGAAGCCGGCAACGCCGGCTGTCTGGCCAAAGCCGGTGAAGGCTTTGACGGTATTACGTCGGCAATTAGCCGTTGGCGACCGAAGTCTTCGAACCAACTGCGCCGAATTTCTGGCGGAACTTCTCGACGCGACCGGCGGTGTCGACGATCTTGTGCTTGCCGGTGAAGAACGGGTGCGATTCAGCCGACACCTCGATCTTGACCAGTGGGTATTCTTTGCCTTCGTGTTCGATCTTGTCGCGGGTGTTGATGGTCGAGCGCGTGATGAACTTGAAGTCGCACGACACGTCATGGAACACGACGTCGCGGTATTCTGGGTGAGTTTCGGTCTTCATGGTCTTGCTTTCTATAGAGTTGGTAGCCAAACAGCACTTCGTCGGTCGTCTCGCTTCTTGACCCGATTGCCGATCACTTGCCAGGGTTGGGCAGAACCGGCGATTATAAATAGGTTTTCAGCTTCCGGCAATGCCCAACAAAAAAGGCAGCCCGAAGGCTGCCTTTGCGCGTACTGCGTTGCGGTGGCTTAGCCGCCGCGGCGCATCATGTCGAAGAACTCCACGTTGTTCTTCGTTGCGCGCATCTTGTCGAGGATGAATTCCATCGCTTCGATTTCGTCCATCGAGTACAGCAGCTTGCGCAGGATCCAGATTTTCTGGAGCTGGTCCGGCTTGATCAGCAGTTCTTCGCGACGGGTGCCCGATTTGTTCAGGTTGATCGACGGATAGACGCGCTTTTCGGCCAGACGGCGCTCGAGGTGCACTTCCATATTGCCGGTACCCTTGAATTCTTCAAAGATCACGTCATCCATGCGCGAACCGGTTTCGATCAGCGCAGTCGCGATGATGGTCAGCGAGCCGCCTTCTTCGATATTGCGGGCCGCACCGAAGAAACGCTTCGGACGCTGCAGTGCGTTGGCGTCGACACCACCGGTCAGGACCTTGCCCGAGGCAGGGATCACGGTGTTGTAGGCGCGCGCGAGGCGGGTGATCGAGTCCAGCAGGATCACGACGTCCTTTTTCATTTCGACCAGGCGCTTGGCTTTTTCCAGCACCATCTCGGCAACCTGCACGTGGCGGGTTGCTGGTTCGTCGAAGGTCGAGGCGACGACTTCGCCGCGCACCGAACGCTGCATCTCGGTTACTTCTTCCGGACGTTCGTCGATCAGCAGAACGATCAGCGTGACGTCGGGGTGATTGGCCGTGATCGCATGCGCGATGTGCTGCAGCATGACCGATTTGCCGGACTTCGGCGACGCCACCAGCAGGCCGCGCTGGCCCTTGCCGATCGGCGAAATCAAATCGACGATGCGGCCGGTGATGTTTTCGGCGCCGTTCATGTCGCGCTCGAGACGCAGCGGCTCGTTCGGGTGCAGCGGCGTCAGGTTCTCGAACAGGATGCGGTGCTTCGAGGCTTCTGGCGATTCGCCATTGACCTTGTCGACCTTGACCAGCGCGAAATAGCGTTCGCCATCTTTTGGCGTACGCACTTCGCCTTCGATCGAGTCACCCGTATGCAAATTGAAACGACGGATCTGCGACGGGGAGATATAAATGTCGTCGGTCGAGGCCATATAGCTCGCATCAGGCGAGCGCAGGAAACCGAAACCGTCCGGCAGCACTTCGAGAGCGCCGTCGCCGAAGATCTGCTCACCGCCTTTTGCGCGCTTTTTCAGGATTGCAAACATCAATTCCTGTTTGCGCAGGCGGGCTGCGTTGTCGATATCGAGGCCGATTGCCATTTCCAGCAGCGCGGAAACGTGCATCGCCTTCAGTTCAGATAAATGCATGTGTTTGGGTAACCCGTGACGGGTAAAAAAGGTAGGGGAGGGAACTGCGTGGGTTAATCAAGGCGGGAAGGTGGCGATGGGCCGTGGGCCCTCCCGGCCGGGAGGCGATGACGCGGGCGCGTCGTCGCCGCTTATTGTATCAGCTGAATCAGATGTTGCTGTCGATGAACGCAGTCAGTTGGCCTTTTGCCAGTGCGCCGACTTTCTGCGCAGCGACTTCGCCATTCTTGAACAGGATCAGGGTCGGGATGCCGCGGATGCCGAACTGGGCTGGGACAGCCTGGTTGGCGTCGACGTCCATCTTGGCGATCGTGATCTTGCCGCCGTATTCCTTGGCGACTTCTTCGAGGATCGGGGCAATCATCTTGCAAGGACCGCACCACTCGGCCCAGAAATCGACCAGCACCGGCAGCTCGGATTTGAGCACGTCGGATTCAAAGGATGCATCGCTGATGTGTTTGATGTTTTCGCTCATGGTTTCCTCGATAAGAGGTAGTAACTGTGATTAACGCCTTGAGACAGGACATGCGGAACGTCTCGACCGGCTACCGGGTATCTTCCTGTGTTGCTTAATATTGTTACTACACAATGGTGGAGGCACTGTGTGCGAATTTCAATATTGGAAGAACGGCTAGAGGGTGTCAGGCGGGGAATGAGCCGAATAATACCGCATTTTTTTGAAAAGTGTTTAGCCGGTTGTACAAAAATTCAACAGGCCAGCGCTGCGCGCAACTGGTTTTGTTCGAGCGGCTTGCGAAATGAACCGACGACTTGCAGCCCCAGTGCACGCGCCAGTTCGCCAGCCGCTTCGCGCACGCCGTCTTCAAGCGCCGAAATCAGGATCACCTTGCCCTGATACCCTTGCGCCGCAGCGGCTTGGAGGAATTCGATACCGTCCATTTCCGGCATCATCAGGTCGCAGATCAGGACATCGGGCATGGATTGGGCGAGGTGCTGCAGTGCGTTGCGCGCCTCGGTCTCGAGCACGACCGTATTCGGCCCGCATGCGGCCAGCATTTCCCGCATCATTTCCAGCAGCAGCGGATCGTCGTCGAGCACCAGCACATGCAAGGGCGCTTCCGGGGCTGGCGCGTTGGCGGCTGGCGATGGCATGGTCATACCCGACGGGGAAGGTGATGGCTGGTCCGCCAGATGGCCAGAGTGTGGCATGGTTTATTGTCTGTTCGAATAATTAATTGCTACACGCTGCCCGTGAAGCGCGTCAGGTGGCCCGGATGCCACATCGTGGCCACCGAGGCAATACGGCCGGCCGATGTCGTGCGCCGATGCAGCACCAGGCACGGCGCGCCGGGCGCGATGCCAAGATGCCTGGCCGTGTCACCCGATGCCGGCAGGGCCTCGATCGTATACGTCGCGCCCTGTAGCGGCGCGCTCACCATCAGGTGTTCATTGGGCGTGATGCTGGAAAAATCCTGTTCCAGGTAGGCCGGGGCACAGGTTGGATTCACCCAGCGGTCTTCAAACTGGATCGGCACGTCATTCTCGAAGTGGACGATCAGCGAGTGGTACAACGTGCTGCCCGCTTCGAGCGCGAATTCGGCCGCCAGTCCATCGTCCGCCACGCCGGCCGCCAGCACCAGCACGCGGCTGGTGTGCTGCTTGCCGCGTTCGCGGATCTCGTCGGCGATGTTGCGGATCTCCACCAGCGTGGCCTGGTACTTCTGCGGCGCGACATACGTGCCCGAGCCCTGGCGTCGCACCAGGACGTGCTCGGCGGTGAGTTCGCGCACGGCGCGGTTGACCGTCATGCGCGAGACGCCGAACAGGCGCACCAGTGCCTGTTCGGACGGCACCAGGTCGCCTTCCTTCCAGCGCCCGGTCGCGATTTCGCCGACCAGGTAATCCTTGATTTGCCGGAAAATGGGTGCTTTGTCCGGGGGGCTGTCTTGCAGGGGATCGTGTGTGGTCCTTGGGTCCAAGCGGTTCTCCGAAGTGACGGCCTGTCTGACCAGCCGAGATTCTAGCATTCGATTCGAAAGCAAGACCCGGCGTGCATAGCACCAGGCATAGGGCTACGATAGGCTTGCCGCCTGACCCATGGAGATGAACATGACCATTCCCACCGATGCCAATGCCGATGCCGGCGCCGACAGCGCCGATCTGCGCTGGGCCGCTGTGCAGCAGCGCGACCCGGCCTTCGACGGCCGCTTCGTGTACTCGGTGCGCACCACCGGCGTGTATTGCCGGCCGTCGTGTCCATCGCGCGCGGCGCGGCGCGCCAACGTGGCCTTTCATGCGGACCCAAATGCCGCCGAAGCGGCCGGCTTTCGGCCCTGCCTGCGCTGCGCGCCGCATTTGCCGCCGCTCGCCGAGCGCCAGCGCGAAGCCGTCGCGCGGGTGTGTCGCCTGATCGATGCCGCCGACGAAGCGCCTGACCTCGACAGCCTGGCGCAGGCGGCCGGCATGAGCCGCTTTCACTTCCACCGCGTGTTCAAGGCGCAGACGGGGATCACGCCGAAAGCGTATGCGGCCGCGCGGCGCGGTGAGCGCGTACGGCGCGGGCTGGCGCAGGGCGCGCCGGTGCTCGACGCGCTGTTCGACGCCGGCTACGGGTCCAGCACGCGTTTCTATGCGGGCGCGCAGGCGGTGCTGGGCATGGCGCCGGCGCACTACCGGGCCGGCGGGCGCGGTGAGACGATCCGCTTCGCCATCGGGCAGTGTTCATTGGGCGCGATCCTGGTGGCGGCGACCGCGCGCGGGATCTGCGCGATCCTGATCGGCGACGCGCCGGCGCCGCTGCTGGACGATCTGCAGGCACGCTTTCCGCAGGCCACGCTGGAAGGCGCCGACGCTGCATTCGGGCAGACCGTGGCGCAGGTCATCGCGCTGGTCGAAGCGCCGCGCATCGGTTTCGAACTGCCACTGGACGTGCGCGGCACTGCATTCCAGCAGCGCGTGTGGCAGGCGCTGCGCAGCATCCCCGCCGGGCGCACGGTCAGCTACGCCGAGCTGGCCGTTATCGTCGGTGTGGCCGGCGGCGCGCGCGCCGTGGCCGGGGCCTGCGCCGCCAATCCGGTGGCGTTGGCGATTCCCTGCCACCGCGTGGTGCGCACGGGCGGCGCGCTGTCGGGTTATCGCTGGGGGATCGAGCGCAAGCGCACGCTGCTCGAACGGGAACAGGAGCAGGTTGCATCCAACCCGGATTGAACGGGCGCTGGTGCTATGCCGGGCATGCAAATTTCGATACACTCTGCCGAGCTGCGCCCACGAGGCGCGGGATCCCAACCGACGGAGAAAACCACGCATGCGCGCCCGCTTGACCCCCCTGTGTTCCCTGATCGTCCTGGCCGTTGCCGGCAGCCTGCCAGCCCACGCCGCGACCCTGATCGACAACGCCAACGGCTATACCCTCAATACCAAGGGCGACCTGGTGCAATTCACCGCGCTCGCGTTTGACGATGCCGGTCGCATCATCGCCGTGGGCGCCAGCGCGGATGTCGCGGCCAAGGCCCCGCAAGCCAAACGCATCGACATGGGTGGCCGCACGCTGCTGCCTGGCCTGATCGACGCCCACGGCCACGTGTTCGGCCTGGGCCAGCAACTGACGCAGCTCGACCTGTTCAACAGCACCTCGCTGGCCGGCGCGCTCAAGTCGATCGGCGAGTACGCAGGTGCCAATCCGGGACACCCATGGCTGCGCGGGCGCGGCTGGAACCAGGAAAACTGGAAGCTGGGGCGTTTCCCTACCGCCGCCGAACTCGACGCCGTCGTCAGCGACCGGCCGGTGTGGCTCGAACGCGTCGACGGCCACGCCGGCTGGGCCAATAGCCGCGCGCTGGCGCTGGCCGGCATCACGAAGGCCACGCCGGATCCGGTCGGCGGCAAGATCGTGCGCGACGCGAATGGCGAAGCGACCGGCGTCCTGGTCGATACGGCGCAAGACTTGCTGACCAAGGTGCTGCCGCCGCAGACCGGGGCCGAATCGCGCACGATCCTCGACCGCGCCCTGAGCGAACTGGCGCGCGTGGGTCTCACCAGCGTGCACGACGCGGGCGTGGACGTGACCCAGGACCGCCTGTACCGCGCCTACGCCGATGCGGGCAAGCTGACGACGCGCGTGTACGGCATGATCGGCGGCGCCGGTGCGGATTTCGATGTGCTGGCCAAGAACGGCCCGCTGAACGACTATGGCAACGGCATGTACGCACTGCGCGCCGTGAAGCTGTATTCGGACGGCGCGCTGGGTAGCCGCGGCGCAGCGCTGATCAAGCCATACAGCGATGACGCGCATTCGCACGGCCTGCTGTTCTTCAAGAGCGGGCAGATGGATACCATGATGACGAAGGCGATGCGCCGCGGTTACCAGGTCAATGTGCATGCCATCGGCGACGCTGGCAACAAGCAGATCCTCGACATCTACCAGAAAGAGGTGTCCGCAACGAAGAGCGCAGCGCAGCGTCACCGCATCGAGCACGCGCAGGTCGTGCAGCCGGGCGACATCCCGCGCTTCAAATCGATCGGCATCATCCCGTCGATGCAGCCAACCCACGCGACGTCCGATAAAAACATGGCCGAGACCCGCGTTGGTCCGGAGCGCATCAAGGGCGCGTATGCCTGGCGCACCTTCCTGCACCAGGGTTCGCGCATCGCCTGCGGCTCGGACTTCCCGGTCGAAGCGCCGAACCCGTTCTTCGGCCTGCACGCCGCCGTCACGCGCCAGGATGCGCAGGGCCAGCCGGTGGCCGGCTGGTACCCGAACCAGGCGATGTCGCTGAAAGAGGCATTCCGCTGCTTCACGCTCGACGCCGCCTACGCCGGTCACCGCGAAGACAGCCTCGGTTCGCTCGAAGCCGGCAAGCTGGCCGACTTCATCGTGATCGACCAGGACTTGTTCAAGATGCCGACATACGACATCCACAAGACCGGCGTGCTCGAAACTTGGGTGGCGGGCAAACAGGTCTTCAAAAAGTGAATTGATAGGGTTGTATAGACAACCTGAATAAGGTACCGTGGACGCATTCTGCGTTCACGCGGGGACGGTTGGCGCCAACCCATTCGTAGGGTGGACGGATTCTCCGTCCACGCGGTGATGGTTGGCAGCCAAGTCATCCGGCAAGCACGCGGAGCCCCATCCCTGACCCGAAGGAGCCGCCATGTCCCAAGATGCCAGTCTCATCGACGATCCCCGCTTCGACCCCTCGCGCGTGATCCAGGCCCCGCGCGGCACGACGCTCAGTTGCAAGAGCTGGCTGACCGAAGCGGCCTACCGCATGATTCAAAATAACCTGGACGCCGAGGTCGCGGAAAACCCGCAGCGCCTCGTCGTCTATGGCGGCATCGGCCGCGCAGCCCGCAACTGGGCCTGCTACGACCAGATCCTGGCCAGCCTGCGCGAGCTCGATGACAACCAGACCCTGTTGATACAGTCCGGCAAGCCGGTCGGCGTATTCCAGACCCACCCGGACGCCCCGCGCGTGCTGCTGGCGAATTCCAACCTGGTGCCGAAATGGGCCGACTGGGCCCACTTCAACGAGCTCGATCGCCGCGGCCTGTTCATGTATGGCCAGATGACGGCCGGCAGCTGGATCTACATCGGCACGCAGGGCATCGTGCAGGGCACCTACGAAACCTTTGCCGAAGCAGGGCGCCAGCACTTTGGCGGCGACATGCTCGGCCGCTGGATCCTGACGGCGGGCCTGGGCGGCATGGGCGGCGCGCAGCCGCTGGCGGCGAGCTTCGCCGGCGCCGTGTCGCTCACCATCGAATGCCAGCAAAGCAGCATCGATTTCCGGCTGCGCACGCGCTACCTCGACAAGCAGGCGCGCGATATCGACGAGGCGCTGGCGATGGTGCAGCAGCACACGGCGCAGCGCGAGGCGGTCTCCATTGGTCTGCTCGGCAACGCGGCCGACGTGCTGCCGGAACTGGTGCGCCGCGCCCGTGCCGGCGGCATCAAGCCCGACCTGGTGACCGACCAGACCTCGGCCCATGACCTGATCAACGGCTACCTGCCAAGCGGCTGGAGCGTGGCCGAGTGGCAGGCCGCGCAGCGCGATCCCGGCCAGCACGCGCGCCTGACGCGCGACGCGGCGGCATCCTGCGCGCAGCACGTGCGCGCCATCCTCGACTTCAGGGCCATGGGCTGCCATGCGGTCGACTATGGCAACAACATCCGCCAGGTGGCCAGGGACGAAGGCGTGCAGGATGCGTTCGAGTTCCCGGGTTTTGTGCCGGCGTATATCCGGCCGCAGTTCTGCGAAGGGCGCGGCCCGTTTCGCTGGGTGGCGCTGTCGGGCGACCCGGAAGACATCTACAAAACGGACGCCAAAATCAAGGAACTGTTCCCGCACGACGCGCGCGTGCACCGCTGGCTCGACATGGCGCGTGACCGCATCGCGTTCCAGGGCCTGCCGGCGCGCATCTGCTGGCTGGGCCTGGGCGAGCGCCATCTGGCGGGCCTCGCGTTCAACGAGATGGTGCGCACGGGCGAACTGAAAGCGCCGATCGTCATCGGGCGCGATCACCTCGACACCGGCTCGGTCGCCAGCCCGAATCGCGAAACCGAAGCGATGCGCGACGGGACCGACGCCGTATCCGACTGGCCGCTGCTCAATGCGCTGCTCAACACGGCCGGCGGCGCCACCTGGGTCTCGTTGCACCATGGCGGCGGCGTGGGCATGGGCTATTCGCAGCACTCCGGCGTCGTCATCGTGGCCGACGGCACCGATGCCGCCGCCAAGCGCCTGGCGCGGGTGCTGGTCAACGACTGTGGCTCGGGCGTCATGCGCCACGCCGACGCCGGCTACGACACCGCCATCGACTGCGCCCGGCGCAATGGCCTCAATCTTCCGATGATCAAATAAATCCATGAACGAATTCACTCTGCACCCCGGCCAGCTGACCCTGGGCGACCTGCGCGCCGCCTGGAGCGCGCACGCACCATTGACCCTGGCCAGCGCGGCCTGGCGCGACATCGTCGCATCCAGTGCGGCCGTCGCCGCCATCGTCGCCAAGGGCGATCCGGCCTATGGCATCAACACCGGCTTCGGCATCCTGGCCAAGGCCCATATCCCGGTCGAGCAACTGGCCACGCTGCAGCGCAACCTGATCCTGTCGCATGCGGTGGGTACGGGGCCGCTGATCGACGACCAGATTGTCCGCCTGATCCTGCTGACCAAGATCGGCAGCCTGGCGCGCGGCTACTCGGGCGTGCGCCCACTCATCGTCGAGACGCTGATTGCGCTGTACAACGCCAACATCATGCCGGCCATTCCCGTACAGGGCTCGGTCGGCGCGTCGGGCGACCTGGCGCCGCTGGCGCACATGACGCTGGCCATGCTGGGCGTGGGCCAGGTGCGCCACAACGGCGTGCTAGTCGACGCCGTCGATGCGCTGGCGGCAGCCGGCATCGAGCCGGTCGTGCTGGGCGCAAAAGAAGGCCTGGCGCTGATCAACGGCACGCAGGTCTCGACCGCACTGGCGCTGCACGGCCTGTTCCTGGCCGAGCGCCTGCTCGAAGCGGCGCTGGTCACCGGCGCATTGTCGGTCGACGCCGCGCGTGGCAGCGATGCACCGTTCGATGCCCGCATCCACGCCGTGCGCGGGCAGCCGGGCCAGATCGCGGCAGCGGCCATCTACCGCGAGCTGGTGGCCGGCAGTGCGATCCGCGCCTCGCACCTGGTGGGCGACGAGCGCGTGCAGGATCCGTACAGCCTGCGTTGCCAGCCGCAGGTGATGGGCGCCGTGATGGACCTGATCGGCAATGCCGGCCGCACGCTGCTGATCGAGGCGAATGCAGTCACCGACAATCCGCTGCTGTTTACCGACGGCGAGGCGGGCAGCGTCATCCTCTCGGGCGGCAACTTCCACGCCGAGCCGGTGGCGTTTGCCGCCGATTCGCTGGCCTTGGCCATCGCCGAGATCGGCGCCCTGGCCGAACGCCGCATCGCGCTGCTGATCGACGCCAACCTGTCCGGTCTGCCGGCGTTCCTCGTGCGCGAGCCGGGCCTGAATTCGGGCTTCATGATCGCCCACGTGACGGCGGCGGCGCTGGCGTCCGAAAACAAGTCGCTGGCCCATCCCGCCAGCGTCGACAGCCTGCCGACGTCGGCCAACCAGGAAGACCATGTCAGCATGGCCACCTTCGCGGCGCGCCGTCTTCACCAGATGGCGCACAATACCTGCGTGATCGTCGGCATCGAACTGCTGGCCGCATGCCAGGGCATCGAGTTCCACCGTCCGCTGCGCAGTTCGCAGACGCTGGAATCGGTCCATGCGCAGTTGCGCGAGCAGGTCGCGCCATATGATGCCGATCGCTTCTTTGCGCCGGACATCGAGGCGGCGCGCACGATGGTATGGCAGGGCGCGCTGTCGGCCTCGTGCAAGGCGCTGTTTTCGGCGCTGCATCCGTAAATCGACCAGGGAGTTGCGATGGAATTCCGGTTCAAGGCAGGCAGGCTTCCCATGCTGGTATCGATGCCGCATGCGGGCACCGATATTCCCGACGAGGTAGCGCACACGCTGGCGCCGTGCGCCGCGGCGCGCGCCGACACCGACTGGCATTTGCCCGAGCTGTACGGTTTTCTGGAAGAGATGGGTATCTCGACCATCTCGGCGCGCTGGTCGCGTTACCTGATCGACCTGAATCGCCCGCCCGAAAACACCAACCTGTATCCGGGCCTGGACACCACCGGCCTGTGCCCGCTCGACACGTTCGGGCGCGAGCGCCTGTACCGCGACGGCATGGAGCCCGATGCGGCCGAGGTGCAGCGGCGCCTGGCGCGCTACTGGCAGCCGTACCACGCGCAGTTGCGCGCGGAGCTCGACCGCCTGAAGATGGAGCACGGGCGTGTGGTGCTGTGGGATGCGCACTCCATTGCCTCCGTTGTCCCGCGCTTTTTCGAGGGCACGCTGCCCGACCTGAACTTCGGCACGGCCGAAGGCACGTCCTGCGCCCCGGACCTCGAAGGGGCGGTGCTGGGCGTGGCGCGCGCGCAGAAACGTTTCTCGATCGCGCTCAATGGTCGCTTCAAGGGCGGCCACATCACGCGCCACTACGGTCAACCGGCATCGGGCGTGCATGCAATCCAGCTCGAGAAATGCCAGTACCTGTACATGAACGAAGCACCGCCGTTCGAGTACCGGCCAGCGGTGGCCGCGACGCTGCAGCCGCTGCTGCGCGACATGGTCAAGGCCGCCGTCGACTGGGTGCGCCCATGACAGCGCTGTTCGCGCGCCACGCGCTGCTGCCGCAGGGCTGGCAGCGTGACGTGCTGCTCGAATGGGACAGCGGGGGCGACCTGACGCAGGTCGCCCCCGGCGCGCGCCCACCACTGAACGTGGCGCGCGCCGAGTATGTGCTGCCGGGGATGGTCAATCTGCATTCGCACGCGTTCCAGCGGGCGCTGGGCGGCCTGACCGAAACGGGCAGCGAAGGGCCGGACAGCTTCTGGACCTGGCGCGACCTGATGTACCGCTTCGCCGCGCGCATCACGCCGGAGGGAATCGAAGCCATCGCTGCGCAGCTGTTCGCCGAGTGCCTGCGTCATGGCTACACATCGGTCTGCGAATTCCACTACCTGCAGCGCGCTGTCGATGGCGCCAGCTATGCGCGGCCCGCCGAAACCGCCGAGCGTGTGGCCGCGGCCGCGCAACTGGCCGGCATGGGCGTGACGCTGCTGCCGGTGCTGTACAGCCACGCCGGGTTTGGCGCGCAGCCGCTTACACCGGGCCAGGCGCGCTTTCGCACCGACGTCGACGATGTGCTGGGCATCGTCGAATCACTGGCGCCGCTGCGGGGTGGCCAGCTCGAAGTGGGCGCGGCGCCGCACTCGCTGCGCGCGGCCGGCATCGATGCGATCCGCGCGCTGGCGGCCGGCTTGCCTCCCGCGCGGCCACTGCACATCCACATCGCCGAGCAAGAGGCCGAGGTGGCCCAGTGCATCGCGCACACAGGCCGGCGGCCCGTTGCCTACCTGCTCGACCAGCTCGCGCCTGATGAGCGCTGGTGCCTCGTGCATGCCACGCACCTGGACGCGGCCGAAGTAACGGCGCTGGCGGCCAGCGGCGCCGTCGCCGGCCTGTGCCCGACCACCGAGGCGAACCTGGGCGACGGCGTGTTTCCGCTGGCGCCGTACATCGCTGCCGGCGGGCGCTTCGGCATCGGCAGCGACAGCCATGTCTCGCAGAGTCCCGTCGAAGAATTGCGCTGGCTCGAATACGGCCAGCGCCTGCAGCACCGGCAGCGCAATGTCGCGCACGTGCCAGCGCAGCGCAGCGTTGGCGACTTTTTGTGGCAAGCTGCGTTGACTGGTGGCGCGCAGGCCACTGGCCGACGCGTCGGTGCACTGGAAGCAGGGCGGCGAGCCGACCTGCTGGTGCTGGATGCCCAGCATCCGAACCTCGACGGTATTGACCACGCCGAGGTCCTTGGTCGCATGGTATTTTGCGGTAACGATAACCTCGTGCGCGACGTGCTGTGCGGCGGCCGCTGGGTCGTGCAGGGCGGCCGCCACCGGGCGCAGGAGGCGATTGCGGCGCGCTACCGCCAGGCGCTCAGGGATTTGCGTTCTTAGAAAGGTGACCACATGACTGTCTTGATTCCGTTTGCAGGCCTGGCCCCGGTACCGTGGAAGAACGGCGGCGGCAACACGACCGAGATCGCGATCGGCCCGCTCGACGCCGGTTTCGACGATTTCGACTGGCGCGTCAGCCTCGCCACCATCGCCGAAGACGGCGCGTTCTCGCAGTTCGAGGGTGTCGACCGCACGCTGGCGCTGGTCGACGGCCACGGCATGACCTTGCAGATCGATGGCGAGCCGACCCTGATCACGCATGCCGAGCCGGTGGTGGCGTTCGACGGTAGCTCGGAAGTGCGGGCCAAGCTCAATCGCGGGCCGACGACCGACTTCAATGTGATGTCGCGCAGCGAGCGCTGTTATCACCAGTTCGGCCGGCGGCGCCTGAGCGGCGACTCGACCTTCATCGCGCGCGCCGAGATCACGGTGCTGTTTTTGGCCGAAGGCGACAGCCTGCAGCTGGCCAGCGACAACGAGCGCATTGGTCTCGTGCGCTACGACGCGGTGCTGCTCGACCAGGGCACCGTGTGGACGCTCGAGGCGGGGCAGGCCACCATCTATATCGTCGACGTCCACTATTACTCTGACGAGGATGATGACGACGACGCGGGGATGTATGACTGACCTGCTGCTGTCCAACGTGCACCTGGCCACGATGGACAACGGCTACGGCCTGCTGCACGACGCCGCGCTGGCGATCAAGGATGGCCGCATCGCCTGGATCGGTGCGCGACACGATGCGCCGCCAGCCGCGCGCGAACACGATTGCGGCGGCGCCTGGCTCACGCCCGGCCTGATCGATTGCCACACCCATATCGTCCATGGCGGCAACCGCAGCGACGAATGGGAAGCACGCCTCAACGGCGCCACCTATGAAGACATCGCGCGTCAGGGCGGCGGCATCATGGCCACCGTGCGCGCCACGCGCGCGCTCGACATCGATGCGCTGGTCGCGGCCAGCCTGCCGCGGGTAAAGGCATTGCTGGCCGAAGGCGTGACAACGCTCGAGATCAAGTCGGGCTACGGTCTCGCGCTGGACGCCGAAGAACGCATGCTGCGCGCGGCGCGCCGCATTGGCGAACTGCTGCCGGTGCGCGTCGTGACTACCTTCCTGGGCGCGCATGCGCTGCCGCCCGAATGTGCGGGGCGTCCGGACGACTACCTCACCGACGTGTGCGACGTCATGCTGCCGGCGCTGGCGGAGCAGGGCCTGGTCGATGCAGTCGATGCGTTCTGCGAGCGTATCGGCTTTACCAATGCGCAGACCGCGCGCGTGTTCGACAAGGCTGGCGCGCTGGGCTTGCCCGTCAAGCTGCATGCCGAGCAGTTGTCCGACCAGGGCGGCGCCGCACTCGTGGCGCGCCATGGCGGCTTGTCGGCCGATCATCTGGAACACCTGAGCGAACAGGGCATCGCTGCAATGGCGCAGGCTGGCACGGTGGCCGTGCTGCTGCCAGGCGCCTATTACTATCTGCGCGAAACGACCATGCCGCCGATCGCCGCCTTGCGCGCTGCCGGCGTGCCGATGGCCGTGGCCACCGACTGCAATCCCGGCACCTCGCCACTGACGTCATTGCTGCTGGCGCTGAACATGGCGTGCACCTTGTGGCGCCTGACGCCGCAAGAGGCATTGCTGGGCGTGACCGCGCACGCGGCGCGCGCGCTCGGTCTGCAGGACGAGATCGGCACGCTGACGGTTGGCAAGCGCGCCGACCTGGCGTTATGGAACATCGCGCGACCTGCCGATCTTGCCTACGCGATCGGTTTGAATCCCTGCCAGGCCGTCATTCATGGCGGCATCTTGCGCACCATTGGCTGAGCTTTTGATCGCCCGCAAGGCCGTCATCTGCGTTTCGGAGAAGATGAATTTCACGACATGTAAAAAAAACGGTGATCGCCGTAAGCAAATGTAAGGCTTAATCAATCGTTAAGGATCGCTGGCTATAGTCCTTCTCGTGATTCAACTTCTCCCCTCCCCATTTGCCAAAATGGGTTTGCCCACGGCGCCAACGCGTCGTGGGTTTTTCTTTGTCGGTCGGGTTTAGCGTCAGCCGAAATCAGCCGAAATCAGCTGCGTTCGGCCAGCGCCGTCAGGCTCTCGCCCGTCACGCGGCAGATGCGCCACTCGGGCATCACGTCAGCGCCCATCGCCTTATAGAAATTGATCGCAGGCTCATTCCAGTCCAATACCGACCATTCGAAACGCCCGCAACCGCGCTCGACCGCCAGCTGCGCCAGCCGCTGCAGCATGCGCGTGCCGATGTTCTTGCCGCGATGCGCCTGCTTCACATACAGGTCTTCGAGGTACAAACCTTTCTTGGTCAGGAAGGTCGAGAAGTTATGGAAGAACAGCGCGAAGGTGACGACCTCGCCGTTCTCTTCGCCAACGATGGCTTCGCACGACGGGTGGGTGCCGAACAGGCCTTCGTGCAGCAGCGCTTCGGTGGCCACGACCATGTGTTCGAGTTTTTCAAAGACGGCCAGTTCCACGATCATGGCGTGGATGTGGGTGACGTCGTCCGGACGGGCAGGGCGGATGGAAAATGGGGCAGCGGTCATGGCGATTCGATGGGATTGTTCAGGTTAGCGGATTGGACGATTTTCGGCGCGGGCGCACGCACGGCCCAGGCCACGCTCGCCAGGCACACGATCATGCCGAGAAATTCGAGCGCGCCGGGGCGGTAATCTTCGAGCAGCACCGACAGCAGCACCGACAGCACGGGCGTGACGACGGTGACATACACGGCCTTGTTGGCGCCGATGCGGGCGATCAGCGTGAAGTAGGCAAAGAAGGCGACGACGGAGCCGAAGATCGACAGGTAGAACAGGCCGGCCCAGTAGGTGCCGCTGTCGGGCAGCGTGAAGGCGTCGCCGTTCGCGAGCGACCACAGCGTGACCATCGACGCGCCCCACAGCATCGACCACGCCATCGTCAGCGGCAGGTTCGCGCACTGCTGCTTGACCTTGGTGACGACGACGCTGCCGCCCGCGCTGGCCATGGTCGCGGCCAGCGCCAGCACAACGCCGGCAATGAAGTGACCGTTGCCGCCGGCCTGGATCGCCTGCCAGGCATCGCCAATGGCGTGCCAGAACAGCAGCGCGACGCCCACCATGGCGGCCGCGCCGCAGGTCCAGGTGCGGCGGTTGATCGCTGTGCCAAAGAAGAGGCGGCTCCAGATGGGCGTCCAGAACACCATCAGCGCAAACATCACGGCCACGAGGCCGGAGACGACGTGCTGCTCCGCGTGGTAGGTGCAGATGTACGAGATACCGAAGGTCAGGCCGCCCTGCAGCGCCATCCAGCGGTGCGTGCGCCAAGGCAGGCTCAGGCGTTCGCGGCGTGCGATGCATACGGCGAACAAGGCAGCGGCGGCGAGGAAAAAGCGGTAGGCCACCGACACCGCCGGTGCGGTGTGCCCCAGTTGCAAGGTGATGGCCCAGAAGGTCGAGCCCCAGATCAGGGACGCGATGGTAAACAGGATGGGGGAAGACATCGCGGGAGTATAGATGGCCCGCCAGGTTCCTGTCGGCATCACCTCATCGACCAGCATCCCCGATGTAGTAGAAATGCAACATCACCATGCAAGCCGGATACGCCGGTACAGAATGCTCAGCACGAACAGCGGCCCGATCAGCAAGAAGCGCAGATCGTCGAAAAACGAAGGCTTCTTGCCCTCGATATGGTGGCCGATGAACTGGCCGAGCCAGGCCGCCACGAACACGCCGATCGCCGTCGGCAACACGGTCCCGTCCGGCAGCATCGCCAGTACCAGCAGCATCGCGCCGACCATCACGCCCATCCCCAACGCGAAGGCGCGCGATAGCGTGACGTAATACGCCAGCGCCGCTGCCGCCACCAGCAGCGCTACCGCGGGATGGAGCGCCCACAGGATGCCCAGCAGGCTGAACACGATTGCCGGGATGCAGACGATGTGGATCAGTTCATTGACGGGATTGCGGTGGCTTTCGCCATAGCGCGCCAGCAGGACGTCGATGGCGCGGGGCGTGGATGCGGTGTACATGGCGGCGTCTCCCTGTATTGTTGTAACGACGATTCTACCGCCGCTGTTCCCCGTGCGGCGGCCTATCGTGGCGGCAGCGCCGGCGTGGGCGCCGTGGTGTCGGCCGGCTGCACGCGCAGATGGGCATGGTTCGCGAACAGCTCGGCGATCCATTCGACGAATACCCGCACCTTGGCGGACAAATGGCGATTCTGCGGATAGACGACGTGGACGGGAATCGGATCGCAGCGCCAATCCGGCAGCAGCCGCACCATCTTGCCGGTCGCGAGCTGCTCGGACAAAAGATAGTCGGTCATATTGATCACGCCCAGGCCGGCCAGGCCCGCCTTGATATAGGCATTTGAGTCGTTGAGCGCGATGGCGCCGGGCAGCATGACCTCGATGCGCTCGCCGTCGCGGGTGAAATCCCAGCCGCTGACCTTGCCCGACTTGGACGAGAAATAATTGACGCAGCGATGGCGCTCCAGATCGTTCGGATGCAGCGGCATGCCGAAGCGCTCGATATACGAGGGCGCTGCGCAGGTGACGAAGTTGATCACGCCAACGCGGCGCGCAATCAGGTTGTTGTCGATCAGGTCGCCACCGCGCACGGCGCAATCGACGCCTTCCTCGACCAGGTCTACCGGGCGATCGGTGCTGCCCATCTCCAGCGTGATATCGGGATAGCGCGCGAAAAAATCGGGCAGGGCGGGAATCAGGATCTCGCAGGTGAGACCAGTGGGCGCATCCACCCGCAGCCGGCCACTGGGGCTGAAGCGGTGGCGCGTGAGCGATTCTTCGGCGTCGCGCACGTCCGACAGGATCCGCACGCAGCGCTCGTAATAGGCGGCGCCGTCCGATGTCACGGACACGTGGCGGGTCGTGCGATGCAACAGGCGTGAGGCGAGCGACGTTTCGAGCGCCTGGATCAGTGTCGACACCGTCGCCTTGGGCATTTGCAGCGTGTCGGCGGCGCGCGTGAAGCTGCCTGCATCGACGACTTGCACGAACACTTCCATGGCTTGCAGCTTGTTCATCTGGATTCTGACTCAAAAATAGCGCCATTGTTCAGGAATCTGAACAATCAATTCGGTATTGTCATCTTTATCCGATTGGGGATCAAGACTATTATGTGTGCATCGCAACAAAGTATTTACTTGAGAAGACGGAGCAGGACATGAGTATTCGAGATGGCATTTTTACCACGGTTGCAGTCACGCTTAGCGGCGTCGCGCTGGCGGGATTGCTTTGCACGGATGCTTACTCCCGCGCCGCCGGCGCCGAAGCACGCGGTGTGCGGGCGTTGTCGATGCAGATGCAGATGACCTGCGTGGGCGATTGCGCCGTCGTCGACGAGCGCATCGTCGAACTCGAGCTCGGGCAGGCCGCGCGATGAACACCGTGGGCGACATGCCGGACCGCGCGCTGAAAGTACGCGACCTCGAGGTCGCGGGCGCTACCGGCCCGCTGCCGGCGCGCCTGTACGCCGCTGGCCCGGCCGCCAAGCGCGACATGCTGGTCGTGTTCTACCACGGCGGCGGCTTTGACAGCGGCGACCTCGATGAGGCGGACGACTTCCTGCGCTCGCTGGCCGAATGCGATCATCTGCCGCTGGTGCTGGCGCCGAGCTACACGCTGGCCACCGTCAGCCCGTTCCCGGCGGCCGTCGAGGATGCCCACGCGGTCCTGCAATGGGCCAAGAAGAACAAGGCCAAGCTTGGCTGGAACGGCAAGCTCCTGGTAACGGCCGGCATCGAAGCCGGCGCCAACCTGGCGGCCGTCTGCGCGCTGATGTCGCGTGATCGTGGTGGTCCGGCACTCGCTGGCCAGATCCTCGTCATGCCGATGCTCGACCCGGCCCTGAGCACCGGTTCGATGCGCCAGCTCACGCAATGCTCCGACCGCGAAAAGGCCGCCACGATCTGCGCCGAAGCCTATCGCGGCTATTTGCCCCACGCAGCCGACCGCTCGCATCCGTACGCGGCGCCGCTGCATTCCAGCCGTCTGAAGAACCTGGCGCCGGCGCTGATCCTGTCGGCCGAAGACGATCCGCTGCGCGACGAAGCTGAGCTGTATGGCGCAAAGTTGATCAATGCGGGCATCTGCACCACGGTGCGGCGTATGGCGCCCGCTGATCTGCAAGACCCGAACGGCCGCAATGAATGCGCCTGCAAATGGCAGGCGATGGGCGAGATTGCCAACTTCTTGGCGCGGCTGGAAGGGCGGCAGGGGGCGTAGGGTGGGCGGGGCGTAGGGTGGGCGGGTTCCCCGCCCACGCGTGCAACGAACGATGGCGTGCCACAAAACCAGATGAATTTGAACGCGTGGACGGCGTAGCCGTCCACCCTACAGGTGTAGCCAGAGCAGTAAGTAAGAGTTCATCACAATAAGGAAGTGCTAATGCATCACAGCGCCCAGTCGCAGCACCCGCCTTGCCGATAACACACGGCCAACCGCCGGCATAAGCCACCGGCCCTACATCAGATAACAGAAATTTTTCCACGCCCTGGCGCGGAAGGGGATTCGTTTTGCCTGCGTTTCGTCTGGCCGACATGCCAGCGACGCGGGACGGGGTTCTATTGTCTTTTTTTTTCATCGTCGTACTTCATCGTTCTTAATAAAAGGGTTAATCATGAATAACCAATCAGGGATGGGCAAACTGCGCGTCATCATCGCCACGCTGGCAATCGCAGGTCTCGCGGGCGCCGGTATCACCGGCTGCGCGGACGCCACCAGCGACGACGCACCGGCAGCGGCAGCACCGAGTGCGCCGCCAGTCACGAGCGCGGTCGTCATCCAGCGCGCCGTGACCGAAACGCAGGAATTCTCCGGTCGCCTGGAAGCGATCGAAGTCGTTGCAATCCGCCCCCGCGTGTCGGGCTACATCACTGCGGTGAACTTCAAGCCGGGCGCCGAAGTCAAAAAGGGCGAGGTCCTGTTCGTGATCGACCCACGGCCTTACCAGGCCGAAGCGGACCGCACGAAGGCCGTCGCCGCTGCCGCGCAGGCACGCGCCGGCCTGGCCCGCCTTGAACTGCAGCGCGCCGAGCTTCTGCTGGCCGACAAGGCGATCGCTCAGCGCGAATTCGACGAACGTTCGGCCGGCCAGAAAGAACTGGATGCGAGCGTGCGCGCCGCCCAGGCCGAGCACGAAACGGCGCGCCTGAACCTGGCCTACACCCGCGTCACGTCGCCGATCGATGGACGCGTCTCGAAGGCCGAGATCACCCTGGGCAACCTGGTGGACGCCACCGCAGTCCTGACCTCGGTCGTCTCGCTCGAACGCATCTACGCCAGCTTCGATGGCGATGAATCCACCTACCTGCGCGTGTCGCGCCGCACCAACGCCGGCCAGCCGGTGGACGTGAAGGTGGGCCTGGCCGGCGAAGAAGGCTTCCCGCACAGCGGCAAGCTCGAATTCGTCGACAACCAGCTCGACAGCCGCAGCGGTAGCGTGCGCATGCGCGCCACGCTGGCCAACACCGACCGCGCGCTGGCGCCGGGCCTCTTTGCCCGCGTGCAGATCGCCGGCGGTGCGCCGACCCCGCAGATCCTGATCGTCGACCGCGCCATCAACACCGACCAGGACCGCAAGTTCGTCTACGTCGTCGACAAGGACGGCAAGGCCGAATACCGCAGCGTCAAACTGGGCCCGCTGGATGACGGTTTACGCATCGTGCGCGAAGGCCTGAAACCAGGCGAAAAGATCGTCGTGAACGGTCTGCAGCGCGTGCGCCCGGGCGCCCCGATCGCGGCGCAGGTTGTGCCGATGGTGGCCACCGCAGCACCGGCAGCGGCAGCGGCCACCCCAGCGGCTGCAACGGGAGCATAAGTCACCATGAACTTTCCTAAATTCTTTGTCGACAAACCGATCTTCGCGGTCGTGCTGTCGGTGATCATCTTTGTCGCCGGCCTGATCTCGATCTTCATGCTGCCGATTTCCGAGTACCCCGAAGTCACGCCGCCATCGGTGGTGGTGCGCGCCCAGTATCCGGGCGCGAACCCGAAGGTCATCGCCGAAACGGTGGCCACGCCGCTGGAAGAGCAGATCAACGGCGTCGAAGACATGCTGTACATGTCGTCGCAAAACACGTCCGACGGCGCGCTGGCGCTGACCGTCACGTTTAAAATCGGCACCGATGTCGAGCAGGCCGAGACCGCGGTGCAGAACCGGGTCCAGCGCGCGCTGCCACGGCTGCCTGAAGAAGTGCGCCAGATCGGCGTGACGACCGTGAAGTCGTCGCCGAACCTGACGATGGTGGTCCACCTGAATTCCCCGGACGGCCGCTACGACGATCTGTATCTGCGCAACTACGCGGTGCTGAACGTGAAGGATCAGCTGGCCCGGATCAAGGGAATGGGCGAAGTCCAGCTGTTCGGCTCGGGCGACTACGCGATGCGTATCTGGCTCGATCCGCAGAAGGTCGCCGCGCGCGGCCTGACCGCGGGCGACGTCATCGACGCGATCCGCGAACAGAACGTGCAGGTCGCAGCCGGCGTGATCGGCCAGGGTCCGGCCAAGGACGCGGACTTCCAGCTCACCGTGAATACGCAAGGGCGCCTGCAAAGCACCGACGAATTCGGTGACATCGTCCTGAAGACCAATGCCCAAGGCGGCACCACGCTGCTCAAGGATGTCGCGCGCATGGAACTCGGTTCGAGCTCGTATGCACTGCGCTCACTGCTGAACAACAAATCGGCCGTCGCGATCCCGATCTTCGCTGCCCCGGGCGCGAATGACCTGCAGCTGTCCGCCGATGTGCGCACCACGATGGAAGCGCTGTCGCAGGAGTTCCCGGAAGGCGTGAAGTACTCGATCGTGTATGACCCGACCCAGTTCGTGCGCGAGTCGATCAACTCGGTCATCGTGACGCTGTTCGAAGCGGTCGTGCTGGTGGCGCTGGTGGTGATCATCTTCCTGCAGACCTGGCGCGCTTCGATCATTCCGCTGCTGGCCGTGCCAGTGTCGGTGGTCGGTACCTTTGCCGTGATGCTGGCCTTCGGCTTTTCGATCAACACGCTGTCGCTGTTCGGCCTCGTGCTGGCCATCGGTATCGTGGTCGACGATGCGATCGTGGTGGTGGAAAACGTCGAGCGCAATATCGCCGATGGCCTGAATCCGCGCGACGCAACGATCCAGGCCATGAAGGAAGTCAGCGGGCCGATCATCGCCATCGCGCTGGTGCTGTGCGCCGTGTTCGTGCCGATTGCTTTCGTGTCAGGCCTGACCGGCCAGTTCTATCGCCAGTTCGCACTGACGATCGCGATTTCGACCGTGATCTCGGCCTTCGCCTCGCTGACGCTGGCGCCGGCCCTGTCGGCCGCGCTGCTCAAGCCGCACAACGCACCGAAAGACCGCCTGACGCGCATGATCGACGCCGTGCTGGGCCGCTTCTTCGGCGCCTTCAACCGCTTCTTCGGCCGCTCGTCGGTGCGCTATGAACACGGCGTGAAGGGTGTCCTGCGTCGCAAGAGCGCTTCGGTCGCTGTTTACCTTGCGCTGGCTGTGGCTGCGGTGTTCATGTTCAAGGCGGTGCCACCGGGCTTCGTGCCACCGCAGGACAAGGCCTACCTGATCGGCTTCGCGCAATTGCCGGATGCCGCTTCGCTCGACCGCACCGACGCCGTGATTCGTCAGATGTCGAAGATCGCCCAGGAGATTCCCGGTGTCGAATCGTCGATCGCCTTCCCGGGCCTGTCGATCAACGGCTTTACCAATGCGCCGAACGCCGGCATCGTGTTCGTCGGCCTGAAGTCGTTCGATCAGCGCAAGGACAAGGCGAAAAGCGCCGAAGCCATCGCCGCCGAGATCAACAAGCGCATGGGCGCGGTCGAAGATGCATTCGTGATGGTGCTGTCGCCGCCGCCGGTCAATGGCCTCGGTACGACGGGCGGCTTCAAGATGATGATCGAAGACCGCGGCAACGTCGGCTACGAAGAGCTGAACAAGGCGGTGCAGGCACTGACGGCCAAGGCCGCGCAGACGCCGGAACTGGCCGGCGTGTTCTCGGGCTTCCAGATCAACGTGCCGCAGTTGTACGCCGACATCGATCGGGTGAAGGCCAAGCAGCTGGGCGTGCCGCTGGCAAGCATCAACCAGACCTTGCAGGTCAACCTTGGCTCGCTGTACGTGAACGACTTCAACCAGTTCGGCCGTACCTACCAGGTGCGGGTGCAGGCCGACGCGCCGTTCCGTTCGCAGCGCGAGCAGATCGAGCAGTTCAAGGTGCGCAGCAATACGGGCGAAATGATTCCGCTGTCGTCGATGATGCGCGTGAAGGACACGTATGGTCCGGACCGCGTCACGCGCTACAACGGCTATGTCTCGGCCGAGATGAATGGCGGCGCAGCGCCCGGTGTGTCGTCCGGCCAGGCGCAGGCGGCGATGGAACGCATCGCGAAAGAAGTGCTGCCGAAGGGCGTGTCGTACGAATGGACCGAGCTGACCTACCAGGACGTCCTGTCGGGTAACACGATGATCTATGTGTTCCCGCTGTGCGTGCTGCTGGTGTTCCTGGTGCTGGCGGCCCAGTACGAAAGCTGGACGCTGCCGCTGTCGGTGATCCTGATCGTGCCGATGTCGATCCTGTGCGCCCTCATCGGCGTCAAGCTCACCGGCGGCGACAACAATGTGTTCACGCAGATCGCACTGTTCGTGCTGGTCGGGCTGGCGTCGAAGAACGCGATCCTGATCGTCGAATTTGCCCGCGAGCTGGAAGACCACGGTCGCAGCGTCGTCGAGGCAGCGCTGGAAGCGAGCCGCCTGCGTCTGCGGCCGATCCTGATGACGTCGATCGCGTTCATCGCCGGCGTGGTGCCGCTGGTGTTCTCGAGCGGCGCGGGTTCCGAGATGCGCCACGCCATCGGTGTCGCCGTGTTCTGGGGCATGCTGGGCGTGACCTTCTTCGGCCTGTTCCTCACGCCGCTGTTCTATGTGTTGCTGCGCTCGCTGGCCAAGCGTTTTGAAAAACCCGTGCACACCGCCCCTGCGGTGGCGCACAGCGCAGAAGGAGTGCACTGATGAATACGATGATTGCAAAGGGTGTCGCGCCCCTGCTGGCGGCGTTGCTGCTGACGGCCTGCGCCACGCCCGACTTCGTGCAGCCGCACATGGTCACGCCGGACGCCTTCCGCGAGTCGCAGGCACCAGTGCCGGCGGCCGAAGTGGCAGGGATTGACGGCGCGCGCTGGAAGCCGGCGCAGCCGGCCGAGCAGCAGCCGCGCGGCCAGTGGTGGCTGGCCTTCAATGACCCGGCGCTGACCGCGCTGATCGACGAAGCTGCTACCAACAACGCCAACCTGTCGGTCGCGGCCAGCCGCGTCAAACAGGCGCGCGCGATTGCCGGCATCGCCGAAGCGGACCGCATCCCGCAGGTCGGCGTGGGTATCGGCGCCCAGCGTGCGCGCCTGTCGCCACGCGAATCGAACCTGCCGCAAGGCGTGGGTACTGAGGCTTACACCAGCTACAGCGCGCGCCTGTCGGCCAGCTACGAGGTCGACCTGTTCGGCCGCGTGGCAGCCGGCGTGTCGGCAGCGCGAAGCGATGCGGCGACCTCCGAAGCCAACTTCCGCTCGGTGCTGCTGGCCTTGCAGGCCGACGTCGCGCAGACCTATTTCAGGCTGCGCGCACTCGATGCCGAACTGGTGACGCTGGCCGACACGGTGCGCCTGCGTGAAGAAAGCATCAAGGTCACGCAACGCCGTTTCGACTTGGGCGACATCGGCGAATTCGACCTGTCGCGCGCCCGCACCGAGCTGTCCACGGCGCGCGCCGAAGCCATCGGCGTGCAGCGCCAGCGCGCCACGACAGAGCACGCACTGGCGGTCCTGCTGGGCAAGCCGGCAGCCAACTATGTGGCCGGTCCGAGCCCGTTGCTCGATGCGAGCCTGATGCCGGCAATTCCTGCCGGCCTGCCATCGTCGCTGCTCGAGCGCCGGCCCGACATCGTCGCTGCCCAGCGTGCGATGGAGGCGTCGAACGCCCGCATCGGCGTGGCGCGCGCGGCGATGTTCCCGGCCCTGACCATCAATGCCGATGGCGGCGGCGTGGGCGGCGTGTTCTCGGAAGTGTTCAAGTGGAGCAGCCGTTCGTGGGTGCTCGGGGCCCTTGCCTCGATGCCGATCATCGACGGTGGCCGCAATCGCAACAACATCGTGCGCAGCGAAGCGGTGCTCGAAGAATCGGTGGGCACCTATCGCCAGAGCGTACTGGTGGCGTTTGCCGAGGTCGAGGACAACCTGGCTGGCCTGCGCATCCTGGCAGGGCAGGCCGGTGAGATCGACGCGGCCGTGGTGTCGGCGCGCCGCTCGACCGACCTGGCGCAGAAGCTGTACGACGCGGGCCGCTCGAGCTATCTGGAACTGCTCGACGCCCAGCGCAACCTGGCCGTGGTGGAACGCACGGCGGTGCAGTTGCGCGGTGAGCGCGCGTTGACGACGGTGGCGCTGATTCGCGCACTGGGCGGCGGTTGGGATGCGACGCAGCCGGTGAATGCGGCGGTGGCGCAACGTTGATTCCCGTATAAAAGTTGTTTGCCCTTTGCGGCGGTGCGCGTGAGCGTACCGCCGCTTTTTTCGTCGGTGTAGCAAAACTACAAAAATATTCTGATTCAATTGACTCGGTTAGACGACAAGAACAGAATCTGTGGGCCGAAAGTGTCCGCTCAGAGACCACGGCAACTAGTTACGTAGTTTATCTACGTGACCAACAGTACGTCCGTCGATGTCCTGAAGGACTGAAACACATCAATTACACCGGAGGAGACAAAATGAAGAAAAGCATCATCGCCATGCTTGCCACCAGCGTTGTGGCATTGAGTAACCCGGCCCTGGCCGCCACCCCGCCTGCCCAGTCGGGCAACAGTTCTGCGGTGCTGCTGCAGGGTTTCCACTGGAACTCGTCGAGCGCCAGGAGCCCGAACTGGTACAACACCCTGCAGGGCAATGTGGGGGAGCTGAAGACCATGGGCTTTTCCCATGTCTGGTTCCCGCCGCCATCCGACTCGGCGGCCTCGCAGGGCTATCTGCCGCGCCAGCTGAACAACCTGAATTCCGCCTACGGCAGCTCGGCCGAGCTCACCAACGTCGTGCGCGCGTTCACGAACAGCGGCATCAAGGCGGTGGCCGACGTCGTCGTCAACCACCGCGTCGGCACCACCGGCTGGTCGGACTTCACCAATCCCAACTGGACCACGTATTCGATCGTCAACAACGACGAGTGCAACTGCGGCCTGGGTAGCGCCGATACGGCGCTCGGCTTCAACGGTGGGCGCGACCTGGACCACCGCAACGTCGGCGAAGTCCAGAACGGCATCACCACGTGGCTGAACTACACGCTCAAACCCGTGGGCTTCACCGGCATGCGGGTGGACTATGTGCGCGGCTTCAGCCCCAGCTACGTCGGGCAGTATGCGAATGCCTTCAACGCCGAGTTCTGCGTCGGCGAGCTGTGGAACGACCTGAACCTGAATAACGTCGATGCGCACCGCCAGGAAATCATGAACTGGATTAACGGCACCAGCAACAGCTGCGGCGCGTTCGACTTCACCACCAAGGGCCTGCTCAACGACGCGCTGGCCAACGGCAACTACTGGCGTCTGAAAGATGCCGCCGGCAAGCCGCAGGGCGCTATTGGCTGGTGGCCGGCGATGGCGGTGACCTTCGTCGACAACCACGACACCGGTCCGTCCGAAAGCTGCGGCAACGGCCAGAACCACTGGGCGGTGCCGTGCGGCTCGGTGATGCAGGGTTACGCCTATGTGCTGAGCCACCCGGGCATTCCGACCGTCTACTACCCGCACATCTACAACTGGGGCCTGAAGACCCCGATCGCCGCGCTGATGGCGGCGCGCCGGGCGGCCGGGGTGACGTCGACGTCGCCGGTCGCGATCCAGCAGGCGGCGCAGGGACTGTATGCGGCAGTCGTCACGGGCAATACGCGCCAGCTCGCGATGAAGATCGGGCCGAACGCCTGGAGCCCGGCCGGCACGGGCTGGGTGCTGCAGACGTCGGGCAGCAATTACGCGGTGTGGATGAAGTAAGGATCCGCTGTGTGTGACGTACCGGCTGCCGGCCACGGCGGCCGGTCGTCAGCCTGATGCCGGCTGCGCGCCGCTACAATGGCGCCATGTCCATCGCATCTGCTTGTGTTCCTGTTCCACCGCTCACCGGCCTCGCGCCCGTGATCGACGCTACTACCTGCATTCTCGTGCTGGGCAGTTTTCCCGGCGCCGCGTCGCTGGCGGCCGGGCAGTATTATGCGCATCCGCGCAATCTGCTGTGGCCGATCCTGTCGCAACTGACGGGCGAAGACCTGGCCGGCTTGCCCTACGACGAGCGCCTGCCGCGCCTGCTGGCGCACGGCATCGGTTTGTGGGATGTGCTGGGTGCGTGCGAGCGCGAAGGCAGTCTCGATTCAGCCATCCGTGCGCCGGCTGCGAACGACTTCGCGCGGCTGCGTGAGCGTTGTCCGCTGCTTGAAACCGTCGGCTTCAACGGCAAGACGGCGGGCAAATTTGCACCGCAATTTGCCGACGCCGGCTATCGGACGGTGCTGCTGCCATCGACCTCGCCGGCGTATGCGGCGATGCCGTTTGCGCAAAAGCTGCTGGCCTGGCAGCGCTTGCTGGCGGACTGACGGCGCTGAGTCGTTCCAAGTCGCAGGGCATGCTACTCGCGCAGCCTATTTGCGGCAGGGTGTCTTGGCAGGTCTGACCACCGACCGATCTGTCAGGCGGCTATGCAGATATGCGCGCACGTCGTCGGGCGCGTAGCCTTGGCCCTGCGCCAACATCTCTGCTCTGGCGTCACGAGCTTGCGCAACGCAGGCTGCACGCTTCTCAACCGCATGGACGGCTTGCCGGATCGCTTCGACCATGAATGCATGCGGGCTGATGCCAAGCACGTGCGCAGCACCGATTGCGCGCTGCTTGAGTTCATCGGTAAGTTTCAGTGAGATCGTTGACATGGGATTGTGCCTCGTTTGTGCGCGCTGTCTTACCGAATATGCGTCCCGGTCCCCGCCGCCATCTTCCGCAGATACGCCAGCTTCGCCACGTACACCTCGCGCATATCCTGCCGCGTGCTGTGATCCACCGCCAGCGCAATCTGTTCCCGCGCATCGCGCACGTGCCCAAGCTGCAGATGGGCGACGCCCAGCCAGAACCGGAACTCGTCGTTGTACGGCGCACGCCGCACCTCGCGCGCAAAGTGAGCCACCGCATCGTCATACCGGCCGGCCTTGAGTGCGGCGGTGCCCAGATCAAAATAGTGGTACGGCGGCGTCGGATCGATCGCTGCGATGCGCGCGGCCAGTGCCGCTGCTTCCAGCGGCCGGCCCAGCGCCGCCAGCACCGGTTGCAGGTTGTGCAGCACCGCCAGGTTCTCGGGCTCGCGCACCAGCGCCGCCTGGAACGCGCGCTCGGCCAGTGCCGGTTCGCCATGCCGCTGGTAGATCACGCCCAGCGTGTTGAGCGTGCTCGCCACGCCGGGCCGCGCCAGTACGGCCGCGCGCGCCCACCAGTAGGCGTCGTCGCGCCGGCCCTGCACCAGAGCTTCGGCGGCGCGGTTGTTCAGGAAGAGGGCGACGATGTCGTCTTCTTCGAGCTCGCGCGTGCGCAGGCGCGCGGCCTCGTCGCGCGGGATGAAATCGACGACCAGCACGCGCTGTGGGTGGTAGCCGCGCGGCGCGTCGGCCGGGCGTTCGCCCAGGCTGACGTTGATGTGGGAACTGGACAGGTACAGGCCCGCAGTGCGGCTCCAGGCATTGTCGACGTCCACGCTCTGGAACCGGACCGGCATGCCCAGCTCTTTCGCGAAGGCTGCCGTCATGATGACCAGCGACAGGCAGTTGCCCGTGCGCGCGGCGTAGGTCTGGCTGGCGGTGCGCGTGATGGTGGATTCGTACTCGAGCTTGAGGTCGGACTTGCTGTAGAGCGCATCGACCAGACCGTGCTGCATGCCCTTGGTGCGCAGGCGCGACGTGAATGCGCTGCTGTTCAGGTAAGTACGCATCGCGGGGCTGAGCGCGAACAGGTCGTGCGCGCCGATGGGCTCGGAGGGTGGCGCAAAGCGCGCATCGGCAAACAGGGCCGCTGGCGGGGCAGGGGGAGGAGCGAGACTGGCGCAGCCGCCCAGCAGCATGCTCAACAACAGCCAACCGAGCGACAGCCAATTGAACAAGACCCCGCGCATGGCGCCTCCTGCAAACGAGCGTACTGACAAGGCAGTATCCGCTCCCTTGCGGGCGAAGTCAAAGTTCAGTCTTCGTGAAACGCTTCCAGCAGTTCGTCCATGATCTCGGCGGTTTCTTCGTCCGACAGGCCCAGATACGCGCAGGCCGCGACGCCGCCCTTGTTCCATTCGTTCGACTCGGCGTGGCCCTGGTAGCGGCAGATCGCGTTCTCGGCCAGCAGCGACAAGGCGATCAGCGAGCGCACCGGCCCCGCGGTGGCGGCATCGTCGATCACGGCAAAGTCGTGGTGGTGCAGGATGGCCCAGGCGACGTGGTCGGACAGTCCCCAGTTGCGGGCCAGCAGGCAGCCCATGGCGGCGTGGCTGGTGGAGTGGCGTTCATTCTCGAGGTCGGTGAACGGCCGATGGGCTTCCATTGACGCCGCGCCATAGGTGGCTTCGTAATCCTTGAAGCGGTCCATCAGAAGCGGCACGCCGGTGTCGCAGAACAGGCCGAACGTGTGCGCCACGTCGGGCTCGCCCATGCGCAGGCGGCGCGTCAGGAACACCATCGCGTGCGCACGGCGGGTCGAGAGGTCCCAGAAGTTGGCCAGCGCGGCGCTGTTGACAGGAATCGCCTGGCGCGCCAGCAGCCCGGTCATCAGGGCGGCAACCTGGTTAATGCCCAGGAACAGGATGGCCTGCTCGATCGACTTGGCCTTGCGCCGGCCGCCGTAGACGGCCGAATTGGCCAGCTTGAGCAGGGCGCCGGACATGCCGACGTCGCTCGCCACGATCCTGCCGATGGCGTCGGGCGAAGGATCGTCGGCGCCCAGTTCGCGCTGCAGATCGGCGAGCAGGCTCGGCCGCGGCGGAATGCGGATCGACTTGATCAGGGCATCGACCTGGTCGGTTTGGGGGGCGGACTCGACGACGGTATTCATGAAATGGCGGGGCGCGAGAGGGCATCTCGGACGTTGCGGGGGAACGTGTCACTATACCCGAGCCGATAAAATATTGCAGCATGGCAATGTGTAAATCAACTGGTTAATGTGGCAATTCCACCATAGCGCCAGGGCACGGGCGTGCGCGCTAGAATCCCGGCATGGCTATTTCGACAATTGCAGGGATTGATTTTTCAGCCGATGCCGCCACCGTGGCGCGCCAGCTGATCGGGGTGACGGTGCTGCTCGACGGCGTGGGCGGGCGTATCGTCGAGACCGAAGCCTATGACCGCGACGATGCGGCCTCGCACGCGTTTGCCGGCGAGACCGAGCGCAATGCCTCGATGTTCGGGCCGCCCGCGCATGCCTACGTCTACCGCTCGTACGGCATCCACTGGTGCCTGAACTTCGTGTGCCGCGAAGCGGGGCATGGCGCCGGGGTCCTGATCCGCGCGCTCGAACCGGTGGCGGGGCTGGACATCATGCGCGCCCGGCGCGATGCGCTCGATGAGCGCGCGCTGTGTTCGGGGCCGGGCAAGTTGTGCCAGGCGCTGGGCGTCACGCGTGCGCACGATGGGATGGCGCTGGCGGGGGCGTCGTTTGCCTTGCTGCCGGCAGAGCCGGGCCTGGTCGTCGTGGAAGGCATCCGCATCGGCATCTCGAAGGCGGTCGACGTGCCGTGGCGCTTCGGGCTGGCCGGCTCGCGCTTCCTGAGCCGGCCAATCCGCGGCGAAGCGCGCAACTAAGCCGATCCACGCCGGCGCGCTGTCGCCGGCGGCAGGGCCGGCACGGGCTTTGCGCGCATCGTGCTGGCGCGGCTGCGGCGGTCGGCCACGCCCTGGAAGCCCACCGCCAGCGCGTCGTCGTGTGCGTCTTCCATCTCCTCTGCTTCTTCGACGTCGCCGTCGCCCGGCGCGATGCGGAAGATCGCCACGGCCCTGGCCAGATTGACGGTCTGCTCGTGCAGGCTTTCGGCCGCCGCTGCGGCCTGTTCGACCAGCGCCGCATTCTGCTGCGTCATGCTGTCCATCTGCCCGACCGCGCGATTGACGTCGGCGATACCGTCGGCCTGCTCGGTGCTGGCGATGCTGATACGGCCGATGATGTCGTTCACCTGGCGCACCGACGAGACGATGTCGCCCATGCTGGCGCCGGCTTCGCTGACCGACGCGTTGCCCCGTTCGATGATGCTGACCGAATCCGCGATCAGGCCCTTGATTTCCTTGGCCGCTGCCGCCGAGCGCTGCGCCAGCGTGCGCACTTCGGATGCCACCACGGCAAAGCCGCGCCCCTGTTCGCCGGCGCGCGCCGCTTCCACCGCCGCATTCAGGGCCAGGATATTGGTCTGGAACGAGATGCCGTCGATGACGCCGATGATCTCGACGATCTTGCGCGAGCTGGCCTGGATCGATTCCATCGTCGTCACCGCCCCTTGCACCGCCTGGCCGCCGCGCGCGGCCAGTTGCGCCGCTTCGGCTGCGAGCTCGGACGCCTGGCGCGCATTGGTGGCGTTGTCCTTGACCGCCGTGGTCAAGGTCTCCATCGTGCTGGCCGTCTGCTCGAGCGAGCTGGCCTGCATCTCGGTGCGGCTCGACAGGTCCATATTGCCGGTGGCGATTTCCTGCGACGCCGTGTCGATCGAGCGCACCGCCGTCATCACGCTGCGCAGCGCGGCATTCAGGCGCGCGATCGTGTGATCCAGCGCGCGGCCCGTGTCGACGATTTCGTCGCGGCCCTGCGCGTCCACCGGCGGCGCGTCGAGCCGGCCCTCGGCCAGTTCGCCGACCGTGTGCGCGATCGAATGGATCCCGGCCAGCATCGCGCGCCGCACCAGCATCGTCACCGCCAGCGACAGCGCGATCGACAGCAGCACCAGGCCGGCCATGGTCCAGCCCAGCGTGCGAAACTCGGCCCGGGCGGCGGCATAGGCTTCCTGGTTCATGGTCTTTTCGATGTGCGCAAGCTGCGTCAGCGCGGTGTCGAGCGCGCCGAACTGCTGCTCGGCCTTCTGCATCGCATTGGTGGCGATTGACTGGTCCACCGCTGCCATCTCG
Organism: Telluria sp. LT2P80; assembly: GCF_059685955.1. Classification (NCBI taxonomy): domain Bacteria; kingdom Pseudomonadati; phylum Pseudomonadota; class Betaproteobacteria; order Burkholderiales; family Oxalobacteraceae; genus Telluria; species Telluria sp. LT2P80. The sequence goes on along the minus strand of NZ_JCASIO010000007.1, from coordinate 3,526 downwards.
ATCGTCTCGCCGATCGCCTTGCGATAGCGCGTCAGCGCCGCCTGCGACGCCTCGACCGGCGCGCGTTCTTCGCGCTCGGCGGCATGCGCAAACTTGCCCAGTTTGTCGCCGATGGCGGCGTGCCGGCGGCCGATGTCGGCCGTCAGCGCGCTCAAGCGGTTCTGGGCGAAGCTGCCGTTGGTCCAGGCCAGCAACTGGTAGGCGTTGGCGTGGGCAAAGCGCGCCTCGCCGGCGACATCGGCCACCGCCTGCAGGCGCGCGGCGCGCACCTGCACCATGTGTTCCAGCGAGGCGTTCTGGCGCACCATGCCGTAGTAGGCGGCGCCCGACAGCATGGTCAGCAGCACGAGCACGAGGCCCGGGGCCAGCAGCAGTTTCTGGCCGATCCGCAGTTTGTTCAGCATGGGTCACTCCACAAAAAAAGCTGCCATCGCGGGCAGGCGACGGCAGCGACAGCAGGGGATGCGCGACGGCAGCGCAGGCTTATTTCTTGTAGATGCCCGCTTCGAGTACCACGCCGTCGACCAGCAGGATGTAGGTCGTCTTGGGTTCGATCTTGCCGGTGGTGGGATTCTTGTACTGGTAGTCGACCCAGCCCTTGCCCTTGGCGGCGGCCAGCTCGATGATCTCGCGCCGGTACTTCTTGCCGTTTGCATCGGGCACGTCGGTCAGGTCCTTGCCGACGATCGACGGGTTATAGGGGTGGGCCAGCACGATGCCGGTCTTGACGTCGCGCAGGTCGATGTACAGCTGGCCCTGGACAAAATCCGGGTCCTTGGCATTGATGCGCTTCATCATTTCATCCTTACCCTTGGCCTTGATCAGGGCGGCGCCGCGCTCGGCCATGGCGATGGCGTCTTTCTCGGTCGGTTCATTGGCCAGGGCGGCGGTCGATGCCAGCCCCAGGCACAGGGCGGCGGCGGTGGCGATCAGTTTCATGGCGGTCCTTTCGCGTTGAATGCATCAGAAATATTGCTTAAGTGCATTCACTACTCTAGCGGCGCGTGCCCTTGCCGGATTGCGCGCGCACAAGGCCGTGGAAATCGTCCTGCCGCCGTTGCGCCGATGCCGCACTTTTTCCTACAGCAGCCCGTGATTGTCCGATTCACGCGGTCAGACACCTTCTCATTGATTGATGGCAATTGCTGTCCATTCGGCCTCCCTAAGATGGGTTCTTTCCGGCAATCCGCCGCCTTCCATCGTCTTCTTCTGGAGATTTTCGTGAACACGACTGCAACGACGCCCACCAAGTTCAAGCCCTTCACGCGCCAGTCGATCATGAGCGCGCGCCAATGGGAGTGGCTCACGCCCGACCTGCAGGAAGCCGTGCAGGTGGTCTCGCACGTGCTGCCGTTTCGCACCAATGCGTATGTGATGGAGACGCTGATCGACTGGTCGCGCGTGCCGGACGATCCGATCTATCGCCTGACATTTCCGCACCGCGACATGCTCCCGCGGGCCGAATACGAGCAGCTGCGCGACCTGGTGCTGGTCAAAAAAGACGACGCCGCGACCGCGCGCCTGGTGCACGCGATCCGCATGCGCATGAATCCGCACCCGGCCGGCCAGATGACGCACAACGTGCCGCGCGTGAACGATGCGCCGCTCAAGGGCCTGCAGCACAAGTACATGTAGTGTTGTAAAACGTCCTTTTGAATCATGAGGTCTGCTTGTTCTACATCAGTACAATCAGCTGAGGCAAAGGTATGTTGTTGCTATGCTTAAACTGTTCCCTCGCGGCCCGATCAACAACGTTGCCATCCTTGCAGCGGCGCTGCTGCTTCAAAAGCTACACGGAACGGAGTTTGCCGCCCGGTTTCTTCAGCAGTACGATTTCGATGATGCTTTGATTACGGAATTGCTGGGGTCAAGCACAGGCAACAGCAGGTGACTTCAGATTTCAATACTCGACACAATGGGCCAGTTAGTTAAGCAAACCGGCTCGTTTCAATCACAAAATTCCTGCAGGAAATATGCATTACAGCACATCCAGCCAGAGTGAGATGATGCCTATTTGCTATGGGATTAGCTTGTGCAGAAATTTATTATTTTTTCTTGCTCTTTCTTTACGGGCGTGGTAGATACTTGACAAAGTGGGTCGGCTGTGGTACTATATTTTCAGCTGGGAAACATGCAACATCCGCTTTCCGACGGCTACGACATCCCACCAACGCACGACCCGATAACACCTGTTATCCATCTTTGACATGGAGAATCCCCTATGGGCAATCAAGATGCAATCCCGGCTTTCGGAAAGCCGCTCAAGACCCCTGACTACTATGTACAAGTCCGGGCCTATTTGGAGTCGCTACGCGGCACCACAACCCTACGAACGATGGCTCTGATGCTGAACACAGCCGGGTATCGCTCACCGACAGGCAAGCCGTTTTGCCGCCAAACTGTCGCGAATTTTTTGCGCAGAACTTCATTAAAATAAGGAAAGAAATGACCAAAGTTACAACAGCAATCGTCGCACCGGAAGCCCCGGCAGCGCCGACCCCGACCCGTACTATCCACCAGCCGAAGCCGGAAACGCTCAAGCTGATCGGTGCAACCGTCCCGACACTGGCTAAGGCCGCTGTTCACATTCGCAATGGATACATCTTTTCACCTGATGTGGTCCCGGAAGTGTTCGGAGCAGCCGGGATGATCGGTGTAACCCTTGTGCTGGGATCGCCCGAGCAGTACGCCATCGAGGAAGCAGCACAGGAATCCGCCGAAGCGATGGCAGCACAAGACCGCCAGCGCCAGAGGGACATTCAGGAAGCCGCCGCCCAACTGGTTGCCGACAACGAACGCGCAGCGGTGAAAGCAGCAGCAGCGGTGAAGGTAGCAGCAGCCGAAGCAGCACTAGCAGCAGCGAAAGCAGCCGAGGCCGCTATATGAGCGATGTAATCTTCTCTCCGCTGATGGTATCTACCGCCGTCGTGCCAGATCGCCGCGTCGGCCCACGTGCGACTACCGCGAACGAATCCGGCTCTGCACGTGTCGCCTCCAACCCACGAGGAACGCTGGCGAAACCGCGTGTCAGTGATGCCAAGATCACAGCCCTGTTGGCACGATTCGGCGTGGCATGGAAACCGGGCAAGGCTAAGTAAGACTGTCATAGAACGTCCAGTATCAACCTCATCTACGCGACAAGATACAGGAATTTCATTTATGCAAGAAATAGGCCGAGGCCCCTATGGTAGCACATCCAAAGTAGATCGGTCGAAATCAGGCCGAAATATACCTCCGGCCATGAGCTTCCCATAGGGGAATCCGTCAATTACGGGTTGTGCAGCCGCGATTTGAAGATTCAAGTACCAAGTACCAGAGTAGGAGCTAGGTTGTGACAAGCCCGAGTAGTCCGGGTAGCTCCCCTAAGTAGTTCTTATAAAAACCCAATCATCTACAAGAAAGAACAGACTGAGATAGCCCCCTGATCCACCGGACACAGTCGATGCGGTATCCTTACGGATAGGAATACGACTGTGAATATGACTAGGAACAACCAAACCATCGAAGTAGTGACGGTGTCGGAGGA
>NZ_JCASIO010000006.1:0-355855 GCF_059685955.1 Telluria sp. LT2P80 | reverse complement strand
CAGGTTGCCCCGCGCTGCCGTTCGACTTGCATGTGTAAAGCATGCCGCCAGCGTTCAATCTGAGCCAGGATCAAACTCTTCAGTTCAATCTCTGTTTGTTGGCATTTCTGCCACCCTGCCTTACGACAGGGGTCGCTCACTCAAAATACTGACCGTTATCTCATTGCTGAGACAACGTATTTCTTTTTTGTGAACATTTGATAATTTAAGTAATCAAAGACCGAGGTCTTTGGCACCTTCATCAAACGCCCACACTTATCGACTGTTAATTTTTAAAGAACTTATTCGGTACTGCCTTGCCGCATGTTGCGAATCGTTTTGTTCGCTGCAGCAGAGAAGAGAGATTATGCTGCAATCCTACAATCTCGTCAACCCCTTCTTTTCGCTTCACCTCAGATTTCTCTGTAGACCTTGCTCTCGTAACCACTTGATTACGTTAACATTTTCGGTCAGTGCCGAAGCGGAGGCGAACTATACCAAACCTGTCGTGCAGTCCGCAAGGGACTACAAAGAAAAGATTTTGTCCTACAAGAGCCAGTCGATCGGCAGCCAGCCCAGGCCATGTACCGCAGCCCTCTTCCACCAGGTCGTTCCGGGCTCGACGTCGTGCCGGATGATCTTGCCGTCGCGGCCTTCGAGCCAGTAGACATTGCCCTTCTCATCCAGCAGCACTTCATAGGCGCGCATCGGCAGGGTCTCGTCCAGCGTCTTACTCAGGCGATCGGCCAGCTCGACGCTGTCGATCACCATCCCCATTTCGGTATTCAAATGAATCGAGCGCTGGTCGAAGTTGAACGAGCCAACGAAGATCCGGTTGCCGTCCACGCCAAATGTCTTGGCATGCAGGCTCGCATCCGAACTGCCAAAGCCGGCGCCACTGCGCTTCTTCTTGCGGGATGGCTCATCGGTCGATGCACGACGCAATTCATACAGCGCCACACCCGCCTCCAGCAGCGGTTTGCGCCACTTGGCATAGCCCGCATGGACGGCAGAAACGTCGGTCGCCTCGAGCGAATTGGTGAGCACCCGGATTTTTGCGCCCTTCCTGGCCATCTCGATCATTGCGGCCACCCCATCCTTGCCCGGCACGAAGTACGGCGACACGAGGTCCAGATTGCGTTCCGGCTGACCGAACAGCACCGCGAGCCTGGCCGCAATATTCTCATCCGGCGAAGACTGGTCCAGTACCTTGGCCGGATCGTCGCTCAGGAAGCGCGCATGCGCCCATTCCAGCGGCAGCGTCCCGCTCATGACCTTGTTCAAGAATGCGGATTGGCCGATCGCATCCAGATAGGCTTTGGTCTCGGCATCGACCGTGGCCGGCGGCGGCGCCTTGACCTCCTTCACCATCAGCGTCAGCGGATAGGCGGACGGGCAGTTCCAATACAGGTCGAAATCCGCGGAAACTTCTTTTACCACCGGACCGGTAGCGATCACGTCGAGGTCGGCAAACGAGATATCGCCCGCTGCGCCAAAATACTCGTCGCCCACATTCCGGCCGCCGATGATCGTGGCCTTGTTATCGGCGGTGAACGATTTATTGTGCATGCGCCGGTTCATGCGCCAGAAATCGGCGACCATGCCGAGCGGGCGCATCGAGCGGATACCGTTCGGATTGAACAGCCGCACTTCGATCTGTGGATGGGCGTCGAGCTGGGCCAAGATCGCATCCAGACCACCCGTATTGTTATCGTCCAGCAGCAGGCGCACCCGCACGCCACGGTCCGCCGCCTTGCGCAAGGCGTTGAACATCAGCATGCCAGTCGTGTCGTTGCGCCAGATATAGTACTGAACGTCCAGACTGCGATCGGCTGCCTGCGCCAGCACGGCGCGCGCGGCGAACGCGTCGCGCCCATCAGGCAGGCTGTGAATGCCGACCAGGCCGGGATGCGCCGTGGTCAGCGGCAACAGCGCCTGGCCGAGCCGGGTGTTGTCGGTATCGGTCAGGGCCGTGCTGGCAACGCGGCCTTCGAGTGGTGGCAGCGTTGAGCAACTCGACAGCGTCAATGCGCCTGCAAGCAGCGCCGTTGGCAAGAGCAGCCATAATTTGGCGCGCTTCTTCATGGTTCAATGCCCTTCGAAATCAGGTTTGCGCTTTTCAAGGAAGGCCGACATGCCTTCTTTCTGCGCAGGGGTGCCGAAACCGGCATGGAAGTAGCGACGCTCGTAGGCCACGCCCTGGCTCAGCGTCATCTCATACGCCTGGTTGACGCAATCCTTGATCTGCATGGCAACCGACACGGGCATGTCGGCAATACCCTGGGCGATCTTGATTGCCTCGTCCATCACATCGGCCGCCGGGTACACGCGCGAGACCAGCCCGGTACGCTCCGCCTCGGCGGCATCGATCATGCGCGTGGTGAGCAGCATGTCCATCGCTTTCGATTTGGAAATGGCGCGAGGCAGGCGCTGGGTGCCACCGGCGCCCGGCGTCACGCCGACCTTGATCTCGGGCTGGCCGAACTTCGCGCTGTCGGCAGCGATCAGGAAGTCGCACATCATCGCCAGCTCACAACCACCACCCAGGCAATAGCCCGAAACCACGCCGATAACCGGCTTGCGGATGTCGAGGATGTGTTCCCAGTTACGGCCAATATAGTTATTGCCGTAGGTTTCCTGGTAATCGTACTGCGCCATGGCGGCGATATCAGCGCCGGCAGCGAAAGCTTTCTCGCTGCCCGTCAACACGATGACGTTGATCGCCGGATCCTGGTCGAACGCGCGCAGCGCCTTGCCCAGCTCGTTCATCATATTGTCGTTGAGCGCATTCATCGCCTTCGGACGGTTCAGCCGTACCACGGCAACCTTGCCGTGGTTCTCAATCAACAGGTCAGCATATTCCATGGGACACCCTCATCTGGTTGGATAGTATCGTCGCGATTGTAGCGCTTTCCGTGTACGTCAAGTAGAGCGCGCCGATCGGTCGACATGAATGCGACGCCGCTCATCACGGCCCTGCCGGCGGCAGCACGACCGGTAATTCCGGACAGCCCATGGCCTGGCAACTATTGGGCAATGTCCGCAACCAAGTCACCATCGACTCCACCGACACGGTCTGGATCCGTCCCTTCCAGCGCAAGCTGGACGGATGGTCGTCAAACGCGATATTCGCCTTCGAGATCCGTGCGCCCAGGCGCGTCATCGTGCCCAACGCCAGCTCGGTTGGCTGGTAATCGTTCGCCGCGAGCCAGGTCTGCGCCGTGGTGCGGGTCGTTGCCGCGCCCTCGGGCGCGATGGCGTAGGCCAGCATTTCCAGCACCCAGCCATTCGAATTCTGATAGCGCGTGCTGAACGGATAGGCAGCCAGGCTGTAGTGCGGCTCGTGGTAGTCGCGCGCCTTGTTGCCAAGCAGTGCGTTCTTGAGCCGGGCCTGGACGGCGGGCGCCAGGCGCCAGATCCCGGCCTGATAACGCACTGGTGCGTCAGAAAAGAAATTGATCAACCCTTCGTCGTACAGGGCCGACGTCGCCGTGCCACACGTATTGAGTTTGTGCACCACCGACCAAGCGCCGGCTGGATGCGTGCGCACGGCGAACGCCGCGTGCGAATAGGTCAGCCGGTAGGCCGACAGATCCTGCCCCACGCGCGCGATCAGAACGACTTCGTCGCCGATGCCTTCGAGCGCCGTGCGCGTGAGATCGGCCATCTGCATGCTTCGGACCAATAGCTCTGAAGAAGCGACCTGCTCCTCGCAAGGGGTTCCAGCCACAGCCGTCGACGCCGTCAACACCAGTGCGGCCGCAGCAACGGCGCGGCGCATCCTAGCTGCGCGGGCGTGAGTGGGCCATGCCGGTGCCTGGTTCGGCCAGCAGGGCGATGGTCGCCTTGCCTTTCTTGACAGCATAGCCAGCCTTGCCGACGGCTTCGATATCGATCCGGTCACCAGTCTTGAGTGCTTCGTTCTGCACGATCCGGGTCTGGATCGCCATATCGATTTTCAACTGCTGGTCGTCACTGCGTAGTTCCAGCGCAGTCTTGTCGCCCTCGGGCCGGACCGCCGCGACGCTCCAGCGCCTGGAGACGTCGATTGCAGCCTGCGAGCCTTCCGCCACTTTCTTCGCGCTCAGATAAACCACACTGAACGGCACCAGCAGCACGATGCTGCCCACTGACAGTACGGTATCGGAAGGGCCGGGCGCGGCGGCCTGGCTGGGCGCGGCGATGGCAGCGGCAAGGGTAATGGCAAGGAGGGAATGCAGACGCATGGATAGAACCTGTCAAAAATGAAAGCACCACCACGTCACCGCGCCTCACCACAGCGAAAAATTGCAACGTGGAAATTGAATCAAAAGTCAGAGTAGCCCGATTCCCCCATTAATGCAACGAAGGTTCACTTCGGCAACAACACCCACATCGTCCCGCGCTGCTTCATGAGTCCGGCATTTTCCGTCGCTTCGGGCCCGAAGCCGAAAAAGAAATCGGCCCGCACCGCGCCGCGAATTGCTCCGCCCACGTCCTGCCCCATCACCAGACGCTGCAGGGGCGCGCCATCCTTCGGCATTGTCGTCGACAGCCACACAGGCGCGCCCAGCGGCAGGATGGTGCGGTCGATCGCAATCGAGCGGCCCGGCGTGAGCGGCACATTGAGCGCGCCACGCGGCCCGACGCCCGGGTCGGCCACCTTGGTCTCCGTGAAGAAGATATAGCTCGGGTTCACATTCAACAGTTCCTGGCGCCGCGACGGATTCGCCGCAATCCAGGCCCGGATCGACTGGGCCGACACCTGGTCCGGCGTCATGATCCCCTGCTCCACGAACCAGCGCCCGATCGCTTTGTAGGGGTGACCGTTCTGGTCGGCATAGCCCACGCGCACCGTTTCACCGGTGTCGAGCTTGACGCGGCCCGACCCCTGCACTTCCAGAAAGAACGCATCCACCGGATCACTCACCCACAGCAACTCCTTGCCGCTCAATGGCGCGCGGTCGATGTCGGCGCGGCTCTGGTACGGGATCACGGTCTTGCCGGACAGCCGCCCACGCAGGCGCCGGTTCTGCAAATCCGGATAGATACTGCCCAGGTCGACCGTGACCAGATCGTCCGGCACCCGGTACAGCGGCGTCTGGAACGCCCCGCCCCGCTTGCGCGCGCCATACAGCATCGCTTCGTAATAGCCGGTGATCAGCCCGGTATCGGCGCCATCCGGATTGCGTACCTGATTCGGCACGAACCAGGTCTCGAAGAAACGGCGCACGGCTGCGACGTCCTTCGCGTCGACCGCGCCGGCCGCCGCGCACGGCGTCTTCCACGGCGCCTGGCGCGACGCCAGCGCGCTGCACGATTGCAGGAAGGCCGGCCAAGCCTGACGCACGTCGTCCTGCTGCCAGCCCGGCAGCGCGGCAAAGGTGGTGGGCGTGAGCGGTGCGGTCGGCGCGGTCGGCTGAACCGGCGGCGGCACTACCACCGGCCCGACCGGCGGCGGCATCGTGACCGGCGGCGGCGCGGAGGGCGCCGTGGGCTTCGGTTCGGTCGAACAGGCACTCAGCAGGCTGACGAGCGCGATCAGGACGGGTACACTGCGGCGTATTGTATACATGGGAACCATGGGGACCGATATGTGGATCTTGATGGTGGAAGCCGGCGTCGCGCTGTTCCTGTTCGTGTTCATCGTCTGGTGGACCATGTTCGCCGGCCGCAAAGACAGCGACCGGGACGGCGACGACGACACCCCCGCCCAGTAGGATCAGTGCAGGGAGCGCGGCGGCGACAGCACGAATTCGGGAATGGTCGCCTCGAAGCGATGGCCATCCTCGGCCACGCAGAAGTATTCGCCGCGCATCGAGCCCTGCGCGGTGCCCAGGTGCGTGCCACTCGTGTACTCGAACTGCTCGCCCGGCGCCAGCAGTGGCTGGTGGCCGACCACGCCCAGCCCTTTGACTTCCTGCATCTGGTTATTGGCGTCGAGAATCACCCAATGACGGGAAATGAGCTGGGCAGGAATGCTGCCGGTGTTCTTGATCGTGATCGTGTAGCTGAACACGAACTGGCTCCGGTCCGGGTCGGACTGCTCCGCCAGGTATTGCGTTCTGACGGTGACAGCGAAATCGTAGGCGGGCATCGAGGTTCCTTGCGTGATCGTGGACTCGGCCGCTGCGCCATTCGCAGGGGCCGGCGCGCCATGTGGCGCAAATAACAATCATACCGCCTGTGGCCGCCAAGCGCCGACGCGCCATGGCATCGCCAACGCTGGAGGCCGCAGCGCGACCGGCGTAGAATAGCGGATTCCCATCAAAACACGCACCGTCGCCCCATGACCACCTACCGCATCGCTCCCAGCATCCTGTCCGCCGATTTCGCCCGCCTCGGCGAAGAAGTGCGCAATGTCGTTGCCGCCGGCGCCGACATCATCCACTTCGACGTGATGGACAACCATTACGTCCCGAACCTGACCATCGGCCCGCTCGTCTGCCAGGCGATCCGCCCTCACGTGGACGTGCCGATCGACGTGCACCTGATGGTCAAGCCGGTCGACCGCATCATTCCAGATTTCGCCAAGGCCGGCGCCAACATCATCACCTTCCACCCGGAAGCGTCGGAGCACATCGATCGCACGCTGCAGCTGATCCGCGATCACGGTTGCAAGGCCGGCCTGGTCTTCAATCCGGGCACGCCGATGCACTACCTCGAGCATGTGATGGACAAGATCGACATGATTCTGATCATGTCGGTCAATCCGGGCTTCGGCGGCCAGTCGTTCATCCCCGAAGCACTCAAGAAAATCGCCATCGCGCGCCGCCTGATCGACGAGTCGGGCCGCGACATCCTGCTCGAAGTCGACGGCGGCATCAAGGCCGAGAACATCGCGGCCGCCGCCGCTGCCGGCGCCGACACGTTCGTGGCCGGCTCGGCCATCTTCGGCAAGCCCGATTACAAAGCCGTGATCGACGCCATGCGCGCCGAACTGGCCACGGTCGCACGCTGATGCGGGCCGGCGCAGCAGGTATCCGGGCCGTCATCATCGACCTCGATGGCACCATGCTCGACACGGTGCCCGATTTCGAGGCGGCGCTGAACGGCATGCGCCACGACCTCGGCCTGGCGCCCATCAGCCAGGCCATCATCAAGCCGCTGGTCGGCAAGGGCTCCGAAAAACTGGTGCGCGACGCGCTGCTGCTCGACTGGGATGCCGCGCAGGTCGATGCGGCGTACACCGACGCGATGGCCGGCTACCAGCGGCATTACCTGGCCATCAATGGCGATCGCAGCACGCTGTATGACGGTGTGCTGGACGGCCTGGCGGCGATGCAGACGCTGGGCCTGCGCCTGGTCTGCGTCACCAACAAGCCAATTGCCTTCGCACTGCCGCTGCTGGCCCAGAAAAGCCTCGCGCCGTATTTCGAGCACGTGTTCGGCGGCGACTCGTTCGCCAAAAAGAAGCCGGACGCCATGCCGATGCTGGGCGCCTGCGCTGCACTGGACATTCCACCAGCGCAGGTGGTGGCGATTGGCGACTCGTCGAACGATGCCGAAAGCGCCCGCGCCGCCGGCTGTTTCGTGTTGACTGTCCCGTACGGCTACAACCACGGCCGTCCTGTACAAGAAATTCAATCCGATGGTATAGTGGATTCGCTGCTGGATGCAGCATGCCGCATCGGCGCGCACAATGCAACGGCCAGCCTAACCAACTAACTTCTCTCACCATGTTTTTCACCAAAAAACTCACTGTCAACCAAACCGGCGCCCCTGAGGCCTGGGTCTGGCGACGCTGGCAATCCTGGGCTGACTAAGCCGTACCGATTGCTGCCGGGTGTGCGTGCGACTGCACGCCACCGGCGGGTTTTTTGAAGCACACCACCGCCCTCTTCCCCCGTGGCGGTCCGGAGAAAACATGACCGAACTCGAATTCAAGTCCCTGGCAAACCAGGGCTACAACCGCATCCCCCTGATCGCGGAAGCCTTCGCCGACCTCGAAACGCCGCTGACGCTGTACCTCAAGCTGGCGCAATCGCAGAACACCGGCAAGAACACCTTCCTGCTCGAATCGGTGGTGGGCGGCGAACGCTTTGGCCGCTACTCGTTCATCGGCCTGCCGGCCCACACGCTGCTGCGCACGACCGGCAACCTGACTGAGATCGTGAAAAACGGCGAAGTCATCGAATCGCACGAAGGCAATCCGCTCGACTTCATCGAGCAATTCCAGGCCCGCTTCAAGGTGGCGCTGCGCCCTGGCCTGCCGCGCTTTTGCGGTGGCCTGGCCGGCTACTTCGGCTACGACACGGTGCGCCACATCGAGCACAAGCTGGCCGCGACCACCCCGCGCGATGAACTGGGCCTGCCCGACATCCAGCTGATGGTGACCGAAGAGCTGGCGGTGATCGACAACCTGTCGGGCAAGCTGTACCTGATCGTGTACGCCGACCCGGGCCAGCCCGAAGCGTATTCGCGCGGGCGCCAGCGCCTGAAAGACCTGCGCATGATGCTGCGCCGGAGCGTGGACGCGCCGGTCACGTCGGCCTCGGTGCGGACCGAATCGGTGCGCGACTTCAGCAAAGAGGATTACCTGAAGGCCGTCGCCAAGGCCCACGAATACGTGATGGCCGGTGACCTGATGCAGGTGCAGATCGGCCAGCGTATCCGCAAGCCGTACGTCGATTCGCCGCTGTCGCTGTATCGCTCGCTGCGTTCGCTGAACCCGTCGCCATACATGTACTACTACAACTTCGGCGACATGCAGATCGTCGGCTCGTCGCCCGAAATTTTGGTGCGCAACGAGACGCTGCCCGAGGGCGGCCGCAAGGTCACGCTGCGCCCGATCGCCGGCACGCGCGGACGCGGCGCCACGCCGGAACGCGACGCCGCGCTGGCCGCCGAACTGCTGGCCGATCCGAAGGAAGTGGCCGAACACGTGATGCTGATCGACCTGGCGCGCAACGATATCGGCCGTATCGCCGATACCGGCAGCGTCAAGGTCACCGACCGCATGGTCATCGAAAAATACTCGCACGTGCAGCACATCGTCTCGAACGTCGAGGGCAAGCTGAAAGACGGCATGTCGAACCTCGACGTGCTGCGCGCGACCTTCCCGGCCGGCACCCTGACCGGCGCGCCGAAGGTGCGGGCGATGGAAGTGATTGACGAACTCGAGCCCGTGAAGCGCGGCATCTACGGCGGCGCCTGCGGCTACCTGAGTTTCGGCGGCGAGATGGACGTGGCGATCGCGATCCGCACCGGCGTGATCAAGGACGGCAACCTATACGTGCAGGCCGCCGCCGGCATCGTCGCCGATTCGATCCCCGAGATGGAATGGCAAGAGACCGAACACAAGGCGCGCGCCGTACTGCGCGCGGCCGAGCAAGTGCAAGATGGCCTGGATGGAGAGTTCTGACATGCTGCTCATGATCGACAACTACGACTCGTTCACCTACAACATCGTGCAGTATTTCGGCGAACTGGGTGAAGACGTGCGCACCGTGCGCAACGATGAAATCACGCTCGAAGAGATCGCGGCCATGAAGCCCGACCGCATCTGCATCTCGCCGGGCCCGAAGGCGCCAAAGGATGCCGGCATCTCGCTCGACGTGCTGCGCGAATTCGGCGGCAAGCTGCCAATCCTGGGCGTGTGCCTCGGCCACCAGGCCATCGGCGAAGCATTTGGCGGCAAGGTCATTCGCGCCAAGCAGGTCATGCACGGCAAGACGTCGACCATCGCGCACATCGGCGAAGGCGTGTTCCAGGACCTGCCGAGCCCCTACACCGTGATCCGCTACCATTCGCTGGCGATCGAGCGCGCGTCACTGCCGGCCTGCCTCGAAGTAACGGCATGGACCGACGACGGCGAGATCATGGGCGTGCGCCACAAGACGTTCGACATCGAGGGCGTGCAGTTCCACCCCGAGTCGATCCTGTCCGAGCACGGCCACGCGCTGCTGAAGAACTTCCTGACGCGCTGATGCGCCCATGCATGCGCGCCGCATCCGGCGGCGCCATGCCCAAACCACGTTTGCACACTGGACCCATCATGGCGATCACCCCACAAGAAGCGCTGCTGCGCTGTATCGAACACCGCGAAATCTTCCACGACGAGATGCTGTCGCTGTTCCGCCAGATCATGTCGGGCACGATGTCGCCGACCATGGTCGCGGCGCTGACCGTCGGCCTGCGCGTGAAAAAAGAAACCATCGGCGAAATCACCGCCGCCGCGCAAGTGATGCGCGAGTTCTCGACCAAAGTGCCGATGGCCGACACCACGGGCCTGCTCGACATCGTCGGCACCGGCGGCGACGGCGCCAACACCTTCAATATCTCCAGCGCGGCGATGTTCGTCGCTGCTGCTGCCGGCGCACGCGTGGCCAAGCACGGCGGCCGCAGCGTCTCTTCGTCGTCCGGCAGCGCCGACCTGATCGAAGCGTTCGGTGCCCACATCGACCTGACGCCCGAACAGATCGCGCAATCGATCGCGCAGACCGGCATCGGCTTCATGTTCGCACCGAACCACCACGCGGCGATGAAGCACGTGGCCCCGGTGCGGCGCGAGCTGGGCGTGCGCAGCATCTTCAACATCCTGGGCCCGCTGACCAATCCGGCCGGCGCGCCGAACATCCTGATGGGCGTGTTCCACCCCGACCTGGTGGGCATTCAGGTGCGCGTGCTGCAGCGCCTGGGCGCCCAGCATGCGGTCGTGGTTTGGGGCCGCGACAATATGGATGAAGTCTCGCTCGGTGCCGGCACCATCGTCGGTGAACTGGTCAACGGCGAGATCCGTGAATACGAAATCCATCCGGAAGACTTCGGCCTGCAAATGGTCTCGAGCCGCAACCTGAAAGTGGCCAACGCCGAAGAATCCAAGGCACGCGTGCTCGAAGCCCTGCGCGGCGAGCCCGGTCCGGCGCACGACATCGTCGCGCTCAACGCCGGCACTGCCCTGTATGCCGCCGGCGTGGCCGACTCGATCGGCGCAGGCCTGGAGCAGGCGCGCGCCGCCATCGCCTCGGGCGCGGCGGTCGCCAAGCTCGAACAGTTCGTCCAGGTCACGCGCCAGCTCGGCGCGGCCAACTGATACCGAAAGCACCAGCATGTCCGACATCCTCGACAAGATCCTGGCCGTAAAGGCCGACGAAGTGGCCGCTGCGCGCAAGCACCGCGATCTGTATAGCCTGCGTAATGAGGTGGAAAGCGATGGCGAAGCGCGCCGCAGCCTGCGCGGCTTCGAGCAGGCCTTGCGCGCGAAAATCGCCGCGGGCCAGGCCGGCGTGATCGCCGAAGTCAAGAAAGCCTCGCCATCGAAAGGCGTGCTGCGCGCCGACTTCCAGCCGGCCGCGATCGCGCAGAGCTACGCCGAACATGGCGCCGCATGCCTGTCGGTGCTGACCGACGTGAACTTCTTCCAAGGTTGCGCCGACTATCTGCGTCAGGCGCGCGCCGCCTGCGATCTGCCGATCCTGCGCAAGGATTTCATGGTCGATCTGTACCAGGTCTATGAAGCGCGCGCGATGGGCGCCGATGCGATCCTGCTGATCGTGGCAGCGCTTGACCACGGCCTGATGGCCGAACTGGAAGCCTGCGCGCTGGAGCTGGGGATGGATGTGCTGGTCGAAGTACACGACGGCGCGGAACTCGACGCCGCCCTGCAACTGCGTACGCCGCTGGTGGGCATCAACAACCGCAACCTGCGCACGTTCGATGTCACGCTCGACACCACGCTCGGCCTGCTGCAAGCGATTCCGCCAGAGCGCTTGGTGGTGACCGAATCGGGCATCCTCGGCCCGCAGGATGTACAGCGCATGCGCGACGCCAACGTGCACGCGTTCCTCGTTGGCGAAGCCTTCATGCGCGCTGAAAACCCGGGTCAGGAACTGGCGCGCCTGTTTGCCTGAAACGTTGAACGCTTAACGCACATTGCACGGCGCAGGCGCCGCGTGGCAGCCATCATGCTGCGTACGCGTCGTGCAGCGCTTGCAGAACCGGCGGTTGCGCAGGTGCGCGTAGAGCAGCATGAAACCGCTGAGGACAGCGACGGCTGCTTCGGCATGCTCGCCCAGCAGCGGGCTGACGATGAACACTGCCGCCAGAAACAGCGCCAGGCCCGCGCAGCCGATCAGCAGCGTTGTCTTGTCACGGTGCCGCAGATAGCCGGGCACCAGCGCCAGCAGCACCGGCAGCGTGATCGCCGCGATCAGCGTGTCGTGGAAGGTGTCATGTGCGTGCGCGAGCCCCAGCATCGGAAACGCCAGGATCACGAGCGGCATCGCCAGGCAATGCAGCAGGCACAGGACGGATGCCGTCATGCCGGCGATATCGCCGAATTTGATCAGTGCAGTTTTGGTCAGAGCGTTCTTGCCTGGGTGGTTCATAGCCCTGTTCCCATCATCATTAGAATATAATGATAACCCATTATCGTTAGCGATTCAACGCGCATGATGAATCGTGCATGCGATATCAGGCCCCAAACGACAAACGGCGCACGGCAAAATCTGCCGTGCGCCGCTGTGGGCCCTGCGGTCAACGTCAGAACATCACGCGAATCCCTGCCGTGATATTGCGACCGGTCAGCGGCGCCGCATTCTTGATGAACGACGTGTGGCTGAACGCCAGTTCGTCGGTCAGGTTATTCAGGCGCGCATAGAACTGCGTCGGCACGCCGCCGATGCGGGTCGAGTAGTGAGTACCGACATTGAGCATGTTGTAGCCGCCCGTTTCGGTCTCGTACTCGGCCAGCTTGTCCTGCTTGCCGACGCGGTACAGCTCGAACATGCCATGCCAGCCATTCCAGTCGCCATCGAACTTCACGCCGATGCGGCTGGCCGGGATGCGCGGCAGGTTGCGGCTGCCGTCACCACCATCGAAACGGGCGCGCACGTAGTCGCCGAACACGGTCGCGCTCAGGCTGGACGACAGCTTCTGGCGGATTTCGCCTTCCACGCCGGTGAACAATGCGTCACGCTGCGTGTACTGCACCAGCTGGAAGCCGTCCTGGCTGTCCAGCGTGCGCGCATAGATGTAGTTATCGACCTTGTTGCGGAACGCGCTCACCGAGAACGTCGTGTCGCCATCGAACTTGCGCAGCGTGAGGTCGACGTTGTTCGAGGTTTCCTTGTCCAGGTCCTGGTTGCCGATCTCGTAGGTGGACGTGGCCAGGTGGGCGCCGTCCGCATACAGTTCCTCGGCGGTCGGCAGGCGATGGCTGCGCGAGAGCGACGTGCCCAACGAATAGCCCGGCGTGAGCTTCCACACCGCGCCGACCGATGCCGACGTGCCGCGCGCATCGGTGTTCAGCAGGCCCGGTGCATCGACCTCGATATCCTGCCACTCGTGGCGCAGGCCAGCCTCGAAGCGCCAGTCCTGCAGCTTGTATTCCTCGGTCAGGAACGCCGCATGCTTTTTCGTGAGGGTCGGCGGCACGTACGCTTCTTCGCCCAGCGCCGAGAAATCGCGGCGCGTGGTCTGCAGGCCGAACACGCCGCGCACGCCGGCAATCGGCGCGTGCACCGCCTCGAGGCGGGCATCGATGCCCTTGTTGCGGAACGACGTCGAGACCACGTTCTCTTCCAGCTCGTCATGAACGTACTCGGTGAACGAGGCGCGCATGCGCACACGCTCGATGCCGGCCACCGGATTGCGATACTCGCCGCGCACGTCCCAGCGCTCGCTGTCGAGTTTCACGACCGGCACGTCACTGTGCTCGTGCTCATGCTCGTCGCCATGGCCTTCTTCCTCGTGGTCATGGCCCTCTTCTTCTTCATGGCCGCCACAGTGCAGCTGGATACCATGCGGATGGCAGCCTTCGAATTCGTGGTTGTGGCCCGGGATGCCGTATTCGGTGCGCTCTTTCGTGAAGGCGGCGCCGAGATAGCCGTTCTTGCCGATCCACGACAGGCCGACGGTGCCGGTCTCGCCTTCCTTGTAGCTGCCCAGCACGCGGCGGCCGTCGACCCAGTCCTTGCCGACGCGGTAGTCGCCCGCATCGCGCTTGACGCCTTCCAGGTGCAGCGCGACGTTGCTGCCGGCGGCCGTGGTGAATTCGAACGCGCCCGTCTTTTCGCGCGCGGCCGAATTGGCGCGGATTTCGGCACTGCCTTCCAGGCCGTTTTCCGGCATCACGGTCGGCACCTTGCGGTCGATGATGTTGACGACGCCGCCCACCGCGCCACCACCGTAGGCCAGCGCCGACGGGCCGCGCAGCACTTCGATGCGTTCTGCCAGCACAGGTTCGAAGGCGACAGCGTGATCGGGGCTGATGGTCGAAGCATCCTGGATCTCCGCGCCGTCCGACAAGATTTTCACGCGCGGGCCATCCATGCCGCGGATCACCGGGCGGCTGGCGCCGGCGCCGAAGTGGCTCGACGTGATGCCCGGCTGGTGGGCCAGCGTTTCGCCCAGCGTCGATTCACGCGCGCGCACCAGCTCTGCGCCGCCGAGCGACGTCACCGGCGTGATCATGTCGTCGTGCACCACGCCCAGCGCGCTGGCCGACACCACCACGGTCGGGACGCTGTCCGGATCGGCCGCCATGCGGCCCGTCGTCGTCTGGGCATGGACGGCCAGCGGCGCGCCGAAGGCCAGCATCAGCGCCAGGGTCAGTGGCGTGCGCTTGCAGGTGAAATGCGACATGGTGGAATCCTTGGTGATGAGATGAACGGCGGTGGCTAGTCACCGGACGCGGACGCGTCTATTGATAAGCCATTATCATTAACGTCGAGATGATAGGCCATTATCAATAAGGATTCAACCCCCTTCTGGCCGAAGGGTCGCGCTTTCAGGTATTCTTCGGCTATGCAACGCAATACACGCCAAAAATCAGCCATCCTGCACGCGATCGAGCATGCGCGCCGCCCACTGTCGCCACAAGAGATCCTGGCGGAAGCCAGTCAGGCCGTCAGCCAGATCGGCATGGCCACGATCTACCGCAACCTCAAGTCGCTGGTGGACGACGGCGCGCTGAAGGTCGTCACACTGCCGGGCGACGGCGCCCGCTACGAATCGACCAGCGTGGCCGAACACCATCACCACCACTTCCAGTGCACCAACTGCCAGCGCGTGTTCGACGTGCACGCGTGCCCGGGCGACATCGACCACATGGCCCCGAAAGGCTTCAGCGTCGAGCGCCACGAACTGACGCTGTACGGCCGCTGCGCCGATTGCATCAACGCCTGACGCCAACAGCAGCGCGGCCCGTCGAGGGCCGCGTCATCGTTCTTATTTACCCAGCACGTTCAGGACCGCCAGCGTCATCGCCTGGGCGCTCGTCTTGATCGACGGCTCCGGCACCGGCGCATAGAACGGAGAGTGGTTGAACGCGATCGGCTTGCCGCCGACCTGTTCGGCCGCGGCGACATCCTTCGGGTCATACACGCCGGTAAAGAAGAACATCGACGGCACGCCTTCGTTCGCGTACAGCGAAAAGTCTTCGCTGGCCGTCATGGCCGGCATGCGATGGGCCTTGTCGGCGCCGAACGCTTCCTTGAACACCACCTCGGTCTTGTTGACCAGCTCCGTGCTGTTGACGATCGCCTGCCCACCGCCGCCGATCTGCATCTCGGGCTTCGGTGCGCCAGCCATCGCGGCCGACCCTTCCGCCACGCGGCGCACGCCCTCGAGCAGCTTGGCCCGTACCTGCGGGCTGTATGAGCGGATGGTGCCACGCACCTGCACGCTGTCGGGGATGATGTTGCCCACCGTGCCGCCCTGGATCGAACCGATGGTGACGACGCCGAATTCCTTCGGGTCTTTCTCGCGGCTGACGACCGTCTGCACATCGACGACGAAGCGCGCCGCAATCGCGATCGGATCGACGGTCTTGTCGGGCGCCGAACCATGGCCGCCACGGCCCTTGAAGGTGATCTCGAGCGAGTCGGAATTGGATGACACCGGGCCGTCGTTGTAGCCGATCGTACCGTACGCCAGCGGCCACGAATGCAGCGCGAATGCGTAGTCCGGTTTCGGAAAGCGCTTGAACAGGCCATCGTCCAGCATCGCCTTGGCGCCGGAGACGATCTCTTCGGCCGGCTGGCCGATGAACACGAGCGTGCCCTTCCACTGTCCTTTCAGTTCAACCAGCGTGCGCGCGGTGGCGAGCCAGCTGGTCATGTGAATGTCGTGGCCGCAGCTGTGGGTCACGAAACTGTCGCGACCTTCGCTGGTGGCGCGAGCGCGGCTGGCGTACGGCAAGCCGGTTTTTTCTTCCATCGGCAAGCCATCCATGTCGGTGCGCACCAGGACCGTGGGGCCGGCGCCGTTCTTGAGCACCGCGACGATGCCGGTCTTGCCGACCTTCTCAGTGACGGTGAAGCCGAGTTTGCGCATCTCGGCGGCCAGCTTGCCGGCGGTGCGCACTTCCTGGAACGCGATCTCGGGATGCGCGTGCAGGTCCTTGTAGATCGTGTCGAGCCACGGATACATGGCGTCCACGCGCGTGACGACATCGTTCTTGAGCGGTGCGGCCGGTTGGGCCAGGGCGGAAGTTGCGGACAGTGCCAGGAGCGGCGCACAGGCTGCGGCGGCGATGCGGGTCAGGATCGGCATGGGCTCTTGCGGTCGTGTTGAACAGACCACAACGATAGCATGCTGCAATGCGATATGGTACGGGCGGCGGGTCGTGCCGCCGCCCGCCTCGGCTAGACGGCGCTCGGCCGCTTGAGCGCTGCCGGCTTGCGCCCTGCCACTGCCTGCGACAGCGTGATGACCGGCACCCGGTCACCCTGCAGCGTGACGTCGAACGCCATCAGTTCATCGCGCCGGAACGCGTGCACCGGCACCCGGTCGCCGACGCGATAGCGCGCCAGCAGCGCATCGACATTCGATGGATTGCCGTTCACGCGCAGCCCGTCGATCGCGATGACCACGTCGAGGGCCGACAAGCCGGCCATATGCGCGGCGCCGCCTTCGTGCACCTGCGTGAGCTTGGCGCCCAGCGGATCGCGTCCGATGCCGGCGTCGAGCGAGGCCTTGCCGGTCTTGCGCTCGTCGACCAGCTTGACGCCGAACGGCGCATACAGCTTGGCCAGCGGCAGGTCTTCGACGCCGCGCACGTAACGCTCGAACAGGTTCCTCAGTTTCAGGCCGCTGACTTCATCGAACAGCGCTTCGACTTCGTGCTCGGTCACGCCGCGCCCGACGCTCGGATAAAAGTCGCGCCCGTAACGCTCCCACAGCGCCAGCATCACGTCGTCGAGCGACTTCGCCCCGCCCGTCTTGGCACGGATCGTCAGGTCGAACGCCAGCGCAATCAGCGAACCCTTGGTGTAGTAGCTGATGATCGCATTGGGCGAATTCTCGTCCTGACGGTAGTACTTGCTCCAGGCGTCGAAGCTCGACTCGGCCACGCTCTGCTTCAGGCGCCCGCTGCCGCGCAGCACGCCGCACATGGTCTTGGCCTGCAATTTGAAATACGTCGTTTCGCCGATGATCCCGGCGCGCACCAGCATCAGGTCGTCGTAGTAGCTGGTGAAGCCTTCGAACAGCCACAGAAGCGGCGTGTAGTTCTCGACCTGCAGGTCGTACGGCGCAAACACCGCCGGCTTGATGCGCTTGACGTTCCAGGTATGGAAGTACTCGTGGCTGCACAGGCCCAAAAACTGCAGATAGCCTTCGCCCGGTTCGCCGGTTTTCTGGTTTGCGGTGGTGGGCAGATCGGCGCGCGCGCAGATCAGCGCAGTCGAAGCGCGGTGTTCCAGGCCGCCGTAACCGTCGCCCACGGCCATCGTCATGAACACGTAGCGCTCGAGCGGCGCGCGTTTGGTCAGTGGTTCGAAGAACGCGATCTGGGTTTCGCAGATGGCTTTCAGGTCGGCCTGCAGGCGCGCCATGTCCAGGTTCGGCACGCGACCCGTGATGACGATGTCGTGCGGGATGCCGTGCGCCTCGAAGGTTGCGAGCTCGAAGTTGCCCATCTCGACCGGGTGGTCGATCAGCTCATCGTAATTGGCCGCGCCATAGGTGCCGAAGCCGTAGCGCTTGGCGCCCGCTTCTTTCATCGAGGTCGCCACGCGCCAGGTGCGGGCCGCCGCATCGGCTGGCCGCTGGATGTCGACCTGGTGCGCCGTCGCCTCTTGCCCCACCACGCGCAGGAACACGCTGGTGCCGTTGAAGAAGCCATGGGTCTGGTCCAGGTGCGCGGCGCGCACCGACAGGTCCCACGCGTACACCTCGTAGTGCAGCGTCAGCGGGCCGGCGCCAGCGCCGTTGCCTGGCGCTGCGCGCCACGTGTGCTTGTCGAGTTTTGTCAGTGCCACCGCGGCCCCGGCCTGCTCGGCGCGGATGCGCACAATATTGCGCGCGAACTCGCGGATCATGTAGCTGCCCGGGATCCAGGCCGGCAGCGCAAAGGTCTGCCCGTCAGGATCCGGATTGGCCACCGTCAGCGTGACGTTGAACAGGTGACCTGCCAGGTCCCGCGGGACGATGGTGTAGAAAATTGCGCTCTGTTTTTTTTGCGATGGCTTTTTCATGATCTGGGGTTGGTCTCGGGTCGCACCGTATGGACAATAGTGTAAGCGGATTCAGTCAGGCAGATCGCCCTGGGTATCGATGTCGCGCAGGATGCCGGGGTCGGGCACGGCAATCGTGGTCACCGGGCTGCTCGCGAGCAGGCGGCGCGCACCCTGGTCGCCGTCCAGCGCCAGCAAGGCGGCGTGATGGATCGCGCCAAACGCGACCGGATTGCCACGGCGGCCATCGAACAGCGGCGCCGCGATCCCGGCGCCGTCATCAATCGCACGCACCAGCGCCTGCAGCGTCGCGTCGGCCACGAACGGCATGTCGCCCAGCGCCACGAGCCAGCCGCCATGCGTATCAAGAGGCGCATGGCGGATCGCATGCGCCAGCGACAGGCCCATGCCGCTGTCGGCATCCGGGCACACGGTGACAGTGCAGCCAAGCGCGCGCAGCGCATCGGCCACGCCACCATCGCGTGGTGGCACCACCGCCACCACGCGCGGCAGCACCGCCAGGAGCTTGCGGGCGCTGGCCACGACGACGAAGTCGCCGCCCGGCAAGCGCTGGAGCAGCTTGTTGCGTACACCGGCCGGATCGAAACGCCGGCCGCGCCCTGCGGCTAGCAGGATGCCGGTGAGCGTGATGCCCTCGCGCGGCGGCACGCCGGTTACTTCCCGGCCTTGCCTTCGAGCGAATCGAACTTGCCTTCGAGCGCCTTGAGGTCGATCGCGCCCGGGATGCGCGAGCCGTCGGCAAAGAAGATCGCCGGCGTGCCCGTGATGCGCAGCTTCTGGCCCAGCGCGAGAACCTTCTCGTTCGGTGATTCGCACGCGGCCGGCGTGGTTGGCGGCACCTTGCCGGCGATCATCCAGTCGTCCCAGGCCTTGTTGCGGTCGGACGCGCACCAGATGTTCTTCGACTTCACCGACGAATCCTCGGACAGGATGTTGTACATGAAGGTGTAGATCGTGACGTTGTCGATCTCCTTGAGCGTGGTCTGGCGCAGGCGCTTGCAGTAGCCGCAGTTCGGATCCTCGAACACCGCGATCACGCGCTTGCCGTTGCCCTTGACCTGCTTGAGCGCCATCTCGAGCGGCAGGTCGGAGAACTTGATCTTGTTGACTTCATCGATGCGTTCGCGCGTGAGATTGCGCGAGCTTTTCACGTCGTACACCTGGCCGATGACGAGGTACTCGCCCTTTTTGTCGGTGTACAGGATGTCACCCGCGACGCGCACTTCGTACAGGCCCGAATATGGAGTTTCCTTGACCGACTCGATCTTCGCGCCGCTCAGGCGTGGCTCGAGCGCCTTCTTGATGGTCGATTCGACGTTGGTCTGCGCATCGACGCACGATGCGAGAAGGCCAGTCGCCAGCAGGACGGCGATCTTCATTTTAAGCATGCTTGTATTCCTCAGCGTGTAATTCTCAGATTGATGACTTGCCCATGGCATGGGCCATCAGGCGCCGCTTCAGTGCCGGCATGTTATTGAGCAGGTTCAGGCCGATATTCCGGACCACGCGCAGCGGTTCCAGGTTCGCGCCGAACAGGCGTTCGAGTCCATCGGTGGCCAGTTGCATCAGCAGCACCTCTTCCTTGCGCTTGCGGGCATAGCGGGCCAGCACCCGCTCATCACCGATGGCGCGCCGCTCTTCGCGGTCACGCACGATGGCCAGCAGGTCGACGATGTCGCCAAACCCCAGGTTCATCCCATGGCCGGCCAGCGGATGCACGGCGTGCGCCGCATCGCCCACCAGCGCCACGTGCGGCGCCACCATCGCATGCGGCTTGATCAGCGCCAGCGGCACGGCGGCCACGGCGTCGGGCTGCAACGGGCGCAGCGTGCCCAGTTTGTCGTCGGCATATTCGCCCAGCCGGATCGCCAGCTCGCCCAGCGACTCTTCCATCAGCGTGGCGGCCAGGGTTTCCGGCGCCGACCACACGAGCGAGACGCGGTTGCCCGACAGCGGCAGCAGCGCGATGATGCCGTCCGAGCCGGTGAACCACTGGTGCGCGACGCCGTGGTGCGGCTTGTCGCAGGCAAAGTTGGTAACGATGGCGCTCTGGTGATACATGCGGTAGTCGACGCCGATATCGCACTGCCCGCGCACCCACGATTCGCGTCCGTCCGCGCCGACCAGCAGCGCGCACTCGACACGGCGCCCGTCTTCGAGGCGCACGGCGGCGCCGCTGTCGCTGCAGGTCAGTTCGCAGGCGCGGCCTTCGACCCGCTGCACGTTATGTGCGAAGCGGAGCGCGGCATCGAGCGCGCCGTTCAGGTTCTGGTCTTCGACAATCCATGCAAGCGTGCCGACCCGGGCGCCGAAAGCATCGAAGCCCAGGCTGCCGCCATCGGCGCCGTCGCCGTGCACGTCCATCGCATCGACCGGGGCAACGCGCGCCATGTCGAGGGCATCCCAGACCTTCAGTGACACCAGCAGATCGTGCGCCGTGTGGTTGAGCGCATACACACGCACGTCCCACGGTCGCTCGGCTGCCGGCGCAGTTGCTGCAGCGGGCGCCTGCCGGGCCGGCGGCGCCAGCAGCGTCACGCTGTGGCCGGCCTGGGCGAAGCCGAGGGCTGCCGTCTTGGCGATGGCGCCATTGCCGACGATGCAGACGTCGGTCCGGATGGTAGAGGTCGTGGGCGTGGTCATGAAGGCATTATAGCGATATGCCGGTGCCGGAGGCCGGGCGGCGGGTTCGCGCCGTCGCAGGTGAGCGGGACAGGCAGCTCAGCCGGACCGCGACGCACAGACCACGTTTGTGCTGCCGCGCGCGCAAGAGGACTTGCGCAACTGAAAATCGATGGCTATAATCGTGCCTCTCTTGGCCTGGTAGCTCAGTTGGTAGAGCAGAGGATTGAAAATCCTTGTGTCGGTGGTTCGATTCCGCCCCGGGCCACCAAGAATTCAGCAACACGTAAAAACGCCACCACCGAGTGGCGTTTTTGCATTCCAAGGCCACTCATGCATACGCTTCCACCCTGCCCCCTCTGCCAATCGGCCTACACCTATGACGACGGCGCCGGCCAGTACGTCTGCCCGGAATGCGCGCACGAGTGGCCGATCGCGGGCGCAGCTAGCACCGAGACCGCGCGCGTCTACAAAGATGCGTCGGGCAACATCCTCCAGGACGGCGATACCGTTACCGTGATCAAGGACCTCAAGCCAAAGGGTTCGGGCGGCGTGATCAAGCAGGGCACCAAGGTCAAGAACATCCGCCTGGTCGACGCCGACCACGATATCGATTGCAAGATCGATGGCTTCGGCGCCATGAGCCTGAAGACGGAGTTCGTGCGCAAGGTGTAATGGCGTGGCGCTATAAACCATGCGACACCATTGTGGCTTTGTCATTATTCTGGGAGCCTTCAAGATCACAAGAGGTTCCCATGTTTGCCAAGCCATCGTTCCTTGCTGCGTGCGCCACGCTCGCCCTCTCCGGCCTGTGCGCCGGATCGGCGTTGGCTGCTGAGGCCGCCAAGCCATTGCAGCCGATCGAATCGCTCGCGGTGCCCCGCTACATGGGTGTCTGGTACGAAATCGCCAAGTTCCCGAACGAGTTCCAGAAAAAATGCGTGGGCGACACCAGCGCGACCTACAACCTCGACAAGGACGGCCGGGTCAAGGTGATCAACCGCTGCCGCACGGCCGACGGCAAGGTCGATACCGCCGAAGGCGTCGCGCGCCAGCCGGGCGCGGCCACGTCGCCCAAGCTCGAGGTGCGCTTCGCACCGGCCATCCTGTCCTTCATCCCGATGGTGTGGGGCGACTACTGGGTGATCGATCTGGACAACAAGTACCAGCTCTCCGCCGTGAGCGAACCCAAGCGCGAATACCTGTGGATCCTGTCGCGTACGCCCCAGGTCGCCCCGGCCGAATACAACGCCTTGCTGGCACGCCTGAAGGCCCAGGGCCTGGACACCTCGAAACTCGTGCTCACGCCGCATACGATGGCGCCGCAATCCGGGCAGTAACAGTCTGGTAAAGCGATCCGTCATGCGCGCTGCCCTCTTCGGGCTCGGCCTGCTGACATCGATCGCGCCAGCCTGGGCCCAGCCGCTTGCCGGTGATCCGCTGGCAGCACTGATCAATGCCTACCGCGCCAACCCGGCCGATTGCGACGGCGTACCCGTCGCGCCGGTGACGCCGCTGGTCGCCGAGCCGGCCCTGGCGCAGATCCGGATCGGCTTCGGGACTTTCATCGAATCAGCACTGGCGCAGGCCGGCTACCCCGTCGATGGCGCGGACTCGGTCGACGTTACCGGTCCGGAAGACGCCGTGGCCGCCATGCGCGTGCTGCAGCAGAAATATTGCAAGGTGCTGCGCAGCGAACGATTCTCGGCCGTGGGCAGCTACCGCGAAGGCACGACCTGGACCGTCGTGCTGGCCCGGCCGGCACCGCCCTTGCCATCGACCACCTACCCGGACTGGCGCGACGCAGGCCGTGCCATCCTCGAGGCAGTCAATCTTGCACGCGCCAGCGCCCGCATGTGCGGCGAGCGCGCATTTGCGGCGGCGCCGCCCTTGCAGTGGAACGCGGTGCTGGGCGAGGCCGCGCTGGCCCACAGCCTCGACATGGCCACCCGCCGTTACTTCAACCACTACGCGCAGGACGGCAGCGACCCGGCCGATCGCGCCACGCGCGCCGGTTACCGCTGGCACCGCTTGGGCGAAAACATCGCCTTCGGCCAGCACTCGCCACAGGAAGCGGTCGACGGCTGGATCGACAGTCCGGGCCACTGCGCCAACATCATGCAAGCGGACTTCACCGAGATGGGCGCGGCCTATGGCGTCACGGCCGACCGGCAAGCGGGCATCATCTACTGGACCCAGGTGTTCGGCACGCGGCGGTAAAGTGCCCCGCTTTCGACCCTGGTTCCGAACCCGGGTGCGCCCTGCACCACTCCGCTTCGGCTAGACTTGCCTGCACCATGACCCTGATCGCCACGCAACCACACCTCGGCCTTGTCTGCATCACCGTCTCGAAAGAGGTGCGGTATCGCACGATCACGCGCAAGCGCCTGCTCGACCTGTCCGAAGACGGCCAGCAGCGCGCGCTGGAAGACATCTACCGCGACAATATCCAGACGCTCGACAACGCGCTGCGTTACTGCGAGCGCGAAGGCATCAGGCTGTACCGGATGCCGTCATCGATCTTCCCGTTCGCCGACGAGCCGTTCGGCCTGGCAATCCTGCAGAAGTTCAAGGAAACGCTGGGCCGCTCGGGCCGGCGCGCAACGGAACGTGGCATCCGGCTTGTGATGCATCCCGATCAGTTCGTGGTGCTCAGTTCGGATTCGGAAAACGTCGTCGCCAACAGCGTCAAGATCCTGCAGATGCACGCCGACATCATGGATTTGCTGGAGCAACCGCGCTCGCCTTGGGCGCTGCTGGAAATCCACGGCGGCAAATCCGACCGCGAAGACCAGTTGGTGGCCCGCATCGCCGAACTGCCCGAAGCGATCCGCAGCCGCCTGTGTCTGGAGAATGACGAATACGCCTACAGCGCCGACGAGATCCACGCCGTGTGCGTGCGCGCGGGCATCCCGATGGTATTCGACGCCCACCACCACATCGTCCATGAAAAGCTCGACAGCTACGACCACCCGAGCGTGGCCGCCACGCTGGCCAAGGCCCGCGCGACCTGGCCGGATCCGGCGCACCAGCTGGTGCACATTTCGAACGGGCGCGAAGGCTTCAACGACCGCCAGCACTCCGACCTGATTTCGGTGATGCCGTCTTCCTACCTGCAGGCGCCCTGGATCGAGATCGAGGCCAAGCACAAGGAAGACGCGATCCGTGGCCTGCACGGCTGGTGCGAGAAAGTCACGCCCGCCGTGGCGTAGTCGTTCAGCTGGCGTGCAAGGCTGACACGCTTTCCAGCCACGGCGTCAGCACATCCGCCAGCGCCTGCGGCGCTTCAATCGGGATCATGTGGCCGCTGTCGCCGATGACGGCAAACGTGGACCCGGCAATCCCCGCATGCAGTTCCTGCGATTCTTCCAGACTGCGCAAACGATCCTGACTGGCCGCGACGATCAGCGTCGGGCAGCGGATCTGATCCAGCAGATGCAGGTCGCCGGGCCGCTCGACCATCGACTGGTTGCGAAACGCCTCCGCCCCCAGCCGCACGCCCATCTGGCGCACGCGCTCGATCAGCGCCTCGTCGCCCGCACGTGCAGGATGCAGCGACGTGGCGATTGCCGTGCGGCTCAGGCCCGCGAACGACACCGACGGCGTTGAGCGCGCCACCGCGCGCTTGCCCTGTTTGACGGCATCGGTATCGGGCCGGGTCGACGTGGCGATCAGGGCCAGCGCTTCGACCCGTTCGGGCGCCTGGCGCGCGATCTCGCGCGCGACGTAGCCGCCCATCGAAAAGCCGACGAGGATGAACGACGGCGGTGCATCGCGCAGCACGCGCGCGGCCATCGCTTCGAGCGACGTGTCGTGGCGCAGGTCGGCATGCACGAGCGGGCCAAATGGCGCGAGCGGCGCAAGCAGATCGGCCCACAACGTGTCATCGGCCATGTAGCCGGGTACCAGCAGGATCGTCATCGCTTGACGATCAGGTATTGCGCATCTGCGCCTGCGACACATTGCTGCCCGGCGGGACGCTCTGCGTGAGCCAGACATTCCCGCCGATGGTCGACCCGGCGCCGATAGTAATCCTGCCCAGGATGGTGGCGCCGGCATAGATGACGACGTCGTCCTCGACGATCGGATGCCGTGGAATGCCCTTGACGAGGGCGCCACTGTCGTCGACCGGGAAGCGCTTGGCGCCCAGCGTGACCGCCTGGTACAGGCGCACGCGCTCGCCGAGGATGGCGGTTTCACCAATTACGACGCCGGTGCCGTGGTCGATGAAGAAGCTGCCGCCGATCTGCGCGCCCGGGTGGATGTCGATGCCGGTGAGCGAGTGGCCGATATCGGCCACCACGCGCGCCAGGAACGGCACGCCCAGGCGCGTCAGGCAATGCGCGATGCGGTGGTACAGGATGGCGATGGTGCCGGGATAGCACAGCATGATTTCCGCCACCGAGGTGGCCGCCGGGTCGCCTGCGAGCGCGGCCTGCACGTCCGACACCAGCAATGCACGCAAGTCAGGCAGGCGGGCCGCGAACTCGCGCGTGATCGCGCGGGCACGCTCGGCCAGCACGAGGTCTTCACGCTGGGCATCTGCACCGGACGCGTCGGACGGCGCCGCCGGCGAGAAGCGCAGCGCGCGCCGCACCTGCTCGACCAGCCGGTCAAGCGCCACATTGAGCGTATCGGCGACGTAGTAGTCGATGCTCTCGTCGTTCAGGTCGGGGCGCCCGTAATGCGTGGGGAACAGCGCGGCCGACAGGCCGTCGACGATCTGGCGCAGCACCTCGCGCGACGGCAGCTCGCGCACGCGGCCCTGGTGCCGGATATTGTGGGTCGACTCGCGCGACGTGCGCAGTGCATCGATGACGGGACCAAGGTGCCACTGCACCGATCCACCTTGGTATGGGAGTTCGCTGTTCATTTGCCGAGCCTAGCGGGTTTGCATAGTGATGCCACGATTTTATGGGTATTTCGGCAAGCGCGTTTGTCGGACTACTTTTTCGCCGGGTCAGCAGATCGAGAACGGCAACAGCTGACCTTGCCGAGCAGCAGTTTCTGAGGCAACATCAGCACTCGCCCAGCCACTTGTATTGATTGCAACCATGAACCTGCCTTCCCACCAGCTCAGCATGACAGTGCTGATGACGCCCGACACGGCCAACTTCTCCGGCAACGTGCACGGCGGCACCATCCTGAAACTGCTCGACCAGGCAGCCTACGCCTGCGCCAGCCGCTACGCCGGGCGCTATGTGGTGACGATGAGCGTCGACCAGGTGACCTTCCGCCAGCCGATCCACGTTGGTGAACTGGTGACCTTTCTGGCCGCAGTGAACTTTACCGGCCGCAGCTCGATGGAAATCGGGATCAAGGTGATTGCCGAGGACATCCGCAGCAAGGCCGTGCGGCACGTGAACAGCTGCTTCTTCACAATGGTGGCGGTGGGCGACGACAAGAAGCCGGCCTCGATTCCGCCGCTGGTACCGTCGACACCGGATGAAGTGCGCCGCTTCGAGGAAGCCAAAGGCCGGCGCGACCTGCGCCTGGCGCTCGAGCGGGATCATGCGCAGCGCATCAGCAGCAAGGGTTGAGGATCGGCGCGGGAGGATTGTCTGCTTGCCACAAACGCTGCTATAATTGCGCGCTCTTGGCCTGGTAGCTCAGTTGGTAGAGCAGAGGATTGAAAATCCTTGTGTCGGTGGTTCGATTCCGCCCCGGGCCACCAAGAATTATTGAACAAAACGCCAACCCTCTGCGGTTGGCGTTTTTGTTTGTAGATTCCGCAGTCCTTGTGTCCGGTCTATTTCCGGAAACCTTCAGTGATTAGCGAGTTCCAATCCCTAGCTCTTCCCGCTTAGATTGGTGGGGGGAGCATTTTAGTCCCTTCATCAGCAGGTTCGGATAGATCGCTCTGTTTTCGAAGATGTTGTATCCCCTTCCATGCAACTACTCCAAGCGTCAGGCCAGCCGCGCCCCCAGCTATGATGGGCCACATGGGTGCAGAAACTAGTCCCAGTGATAATGCGGCCGCTCCAAGCCCACTCGAACCCAATACCGTTACCGAACCAGCAGCCAGGGAACTTCCTATTGCAGCACCGGCTAACGCTGTCGCGCTCCCGGTTGCATATGCAGATGGGCTTTCCGCTGCCTCTTTTACAAGATCTTGCAGATCGTCCCACGTGGCAGCAACCGCTTCGGACGCTTGAGGAACTAGACTAATCATTCCTTCTCTAAACCTTGAAGCTGATGACAATACCCGCTCATCGTTTACAACTCTACGTGCCCCATCGATAATTAACGCTACACCTACCGCGACAATTGCTCCCTCAAGCAACAAGTCCCCGAATCCATTGGGCGCGTTGAGTAGAGCGTCAACCTTGTTCCCTAACAAGTAGCCAAAGCTGCCCAGAATTGCCGCTCCTCCCCCAACGATTACCATTGCAGGGACGCAGGTGACACCGGCAACCATTCCGACACCTCCGACGAACACGCCTTTCAGCAGCGTCATGGCAAGAGTCGCTGAGCCGACGGCTCCGATTCCAAGCCCCGTCAAACCGCTTATGTCTGCTAATTGGCTCCCTGCCAGGTCCCGACCTAGCACAACTTGGCCATTTATCACTCCCCATGAAACTATCGCAGCACCAAGTGCTATCTCTGCAACTCCTACCTCTGCTTGATGTTGTGCAGCCCATTTTTTGCAGCGATCAAGCGCTCGCTCGAGCGCGGCCCGATCAGCTGCGTGCAGCAAAATTTCACTCATCTCTTCTCCAAAAGGGTCAACACGCCGCAGGTATCTGCAGTAGATCATTCATTGAAATCGGGGCAGAGTGTGATATTTAAATTCCGAAAGCCTTCAGGCTGGCATCGAGCAGCACTTCCAAAGGATTATGCTTCTGCCCATCCTGGCGCGCATTGCGCGGCACTTCCTCGTACAGGTAGTAGGCATTCTGTCCAGTGAACTTATCGTGGAAAAGCGACTGCTTGCCTCTCAGGTAAGGAACAAACGGGTCAGCGCGAACGGTACAATAAACAGCATTGGCGCTGAAACCCAAGGTCGCATTCTGGCTAATCGTTCGGCCGGTGGAGGCGCTTTCCAGCCGCACGCCACGACAGCCCTTGACGATGAGCGTAGCTGGTCCTTCAAAGGCGAGGTAACGCAGCTGGAACGTTAGCCATGCATGGAGGGTTCCCAAGCGCCAGTGGCTGCGAATCTTCGGGCGCTGCCCAGTCTTGTACATCATTCCGACGAGCCCCCGTGGCTGGAGCACAACGGCATCGCCCGGAGCAATCTCCAAAAGGGCGACTTCATCAAGTGCGTCGGTGGTGGACGACACCACGATATCAGCACTTTGTGTGGTGCTAAGTCGCTTCAACACCCATAAGTGCGCAGCGATGCTTGTGAGCCAATGGTGCCAGTCGAATAGCAACTTCGTCGTGGTGTTTACTCCTGTGGGCTGACTTTGGCTGTAGTCCGGACGGATGAGTATTTCATGATCAGGA
Source organism: Telluria sp. LT2P80 (assembly GCF_059685955.1). Classification (NCBI taxonomy): domain Bacteria; kingdom Pseudomonadati; phylum Pseudomonadota; class Betaproteobacteria; order Burkholderiales; family Oxalobacteraceae; genus Telluria; species Telluria sp. LT2P80. The sequence goes on along the minus strand of NZ_JCASIO010000006.1, from coordinate 327,404 downwards.
GCCAACGTCATCGTCTGCGACACTGCAGAGATAACCGAGCCTTCACGAACTGAGCGTTGGTTTGAAAACGTTAAAGTGGTGGTCCCCTGCTTCGTATCAATCACAATCGGAGGCCTGCGTGCAGCAAGCGGCGCCAGAACGAAATAGAAGAGTGTACGAATAGCTACCGGAACAAGCCACCAGCCGATCAGTATAGCCAGAGCAATCGGGAGTACTGGACGCACGGCTTGGTACGCCTGCCAGAGGTGGCTCTGTGCCGCCAAGCGCTCGGACTCGAGAACTCGGTCGCGCAGAGGAGCGATAGCTTCTGCAAGCTGATGTTCATTGACCTTAAATGGCTTCAGCCTTACGGGCGACGATATTCGGGTCAGAATTGCCTTCTGCGCGAGATAGTCCTTGTGTACCCGGCTATTCGCAGCTTTGCCGGCCTCAACGTCCTTTTTCAGCTTCTCTACTTGCTCGTACCACTTCGTGAAGGGGATCTTTACCAGCACACCTAAATCCGCTTGAGTTTTGGTCAGTTGTTGCTCCCTACTTTGGAGAGTTTCGTATATTCTCACATGTGCCAGGCGGAGTTTCTCAAGCTGTGCATGCGCCGCCCGGCGGTTGCTTAGTACGACAGCGTGTGCGCGCAACGTACTCAGATAAGCCCTTGTTTGATGCCGCAGTTCGATTTCGACTCTACGTATAGTCTCCTGCCGCAACTCTTCCACTATCCAATCAGCACCCTTCAATGCGCCAGAGGATAGGGATACGTTATTCCGTTTGCGTTGCAAATGGGCGATTTCATTGTCGAGATCGTAAATTTCTACATCAAGACGCTGAACGGTCGCTTCAGACAGCAGCTCAACCCGGCGGGACATTTCTAGCGACAGTGCCAACCGACGACTGCTCACGTCTGCTTGAGCGGTCAGCAGCGCTGGCAGTTCGATGACGGTACTCTGAATGTGCGTCCATTCGCTTCTAATGAATTTTCCTGATAAAAGAATGAGCACAATTGAAGTAAATAAAAGCAGGTTGCGTCGAACGATCTGGAACGTAACGGAAAGAAAATGACCCACTTGAAAATCCTTGTGTCGGTGGTTCGATTCCGCCCGGGGCCATCAAGAACATACCTCGCACAACGCCAATCCATCGTGATTGGCGTTATCGTTTCTGGACTTCGCAGGCCTTGGCGCCTGCGAATGTCCACTTCGCTCATCCATAAATACAGCACCGCAAGCTCATGTGTCCAGGCCGGGGCAGGTCAACGAAGCATCGTCCGCGAAACAACCGTGAGGGAAGTATTGCGCAAGACGGGTGAGACATTCACGCAGCGGATAGAAGGGAGAATTCTGTGCGAGAGCCTGATTCATCAATGCGAGCGAATCATTGGTTTGACAAGCGTCCAGTCCGATCTGCACGGATTGCCGATAATCGCCACGGCCTGTCTGTACCGCGCGTCGGGGCCAGCAGGCAGCCGATGACTGCGTGATTCTCCACAGACGCCACAACGACCAATCCGATGCAATCCCAAACAAGGATGAACAACATGTCTCGCCCCTCCTTTATTGCTGCATGGGCAGCTTCGCAGCGAATTTATGACCCCGTCAATTCGGGCGCCAGGGTAGCAAAGGTGATAGGAGGAAATGTTGAGAAGAATATTAATAATTTTACGAATGCACAGCGTTGGAATAACACCTGCGCCGTGCGGATGAGTTATATCCTTGGCGAGGCAGGCCTGATGATTCCGAACATCCATGAACAGACAGTATCCGGGGCGGACGGGCGAAAATACTTTTTCCGTGTACGGGATCTGATTGGTTTTTTGAAGCAGCAATGGGGCAAAGCTGAGGTTGTGAAATATCCTGCTTCCGGCGGCGGCACGTTGGTTGGCAAGAAAGGTGTCATCCTGTTTGAGGTATCTGGCTGGTCGGATGCGCAGGGGCATGCCACCCTTTTCAACGGCCAATCCTGCTATGACCACTGTTATTTCAATGAGCCGGAAGCAAAATATCGCACGGACCGTGCGAACTTCTGGGGCTTGCGATGAAGTCGATCCCGTTGTGCCTGGCGCTTGTGACCTCCACATTGCTGTCATTCACAGTCCACGCCTCCGATCAAACCGTCATTTCTCCACAGGCTGGCGCCCGCACCTATGCGCAAAATTACAAGGACATGGTGCTGGCAACCTGTATGACACAGGCATACCGGAATGACACGGGTGCGGCCACTGATGCTGGAAGCAGTGCCAGCGCCTTGCGTGATTGGACCTACTTCGATATGGAGAATAGTCCCGATGCGGTCGAGTCGCTGGTGAACCGCTATCTGGCGCGGGACTACTCCCATCCGCTCGTCGAATCGGAGATCAAAGGAGTCAGATTCGATTTCCTGAAGTGCATGGACCTGTACCATAGCAAAGCGCTGGAAGACCTGGTCAAGCGGTTGGTCATGCACCCGAAGCGTACTTACAGGCAGGAAAACCCCTCGCGGGCAAGGGCTCCCGGCGCAGCCGCCAAGTAACAACTGGCTGGCTACGAGCACCCTCATACCAAGGTCAAGTGCGTGCGTTATCGAGGCGACGCTGGCCGCAAAGGTCCTTACCGCCTAGACTAGGCCAAGCGGGCTTTCTGGCATCCGCGATCCTTGTGTCCGGTCCAGGAAATAATTTCCCTGACCAGTTCCCAAGGGAAACAATTATGCTATCGTGAAATTTCAATGTCACCCCATCGCGCGACCGTCAACCTGTCGCAGCGGCGATGTTCGTTGGAGAATCGTCATGAGCGAGTTATCGTCTTTTTTTCAAGCAGTAAAATTGCCCGTCATTTCAGAGGTCGCCCACGCATTGATCAAAACCCTCGATGACGAGGATGCGTCGGCCACCCAAATCAGCGCGATCATTGCACGCGACCCCGCCCTCACCGCCAAGCTGATGCGCCTGGCCAATAGCGCCCGCTTCGGCGTCGCGCGTGGTGTCACGTCACTGGACGATGCCATCGCCATGGCGGGCGTTGGGCATGTGCGCACCCTGGCCCTGGCGGCCTGCTTCGCCGAAACCTTCCCGGACCTTCCGGGCCTCGACAGCGACGAGTTCTGGAAAAGCAGCATGGCCTGCGCCGGCTACGCTAAATGGCTGGCCGTCTGCCTGGGCGACGATGGCCAGGATGCCTGGCTCGCAGGCATGATGATGCGGCTTGGCGAACTGCTGATCTACCAGGCGGCGCCGGCAACGTTTGCCGAGATCGAGGAGCAGCCCCACCTGCCGGGCGGACGGTGGGAACGCGAAACGCGACTGCTGGGCTTTTCGGAGGGGCACATTACCGCCGAACTTTGTCGTCGCTGGAATTTCCCAGTCGTCATCGTGAACGCATTACAAAGCGCATCCGATCCAATGGCCGCCCACCCGTTCAGCAAACTCGGTGCCATCATCCACCTGGCCAGCCTGTTGGCCGACACACCGAGCGACGATCCGGCCATTCTCGAGAGCTTGCCGCAGGACGTCGTCACCGCTTTGCAGCTGAACCGCGAGTGGATGCACAAAAAGTTTCCATCCCACGCTTCCTTCTCGGCCGCGCCATGACTCGCCTGGGCGGTGGAGCGCGCTGTCTCCGGACCAGGCCGTCACGCCTGGTCTGGCAAATCGATAGTGGGGATACAGCGCCGCGCGAAAATTGAAAATCCTTGTGTCGGTGGTTCGATTCCACCCCGGGCCACCAAGAATATCGTTCACGCAACGCCAACCATCACTGGTTGGCGTTTTTGCTTGTGGGGCTCGTAGTCCTCGTATCCGCCCATGTAGATAAGCGAAACAAACTGCAGCGGTCAGCGATGTCTCGACCGAATCGTTCGACTGTCCATTTCCATCAGCTTCGTTGCACAAGTCGTCTACGGCGCGATTTGCGCAAGCTGAAAGCAAGTGTACAACTGCGAAACGATATCGGTCTTCAGTCGACGCATCTACATCGGCTTGGGAATCCACCGCCGTGCAGTCGATTTAAGGCACGTCGTAACGCTTCGTCCAGATGTACGGGCTAGGAATGCAGTTGCGGGCCGTGCCGACTCGTGCGTCGGGTTGATGCCGACAAAGCCGCGAATGGCCTGGCTGTCGTAAATCGAATCCTTGATGCATTCGCCGACCGCGTTTGTCACCGTTCAGGTAGCACCGCAGCACCGCCGCCACTGGCAGCGGCCATGGTGTAACAATCTCGATCTGGCCCGTAAGCGGGCGCGGGGAATCTATTTCTTCTCGGTGGGAAACTCGGCTTGAAGATCACATTTCGCCTATTGGTAATTCGCCTGGAATTGAAAGAATGCAATAAATTCTGTTTCTCGCAGATATTTCATCATGGTGTGCAAATACGCTACAAATGAAGAAATAATTACAACAATTTATGCATTTATCGTACTATGTATTTACAGACAAACGACCTCTTCAGTGCTTTATGTTTCTCCAACTAAATAAAATATCTTTTTAAAAAGATGTAGCCAAAATTAGGGGTGGGGAATGGATAAGTCTTTAGACAGGGCTATGTTCGTGCCTGAGAAAACCGAACTATCTACTCCAAGAAACAAAACCGGGCATTCTTGGATCGCTGTGGTAAACGTCTTCGCAGCCAGCTGTAGAACAATTCGATTCGCAGTGCCTGCAATTCCTCTGACAGTTTCTTCTGTTTATCTTTTCATGGCCGTGGGAGCGTTGTTTACTCCGGGGCTTGAAAAGTACGCCCTGCTATTCGTCTGGCGAAAATGCCTTCGCCGGATAAGCAATACTGACGTTGGGCTCTTGTGCTACTCCGCGCTTGCAAAGTCCGGAATCGCTCAGCTATTTCAATTCCTCGCCACTGATAGCAAGCTGTTGCCTCGCACGTCGCTTATTCGACATGTTACGGCACAGGGTCGACCTTCACGATACAAATTCAGTCTCCAACACCGATATCGCAAGCCCTATTGGGACGCAATGCCATTGAAGTGCCGAATAGAGCGATGTTGGTAATCTCGTCGGGCCTTGAACAGGCAGGTGGCAAGCATTGGCAACCGTAGCTGATTCCTCCAGCTATTAAATCGCCGCACGCTCCGCTTGGCGCCTTGCATCTTATCCACTGCACTTCCCGCTAGCCGATTAGACCGGTGACGGCCTCGTCATGCCTGTTTTGCGCAATCTGTGCGAAGCAGGAGATGTGCGACTGCACACCGTATATCTGATATGGAAGCATGGCTTTTTTACCAGAAACATCAATCAGTGTGACGCTGCTTTCAAAAGGCCGCGAACCAACTCCTGAAAGTGAGTATTCAAATGACGACGTCAAATTCGCAATATGGCTTCAACGTTACGTTTGATGACCTGAATTTCATCCTGAAACAGATCAAGATCGCTGAAGCGAGCGTTAACCCGGCTACCGGCAACATGCAGAACCTGCCGGCGCTGGTCGGGAGTGCGCTGCTCCCGTACGGCTTGCGTACGGTCGATGGCTCATGGAATAACCTGCTGCCAGGGATGGAACGTTCGGGCGCGGCTGATGAAATCATGCCACGCCTGGTGCCTGCCGAATTCATGTCCGCCGAGGGCAAGCCACAGTACTTCTACGGACCGCAGGACACGCAAGCCGGTCCGGTCACGAGTTATGCGCAGACCATGCCGGGAAACGTGGTCTTCGACTCCACGCCACGCATGATCAGCAATCTGATCGTCGACCAGAGTAACCGTAATCCGGCGGCCGTGGCGGCGGCAGATCAGCGGGCGGACGAGAGCACCTACCCCGGACAAAATACGGTGGTGACTGACAACGGCACGCTGTACATTCCGAACCTTTCCCCCGACATCGGCCTGTCGCCGCCGTTCACCGGCGTCATGGCCCTGTTCGGCCAGTTCTTCGACCACGGGCTGGACCTGATTTCAAAAGGCGGCGGCACGATCTTCGTCCCGCTTGATCCACAGGATCCGCTCTACGTGCAAGGAGGACACGCCAATTTCATGGTCCTGTCGCGGGCGGCGAACACGTCGTTGCCCGGTCCCGATGGGGTGCTGGGCACCGACGACGACACGGTTGGCCATACCAATACGACGACACCGTTCATCGACCAGAACCAGACCTACACCTCGCATCCGTCGCACCAGGTGTTTCTGCGTGAATATTCGATGATCGATGGAAATCCTGTTTCGACCGGCAAACTGCTGACGGGGGCGTTCGGCGGGGGCAACTGGGGCGAAGTCAAGGCCCAGGCTGCTGCCAAGCTTGGCATCCAGTTGACCGATGACGATGTGTTCAACGTACCGCTGCTGGCAACTGACCCCTACGGCAACTTCCTGCCCGGACCCAATGGTTTTGTCCAGATCGCGACCGCCAGCGGCCTAGTGGAGGGCGATCCGGCGGCAAATGGTGGACGCGGTATAGCAATTCCGCAAGACACCATCCGTACTGGGCACCAATTCCTGATCGATGTGGCCCACTCTTCGGCACCGGGTACCTATGATCACGATCACGATCCGGGTACGCCAGAACTGAAGCTCTTGCCGGACCTGGACACGATAGTTGGCAGTGCCAGCGCTGTTGCGCCGCCCGGCTACTATGACGATGAACTGCTGGACCGCCACTTTTCCAACGGCGATGGCCGCGGCAACGAAAACATCGGCCTCACCGCCATTCATGCGGTCTTCCACTCCGAGCACAACCGTCTGGTAGACCAGTACAAGCAGACGATCCTCGCTAGCGGCGACCTGACAATGCTCAACGAGTGGCTGGCCGTGGACGTATCCTCCATGCCGGTGACCCCGACGGCGCTCGCATCGCTGCAGTGGGATGGCGAACGCCTGTTTCAGGCAGGGCGTTTCGTCAACGAGATGCAATATCAACACATGGTTTTCGAGGAATTCGCGCGCGCAGTACAGCCGAGTATCGAGCCGTTCGTGTTCTCGCACTCGGCCGACATCAACCCGGCGATCATGGAAGAGTTTGCGAATGTGGTCTACCGCTTCGGTCACTCGATGCTCACCGAAACCGTGTCCCGGCTCGATGGCGATCTCAACAATAAGGACATTGGCCTGATCCAGGCTTTTCTTAATCCAGTCGAATTCAACCGCGCAGGCGGCGAGGCTGGTGAAGCTACAGCAATCGCTGACATTATCCGCGGCATGTCGCGCCAGGTTGGCAACGAAATCGACGAGTTCGTCACTGGAGCGCTGCGCAATAACCTGGTCGGGCTTCCACTCGACCTGGCCGCGCTGAACATCGCACGCGGACGCGATAGCGGGGAACCCAGCTTCAACGAAGCGCGCGCCGCATTCTTCGAGATGAGCGGCGACGCCCAGCTCAAGCCCTATACCAGCTGGGCCGACCTCGCTCCGCACCTAAAGAATCCTGCGTCTATTATTAACTTTATCGCCTCGTACGGCACGCACGAGACAATTACCAACGAAACTACCCTGGCCGGCAAGCGTGCGGCGGCAACACTGCTGGTGATGAACGACATCAACATCACTGGAGATTCGGAAAAGGAGAATGCGCCTGCCGACCGGCTCGACTTTCTGAATGGCACCGGCTCGTGGAAAAACGTTGAAACCGGCCTGAACGATGTCGACTTCTGGATCGGCGGGCTGGCCGAAGCCAAACTCGAATTCGGCGGCATGCTCGCCCCGACGTTCAACTTCGTGTTTGAAGCGCAGATGGAAAATCTGCAGAATGGCGACCGTTTCTATTACCTGAGCCGGACCCAGGGCCTCAACCTTCTGAATGAACTCGAGAGCAACCTGTTTTCCAAAATAGTGATGCGCAACAGCGACCTGGGCGATGCGGACAGCACGACACATCTCCCTGGGCTGCTGTTCAGCACGCCAAGCTATATCCTGGAAATGGACCAGGCCAACCAACGCACCGGAATTGCAGTGCAAGGCAGCACCATCCTGAACGGCGATCCGACCCGCAATAACGAAGTCCTAAATGCAATCAACTCGCTCGTCACACGGGTAAGCCCGGGCGCCGATGTGAATGGCGACGGTCATGCCGACGGCGGCGTACTGGCCTATGCCTACGATGGTCCGGACCACGTCGTGCTGGGTGGTACAGCGGGCAACGATACGCTGATGGGCGGCCGCGGTATGGATACCTTATGGGGTGACGGCGGCAACGACCACCTGGATGGCGGCGACGAAGCCGATCAGGTACATGGCGGCGACGGCGACGACATCATCGAAGACCACGGCACGCCTGCAGGCGCGGCTGACTTCCTGCGCGGCGACGCTGGTAACGACGTCATCAGCAATGGTGCCGGCAACGACATCGTCTTTGGCGGCACCGGGCAGGACTTCTTCATCGTCGGCCCCGACTTTACTGAAATATTCGCCGGCGAAGGCAATGATTTCCTGCTCGGCGGCCCCGGTTCCGACGGCCTGATGGGCAATGAGGGCGACGACTGGATCGAAGGTGGCGAGGGCTTCGATGGCCTGTCGGGCGAGAACTCCCAGCTGTTCTTCAACAGCGACATTATCGGCCACGATGTGCTGAATGGACAGGGAAACGACACCGACTATGACGGCGAGTCGGGCAATGACATCATGGTGCAGGGACCCGGCATTCAGCGCAGCAACGGCATGCTCGGTTTCGACTGGGCCATCCACAAGGGCGACCCCGTCGGCGCCAACTCGGACCTTGGTATTGCCGTCTTCTTCGAACAGGACCAGTTCATCCTGCGCGACCGTTTCGACTCGGTCGAGGCGTTGTCCGGCTGGAAGTATGACGACGTGCTGACCGGTACGATCCGGCCGACCGGCACGGCCGGTGAGCCAGGCGGCATCCTGAACGGCCCATTATCGGACAGCAAGCTATTGCAAAAAGACGTGGCGATGATTGCAGGGCTCCAGCAGCTCCTTGGCGTGGCGGCGGTGGACAATGGCGAAGCGGTGGTGTTCGATCCGGTCAACGGAGGGGATATCCTGATTGGGGGCAACGGCAACGACCGTTTCATTGGCAAGGCTGGTGACGACCTGATCGATGGCGATGCCTGGCTGAATGTGCGGGTCAGCGTACGCAGCGCAACCGATCCCGACGTCGAAATCCGGTCGGTCGACAGTATCAGCGAGCTCAAGACGGACATGTTGAACGGGACGATCAACCCGGGCCAGCTCCGGATCATCCGGGAAATCATCACTGACCCGGCGGCCAAGAGCGATACCGACACGGCCGTTTATTCGGACCTTTATTCCAATTACGACCTGAGCCGCAACGCCGACGGCACCTGGACTGTTGCCCACCTCCGCGGCACCCAGGCCGATGGTACGGACAAGATCCGCAATGTCGAACTGCTGCAGTTCACCGATCATCTTGTCAACCTGACCGGCGAGCCGAAGATCAGCGATAGCACGCCGCTCGAAGGCCAGGTGCTGACTGCGCTGCCGGGAGAAATTGCGCTGTTCAGTGGCATTCTCGAATCGGCCATCAGGTTCCAGTGGCAGAGCGCGAGCACGGGCGACTATACGAATATCGCTGGTGCCACATTGCCCACGTTCACGCCAGCGCAGGCGCATGTGGGCATGAGCTTGCGCGTCGTCGCCACATTCACCGACGCGGCAGGCATTGCGCGCACCGTGATTTCGGCGCCGACCAAGGGCGTCGGCGACCTGGTCATCGGCACCAACCTTGGCGAGACGCTGAGCGGCACGGTTAACAATGACCGCCTTGTGGGCCTCAACGGGAACGATACGCTCAATGGTGGTGCCGGCGCCGACGAGATGATAGGCGGAGCGAACAACGACGCTTACACGGTCGACAACACGGGCGATGTCGTCACTGAACTGGATGGTGGAGGCACCGACATCATCCATACGACGCTGACCAATTACGCGCTTGATGAACTCGGCAACGTCGAACATCTCATGTTCATCGGTGGTGGCAACTTTACCGGCCAGGGTACATCAAAGGCCAACACGCTGACTGGCGGCGCCGGCAACGACATGCTCGACGGCGGCGCAGGTATAGACCGGCTGGTTGGCGGCGTCGGCAATGACACCTATACCCTCTCGGATCTGGGCGACATCATCGTCGAAGGGACTGGTGCTGGCAACGATACCGTCAATGCCAGCGTGGCGACTTACACGTTGGCGAACAATGTCGAAATCCTGCGCTACACCGGCACTGGCAATTTCAACGGCACCGGCAACACAGGTGCCAACCTGATCGTGGCCGGCGACGGCGATGACATCCTCGACGGCGGCGCCGGCAACGACGAACTGCGCAGCGGGGCTGGCAATGACAAGCTCACCGGCGGTATTGGCGACGATATCTTGTTCGGCGGCACAGGCGACGACGTGCATGATGGCGGCACGGGCGCCGACCGCATGACTGGCAGCAATGGTGACGATACCTATGTGGTCAACGACGTGGGCGACGCCATTGTCGAGCTGCTCGGCGAGGGTGACGATACCGTCCGCACCACGCTGGCGAATTATGTGCTCGGCGACGACCTGGAAAATCTTCTTTACACCGGCAGCCAGGTGTTCAGGGGGACCGGCAATGCACTAAGCAACCGGATCACAGGTGCGGGGGCTGCGGATTTCCTGGATGGCGGGGCCGGGATTGACAGCATGACCGGCGGCAGCGGTAACGATACCTACACTGTCGACGAGTCGCTCGACGCCGTGGTGGAACTGCTCAACGGCGGCACCGACCTGATCAGAACCACCCTCACCAGCTATGCGCTGTTCGACCACGTCGAGAACCTGACCTACACCGGCAACCTTGCCTTCCTGGGCGATGGCAACGGCCTTGTCAATATTATTATCGGAAGCACCGGCGCGGATACCCTCGACGGCAAGGGTGGCGCTGACCAGCTGATGGGCGGCGCAGGCAACGACATCTATATCGTCGACGAGACCGCAGACGTGATCGTGGAGGCGGCTGGCGCAGGCCTGGATACCGTCAGGTCGACCGCGCTGGCGTACACGCTGGCCAACAATGTCGACTACCTCACCTTTACCGGTACCGGCAACTTCACCGGCACCGGCAACAACCAGGCCAACCAGATCACCGGCGGTGACGGCGATGACGTGCTGGACGGCGGCGCCGGCGCCGATACCCTTACTGGTGGCAAGGGCAACGACGCCTATAAGGTCAATCAAACGTCGGACGTGATCGTGGAAGTGACTGGCGAAGGCACTGACACGGTCCAGTCGACGGCGACGAGTTATACGCTCGGTGCCAACCTCGAGGACCTGCTGCATTCCGGCGCTGCTGCAACACTGGTAGGCAATGAACTCGGCAATACCATCATCGGGGGCAGCCTCAACGACATTCTCCGTGGCATGGATGGCAACGATCGTCTTGACGGTGGCGCTGGTAACGATGTTCTTCAAGGGGGGAACGGTTCTGATGCATTCGCGTTCAGTGTGTACGCGTTTGGCGCTGACACGATATCCGGATTCGATGCCAATCCGAACGGCGGCCAGGACCGGATCGATCTTGTTGCACTCGGTATCACAGAGGCTAATTTCACGTCAAAAGTGCAACTTACGCTGGTAGACAACAACACCAGCATACAAATCCAGATCGTTGGAGGTGGCTCGATCTTGCTTCAGGGCCTTGGGGATCTTTCTTCAGTGACCATGGCCGACTTCGTACTGGCTGTCTAAAGGCGTCTTGTTGTAGCTGTAAGCGACACCCCTGTGGCCGGCACGGGACAGTTGTCCTGTGCTTGGTCGACATCGTTCTCAACCAAGTGAGGCATCATGAAAAATTATTATTTTTGCAAAGCCAGACAAGTCGTCGTCGCTCTCGTGCTATCTGCGGCGAGCATACAGCTAGCCTCGGCCGGCATCATCTTTTCGGAGCCGGCAGCAGTCCCCGGCGTCGGAAATGGCGTGTTTGCCGTTCGGTTCAATACGGGACCGAGCGATACCGGGCCATCCACCACGGTCACCGGTACCGCAGGCGCGGGCCCTGTCAACGACCGGTACCTCGTCGATTACTCAAGTAATGAATCGCTGATAGCTGCCGACAATCCAAGCGCAACTCCACCGATGACACCGCAAGTGAGCGGAGAGGACGGCAGCTTCCGGCTACTTGACGTCAGTGTTCAAAACGGCGCCTTTACCTCGTTGTTCCTGAATTTCCGTATGCCCGTCGTGCCTCGTAACCCAGCGGGCCGCTTCGCCGATATCACAGCGTTCGGATTTAATGGGGAAATGGCCACTTATACCCTTGAGCTCAGCAATGGCAATAACTTTTTCCGTGTGGATGCCACGGACGGCACCCTGTTGAGAAACCTGTCGTTGTTGAGCCCTTTCGAGATTCTGGACGCGCGCCAGGCGCGCATCAGCGGCCTGCAAGACGCACCAGTACCTGAACCGGCTACGCTGTTGAGCCTCGGGATTGGTCTGGCCGGCTTGGTTGCAGTACGGCGCCGGCCCCGTGTTCCCGGTGCAGTCGTTTTCGGTACACAGCCGGCGTTGACATAGCGCGCCAAAAGGAGGGCCTTTACCTTGTGGACCGAACGCAGCGATGTCGCGTGGTTCGTCTCGCGCCTGCCGCCCCTGATGCGGTGGCAGGCCGGTGCGCGTGTGCGCAAGGCCAAGCGTGCTTCTGTTTGTAATGGTGCCGTGTGGAGAGTGCAGTGAATGTCCCCAAGCGCTGCAAGGCAGGCTTACTGGCTGCATCTTCACTCATATTTGCCGCGCTCCGTGAGCATGTTTGGCAGCACTGGTCGTAGACGACATACAGGCAGCAGGACAGCTGGAGAAGCTCGATATTGCCAATACGCGGGACATTCCTGACCCGGGTTTTTTGCTCTATTAAGGGATATTTTCAGACTGCGGCGAAAATACCACGCCAGGCGCATTCTCAGGAGAGAATGCCCGATTACCACGTTTTTTAAACTAAGGCCATCAACCGGATACCTGAAAAATTCATAATGGCAATTGATTCTACAGAGCAGCAAAGAATTTGCGCAAAACTTCATCGCCAACTCAAAAAATTTCGACATTCATTGCCCATTTTTTTTAGAATTTACGAATGATCTTAATCCCTTTAATTAAGTTAAAGGATGATATGAAGAAAAATATTCCTTAGAGTTTCGATTTTTTAATCATATTGGGGGAACGTAGTTTGGCGAACCATGCCAGGGTGTTTTACATTCTCATGAAACTCAACCCCGAAAAATAGGCTTCAATAAAAGTAGATTTTTATCAGCGCTGGAGTAATATGCAATCTGGGCAGGGAATACTGTAATCAATTTTTTTCAGTTACTTATATTAAATTAATCAGGCAGTAGAAAAGAGCACGGCATTAAATCGTCTGAAGAATTTCAGAGGTGCCAAGCCTTTGAAGACAGACGCTATAAAACCTTAACAGCCAAGGGTGTCGACATGCAGAGATCCACAGAAAAAGGAGTTCTCACGCCCAAACGTCGCGAATTCCTCAAACTCGGTGCTGCAGCAGGAGGATCTGGACTGATTGCGTCGCGTTCACTCGACGTCAGCGGCGCAGATATCACGCCTCCGTATACCGTACCGTATCTTGAAGCACTCCCGGTGTATCGTCCCAAACTGCCGGTAGAGCTTAGTCCGCCGCCGCAGGAATACCCCCATGCCGACGAGGCGGGGCGTGACGGGCACCAGGCGTGGAACAGGTTTCCTTACCAAAAAACCTATTCAATCATCGTCAAGCAAGGGACGCATTCATTCCATCCGCACCTGCCTACCCAGACGATTTGGGGCTACGATGGGAAATACCCCGGTCCGACAATCGTCGCGCGGATAGGTGAGCCTGTGATTGTCCGTTATTACAACAGACTGCCTCGCGACGTAAATAGTTTTGGCTCACCTGAGATATCAACCCACTTGCACAATGGTCATTCGGCGTCGGAAAGCGATGGGTTTGCCGGGAATTATTTTAGCACCACAATTGCTGGCCCTACACTGACCCGACCTGGCAAGTATTACGATTGCCATTATCCGAATACCTATGCAGGTAGCGATCGATGGCCAGACAGCGCAGGCGATTATCGGGAGGCTTTGGGGACACTATGGTATCACGATCACCGTGAAGGTTTCACAGCAGCAAACGTGTACAAGGGACTCGCCGGTTTCTACCTTGCGTTTGACAAAGTAGATTCCGGCAACGAACGGGATCCATCACCGACTGCCTTGCGCCTGCCCAGCGGCGTAGGGGTCTACGACATCCCCATGATCATCCAGAACCCGAAGTTCGATGCAGGGGGCCTGCTGATTTTCGACCAGTTCGACACTGAAGGCTTCCTTGGAAACAAGTTTACCGTGAATGGTAAGGTTTCACCTTTTTTCAAGGTAGCAAGCCGCAAGTACCGGTTCCGCATCCTCAACGGTAGTACGTCACGCTTTTACGATCTTGTCGTGCGGAAAGGCAATACTGACCTGCCTTTCCAGATTATCGCCAGTGACGGCAACCTGCTGCCGGCACCCTTGAAAGCGACCTCGATACGGATTGCGCCTGCCGAGCGGGTCGACATTGTCATGGATTTCTCAACCATCGCGATTGGTTCCGAATTGTACTTGGTGGATCGCATTGTGCAGAGCGAGGGCCGGGGACCTGAAAGTATTCTCAACCTTGCCGGCAATGCGCTGATGCGCTTCGACGTCGACCGTACCGCCGCCGATAGCAGCCGCGTTCCGAGCCAATTGCGGCCACTGCCAGAGATAAACTTCGCTGAGGTAGCCAAACGGCGCGAGTTTCGATTCAAACGCGAGAACGGCGTGTGGCTGGTGAACAACGAGGTCTTCGATCCTGAAAAAGCCTCGTTCAAGGTCAAGCGCGGTACTGCAGAAATCTGGGAATTGGGGGGAAGCGGCAGTTGGCATCATCCGATCCATATTCATCTTGAAGAGGGGCGTTTGTTGTCACGCGGAGGCAGACCGCCGTCGCTAGTCGAAGCAGGACGAAAAGACGTTTTTGTTCTGAATCCGCAAGAGAGCGTCACGATATATGTACAGTTTCGGGACTTCGTTGGCAAATACATGATGCATTGTCATAACACGATCCATGAAGATCATTCGATGATGGTGCGTTTTGACGTCGAAGACTGAGCAGTTGCGCGGCAAATAAACCTACGAGGTGACAGACATGGACAGGCGTCTTTTATTTGCAACCGCAGGAGGACTAGCATTTGGCGTGGCCAGTAAGCTGCTTGCGTCGCCAGATCATGCGCCTTCTGCGCATCCGTATTTCCCTGATACCGTTTTATATGATCAGGACGGCAAGCCACGACGCTTGTATTCGGATCTGCTGGAGAACAGGGTTGTCGTCATTAATATGATGTATGCGATGTGTACCGCTATCTGCCCGGACAATACGGCGCGTCTGCGCGAGGTGCAGACGGCGCTCATGGACCGGTCTGGCCGCGATGTGTTTATTTACTCGATCACATTACGGCCAGAACTCGACTCCCCGGCTGTATTGGCGGAATATGCAAGACAATTTGGAGTCGGCAAGGGATGGTCATTTCTTACCGGTTCACCCAAGGATATCGATCTGGTCCGACGCAAACTCGGCTTCTACGACACAGATCCGGTAGCCGATGCCGATATCCGGAACCACACCGGCGTCCTTCGCATTGGCAATGTCAAGCTGGACCGGTGGATGATGATGCCAAACCGGAGCCGGGCGAGCCTTGTCGTCCGCGCCATCGAAAATATCTGTTGATGGTCTCGTCAAGCGAACCTGCATCATTGACCGGAGCGCGCTGCGATCAGTAAAGGCCAATCCCGGTGCAGTTTTCGGAGGATGTAAATGGTTCAGATTGTTCTTTGCTGGTTTTTCAAATGGTTTAACAAAGGAATGGGGGCATCGAGGCCAGGGCCGCTCATGGTATGTGCGCCGACCGACTTCGTGGTCGCCAACCTGCCCGAGGCCAGACGCGACGCGCTACAGTAATGCCAGACCTCCTTGTGTCCTGGCAGGCCAGGCGCCGCGTTGTGGAAAGTGTATGCTCTTGCCATGCTCACTGCCTCAGGAAAGCACGCCATGACTGCCCCCACCCGACCATCCCGCCGCATTGCCCGGCCACGGCGCACACGACAGCTGATGGGCCTTGCCTGCGTCGTGGGGCTAGCGCTGGTGCTGCTGCCCTCAGCCAGCCACGCGGTCGAAGAACCCGCCTACACCATCGTGCGGTCCTACCCTGCATTCGAGATTCGCCAGTACGGGGCCTACACCGTCGCCGAGGTCGTGATGCCGCCGCCCGCCGATGATGCGGGAAACCGCGCCTTTCCCATTTTGGCCGGCTACATCTTTGGCAAGAACAAGGGCGAACGCAAGCTTGCCATGACCGCCCCGGTGACCCAGGCGCCGGTCCCGGCCAAGCTGGACATGACGGCGCCCGTCACCCAGAGCACGGGTCCTGACGGCATCCTGGTGCAGTTTGTCCTGCCCAAGGACATCAATATGGACAACGCGCCGCTGCCGCTCGATCCAAGCATCAGGCTGCGCGAAGTGCCGCCCACACAGGTGGCAGTGATCCGGTATTCCGGCTTCTGGTCGCAAGCCAATTACGACCAGCACCTGGCCGAACTTCAGGCGGCGCTGCGTGCAGCCAATATCCGCTGGACCGGCGAACCGGTGCTGTCGCGCTACAACGGCCCGATGACGCCATGGTTCATGCGGCGCAACGAGATCTGGCTGAAACTCGACTGAACGGCGCCGCGCCGGCGCCTGTTATCGACGCGCGGGCATGCTCCCCCATTTGACCAGGCCGACAAGCGCGAACACCAGCGCCAGGCCAAGCAGCACGGCAAGCTCCATGCGCACCTCGTGCAGGGACGCGCCCATCTGGTTGGTGGCGACGAAGCCCTGGATCGCCGCAGTCGACGGCAACAGCGCGCCGAGTGCGCGCAGCGGCAGCGGGATGGCGCTTGCCGGCCAGGTCAGGCCCGACAGGAACATGATGGGCAATGAGGTGGCAACGAGCAGCTGCATGCTGCGCTCGCGGGTGCGGAAGAACATGCCGATCAACATGCCCAACGCCGCCACGCTGTAGGCGAACAGCAGGGTCAGGACGGCCGTGCCCGCCAGATTGCCGCCGCGCGGATAATCCTGCCACCAGAAGACGAAGCCGAAAAAGTACAGCGCATTGAGCACCACGACCAGCGCGAACGCAGTCAGGGCGCCGCAATACGAGGCCGCATCCTGCCCGTAAGGGAAGGATTTGTCGCTCGCCCAGCTGCCGAACAACAGCCCGATCCCGAGCAGGAAGGTTTGCTGCATGACCAGCACCATGACGCCAGGCACGACATACGAGGCATAGCCTTCGCGCACATTGAACAGGGGCAGCGCCTCGACAGTCAGCGGCTGGCGCGACGCCTCGGCCTGCATGCCGGACGGGGTCGCCGCGCCCAGGCGCTTGAGTTCGATACCTGCGGACACCGTGCCGGCGACCTCGGCCAGGCCGTTCAGGACCACCTTGTTCAGCAAAGGATAGGAACCGTGGCCGCTGACCTCCACTTCGGGCTGCATGCCGGCCAGCACCTTGCGGCTGAAGTCGGCAGGAATGAACAGCGCGCCGGCAGCCTTGCCCTGCCAGATTAGCGCCTGCGCATCTTCCGGCCGCGTGCTGACGCCGGCCACGACCAGGCCGGGGTGCGCCCCCGCATAGCGGATCAGCTGGCGCGACAGGGCCGACTGGTCCTGGTCGACCACCGCAACCGGCACCCGGCGCACCGTCTCGGTACTATAGGGCAGCGGATAGAAAAACGAATAGATGATGCCGGAAATGAAAAACAACAGCAGCGCCGCCTTGTCCCGCAAGATGGCTTGCCAGGTCAGCACGAACGCGCGCCAGGCGCGGCGTGGGGCGCTCATTGCTTGCCCCAAGTGGCAGGCTGGTGCATGCGACGCGCCAGGCGCAGCCAGGCAGCTACGCCCAAGCCAAGCGTAAAGGCCAGCAGGATCGCCAGGTGCGCCAGGTTGTAGCGCAGCGGCGCGCCCCCGGTCCAGGTGTTGTTCAGCATTTGCAGATAGTGTGTCAGTGGCAGGGATTCGGCCCAGATGCGCGCGCTCAGCGGCATCGACAGCAGCGGAAAGCCCTGGCCGGCGAACGCGAACGCGGGCGCCGTGATGAAGGCGCTGGCCGACAGCGCCGCGCGCAGCGATGAGGTGAAGACGGCGATCGCCGCGCCAAGCGCGAGGCAGGCCGTGATGAACAGGGCGGTGCCTGCCAGCATGGCCGTGGCGCTCCCCTGCACCGGCCAGCGCAGCACGACGCCGAACAGGACGAACAGCAACAGCGCATGCACGGCGAAGCAGGCGCAAGGGATGAGCAATTTCCCCAGCATGGCCGCAGCAGGCTTGCCGTGGGCGGCGGCCAGCCATTCGGGGACCGTGGCGGCGCGAAATTCGCGGCCAATCGCTGTCACCGCTGCCAGCGTCACGAACATATGCAATAGCGTAAAGGCCACCGGCAGCGCAAGCGACGGGATGTAGCTGCCGTTTTCATTGAACAGCGTGCTGATGCGGGTTTGCACCGGCTCGATCTGCACGCCGGCCTGGCCGGGGCCAGCGCCGCGGCGCGCGCGCGCCTGCAGTTCGATGCCCGCCGACAGGGTGGCCACCACGGCGCGCACGTCGCGCGTCATGCTGCCCGAATGCGCCGAGAACTGGGCGTTATAGGCCCACTGGACCTTGGCACCCCGGCCCGCAAGCACCGATTCCTGCAGATCTGCAGGAATCGACACCAGGCCGAATGCCTCGCGCGCGCGGATCAGGCGCAGTGCCTCGGCCTCGTTGTCTGCGACGAGCACCACGTTCAGGCCGGGCGAAGCATCGAGCATGCGGATCAGGTTGCGCGAGACGACGGTATGGTCGCGGTCATGCACCACCAGCGGCAGGTCGCGCGCCACGCCGGCCGAAAAGGTCCACCATGTCAGCAGGTAGAGCGCGAGCGGGATCGCGCCCAGCATGGCGATATCCCACGGATCGGCGCGCAGGCGTGCCCATTCGCGCCGCAAGGACGATGCGATGGCGTTGCCGGATCGGGTCATGGGCCGCGCTCAGTGGTCGAATACGACCGTCATTCCCGGACGCAGTCCGGGCACCACGGTGGTCGGGCGCAGCCTGACCTCGAAGGTGCGCAGATCGGTGCCGCCGGGGCGCGCCGCGCGCCAGGTGGCAAAGGCCGGCAAGGCGGACACCGTGGTGGCCTTGAACTGGACCCGTGTGTTGAGCGCGGGGATCGTGGCCTGGTGCACCGAACCCTGCGCATACGCCTTGAATGCATCTTCGCGCACGGCCACCACGGCCCAGACATCGGCCAGATCGACCAGGGTAATGACGGGAAAGCCCTGCGGCGCCAGCTCACCGGCCTGGATCGCGAGCTTGGTCACCTCGCCCGCGGCGGGCGCCGTGATGCGCGTCTCGTCGAGCGCGGCGCCTGCTTCGTCCGCTGCGCCGGCCACCTGCCGCGCCTGCGCCTCGGCGGCCTGGCGGTCTTCGGCACGGGCGCCCTGGCGTGCCAGCGTGTATTGGGCGCGGGCAGCGGTGGCCAGCTCGCTCGCCGAGCGCGCCTGGGCTTCGGCCTCGTCACGTTTCTGGCGCGCGACGACGCCTTCGGCATACATCGCCCCGATGCGCTCGAACGTGACCCTGGCGAGCCTGGCGCCCGCCTCGGCACGCTCCCAGTTGGCGCGCGCGGCGACGATTTCTTCCGGCCGCGCGCCGGCCTGCACCTTCTGGCTGGTCGCGCGCGCCGCATCGCGCGCGGCTTCGGCCTGCGCTACCTTGGCCCGTACCTCGGGGCTGTCGAGCTCGAACAGCAGATCGCCGCGGGCGACACGCTGGCCCAGCTGCACATGGACCTGGCCAACCCGGCCCGGCACCTTCGACGACACATTGATTTCCTGCGCCTCGATCTGGCCCTGGAGCGGATCGCGCACCGGCTGGAAGGCCAGGTACAGACCCCACCCGAGCAGGGCAAGAATGACGATGCCGGTGCCGCCGGCAAGCAGGCCTTTGGTGGAAGGTTTTGCCATGATGCTTATTCTTTCGTGAGGTCGACGATGTGCGTGGCGGTCCGGGACAGCGCGCTCAGGCGCTCAGGCTCGCCGCTGGTGCCCAGCAACCTGGCCAGCGCCATGACGTAGTCGTAGCCAGCCTGGGCGCGCTCGAGGGACGTTTTGGTGTAGTTGAGCGACGCGTCGGCAACGTCGGTCGACGTGGCCTGCCCGTTCTGGAACCCCACCTGCGCCAGGCGCTGCGTCTCGGCTGCCAGTTCGATTGCGGACCCCATCGCCAGGTAGCGCTGGCGGGCATCCTCCATGGTGCGCCACTGGCTTTCAGCCAGGGTCGGGATATCGCGCCCGGCCTGCTCTGCAGCCACCTCGACGCGCTGCTGCTCGAGCCGGACAGCGGCGGTCATTTTTGCGCGGTCGATGCGCTCGACCAGCGGGACGCTGAGCGACACCCCGACCAGCCAGTTGGCGCGGCTGGAGCTGCCACGGTTGAGGTTATAGTTGGCGATCCCGATGACGGTCGGGCTGAATTCCCGGCCCTGCAGTTGCAGGGCGCCGTCTGCCTGTTTGCGCTTGCCTGCAATTTGTTTCCAGGCCGCGTTCGACGCCATGGCCGCATCGATGAACGAGGCCAGCGAGCCGGGCGACTCGGCATGCACGAACAGCGGCGTGGTCGGCGTGACGGCGCCGTGCGCGTCGAGCAGGCGGCGCAGCGCGAGCTGCGCGATCTCGAGGTCGCTGCCCGCCTTTGCCGCTTCCCTGACCGCATTGTCGACGGCGACATCGGCTTTCAGGCGCTCGACCTTCGCAATCAGCCCGCTACGCTCCATCTTGCGCGCCATGCGCTGATGCTCTTTGGCAAGCTCGGCCGCCGAGCTGCGTAACTGGCTGGCCTTGGCGGCAAGTTGCACCGTGAAATAGCGTTGCGCCAGCTGGATCGACGCATCGTCGACGGCCGCCTGCACGCTCGCATGGGCTTCGTCGGCACGGCCGGCGGCGATCTGCTTGACCGCATCGAGACGCCCGCCCGTGTAAAGCGGCCAGACCGTGTTCAGGCCAAGCGAATGCACATTGAACACGCGGTCGACATTGATGGCCGGCGGGATCTCCGGCAGGTTCAGGGCTGGCAGCGGCGGCAGCGAGTCGAGCAACGGGTTGGCCAGCTGCGTAATGGCGCCGGTGTCGACGCTGAGGGTGGTCGAGACCCGCCCGGCAAAGCCGGACAGGCGCACATCCGGGCCGTCGATGCGGCGCAGCGCCTCGGCCTGCAATTGCCTGGCCTGGAAATCGAGCCGGGCGCCATTTACGGCACCCGCACTGGTTTGCATTCGGCGCAGCGCCTCGGCATAGTCGATGCCGGTATCGGCCCGTACGGGCAGGGTCAGCGCCACAAGCGCGGCGGCTGCAATTGCCCCAGGCAAAATAGCCTTCACTTTCATGCATTGCTCCGGTATTCAGTCGTCGATCCGCCCTCGTCGGCGCGGATGCTGTTGCTGGTCATGCATCTTGCATGACAGGCATCATGGACGTCATGATAACGCCTCGCGCGTATTGACGGCTACCTGCTTGCGTTCGCTGTTCCTGCTGGCAATCGTCCTAGCGGACGCAGTCATTAAGCCCGCTGGGGTACGCTTGCAGCAGACGCACACCCGTGCGATGGGAGATCGATCATGCATCACATTCGCTGCGGCAACGGCAAACCTTTGCTTCTGATTCATGGCCTCGGTGGCCACTGGCAGAGCTGGAATCCCATCCTGGCCGATCTCACGAGCAGGCGCGAAGTCATCGCGGTGGACCTGCCCGGCTTTGGCCAGACGCCCAGGCTGGCCGGCGAAACCTCGATCCGCACTCTGGCAGATGAGACGGCAGCCTTTCTCCACGCCCAGGGCTTGACCGGCATCGACGCAGTCGGCAGCTCGATGGGGGCGCGGCTGGTACTGGAACTTGCGCGCCGCGGTGGCGTCGTTGGCGGCGTGGTGGCGCTCAATCCGGGCGGGTTCTGGCAGGGCTGGGAGCGGCACGCGTTCTTCAGCTCGATTTACCTGTCGATACGGCTGCTGCGACTGCTTCGGCCTGTGTTGCCGGCGATCTGCGCCAGCCCGGTTGGCCGCGCGCTGTTGCTGGCCCAATTCACATCGCGGCCAACGAAACTGGCGCCGGACGTCGTGACCGATGAATTGTGCAGTTACGTAGCCTCGCCGGTGTTTGACGAAATGCTGGCCCAGCTCGCGTATGGCGAAGAGCAGCAAGGCGCGCCCCGGAACAGCATCACGCAGCCGCTCGTCATTGGCTGGGGACGACGTGACCGGGTCTGCTTCCCATGGCAGGCCAAGCGGGCACTGGCCCTGTTCCCGGATGCCCAACTGCACTGGTTCGAGCGCTGTGGCCATTTCCCGCATTGGGATGCGCCGGCGGAAACCGCACACCTGATTCTGAGCGCACTGGCCGGCAGCCACGCCAATGCCGCGGCCGGACTGTCACACGCACGCGATGCAAACCACGCTGCACACGACTTGCATTTACACTTGCCACAATCGACTGGCTGATCGGCACGCACGTTCAGCCCACCTGTTTATCCAAGCAAAGGACATCAATGACACAACAAACTGAAACCGCAATCCTGGCCGGAGGCTGCTTCTGGGGCATGGAAGACCTGCTGCGCCGCATGCCTGGCGTGCTGGCCACGCGCGTCGGCTATACCGGCGGCGATGTGCCCAACGCTACGTACCGCAACCATGGCACGCATGCTGAAGCGCTCGAACTGGTGTTCGATCCCGCCAGGATCAGCTATCGCCGGATTCTCGAATTCTTCTTCCAGATTCACGATCCGACCACCCCGAACCGCCAGGGCAATGACCGGGGCATGAGCTATCGCTCCGCCATCTATTATCTCGACGACGCGCAAAAGCAGATGGCCGAGCAGACCATTGCCGACGTCGACGCATCCGGCCTCTGGCCTGGCAAGGCCGTCACCGAGATCGCTGCAGCAGGGCCTTTCTGGGAAGCCGAACCGGAACACCAGGATTATCTGGAACGCATTCCGAACGGCTACACCTGCCACTTCATCCGTCCGGACTGGAAGCTGCCCTCGCGCCCGGAATCGACGTAAGCCCGGCACGGTCGGGTTAATCGTATCCGGTTGATCCCGACCATCGGTTGCACGCTGAAGCGGAACTCCGACGGATGAACATCAGTCCAAAAAAGACGTTCATCCCGGAGGTGCAACCATGAGATCTGTCTTGAAGTGGCTTGGTGCGTTGAGTCTGGCGATTCTTCTGTCGTCGTGTGGAAGCAGTGACGACGATCTCGGCAATGTAGCCGAGGTCGCCCAAAGGAACGGTTTTACGGCATTGCTGGCGGCAGTCGACAAGGCAGGCATTGCCAGTACCCTGACTGCTGCCAATGCCGACCTGACGGTGCTGGCGCCCACCGACGCGGCCTTCGGCGCACTGGCGACACAACTCGGCTTCACCAATGCCGGCGCCATGGTGGCAGCACTGCCAGCGGCCGATCTGGCCAAGATACTGCGCTACCACGTACTCCCCGGCGCCAGGTCCTCAGCGGCGCTGGGCACCGCCGGCGCCGCCCTGCCGACAGCCTACGTTTTTGACGGCACAGCTGCCCGGCTCGCACTCAACACCTCTTCCGGCGTCGCGTTCAGCGACGCCGTGCTGGCCAGGGCCAGTGTAACGACGGCCAATGTGTATGCCGACAATGGCATCATCCATGGGATCGACAAGGTGTTGATACCACCCGGCGTGCTCAATGTCGTGCAGATGGCGCAGGCCAATCCGGCGTCTTTCAGCGCGCTCGTCGGCGCAGTCGTGGCAACCGGCCTGGCGCCTGCCCTCAGTGGCAGCGGTCCATTTACCGTCTTCGCACCCAACAACGCCGCATTCGCCTCGGCGCCGACGGGTCTGACAAGGTCACAGTTGACGTCGGTCCTGACCTATCACGTGCTGCCGGCACAGGTTCTGTCTACTGCCATACCGTTTGGCACGCCGGTGGCCACGCTGGCGACGACAGCCCTCGATGGGTCAACGGTCGCGGCCCAGACCATTACGATCAACCGCAATCTGACGATCACCGACACCACGGCCGTTCCGGCCAGCATCCTGGCGACGGATGTACGCGCCAGCAATGGGGTCATTCATGTCATCGGAAAGGTATTGATTCCCAAATAGATCCACGACAGCGCCTTGGAATCTCATCCAGGCCAGGGCGCTCGCCAGCCAGGCAAAACGCGCCAGCCTGCGCGCCTCGACTGACGCTGCTGTACTGACGCTGTTCTACTGACGCTGCCGGCTGCCAGCGTCCATGACGTTGACGACACCCTTGCGCCCGGCGATACTCGTTGCTCTTCGACCAATGCGATGCACGCTGCATGCCCGTCATTGGTCCCTGACGCGAATAACCTGGAGCGCGCATGCCGCCTGTTTCTGCTGCCATGATTACCAACGATGCCGTCGTCTTCGGCATGCTTGCTGCCATACTCGGTACCGTCCTCTGGACCGCAGCGCGCCCGGACGGCTTCTGGAAAAAGTTCTACAGCTATGTACCCGCCCTGCTGCTGTGCTACCTGCTGCCGTCGCTGCTGAACACGCTTGGCGTCATCGACGGCGCGGCCTCAAGCCTCTACCCGATGGCGCGCGACTACCTGCTGCCCAGTTCTCTCGTGTTGTTGTGTGTGGCAATCGACTTCAAGGCCATCGTACGACTCGGCCCCAAAGCGATCATCATGTTCCTGACCGGCACGGTTGGCGTCATGCTCGGTGCGCTCGTCTCGTTCGAGGCCATGCGCGTGATCCATCCCGAGACGGTGGCCGGCGACACCTGGCGCGGCATGACCACGGTGGCGGGCTCCTGGATTGGCGGCGGCGCCAACCAGGCTGCCATGCGCGAGGTCTTCAACGTCGATGCCACGATGTTCGGCCAGTTCGTCGCTGTCGATGTGCTGGTCGGTAATTTGTGGACGGCCGTGTTGCTGTTCCTTGCCAGCCGGGCCCAGGTATTCGATCGCTGGACGGGTGCCGACCTCACGGCGCTGAACCGCTTGCGTGACAGCATCGAGCAATATCAGGCGCAGCACGCACGGATCCCGACCCTGGCCGACATCATGGTGATCCTTGCCATTGGTCTGGGCGCAACCGGCCTGTCCCATTTCCTGTCGGAGCTGCTGGTCGGGTGGATCACGTCCCTGCCGGCCGAGTGGCGCCTGCAGGATTACAGCCTGACATCAGGCTTCTTCTGGATCGTCGTGATCGCCACCACCATTGGCCTGCTGCTCAGCTTTACCAAGGCCCGCACGTTCGAAGGCGCCGGCGCGTCGCGCATCGGGTCAGTGATGCTGTACGTGCTGGTGGCCACGATCGGCATGCAGATGGACCTGAGCGCCCTGGTCGATCGCCCCTGGCTGTTCCTGCTGGGCCTGATCTGGATCGCGTTCCACGGCGGCTTGATGATCCTGATGGCCAAACTGATCCGTGCGCCGCTCTTCATGATGGCGGTCGGCTCGCAAGCCAATATTGGCGCGGCAGCATCGGCGCCGGTGGTTGCCAGTGCCTTCCACCCGGCGCTCGCCCCGGTCGGCGTGTTGCTCGCCGTGCTGGGCTATGCCCTGGGCACCTATGGCGCCTACATCACGGGGATTTCCCTGCGCGCGATTGCTGGCGGGTAAATACGGGCCGCTGGCGCGCGCGGCTTAAGGATGACCTCATCAGCGTGCTGTTAGAATTTGCGACAATCTTTCCCTATTTATTTGCAGGAGTACTCAAATCCTCGGCTTTCTCGTCAAACTGGCCATCGGCAAGCCAAAACTGGTGCTTGCCCTCGTGGTGGCGCTGCTGGCAGTATTGGCTGGCACGATCACCTATACCGGCTACCTCGTGATCGGGGTCATGGCCGAGTATCTCGGCACGGGCCGGTTCGTGGCCGGCTTGCTGCTTGGTATTCTGTTTGCCAGGTTTCCTTCGGTTAGCCAGGGCAAGCTGCGCCTTGTTGGCCTGCTGCCCAAGCCAGTCCGTCGCCCGCTCATGGTGACCCTGGTCGCACTCTGCCTGCTGCACTTCGTGTGGCAAGGCGAGTACGTGCCAGCCCTGTTCACCGGGTTTGTAACGACGTTTCTTGTTGCCTTCCCCTGGTTGCGCAAAACCCTGTTCGATCGGGTGTCTTCGTCGTTCTTCAAGTTCATGCCTGGCCGGCGCCCGCCTGAGCGCAACGACGACATGGTGATCGAGGGTGAATTCAAGGAACGCAAAGAGTAAGGGCTGCGCTTCGCCGGCAACGGGCGACAACGCATTCAGAAGGTGCAGCCGCATCCCTGTTGCATGCAACCCGTATGGCCCACAGTGGTATGCTGCGCCCTCATACTCCGAAGCCAATGCCATGACCAATAAAAAACAGCCTTCCGCCCGCCAGCCAGCCGAGACGCCCGCAGGCCGGGCCGAAAATCCCTTCCTGGACGTCGAGTTTTACCAGCGCATGCGCGACTACACCGAGCGCGACGCCGCCTTTTCGAAGGAGCTGAAGGCCATCGGCGACAGCGGCGCAGGCAAGCACAGCACCGACATTCGCGAAGCACCGTCACTGGCATTGCTGCGCGCCGTCGTCAAGAAAGGCTTGTCGCTGGAGACCATGTTGGGCCGCATGGCGCAGGGTGTGGAACTGGGCTTGTGGGAACCATGGATGAGCGCCTTCGGCATCGAGATCCGCGGCGTCAACTACGCAAAAACAGAGCAGCGCAATGCCCGCCTGGCGCTCGACATGAGTCTGGCGTGCAAGGTCAATTCGGTATTTGCCAATGCAGGCGTCGTCAACTGGCGCAGCCTGGTGGCGCAGGATTGCGCGCAGATCCAGATCGACAAGCCGACCGAGAAATCCGGCGCCAAGGTCTATGCCATCTTCTTCCTGGATGCGCCAGGAAAGTGATTTTTAACAGCGTGATGCGCACCATCTGATCATTCAAGCAGCCCCGCCACCAGGAGCCCGCATGGACCGACGCCACTTTCTCGCCGCACTGACGGCATGCGCAGCGCCCGTTGCCGGGGCCGCCCCATCACCATGGCCGCTGCTCCAGCGCGGCGGCTACGTCATCCTGATGCGCCATGCCGCGACGGTACTGGGCATCGGCGATCCGCCCGGTTTCAAGCCCGGCGTGTGCAGCACCCAGCGCAACCTGTCGCAGGCGGGTCGTGCGGATGCCACCAGGATCGGAGCGGCCTTGCGCAAGCATGGGGTGCCGCTTGGCCCGGTGCTGTCGAGCCGCTGGTGCCGCTGCGTAGACACCGCCCGGCTTGCGTTCGGCCGGGTCGAACCCAGCGAGATGGTCGATTCGATGTTCCAGGATGACGACGCGGCGCGTGACCGCAAGCTGGCACAGCTGCGCGTCTATCTGGCGGGATACAAGGAGCCCGGCAACCTGGTGCTGGTGACCCATGACGTGAACATTCGCGCGCTGGTCGGAAAGTACGTCGAACAGGGCGACATCGTCATCGCCACCCGCGGTCCCGATGGCGCGTTGCGCATCGAAATGACAGTGCCGGTGGCGCAGCTGACGGGCTGACCGGCCCTACCAGGGCAATTCGGCGCCGTTGTACGATCTGAACGAACCGCTGTCGGCAGGCGTCAGCGTATCGAGTACCTGCAGCATGTCGGTGGCAGCGGCCTGGGCCGGTCGCCCGATGATTTCGCCCCGAAACGGTTTTGACAGCCGTGAATTCACGGTCCCCGGATGCAGGGCGACCAGCACACTGTTCTTCTGCGTACGCGCAACTTCGATCGCCGCGGTTTTCACCAGCATGTTCAGGGCCGCCTTCGAGGCGCGGTAGCTGTACCAGCCACCCAGGCGGTTATCGCCGATGCTGCCCACCTTGGCCGACAACATGGCCATGATGGCGCGCTCGCCTGCCAGCAATGGCGCGAAATGGCGCATGACCAGCGCAGGACCGAAGGTGTTCGCCATGAAGGTTGCCTGCATCTGCGGGTAGTTCAGATCGGCCAGGCGCTTCTCGGGCATCGTTGCGCCGTCGTGCAACACACCGGTCGCATTCACGATCAGGTGGTAGCGCGGCCCGCTGGCAAGCGCCTGCGCCGCGTCGGCAACACTGGCCTCGTCCGCGAAATCGATCGCGGGCGCCGACTGGCGGTGCAGCCCCCGCACCGAGGCGCAGCGCGGCGACTGTTCCAGCAGATCGACAAAGGCCGCGCCGATCGTCCCCGAGGCACCGATAACTAGCGCATGAAATTGGTCCGGCAAACTGTTCATCATGATGTCGCGCTCCCCCGTTTTACATGCATCGAGTGTACCGAAGGCAGGTCGTGGGATCACCGCCATGCGACGATAACGACGGGTCAATACGCGGACCGACCCGCGCTGCTGGGCGATCATTCCCCGGCAGCCCCATGTTATTCTTGCATCGCCCCGACCACCACGAGACCCCATGACCCGCTCGCTTCCCCTGCTCCTGTGCACCCTGCTGTGCGCCGCCCTCCCCGCCATGGCCCAGGTCAAAACGCCGGCCACGCCGGAAAAAATGAACCAGCTGTACGCCGCTTATTGGGAAGACTATCTGCGCGAAAATCCGATCGCCGCGACCTTCAACGGCGACGCGCGCTACAACGATCGCTTCGGCCCCGTTTCGTCGGCCGAGGAGCGCAAGCAAAGCCGCGCACTGTCGGAAAAATATCTCGCCGCCAGCGCCAAGTTCGATCCGGCGCCACTGCCGGCGGAAGACCGCATCAGCTATGACCTGCTGCGCTACCGCCTGCAGCAGGTGCTCGACGGCCTGCGTTTTCCGTCCGACCTGGTGCCGGTGGACCAGTTCTCGGGCCTGCACCTGATGATGGCCCAACTGGGTTCCGGCGCCTCGACGCAGCCGTTCCAGACCGTCCAGGATTACGACAACTGGCTGGCGCGCGCCGCCGGCTATGCTCCGGCGGTCGACAACGTGATTGACGACATGCGCCTCGGGATCAAGCAGGGCATCGTGATGCCGAAGGCCCTGATCAGCCGCGTACTGCCGCAGCTCGAGAGTGTCGGCAGCGACGACCTGGCGACCAGCACCTATATGGGTCCGGTGAAGAAGTTCCCGGCCTCGTTCAGCGCCGCCGACAAGGCGCGCCTGACCGACGCGTACGGCAAGCTGGTGCGCGAGCAGCTCGCGCCCGCCAACCGCAAGCTGCTCGCGTTCATGCGCGACACCTACCTGCCGGCCGGCCGCACCACGGCCGGCATTGGCGCCCTGCCCGGTGGCAAGGAATGGTATGCGTTCCGCGCGCGCCAGTCGACCACGACCGACCTGACGCCGGCCCAGATCCACGACATCGGCTTGTCGGAAGTGGCGCGCATCCGCGCCCAGTTCGAAGAGGCCAAGGTGCGCGTGGGCTTCAAGGGCACGCTCAGGCAATTTTTCGACCACCTGAACAATGCGCCCGAGCTGCGCTTCACCTCGCGCGAAGAAATCCAGGCCGCCTATGAAGGCGTGCGGCCACAGGTCGAGGCCAAGGTGGGCCAGCTGTTCGCGAACGTGCCGAAGGCGCCGTTTGAAATCCGCCCGGTCGAAGCGTTCCGCGAAGTGAGCGCGGCGCCAGCGTCGTACCAGCGCGGTTCGGTCGACGGCAAGCGGCCCGGCATCTTCTATTACAACGCCTACAAGCCCGAGACGCGCACGCGCTTCACCACCAATGCGTTCTTCCTGCACGAGGCGATTCCCGGCCACCACTTCGAGCGCAGCCTGGCGCAGGAAACGACCGGCCTACCGGCCTTCCGCCGCTTCGGCGGCAGCACCGCATTTTCGGAAGGCTGGGGCCTGTACAGCGAAATGCTGGGCCAGGAAATCGGCATGTACGACGACCCGTGGCAGTGGATCGGGCGCCTGACGGCCGAGATCTGGCGCGGCGTGCGCCTGGTGGTCGACACCGGCATCCACGAGAAGGGCTGGACGCGCGAACAGGCCATCGCCTACTTCATGGACAACGTGCCGCAGAACGAAGTGACGGCGGTGCAGGAAGTCGAGCGCTATATCGCGGTGCCAGGCCAGGCGCTCAGCTACAAGATCGGTGAACTCAAGCTGCGCGAACTGCGCGCGCGTGCTGAAAAGACGCTGGGCAAGGACTTCGACCTGCGCGCCTTCCACAACGAAGTGCTGTCGCACGGTGCGGTGCCGCTCGACGTGCTGGAAGCGGCGACCGATCGCTGGATCGCGGCGCAGAAGAAAAGCTGAACCGCAGCTAGTTACCGCCCTGCGCCTGCGCCATCTCGATCGCGGGCAAGGTGACCGTCAGGAATGACGACACCTGCCCGATGAGTTCGGCAGCCTGCTGCCGGACTTGCCCCATCTGCAGAATCGACAGCTCGGCTTGGCGTACCGCCTGCTGGAGCAGCGTACGGCGCTGCACGAGCGCGTCGAGCAAGGCGACATCGGCCGAGTCGCCGGCCAGTGTCGAGACCACCGCCAGCGCTGCTGAATGCAGGCTCAGGTTCTGTGCGGACGCTTCCAGATTGCGCGTGGCGACATCGCTGTCGGCGATGAGCTGCACCAGTTGCGCGCGAGCAGACGTCAAGGCCGGCTTGAATTCAACAGGTGACGTCGCGCGGCGAAACAGCTTGCCGAACATGCCCGCTGGCGCGCGGGTGGTCTCGAGCGCCGCATCGAGCAACGCCGGCACCGCCATCTGCGTGAACGACAGCACCAGCTCGGTCACGGGCCGCAGCAGCGCAGCCTGCTCCATCAGCGGCGCCTCGCCCCATTCCGTCACCAGAGACAGCCTGACCGGCAGAATGCGGCGGAACAAGGCGGCAAAGCGTTGTTCTGCATGCGCAAACAAGACCGGGTAATCGCCTCTGGCAATGGCCAGCGCGTCGCGCACCGCCGGATGATCTTCGCTGTCGAACAGCGCCCTGGGCGCAGCTTTCGCGGTCGTGCCCGCCACGGCCGGCACGGCTGGCAGGTCGTCGAATGACAGCGGCCTGGGCGGGCTGTTGCGCGTGAGCGGCGCCGAATCGGTCTGCGTGTCGCCGAAATCGAGCGCGCGCGGCGTAGCCGGCGCCTCGACCGGATCGGGAGGCGCCCCGGCCGCCTCACCGAAATCAAATGGCTTGGGCATCAGCGAACGGTGAGCGATAAAACGCGCGAGATCGGCCTCAGACCGTGCCACCCAGCTTGCGGATGAACGTCGCCAGATTGAGCTTGAAACCGGCGCCGACCGCCTGGAAGCGCCATTCGCCATCCCGGCGGTACAGCGAGCCGAATTGCAGCGCAGTCTTGTCCGAGTAGTCTTCGTTCAGGTCGTACTGCGCGATCGTCTCGCCCGTGTCGTCGTTGTACACCTTCACGTAGGCGCCACTGACGCGGCCGAAATTCTGCTTGCGCACCTCGGCGTCGTGGATCGTGACGACAATCGGCATTTCCACCACGGCCGCTTCGACCTTGGCCAGGTCGACGATGATGACTTCGTCGTCGCCATCCTTGTCGCCCGTGCGGTTGTCGCCCGAGTGCACCACAGCGCCATCGGGCGACGTGGTGTGGTTGTAATAGACGAAGTGGGCGTTGCTGATCATGACCGGGTGGTCGTCCGCGTCCTTCTTGCACAGGAAGACGGATGAATCGAGGTCGAACGCCTGGCCTTCGGCCGCATTGACCTTCCAGCCCAGGCCGATACGAACGCGCTTCAGGCCCGGCGCCGTCTTTTCGAGGTTGATGCGGTGGCCGGTTTCGAGCGTGGTCGACATGGATATTCCTTTATGAATGTGATGGGTCAGGTCGTGATTACTGCGCGCCGGGCGTTGACGCCGACGAGAAGCGCGTGATCAGTTCGCGCTCGAGTTCCTGCAGCTTCGGCAGCTCGTCCTTGCGGCGCTGCTGGCCTTCGTTCGAGATTTGCTCGAGCTTGTCGAACGCGGTCATCAGCTGCGTCTGCACGTGCTGGGCGGTTTCCAGGCTGACGATCGAGCGCTGCTTGACGCGGGCCACGGTCTCGGTGTTTTCCAGCAGCATGTCGGCCTGGGTGCGGAAGGCGGCGTCGGTCGCGTCGTAGGCAGCATTGGCCACGGCCGCGCTCTGCTTGGCTTCGAGCTGCAGCAGGTACAGCGAGAACACGTTGCGCCAGGCCGGGATCGACACGTTGACGATATCGGTGAAGGTGTCGGTCAGCGCGCGCGCATTGTCTTGCGACAGCCGGATTTGCGGCACCATCTGCGTGGCCATCAGCATGGCGCGGCGCAGGTCGTCGATGCGCTTTTCGAGCCGCTCAAGACGCCGCCGCAGCTCGGTCGCCTGCTGCGCCTCGAAGGCATTGGCCGGCGTCGCCTGCTGGGCGACAGCCTGCTGCAGTTTGGCGGCCCATGCCTCGCCCTTTTTGACGTCGGCGTCCAGGCCCTGGTAATAGATTTCCAGGCCCTTGTACATCTCGTCGAAATCGCTGATGCGGCCGCGGTGCACGTTGGCATGGCGCGTCATTTCGGTCACCAAGGTGTCCATGCGCGATTCGACCACCTGGTACTGCGACAGCATCTTTTCCTTGACCGAGCCAAACATGCCCGTCACGCGCGCCATCAGGCCACCCGAGCGCAGCTTGGCCGGGTCGAGGCCCTTGGCGGTGGCAATCAGTTCGTTCAGCTGTGCGCCGAAGACATCGGCGTCGGATGCACGCACGGTGCCCAGCAGCTTGGCCGACACCTTGGCCACGCTCGCACCGGTGG
This sequence comes from Telluria sp. LT2P80, assembly GCF_059685955.1. Lineage (NCBI taxonomy): Bacteria > Pseudomonadati > Pseudomonadota > Betaproteobacteria > Burkholderiales > Oxalobacteraceae > Telluria > Telluria sp. LT2P80. Next base: position 294,771 of record NZ_JCASIO010000006.1, on the reverse strand, counting down.
CGCCGCCCAGGGCCTCGATGGCCTTGTCGTCAATGCCGGAGATGTCGACACGCACCAGCGGCGCCGCGCTTGCCTCGGGCCGCAATGCCGGCAGCGCGTCGGTGCCGGCAGGACTGAACAAGGGCGGCAGCGACGGTGTTGCCGGCACTGCGGTTGGCACTGCAGTTGGCAGTGCGGCCGGCGCTGCGGATGCTGCGTTCGCTTCTTCTTCGGCGGAGAACAGCGGCTTCATGGCAATCCTTCAGGTGTAAGGTAACGATATTGATAGCTTACCACCGGTCAAACCGGCTGAGCGAGTGTCACCTGACGACTGCGCCTGACGCCGTCGTCACGATACGGATGCCATGCGTCGGCGCGGGCCCGCAACCGCTACAATCCCTCCATGAAGATGCGCAAGAAATCCGAGCTGCCCACCAAGATCTGCGCCCACTGCGCACTGCCGTTTGCCTGGCGCAAGAAATGGGAGCGCGACTGGGAACAGGTCAAATATTGCTCGGAACGGTGCCGTCGTGCGGCGCCGCCGGGCTGGTCACCACCACATTCTGACTGACGGCCGTCCTGCGCCCGTCGCGCGCCACCACCGTCGCCGTTACCGCATACACGCCGGGCGTTGAAAAGCTGTGACTGGCGCTCGCGCTGCCGACGCCGTCCTCCTCCACGATCTTGCGCGCCGCCCCGCTACTGCCATCACCCCACGCCCACTCGACGCTGCGCGTGCCCGTTCGGTCGCCATCGACGAAGCTGACCGACGCCTGCAACGGTACGCCCGCTGGGGCCTGCGCAGGCAGGATCAGCGGCCCCAGCGTGTGCCCGCACTTGCAACCCCGCTCTGGACTCAGCAGCACCAGCCCCGCATTCGAGCCCGCGACGATCGCGCCGCTGTCATTGATCGCCAGCGCCTGGTCCAGTACGAGACCCGGCGGTGCATGGCGCAGCGCCCGGTTCAGGTCGAGCATGCCGCCTGCGGCGCTCCAGACGAAGGCGCGCATGGCACCAAGCCGGTCCTCGGCAAAACCGACGATCTGGCCCCGGGCATTGACGTCGCGCGCGGCGGATGTGCGCCCGCCCAGCGTGCCAAGTTCGCGCATCCCGCGCTGGCGCGTCCACGACATCGCCCTTTGATGCCCATCCGGATACCCGATGCTCCCGGCGATGTGCAGGCCGGGCGTCATCGTAATGACCGATGCGGAGGAACCGCGGCCAGTGCCAAGGTCGACCATGCCGGTGGCGCGCGTCCAGAGGAACGGCCGCGCGCCGCCATCGTCGAACGACGCGAACCGGTTGCCCGCCACCTCGCCCCCGGCCCCGACGGCCACCGGCGACGATTCGACGCTGCCCAGCGTGTCGATGTCGATGAGCCCATCCGAACGTGTCCAGACGAAGGTGCGCGTGAATTCGTCGTCGATCGTCGTCACGCCGGCGACCAGGCCGGCATCGTTGATCACACGGCCGGACGCAGGCGCCGGAATGCCGGGCGTGATGCCCAGGTCTTCGACGCCGCTGGCAACGCTCCAGCGAAACGGATGCGCCGCATCGCCCATCGCGCCGGTGACGACGCCGTGGCTGTTGATGGCCCATCCATATGAACGACCACGGGATGGCGCGGCGCGCAGGTCGAGCATGCCGCCGCGCACGCTCCAGACGAACGCATTCTCGACGCCAGCGTCATTGAGCGAAGTGCCGGCCACCTGCCCGGCATCGTTCAGGTCGTTCACATACACGGTGCGGCCGCCCAGCGAACCCATCTCTCGTACGATCTTGCCATCGTAAAAGTAGCCACCCGTGCGATCGGCATGGATCAGCGAGAACGCGACCTGCCCTGACGCATTGATGCGTGGGTAGGTCGCGATCGCGCCCGTGCCAAGGTTGATCACGCGGTAGGCGGCTGGCGATACGCCCTCGCTGCCATCGGCATGGATCGACGCTGGCGCCAGCTGCGCCAGCGCGGGACTTGCCGCCGCGAGGACCAGCGGCCCTGCCCCCAAGCACATGCACGCCAGCCACCGCATGGCGCTGGCAACCGACACCACCTTCCCCCAAATCCAATGCATGATTTCTCCAGTCAATGTTAAGCAGCGCCAATCGGTCGAGACCCGGCACCATCGGCGATAGCGGGCAGCGCGGCAATCATGCACGGCGCCGCGCACGCACGGTACGGCGCGCACCGGAATTTCGCGCTGGTTTGTGCGGCGCCAATGTCCGCGGGGGCGGTCAATTTTCTCCAGACACGAGGTGCACAGTCTGTGGAACCTCCCGCGGCGCAGGGAGTCCTACCAACACCTGCGGCCGTCGCTACTGCCACCACCTTCTCCACTGGTATCCGCTGGTGTCCGCTGCTGTTTCACATTGCAATAGTGATCTGAAGGAGACCACGATGAAAATCTACGGCGCCGAGTTTCTCGGCACATTCTGGCTGGTGATGGGCGGGTGCGGCAGCGCGGTGCTGGCTGCCGCATTTCCCGAGCTGGGCATCGGTCTGCACGGCGTCGCGCTCGCCTTTGGCTTGTCCGTGCTCACGATGGCATACGCGATCGGCCACATCTCGGGTTGTCACCTGAATCCGGCGGTCTCGATCGGCCTCTGGGCCGGGGGCCGCTTTCCCGCGCAAGAGCTGTTTCCTTATATCGTGGCGCAGGTCGCCGGCGGCATCCTCGCCGGCGGCGTGCTGTATGCGATTGCCAGCGGCGCCCCTGGCTTTGACAGCGCCAATGGCTTTGCTGCCAATGGCTACGGCGATCATTCACCAGGCGGTTATTCGCTGCTGGCAGGGCTGCTGAGCGAAGTGGTCATGACCACGTTTTTCCTGCTGATTATCCTGGGAGTGACCGACCAGCGAGCTCCCAAAGGATTTGCGCCAGTGGCAATCGGTTTCGCGCTGACCCTGATTCACCTGATCAGCATCCCTGTGACCAACACGTCCGTCAATCCTGCGCGCAGCACGGCCGTTGCCGTGTTTGCCGGCGACTGGGCCGTGGGTCAGCTATGGCTGTTCTGGATCGCGCCCATCGCCGGCGCATTACTTGGCGCCGCGCTCTACCGTGTCATTGGCGCGCAGGCGCCGGTGTCGGAACCGGTCGACGCGCCCGCCTACGGCCATGTGGAGCGGCGCCAGCGGCAGGTACGGGGCAGCGGCGTCGGCCGCGAGCAAGCCCAGCATTGACGTCCGGGTACCTGATCGACCGGCGCGGCGGAACGCCGGGCCGACGAACCGCGCCGTCTTTCGACGGCGTGATTTGTTGTTTTTTCTGCACATTTTTAATGTAATTGGTGCGCGCGCCAGGGGCGTAGCAGGCGCGCGTCGCAGGGGGCGCACACGATATGAGGCATTGTCTTACATGATTAAACCCACATCGCATTTACTGTTAGATTGTTAATACACCTTCACTCCCAACCCTTCTATCAGTGCTGCTATGAAAACCTTTCACTGCGACAAATGTTCGCATCAGATCTTCTTCGAAAACACCCTCTGCTTCAATTGCGAAAGCACCCTGGGCTACCAGCCTTCCCAGCGCTCCATCAACAGCTTCGAGCAGGCTGAAGACGGCCTGTGGCGTAGCCTGAACCGCAAGGATGAAGGCAAGCTCTACAAGCAGTGCAGCAATTATGTGCAGCACAATGTGTGCAACTGGATGCTGCCGGCCGACGATCCGCATGAGTTGTGCGAATCATGCCAGCTGACAGTGGTGATCCCGGCGCTGACGTCGGAGAAGAACCGCGTCCTGTGGTCGCGCCTCGAAACCGCCAAGCGTCGCCTGCTGTTCTCGCTGGCGCAGCTGAACCTGACTCCTGCCTCGAAAGAAATCCAGCCGGATACCGGCCTGGCCTTCCAGTTCCTCGAAGATGGCGTGACCGACCAGTGCGTGATGACCGGCCACGACAATGGCCTGATCACGCTGAACATCGCCGAAGCCGATCCGGCCGAGCGCGAGCGCACGCGCGAACAGATGCACGAACGTTACCGCACGCTGCTGGGTCACTTCCGTCACGAAAGCGGCCACTATTATTTCGACCGCCTGGTTGCTGATACACCATGGATCGACAGCTACCGCGCCCTGTTCGGCGACGAGCGCCAGGATTATGGCGACGCACTCAAGCGGCACTACGAGAACGGTCCGGTCGCCGACTGGGAAGAGCGCTTTGTCAGCAGCTACGCCGCATCGCACCCGTGGGAAGACTGGGCTGAAACCTGGGCCCACTACCTGCACATGATCGATACGCTGGAAACCGCTCACTCGTGCGGCCTGTCGCTCAAGCCGGCCAAGGCCGATGAGCCGGAACTGGACAAGATCACGCTGCCAACGAAATCCGGCGCGTTTGAAGAAACGCTGAGCGACTGGTTCGCGCTGACCTACGTGCTCAATAGCCTGAACCGCAGCATCGGCATGCCGGATTCGTATCCGTTCAAGCTGAGCACGCCCGTACTGGAAAAGCTGGAATTCGTGCACAAGGTCGTGCGTGATCAGATGGGTAAGCCGTCGCTGGCTGCGCAGGCTGCGCAAGCACCGGCGCCTGCGCCAGCACCGGCACCGGCAGCACCGGCAGCACCTGCAGCACCGGCACCAGCTGCCGTCTGAGCTTGAGTAGCGTGGACGGGTTTCCCGTCCACGCGTTCAACAATCCTTGGCGCGCCACAAAATCACGGTACCTTGAACGCGTGGACGGCATAGCCGTCCACCCTACGGCCGGGATGACAAGACAGCAGCAGGTGTCAACCCGGCGCGCCCTCCAGCAACGCCACCGTCACCTGCATCTCATGCAGCGCCAGCGCCGGCCCGAACTGCGTGAAGATCGCCACATCGGCTGCATCGCGCCCATACCCTATCGTCACGCGGCCGCCGCGCGGCCCATCCTGGCTCGCATCGAACGTGTACCAGCGCCCGCCCACATACGCCTCGAACCACGCATGCAGGTCCATCGGCACCAGGCCATGCAGGTAACCGGCCACGATCCGCGCCGGAATGCTCAGCGCGCGGCACAGCGCAATGCCCAGATGCGCCAGGTCGCGGCACACGCCTTCGCGGTATTCATTGACCTCGGTTGCCGCCATCTGGGTGTGATTCGACGCCGGATTGAAGCGCACCTCGCGCCGGATCCAGTCGCTAATGCAGGCCACCTGGTCGTAGCCTGGCGCGACGCCGGCCACGATCGCGCTGGCCATCTCGGCAAACCGGTCGGATTCGCAATAGCGGCTCGGTAGCAGATAGAGCAGCACGTCCACCGGCAAGGTTGGCACCTCGTCGAACGGCGCACCTGGCGCGACATTGATGACCTGGTCGGTCAGCACGTCGGCCGAGGTCTGGATCGAAAATTCGCCGGGCGGCGCCGTCAGCCGCTGGCACAGGTTGCCATAAGCATCCGTATATTCAAGCACTTGCACGCTCGGGGTGAGCGTATAGGATTCGCGCGCCACCCATTGCTGCGCACCGCTGCGCGGACGCAGCATCAGGATGAATGGCGTGGGGTATTCGACGGTGAAACTGAGCTTGCACCCGGTTCGCAACCACATTGCTGGCCCGCCTTCCTTCGTTAAAGTGAGCGCACCATCATGACGCAGGCTGGCCATGACGGTGCGCCGCGCCATTGTTTGGTGCGCGAGTTGTTCAACGCGTCTGCGACTGGGTCTGCGTCTGCGACGAGGTCTGCGACGATGTTTGCGACGACGTTTGCGACTGCGTCTGCGACTGGGTCGGCACCGGCACAGGCACCGGTACAACCTCCGGCAACTCCGGCGCCACTGGCAGCAGGAACTCACGTCCAATGCCGTTACCCAGCTCGCCAATGCAGGCCAGGAACTTGGTCAAAAACTCGTGCAGGCCTTCATCGAGGATTTCGTTGATCTCGGCCGACTTGAGCGACGCATGCAGCTTTTCCGCCAGCCGCTCGGTGTCGTGCGACAGCTCGTTGCGCACGTCCTGCAGCACGGCCACGACGGCGGCCATGCAGGCCACCAGCGAGCGCGGCATCTTGCCTTGCAAGATCAACAGTTCGGCCACGCGCGTCGGCGTGATCGCGTGACGGTACACCTTGCGATATGTTTCGAACGCAGATACCGAGCGCAGCAGCGCCGCCAGGTAATAGTATTCGCCCTGCGCGCCTTCCTGGATCGTGTCCGATGCCAGAAACCTGAACTTCACGTCGAGGATCCGCGCCGTGTTGTCGGCCCGTTCCAGAAAGGTGCCCAGGCGGATGAAGTTGAACGCTTCATCCTGGAACATCGTGCCCAGCGTGACGCCGCGCGACAGGTGCGAGCGGTACTTGACCCATTCCAGGAACTGGCCGGGATCGCGTTCGAACATGCGCTCGCTCAGGTGCTTTTGCAGCACGAGCCAGGTGGTGTTCTCGGTTTCCCAGACTTCGGTGGTCAAGGTGCCGCGCACGGCGCGGGCATTCTCGCGCGCGGCGCGCAGGCAGCTGGCGATCGACGACGGGTTGTCCGGGTCGCGCACCATGAAGTCGAGCACGTTCTTCTGCGTCAGTGCGTCGTACTTGGCGTCGAACTGGGCTTCGAGTTCGGACACGCTCAGCATCGTGCGCCAGCCCTGCTGCTCGGCCTGGACCGATTGCGGCATCAGAGAATACTGGACGCGCACGTCGAGCATGCGCGCCGTGTTTTCGGCCCGCTCGGTGTAGCGGGCCATCCAGAACAAATGATCTGCGGTGCGGCTCAACATGCTAGTTCTCCAGTATCCAGGTGTCCTTGGTGCCGCCGCCCTGCGACGAATTGACCACCAGGGAGCCTTCTTGCAACGCCACGCGGGTCAACCCGCCCGGCACCATCGACACGGTCTTGCCCGACAACACGAACGGGCGCAGATCGATATGGCGCGGCGCGATGCCCGATTCGACATAGGTCGGGCACGCCGACAGCGCCAGCGTCGGCTGGGCGATGTAGCCGTCCGGATTGGCCAGCACGCGGCGGCGGAAATCTTCGATCTCGGCCGTTGTCGAGGCCGGTCCGACCAGCATTCCGTAGCCGCCGGCGCCATGCACTTCCTTGACCACCAGTTGCGGCAAGTTCGCCAGCGTGTAGTCCAGGTGTTCTTTTTTGCGGCATTGGTAGGTCGGCACGTTGTTCAGAATCGGCTTTTCGCCGAGATAGAACTCGATCATGTCCGGCACGAACGGGTAGATCGACTTGTCGTCGGCCACGCCGGTACCGATGGCATTGGCCAGGCCGACGCGGCCGGCGCGCACGGCGTCGAGCAGGCCCGGCACGCCCAGCGTGGATTCGGGGCGGAACGCGCGCGGATCGAGGTAATCGTCGTCGATGCGGCGGTAGATGACGTCGACCTGTTTCGGGCCGCGCGTCGTGCGCATGTAGACGGTGTCGTTGCTGACATACAGGTCTTGCCCCTGCACCAGCGCCACGCCCATTTGCTGGGCCAGGAACGCGTGCTCGAAGTAGGCCGAATTGTGCATGCCGGGCGTGAGCACGACCACGGTCGGATCGTCGCCGCCATGCGGCGCCACGGTGCGCAGATTGTCGAGCAGCAGGTCGGGATAATGGTCGACCGGCGCCACGCGGTTGCGGGCGAACAGCGCCGGGAACAGCCGCATCATCATCTTGCGGTTTTCCAGCATGTACGACACGCCCGACGGCACGCGCAGATTATCTTCAAGGACGTAGAACTCGCCTTCGCCGGCGCGCACGATGTCGACACCGGCAATGTGGGCGTAGATGTCCAAGGGCACCTTGACGCCCTGCATGGCCGGCCGGTACTGCGCGTTATTCAGGATCTGTTCGGCGGGAATGACGCCCGCCTTCAGGATGTTCTGGTCGTGGTACACATCGTGCAGGAAGCGGTTCAGCGCAGTCACGCGCTGCACCAGGCCGGCCTGCAGCTTGGCCCACTCGGCGGCGTTGATCACGCGCGGAATGATGTCGAATGGGATCAGCCGTTCCTTGCCGGCGTTGTCGCCGTACACAGCAAACGTGATCCCAACGCGTTGGAAGTTCAGCTCGGCTTCCGCCCGCTTCTGCTCGATCAGATGCGGGGGTTGCTGGCCGAGCCAATCCGCGAATGCCTGGTAATGAGGCCGCACAGTTGCCTCATCGGAATACATTTCATCGTAAAAGTTCGACATCATTGCCTCCTGTGCCAGAATACTAACAAGAAACGTGCCAGCTACCCGTCCGACTCGCAAGTCAAACGAACGCAGGTATGAATCATGCTTAAATGCTCCTATCTTGCGCTTACTCAGCCCCCTGCTCAGTTGTGCGCAAATTAATACGACCAAATTCAGAGCGCCGGCATCGATCGCGCCCCAATCGAAAGGCACCACCGCATGGCTATCCGCGTTGCGCTTCATCACAAGACCAGCTACCGTTACGACCGCCTGGTCAATCTGTCACCGCATGAAGTGCGCCTGCGTCCGGCGCCACATGCGCGTACACCGATCCTGTCGTATTCACTGACCGTCCTGCCGAAAGAGCATTTCATCAATTGGCAGCAAGACCCGTACGGCAATTACATCGGCCGTTTTGTATTCCCGGAACAAACCGATGTGCTCGAGTTCACGGTCGACCTCGTTGCGGACATGACGGTGATTAACCCGTTCGACTTCTTCGTCGAAAAATACGCCGAGACCTTCCCGTTCGCCTACCCGGACCTGCTGCAATCCGAACTGAGCCCGTACACCAGGTCGCAAGAGCCTGGCCCGCTGCTGACCGAGTGGGTTGCCAGCGCGCGGCGCGAACTGCTGGCCCAGCCGATGGGCACGAACGACTTCCTGGTGGCCATCAACCAGCGCCTTCAGCGCGATATCGCGTACCTGCTGCGGATGGAGCCGGGCGTGCAGGAGCCGGAAGACACGTTGCAGCTACGCTCCGGCTCGTGCCGCGATACCGGCTGGCTGCTGGTGCAGATCCTGCGCGAGATGGGCCTGGCGGCGCGTTTCGTGTCCGGCTACCTGATCCAGCTCACCGCCGATCAGGAAGCGCTCGATGGCCCGAGCGGCACCACCGTCGACTTCACCGACCTGCACGCCTGGACCGAGGTGTATGTGCCGGGGGCCGGCTGGATCGGCCTCGACCCGACCTCGGGCATGCTGGCCAGCGAAGGCCATATTCCGCTGGCCTGCACGGCGATGCCGTCGTCGGCCGCACCGGTCACGGGCTTTACGGATAAGGCCGAGGTTACGTTCGTCCACGAAATGACGATCACGCGCATCCACGAAGACCCGCGCGTGACCAAGCCGTACACGGAACACGACTGGGACAAGATCAACCGCCTGGGCCAGCAGGTCGATTCTGACCTGGTGAACCAGGACGTGCGCCTGACACAGGGCGGCGAGCCCACTTTTGTTTCGATCGACGATATGGACGGCGCCGAATGGAACACGCTGGCGCATGGCGACAAGAAGCGCGAGCTGGCGGGCAACCTGATGCACCGCCTGAAAAACCATTTTGCACCGGGCGGCATGATCCATTATGGCCAGGGCAAGTGGTATCCGGGCGAGCCGCTGCCGCGCTGGGCGCTGAACATCTTCTGGCGCGTCGACGGCCAGCCGATGTGGTTCGATCCGTCGCTGTTCTCGGACGAGCACATCGACGATGGCTACGGCAGCGAGGACGCTGGCCGCTTTGCTGCGGAGCTGGTCAAATCGCTCGGCCTGCCGGCCGGCAGCGCCATCCCCGCCTACGAAGACGTGCTGCTGCAAGCGCAGCGCGAGCAGGCGCTGCCGCGCAATCTCGATCCGCTGGACGCCGACCTGAAAGCCCCGGAAGAGCGCCGCCGCCTGGCGCGCCTGCTCGAACGGGGCCTGGGCCAGGTGGCCGGCTACGTGCTGCCACTGAAAGCGCGCGAACACGATCCGTCGGTCATGCTCGGCACCAGCTGGCGCACGTCGCCGTGGCCGCTCAAGCGCGAAAACCTGTATCTGATCGAGGGCGATTCACCGATCGGCCTGCGCCTGCCGCTGGCCACGCTGCCGTGGGTGCTGCCCGAAGAGCGCGATCCCGATTTCGATGTCGACCCGTTCGCGCCGCTCGGCCCGCTCCCCGTTGGCAAGAAAGACCGGCGCCCGGTCCTGAGCGTGGCGCCCGGCAAATCGTCGAACAAGACGGCGCCTGTCGCAACTGACCCGGAAGCGCACGAAGTCATCCACACCGCGCTGTGCCTCGAAGTGCGTGCGGGCCGCCTGTACATCTTCATGCCACCGCAAAAGCGCATCGAGGATTACCTGGCGCTCGTCACGGCGGTCGAGAACACGGCCGCCAAGCTGAAGATGAAGCTGCGCATCGAGGGTTACGCACCGCCGCGCGACCCGCGCATCAAGCTGCTCAGCGTCACGCCCGACCCGGGTGTCATCGAGGTCAATATTCATCCAGCGGCAAGCTGGCATGAGCTGGTCCACAACATGACGACGCTGTACCAGGAAGCGCGCCTGACGCGCCTGGGCACCGAGAAATTCATGCTCGACGGCCGCCATACCGGCACGGGCGGCGGCAACCACGCGACGCTGGGCGGCGCCACGGTCGAAGACAGCCCGATGCTGCGCCGGCCGGATCTGCTGAAAAGCCTGATCACGTACTGGCAGATCCACCCCGCCCTCTCGTATCTGTTCTCGGGCACCTTCATCGGCCCGACCAGCCAGGCGCCGCGCGTGGATGAAGCGCGCGACGACAACCTGTACGAACTGGCGATCGCCTTCCAGCAAATGGACAAAGTGCTGCCGACCATGCACCCGGGCGACAAGCCGTGGATGGTCGACCGCCTGCTGCGCAATATGCTGGTCGACCTGACGGGTAACACGCACCGTTCGGAGTTCTCGATCGACAAGCTGTACTCGCCGGACGGCCCGACCGGCCGCCTGGGTCTGGTCGAATTCCGCGCCTTCGAGATGCCGCCGCACGAGCGCATGAGCCTCTTGCAAATGCTGCTGCTGCGCGCCCTGGTCGCGCGCTTCTGGCGCCAGCCGCTGCAGGCCAAGCTCGTACACTGGGGCACGGCGCTGCACGACCGCTGGATGCTGCCGCATTTCGTCGCGCAGGATATCCGCGACGTGGCGAAAGACCTGCGCGCAGCCGGCTATGCGTTCGAGGACCACTGGTTCGAGCCGTTCATCGAATTCCGCTTCCCGCGCTTTGGCACCGTCGTCTACGAAGGCGTCGAGATGGAACTGCGCCAGGCGATCGAGCCGTGGAACGTGCTGGGCGAAGAAGTCAGTGCCGGCGGCACCGCGCGCTACGTCGATTCGTCGGTCGAGCGCATGCAGCTGCTGGTGCGCGGCCTGACCGACGGGCGCCACGTGGTGGCCTGCAATGGCCGCATGCTGCCGCTGCATCCGACCGGTGTGCCGGGCGAATACGTGGCCGGCGTGCGCTTCCGCGCCTGGAGCCCGTGGTCGGCGCTGCATCCGAGCATCCGGGTCCAGGCGCCGCTCGTGTTCGACTTGGTCGACACCTGGAGCGGGCGCTCGATCGGCGGCTGCACCTACCACGTCGTGCACCCGGGCGGGCGCAGCGAAACCGGCTCGCCGGTCAATGCCAATGCTGCCGAGGCACGCCGCTTTGCCCGTTTCTGGCCACACGGTCACACGCCGGGCCCGTTCACGGTGTACAAGGAAGACCTCAATCCGAGCTTCCCGATGACCCTCGATTTGCGCTGGCAGCCGATGTAACGCTGGCATTCGTTTCAACCGTAAAGCTGCACGCCAATGCCCAATCAACTGCTTGCCCACTATCTGGCCGCGCCGGATGGTTTCGATGAAATGCTGGGCGCCGACAAGGCGCCGCGCGCGCACTGGCGTGCGATGCTTGCCAACCTGGAGCATGAAGCACCGGACATGATGCGCCAGCGTCTGGAGATGGTGCAGCGCCAGGTGCGTGAAAACGGCGTCAGCTACAACGTGCTGGCCGACGCCGGCACCAGGCCGCGCCAGTGGGACCTGAACGTGCTGCCCCTGATCCTGCCGCACGAGGAATGGAGCGGCATCGAAGCGGCCGTGATCCAGCGCGCCACCCTGCTCAACAAGATCCTGGGTGACGTGTATGGCGAGCAGGCGATGCTGCGCGAAGGCTTGCTGCCATCGGCGCTGATCCATGGCCACGCGGGCTTTCTGCGCCCGTGCCACGGCATGCGCCACCATGACGACGTGGCCCTGCATTTCTATGCGGTCGACCTGGCGCGCGCGCCCGACGGCCGCTGGTGGGTGATGGCCGACCGCACGCAGGCGCCGTCGGGCGCCGGCTACGCACTCGAAAACCGGTCGATCATCGCTCCTACCTTCCCCGACCTGCTGCGCGAACTGAAGGTGCAGCCCGTGTCGCCGTTCTTCCGCACGATGCACGACAGCCTGGTGCACTGGGGCCGGCTGTGTGCGGCCCATGGCGACAAGCCGGCGCCGCTGCGCGAAGGCGAAATGCCGCTGATCGTGCTGCTCACGCCGGGCCCGCGCAGCGAAAGCTATTACGAGCAGGCCTATCTGGCGCGCTATCTGGGCCTGACGCTGGTCGAAGGCGGCGACCTGACGGTACGCGACGGCGTCGTCTTCATCAAGACCCTGGCCGGACTGCACCGCGTGCACGTGATCATGCGCCGGGTCGACGACGAATCGTGCGATCCGCTCGAGCTGCAAAACTCGCTGCTCGGCGTGGCCGGCCTGACCCAGGCCGCCATGCGCGGCAATGTGGTGGTGGCCAACAGCCTCGGTTCGAGCCTGCTCGAGTCGGGCGCCCTGCTCGGCTTCCTGCCGGCGCTGTCCAAGCGCCTGCTGGGCGAGCCGCTCAAGATGCCCTCGGTGGCCACCTGGTGGTGCGGTGAACCGGCCGCGCTCGAAACCGTGATCACCAGACTCGATCGCCTGGTGATCAAACCGAGTGGCGCGATGCCTTTCCAGCCGGCCGTGTTCGGCCAGGATCTCGACGGCGAGGCGCGCGCAGCGTTCATTGCCAATCTGCGCGCCAATCCCAACCATTACATCGCGCAGGAACTGGTGCGCCTGTCGCAGGCACCGGTGTGGAAGGATGGCCGCGCGCCCGGCCTGCAGGCGCGTGCGGTGGGTCTGCGCGTGTTTGCCTGCGCCACGCCGAATGGCTATGTCGTGATGCCGGGCGGCCTGACCCGCGTGGCCACCGGGCCCGACGCGCGCGTGCTGACGATGCAGATGGGCGGCGCCAGCAAGGACACCTGGGTCCAGGCGCGCGCCCGCGTCGACACGCACCGCCTGCAAAAAAGCAGCATCACGGGCGAAGACCTGGTGCGCGAAGACAGCAATCTGTCGAGCCGCGTGGCCGAAAACCTGCTGTGGTTCGGGCGCCATGCCGAGCGCAGCGACAATATCTGCCGCCTGCTGCGGGTCGCGCTCAATATCCTGTTCAATGTGCGCTTCGACCAGCGCGGCGCCGAATGGCCGACCGTCGAGGCGCTGTGCATCTGGTTCGGTTTGCTGGATCCGCAGCGCAAGCCGGCGGCGCCCGCCGTTACGGGATCAAGCACGTTGCCGGGCACCGCCAGCGCCCTGCCGGCCCCGATCTTCACCGATGCCGAGATCGAATCGGCGCTGCTGCTGGCGGTGGTGTCGCCCGCCGTTCCGGGCCTGGCGCGCCAGCAGCAGCAGTTGCACCGGATCGCCGGCCAGCTGCACGAGCGCTTCTCGGTCGACAACTGGCGCGCCCTGAACCGCATGGTGCAGCCGGTCGCACCGCCTGGCGAGCGGCCGTCGCAGTCGGGCGTGATGACGATTCTCGACGATGCCGCTGCGGCATTGATGACGCTGGCCGGCTTTGCCCTCGACGGCATGGTGCGCGACCTCGGCTGGCGCTTCATGTCGATCGGCCGGCGCCTGGAGCGCCTGCAGTTCCAGGCGGTCGTGCTGCAGCGCGCACTGGCGATGGATGAAAACGGCAATCTCGACTGGGTGCTCGAACTGTCCGACAGCATCATCACCTACCGCGCCCGCTACCGCGCCCAGCCCGAGTGGCTGCCGGTGCTCGACCTGCTGCTGCTGGACGAAACCAACCCGCGCTCGATCGTGTTCCAGTTGAACGGCATCATCGGCACGCTGGGCAAGGTCACGCAGGCCCAGGGCGCCGGGGGCCTGGACCTGTTGGCACCACTGAAGGCCGAACTGACCGCGCTCGACCCGGGCGTCGACCTGAAGCATGGCAACGCGCTGCTCAGCGACCTGCTCAGCCGTATCGGGCAGGCCAGCGCGGCCTTGTCCGAACAGATCGGCGTCCAGTTTTTCAGCTATACCGCCAACGGCCGGCAAAGGAACCGTACCTCATGACCGATTTGCTGCCGGGCGCCGTGGGCGCCGATGTGATTGCGCGCTATCGCGTGGTGCACGAGACGCGCTACAAGTACAACAGCATGGTGACGCTGTCGCAGCAATACCTGCACCTGACGCCGCGCTCGTTCTCGTGCCAGCAGACCGAGTCGCACCTGATCTGGCTCGACCCGGTGATCAACGACAGCAACGAGGGCGTCGATTACTTCGGCAACATCACGCGCCACGTGGCGCTGACCGTGCCGCATGACAGCCTGCTGGTGCACGCCGAATCGACGGTCTCGCTGCGCCCGCGCTACACGCTGGCGCAGATCGCCGGCACGTTGTCGTGGGAATCCGTGCGCGACATGATGGACAAGGAAAAAAGCGCAGCCACGCTGGAAGCCTGCCGCTACCTGTATGCGTCGCCCCATGTCGCGCTGTTCCCGGAACTGGAAGCCTATGCGCGCGAGAGCTACGTCCCGGGCCGCCCGCAGCTCGACGCGGCGCTCGACCTGACGCACCGGATCTTCGACGACTTCGAATTCGACAGCAAGGCCACCGACATCTCGACGCCGCTCGACCAGGTGCTGCGCGGCCGGCGCGGCGTGTGCCAGGATTTCGCGCAGCTGATGATCGGCTGCCTGCGCAGCATCGGCCTGCCGGCGCGCTATGTCAGCGGCTACATCCTGACGCACCCGCCGGAAGGCAAGCCGCGCCTGATCGGGGCCGATGCCTCGCACGCGTGGGTCTCGGTGTTCTGCCCGGCGCTGGGCTGGGTCGATTTCGATCCGACCAACCGCTGTCTCGTGCAGCATGAGCACATCACGCTAGGCTGGGGCCGCGACTTCAGCGACGTGACGCCGATGCGCGGCATCGTGCTGGGTGGCGGCAAACAGGAGCTCGACGTGCAGGTGACAGTGACGCCGCTGCCGCTGCCCGGCGCGGCATGACGCCAGGATCACAACCAGCACAGCCGGGGTCAAACCAGCACAGCCGGGGTCAGGTCTGACATTTGGACACGGACTCTTCCTTGATGTCTTCGCCTGGGATTTTATAGATAGATTTTTGTCGAGCTCGTGTCTGAATGTCAGACCTGACCCCGATTGTATTGTCGAGCTCGTGTCCGAATGTCAGACCTGACCCCGATTGTATTGTCGAGCTCGTGTCCGAATGTCAGACCTGACCCCGATTGTGGGTGTGACCCGGAATGTGGGTGACGGTAATGATGCTGCCCGGCGCGGCGTGATGTGAGCAAGGCAGCGGCCATGCCCCCTGGTGGGGATGGCCGCTGCAGGGTCTTTACATCGGCAATTCCGTACCGCGGTAGCCGATCACGCCTTCGCCGCTGTAGGTCATGCCGCCATGCAGGTTGTTACCCTGGTTGCCGGACGTGACATTGAGCGCCACGCTGTGCTGGCCGGCGCGGCAGCCGATCAGCCAGATACCGCCCGGATGCCATGCGGACGACGTGTCGCCCCACTGGTTTTCGACCTGGTAGTTGTTGCCGGCGACCGCCGTGGCGCGCACGCGGATGGGGCCTTCGCCCGCATACGTCATGGTGCCGGTCAGGGTCTTGCCGCCATCGGTCGACGTCAGGTCGACCGCGAGCACGGCCTGGTCGCGGCAACCGAGCACCGAGATGCCGCCCTGGTGCCAGGGCGCGAACCCGCCACCCCACTGGTTTTCGACAGCGTACACGGCGCCATCGCTCGTCTGGCTCTGGAAGCCGATCGGGCCTTCGCCGCTGTAGGTCATCGTCCCCTTCAGCGTGGCGCCGTTGTCGCCCGATTCGACATGGATGGCGACCACGCTCTGGCCAGGGCGGCAGCCGATCACCCACGTCCCGCCCGGATGCCATGGCGCCGACGAACCGCCCCACTGGTTTTCGACGATGTATGTGTTGCTCTGGGTCAGAGTGGCGCGAAAGCCGATAGCGCCTTCGCCTGCGTATTTCATTTGTCCGGTGAGCGTTTTGCCGTTGTCGCTCGACGTGAGGTCGAGCGCCACCACGTGCTGGCCGGGCCGTGCGCCAATGATCCACATGCCGCCTTCATGCCACTGCGCGGAGGTCCCGCCCCACTGGTTCTGCACGTGATGCAGATTGTTCGTGGCCTTGCTTGTTTTGGACATGCCTGACTCCTTCTTGATCTGCGCAGCAGAACGGCGCTGCCCCGGTGGTGCGCAGGCTGGCTGCGCCTGACAACTCTGTCGATGATGTATTTTTGAGGGAGACAAATATCTCTAGCGAACTTTATTTTGCGCTATTCAGCCGGCCAAATTACTGTCAGATGAGCAAGTTTTTTTAAAACGGAATACTCCTACGGGTGTGCTTCCTTGTTTCCCAAAAGCGCACCCTGTATGCATGACATCGCGCCCGAACTGATGGACCAGATTTTCAGATCAAATGTCATTTAGAATATGTTCATGGAATACACTGTGGGCGCCCCGATTGCCAACTTCACGGACTTGCTGCTCGACGCCGTCTGCATGGTCGACGCCGGCGGCCGGTTCGTCTACGTCAGTGCCGCCTGTGTCAACATTTTCGGCTATACGCAGCAGGAAATGATCGGCATGACCATGATCGACCTGGTCGCACCGGCCGACCGCGCGCGCACGCTCGCTGTGGCGCAAGAGGTCATGAATGGCCAGGTCCATACCAACTTTGAAAACCGTTATGTGCGCAAGAATGGCGACATCGTGCATATCATGTGGTCGGCGCGCTGGTCCGAGGCCGATCAGCTGCGCGTGGCCGTCGCGCGCGACGTAACTGCCCTGAAGCAGGCGCAGGCGATGCAGTCGGTGCTGTACGCGATTTCAGAAGCGGCCCATGCAAGCGATGACCTGGCCGACCTGTTCGAGCGCAGCCACGCCATCGTCCACGAGTTCCTGCCGGCCTGCTGCTTTGCGGTCGCCTTGTGCGATACGGCCGGCCAGGACATCGACTTCGCCTACCTCGTGGACGACGGCGCCCCGTGCGATGCAGCGCTGATGCCGCTGCTGTGCGAGGCAGTAGCGCAGTGCGCTGCGCCACTGCTGCTTGCCCCCGGCGCACAGTCCGTCCTGCCGGCGCCCTTGCAGGCAGCAGCGGCGAGCCTGGCAGGCGGCGCACTGGCCGTACCGATGACCACGACCGACGGCGTCGTTGGCGTCATCGCGCTGCGCAACGGCCCGGATGACGCCCCATACCGGACGCAGGACCGCGATTTGCTGGTGTTCGTGGCCGATCAGCTCGCCGCGGCCATCGGACGCAAGCAACTGCATGCGCAACTACGTTTCATGGCCCTGCATGACGAGCTGACCCGCCTGCCAAACCGGCGCCTGTTCCACGACCGCCTCGACACCGCGCTCGCGCATGCCCGCCGCCAGCAGGAACGCCTGGCGCTGCTGTTCCTTGACTTGAACCGCTTCAAGCAGGTCAACGACAACTTTGGTCACGCCTGTGGCGACCGCTTGCTGCAGGAGGTCGCGCGCCGTGTCTCGGCCTGCCTGCGTAACAGCGATACGCTGGCCCGCCTGGGCGGCGATGAATTCGTCGTCTTGTTGGAAGACATCGTGCTGGCGGCCGATGCGGGGCTGGTCCTGGACAAGATCCACCAGGCGCTGGCGGCGCCCGTCGATCTGGGCGACGGGCACCGGCTGCAGATTTCCGTCAGCGTCGGTGTCGCGCACTATCCCGAGCATGGGAGTACTCGTGAAGAACTCATCGCGCATGCCGACAAGGCGATGTATGCCGCCAAGGCGGCCTCACCGCTTGCCGGATAAGGGGCGCATCAGCCGGCCTGATCGGCATCCCTGCGGCCCAGGCCCGGCGCCATCCCCATGGCCATGCCACCGCCGCCGCCGCCATCGGCATTGCCGCCGCCATTGCCACCGCCCCGGTTACCGCCCGCCTCGCCCTTGCCACGCGCCGCGCCGCCCTGGGTGCGCGTCGGCCCCTGCAGCGGAATCAGCACATCGGCCGGCATCGGCCCCAGGTCCAGCGCGCTGCGGATGAAACCGCGCAGGCTGATCACCAGGTCCGCCGTGTGGATCGGCCGGCCGGCTGCCATGTCGGCCGCGGCCTGCCCCGCCAGCCGGCAATGCTCTTCGGTCCCCAGCAGCAGGATGTCCGCCAGCGCGGCCTCGACCGCGTCGCGCATGCGGCGTGACCGCTCGGAGCTGAAGGTTTCCTCGGCCACTGCCAGGCCGCCCTCCCCGGCCCGGGCGCGCTCATGCAGGTCGCGCAAATGGGTCGGGTCGACCGTCAGCTGGCCCGTGAACGAGCCGCCCAGCGTGCGGTAGGCTGCGATCAGCGTCTTGAGCCGCTCGTTGATCTGGCGGTTCATGCGCTCGCGCCGCTGCTGGATCGTCTGCATGATGATGAGGCGGATACCCACGCCCAGCAAGGTGATGACGGCAAGTCCGATGATGGTCGTCATCGCCCCTTGCCACGAACTGAAATCCATTGAGCGCATGCTTGCCTCGACAAAGTCTGAAGGATGCCAGTGTAACGATTCGTCGTTCGTCACATGCGGGTCAGCAATGCGTGTGTGAGACTATCGTCTCGTGGCACAACCGCTTCCCGGGAGATGAACGATGACGATCAAGCATGTATTCATTGTCGGCGTCGCAAAATGCGGCACCACGGCGCTGTCGGAATGGATGGTCGTCAACGGCCTGGCCGAAGACCGCGTGCCGGGCGAAAAAGAGCCCTATCTGTATGCAAACGACGAGCCACACGCGGCGCGTTCGCGCAGGGCCAGTCTGCCGCTGCTCGACGCCAGCGCCGGGTATGCCTTCGATCCGGCCACCGTGCAGCGCCTGCCGCAGCACGATACGCGCCTGGTCCTGTGCCTGCGCAACCAGTTTGAGCGGATGTGGAGCTTCTACAAGATGTTCAAACTCAACTCGCTGGGCGGGGACCAGGCACGGGACTATTTTTCATCGTATCAATCCGAACACAGCGGGACAGGCCGCGCGCCGCGTGAGGCCAGCACCTTTTCGGCGACCGTGATCCGTATCTGCCAGGCCTACTTTCCAAGGCGTTTGCATCTGATCGTGGAAGGCTATGCGCGGCACGAACTGGAACATCTTCGCACGCATACCTTCATGCAGCGCATCGAGTATGAATTTGCGTTCTACCTGTCGCGCAAACAATTTCCGTTTTTCTCCATCATTTCCAACAGCTTTTACTACACCCCGCTGCGCACGCTGCTGGAACGCTACCTGCCGTCCGACCTGTCCGTCATCTGCGTCAGCCGGCTTGACGATGCCGACGCGCGCCGCCGTTTCGTCAATGCCGTGTTCGAGAAATCGGTCGACACGCCGCCCGTTCCCGTCGTCTTCAGCAGCACCGACATTGCCATCGACGAAGCACGGCCCGATTTCAACGACCGTGCATTCGACACACTGCGCGCCTGCCTGCGGTACGACCTGGTCCAGGCACGCGGCCTGATCGCCACGACATGCCTGGGCGACAGCCTGCTGGATAACGCAGAACTGGACCGTTACCTCGCGGCCACGTAACGCGCACGTTGTCATACCCCTGTCATGACAGCATCCGATGATGGTGCACAGTGGTCACCGGCAGGGTTGACAGGCCGGTCCGGTCAACGGCATCGGGAGCGCTACACATGTACAACAGCGATAAACGGCTTCTCATTCTCGACGCGGATGGCACCACCATCGATGCATTTTCCGCGATCGCCATGGCCTTCAACCAGCACGGCTGCGTGCTCGGCGCCGAAACGGCATTCCAGAAACGGCACCACTTGCTCAAGTACGTGGGCGGCCTGAAACAATTCCCGTCGATTATCAAGAAAAACCTGCGCAAGAACAGCCGCGCCAAACTGGTCGACACGCTGACCGACATCTACCGGCAAGAAGCCCGGCTGTATGACGGGATCCCCGACCTGATCCGCGAACTGATCGCCGCGCCCGGTATCACGGTGGGCATCGTCACGCGCAACATCACGATCGAGCCCCTGGAAACGCTGCGCCAGCTGTTCCTGCGCCACGATATCGATATCGGCGCACTGGATTTTCTGGAACATATTCCACTCAAGGACAAGAAGACGGCGTCGTTTCGGGCCGTACGCGAGCGCTTCGGCGTCAATCCGGCGCGCGGCTATATCTGCGGCGACGAGCACAAGGATTTCACGGCGGCGGCCCATACCGGCATGCACCCGTTCATGGTCTCGTACGGGTTCGAAGACTACGATCGCCTGACGAACAAGTTCGCGATCCCACCGGAACTGATTTCGCGCACGTCGGGCGAGTTATGCGGGCGCGTGCGCCATGCGCTGGACCTGGTTCAGGCGCCGTACCAGAACAGCACCGCGCTGATGACGCCGAACAACCAGTAATCGATCGGCGCACCCAGCGCCCAGCGCTTGTGCCACGCCACGTGGACCTGCTTGAAGCGGCGCCAGCCGAAGGCCGGATTGATGACGAACCACAGATAATCCTCGACGATCCAGAACAGCATGATCGACGCCATGGTCGTCGCCTCGAGCTGCCACGACCACTGGCCCATGAAGAACAGCGGGAAGTGAAACACCAGTCCGATGAACGAAAACATCCACAGGTGGTAGCCGGTCAGCGCGCGCCCGCCCCAGAAGATGTCGAGCAGCAGATGCTCCTCGATGCGCCAGGTCGGCAGGTTCGCCGCCCAGCCGGCCTCGCCTTCGATTTCCACTTCCACGCGCGCGAACAGATATGCCAGCGCCAGCACGGCGCACACGGTTGCCACGAGCCTGGCGCTATCGGCCAATTCAAACATGGGCGACATCACTTTTGCGGGCGGCTTGCACCAGAACAGTTTCGACGACGTGGCGCGCAGCCTGCGGACGGCCAAGGGCGCGAGCACAGGCAGCCATCCCGGCCAGTTTTTCCGGGTGCGCCATCAGGTAGCGGATGCGGTAGTCGAGCGTGGCCAGGTCGACCGCCTTGAGCGCGGCGCCATGCTCGAGCAGATAATTGGCGTTGTGTTCTTCCTGGCCCGGGATCGGCGCGTTGACGATCATCGGCACGCCCATCGCCAGGCATTCGGCCGTGGTCGCACCGCCCGGCTTGGTGATCACCAGGTCGGCGCACGCCATCAGGCGCTCGACGCGGTCCGTGTAGCCCTGCGGCGCCAGCCGGCCCGGAAAGCGCACGGCCAGCCGCTGCAGCGCGGCCAGTTCGGCAGCATTCTTGCCGGCCAGTGCGATCAGCTGAAAATTGCCCGGAATCGCCAGCAACTGCTGCGCCACGCGGTGCAAGCCGCCCAGGCCGGCGCCCCCGCCCATCAGCAGAAAGGTCGGCAGCGCCGGATTCAGGCCCAGTGCTCTGGCGCAGTCGGCGCGGTCGTGGGTGAGCGAAAACGCCGGCATCGTGGGAATGCCGGCGACGTAGATGGCATGCGCGGCGACGCCCTGCTCGTGCATGCGAAACGCCACTTCGTCGTTGGCGGCAAAATAGCCGGTGACGTGCGGCTGCAGCCACATGCGGTGCAGGTCGAAATCGGTCACTTGTACCCAGAGCGGGCACGTGAGTTTTCCGGCGGCGATCTGCTGCGACAGTACTTCGGCCGGCTGGAAATGGGTGCAGATGATCGCGTCGGGTTTCAGCGCCGCGATTTCATCGGTCAGCATGCGGCACGCATGCCGTTCGATCCGGCGCCGCAGTCGGCTGGTCAAGCCATCCGGGCTGGCCGCATCGGTCCAGCGGTAGATGTAGCGCCACAGGCCCGGCGCGCGGGTGATCAGGCGCAGATAAAACTCGGTGTAGACCTTGCGCAGCAGCGGCGTGGCAAACGCCATCGCATCCAGGTGGATAACAGTGGCGTCGGGATGGTCGGCTGCGGCGCAGGCGCGGATGGCCTCGGCGACCCGGGTGTGGCCGGCGCCAGCCGGGACGCTGAGCAGGACGATGGTCTTGCCGGCCATGCTGCGCTGGAGTTCGCCCTCTTTCACGAGGGGCGCTTTCCGGCCTGCGCCAACGCTGCCGTCCGGTCAGGCGAAGATCTTTGCTTCATGCACACTCCATCGCAACGTGATGCGACAGAGTGTGAAGGCCGATTATGACCCGGCCATGACGACTACGCAGTTACACGACGCTGTTCCACGGCTTGGACAGGCGCATCGCGCAATTGATCAGGCCAACCATCGAATACGTTTGCGGGAAATTGCCCCACATTTCGCCCGTGTCCGGATGCGTGTCTTCCGACAGCAGGCCCAGGTGATTGCGCGCCGCCAGCATCGCTTCGAACACAGCGCGTGCTTCGTCCTCGCGGCCGATCCGCGCCAGCGCATCGATGCGCCAGAACGTGCAGATATTGAAGGCCGTTTCGGGCTTGCCGAAATCGTCCGGCGCTTCGTAACGGCGCATGTACGGGCCGTCGCACAGCGATTTTTCCAGCGCGTCGACCGTGGCGACAAAGCGCGGATCCATCGGATCGATGAAGTTGATCTCGGCCATCAGGAGCACGCTGGCGTCGAGGTCGCGTCCACCCAGGCTTTCGGCAAACGCCTGGCGCTCTTCGCTCCACGCTTCGGTCAACAGGCGATTGCGGATGATTTCTGCGCGTTCGCCCCAGAACGTCGCGCGCTCGGGCAAGTCCAGTTCTTCGGCGATCTTGGCCAGGCGGTCACACGCTGCCCAGTTCATCAGCACCGACGAGGTGTGCACGCGGGCGCGCGTGCGCAGCTCCCACATGCCAGCGTCCGGCTCGTCGTACAGACGGAATGCCTGTTCACCCACGGCTTCGAGTTGCACGAACTCGGCATGCCCCGCACGGCGGAACAGGCGGTGATCGAAGAATGCCTGCGCCGCGCCGAGCACGATATTGCCGTACACGTCGTGCTGGAAGTGTTCCTGCGCCTGGTTGCCCACGCGCACCGGCCCGTTGTTGCGGTAGCCGGGCAGGTGCTCGATGATCGACTCGGGCAGCTCTTCTTCCAGCCCGATGCCGTACAGCGGCTGGATATGCCCGCCCTTGGCGCGCGCCACGACATTGCTCAGCCAGCGCAGATAATCTTCCATCGTGCCGACTTCGGACAAGCTGTTCAGCGCGCGGATCACGAAGAACGCGTCGCGCAGCCAGCAATAGCGGTAATCCCAGTTGCGCTCGCTCCCCGGTGCTTCCGGGATGCTGGTCGTCATCGCGGCGATGATCGCGCCCGTGTCTTCGTACAGCGACAGCTTCAGCGTGATCGCGGCGCGGATGACCACGTCCTGCCATTCGAGCGGCAGCGCCAGGCGGCGCGACCAGGTGCGCCAGTACGAAATCGTCTCGAGCTCGAAGCGGTGCGCGGTGTCCTTGATGCCGTCAGCCAGCGTTTCGTCCGGCCCCAGCATGAAGTTCAGCGGCCGGTCGAGCAGGAAGAACGACTCGGACATCACATAATTAAGCGACGCGTCCGTGTTCAGGCGCAGCGTCTGGTCGGGACCGACGTAGCGGATGTGGTGGCTGCCCTGGGTGATCTCGGGGGCCTTGGCGCCGTACTCGAAGCGCGGCCGCATGATGACGCGCACGCGCACGCCGCTGCCCAGCGGACGCACGCGGCGTACCAGCATCAGGGGACGGAACATGCGGTCGCGGCTCAGGAAGCGCGGCGCGAAGTCGGTGATCTCGATGCCGTTGCCGCCGCTGTCGAACAGGCGCGTGCGCAGCACTGCCGTGTTCGGTTCATACACCTGCTCGCTGCGGGCGAAGTCTTCCAGCTCGACGCTCCACAGACTGCCTTTCTCGCTCGGGTCGAGCAAGGCATTGAAGACCGGGTCGCCGTCAAAGCGTGGCAGGCAGCACCAGACCATCCGGCCCATGCGGTCGACCAGGGCGCTGAAGGCGCAATTGCCGATCACGCCGCAATCAAGCGAACCGGTGGGGTCAATGGTGCCCCGTGCTTCGAGGGCATTCGGTAATGCGGTACTCATTGTCGACTCGTGGGAATCATCATTCATGGGGTATGTCCTTTCCAATGGTTGGCGCGGCGGCCGCTTGCGACAGTACGATGCGCAATTGTTCCGCCGACGCGATACGGCACTGGGCCACGGTGGGGCCCGGGCCGACCTTCAGGCCGATCCCGCCAATACTTTGTACTTGTGCAAAACCTGCTTCGTCGGTCGTGTCGTCGCCGATGAACAGGGGCCGGTAACCGGCGAACGGCGCGTCGGCCAGGAAGTCGTGGATCGCCGTGCCCTTGCTGACGGCGTTCGACTTGACCTCGACGATCATCTTGCCTTCCATCAGCAACAGGCCCGGGCTGGCATCCACCGCCACGCGCATCGCGTCGGTGCACAGCGCCTGCAGCTCGGGCGCCTGGCGGAAGTGCAGTGCCAGCGCGCCGTGCTTTTCTTCGACCCACAGGTCGGGATGGCGCGCCGCCAGCCCCTGCGCAGCCTGGCGTACCAGGGCGAAGTCGGGTGGCGTCAGGCGGCGCACGACGCCATCCACGCCGCGTCGCTCCATGCCATGCACGCCGGCTGCAGGGAACGTCAGCGGCGCCAGCAATTTGTCGAGCTCGTTGATCGGGCGGCCGGACACGAGGGCCAGCCGCCCTTCCAGGCGCGCCTGCAGCAGCGGCAGCGCGGCGTGCAGCATGTCGGTGACGATCACCTGGTCGGGCAACGGCGCGATGTCCACCAACGTGCCGTCGAAGTCGAGAAACAGCGCGCAATCGGGCGCAGCCAGCAGGTCGAGTGCGGCCTGCAGGTTGTCATTGTCAGCGATCATGCTTCCCCCCTGCGCACGCGGTCCTGGCTGAGCGAAACGATGCGCGACTTGACGCGCTCGCGCTGGCGCAGGCGCGCTGCATCCTGCAGCATGCGGCCGGCCCAGCGGTACACGTTGAAGTCGCGCACCCTGCGGCGCATGCTGCGCATCCGTTCGCGCTGCTCGTCGCGCGGCATGCGCAGCGCCTGGTACAGCGCTTCGGCGCCCTCTTCGATGTGGTACGGATTGACGATCAGCGCTTCATGCAGCTCGCGCGCCGCACCGGTGAACTGGCTCAGGATCAGCGCGCCGCCTTCATCGTCGCGGGCAGCGATGAATTCCTTGGCCACCAGGTTCATGCCGTCGTGCAGGCTGGTCACGCTGCAGACGTCCGACGCGCGGAAGTACGTGCGCAACTGGCGCTGTTCGTGGTGCTCGGTTTTCAGCACGATCGGCAGGTAGGTGCCGCTGGCGTAGCGGTCATTGATCCGCTGCGCCAGACCGCGCACGCGCGTTTCCAGGTTCTGGTATTCGTCGAGGGATGAGCGGGTGGGTGCGGCGATCTGCACGAACGTGAATTTGCCGATCATTTCCGGATACAGTTCGAACATGCGCTCGACTGCCTCGAAGCGTTCCACGATGCCCTTGGTGTAGTCGAGGCGGTCGACGCCGATGCCCAGCAACTGATCCGCCGGCAGCGACAGCGCCTGGCGGATCTCGGCGCGGCAGGCAGCGATATCGGGTTCGCCCGGGATCTCGTCGGGCCAGGCGATGGAGATCGGATACGGTTTTACTTGCGTCAGCTGGTTGCCGTAGCTGACGGTCGAGGCTTCGTCCTCGATGCGGGTTTCCAGGTAGCGGTCGACCGTGTCGAGGAAATTCTTGCGGTGGAACGGCGTGTGGAAGCCCAGGATCGTGCTGCCCAGCATGCCGTCGAGGATTTCTTCGCGCCATGGGCAAATGCCGAACGATTCCGGATTTGGCCATGGGATGTGCCAGAACGTGATGATGGTTGCCTTTGGCAGCACCGCGCGCACCATGCGCGGCAGCAGCGCGAAGTGATAATCCTGTACCAGCACGACCGGGTTGTCGGAGCGCGCTTCGGCGATCACGGCGTCGGCAAAGCGCTGGTTTACGCGCACGTACTCGGCCCAGTCGGTCGAGCGGAACACGGGGCGCACGTGGGCGATATGGCACAGCGGCCACAGGCCTTCGTTGGCAAAGCCGTAGTAATAGCCCTGCTCTTCTTCTTTCGACAGCCAGACGCGGCGCAGCGTATAGCTCGGGTTGTCGGGCGGGACCGGCACGTGGTCGTTGGCGTCGACCGTCTCGCGGTCGGCCGAACCGGCGCCGTGCGCGATCCAGGTACCGGAGCAGGCACGCATCACGGCCTCTACCGCCGTGACCAGGCCACTGGCCGGACGCTGCACTTTCACGCCGTCGGGTGTGGCCACGTGGATGTAGGGTTCGCGGTTCGACACCACGAGGATCTGGTCACCGGCCAGGTCCTGGTTCAGCAGCAGCTTCAGCGTTTCCGGGCTCCAGGTCGTTGACTCGACCGGACTGGCGGCCAGCTCGCGCTGGTAATCGTTGAGCATGGCGCGAAACTCGCTGGCCAGCGGCGCCATGTCGCCTTCGACCGGCGCCGCCTGGGCCGCACCGCGGCGTGGCGAGCGCGGCAGCAGTTCGCCGCGCAGCATTTCGCGCATGCCGGCCACCCAGCCATGCCAGCTCAGGTGGGCGATGATCACGGTGATCATGGAAATCGCGCCAGCCATCAGCACGAACAGGCCAAGGATGTATTTCTTGGTGTCGGCGCTGCGGCGCTCGATGAAGCTCATGTCCTGCACCAGCACCAGGCGGCCGGCTGACACGCCGTCCTGCATCAGTTCGCGCGTGGAGACGTGGACCGGGCCCTCTGCCAGGCGCACGACCGGGTTGGACGTCGCGCCATCCTCCTCGCTGCTGATCTGCCCCTCACGGCAACCGAGCGTGGCCGGATAGGTCGAGGTCTTGTACAGCAGGATTCCGTCGGTCGAGCACAGGGCCAGCGCATACAGGCGCTCGTCCTGGATCGCGCGCTCGAATGCGTCGTTGATGCGTTCACCGGTACCGTCTTCGAGATACGTCAGCAACGGTTGTTGCAGCGTGCTCGATACCAGGCGCGAGCGTGTGTCCAGGTCACGCACGAACCAGCGCTGGGTGAGGTTTTCCATCCATGGAATGGCGAAATACCCGAATAGCGCCAGCACAAGGGCAAGCGGAACGATGAACCGCAGGGACAATTGAATGGATCTGAAGCGCATGAAGCTCTTTCAATGGGACGAAGACGCCGACCGATTGATTATAGCTATCTAAAAATTATCTTGTCGCTATGGCATGCAACGGTGTCGAACGGGGCGGGATTGGCTGGCAAATCCCGCGGCCATCATGTATCACGTCGGTATGACGATCTGGTCGGCGATCGCAGCGAGCGTGATGCCGCGCATACGCTCGAGCATGAACGCTTCTGTTGCCGCGAACAACGCACCAAGTTCGCCGACCACGGCATGTTCGACCGGGCACACCGGGTGATCGACGGTGGCCGCGATGGCGATTGCCTGCGGCGAGCCAAGTGCCTCATGGACATCGAGGATCGTAATGCTGCCGATGTCCCGCTGTAGTGACCAGCCGCCACCGGCACCGCCATCCGAACTCACCAGGCCGGCCCGTTTGAGCGAACCCATGGTACGTCGCACGACGACGGGATTGGTATTGAGCATCAGCGCGATCGTGTCGGACGTCGTCCTGCCACCGCGTTTGCTCATGTGAATCAGCACATGCAGCATGCGTGACAGTCTGGCGTCGTATCTCATTATTACTCCACATAACAATTTCAAAAATCCGTAACACATGATGTTACGCCACTTGACCCCGCCCAATCCGAAACATATGATGTTACGCATCGACTGAACAATGGAGGGCAGCATGCGACGCAACTCGGCCAAGGTCAATGGCATCACCGTGTCTTATCTGGAGGCGGGCAAGGGGCCAACCCTGCTGCTCTGCCACGGTTTTCCGGAAACGGGCGACGCATGGCGCGCGCAGATCCCGGTACTCGCCGCGGCTGGGTACCGTGTGCTGGCGCCGGATCTGCGTGGGTTTGGCGCGTCATCGGCGCCACTGGCAATCGATGTTTATACGGTGTTTCATGCGGTGGGCGACCTGATCGGCCTGCTCGATACATTGTCGATCGAACGCGCCATCGTCGTCGGTGCGGACTGGGGCGCGACGATCGCGTGGCAACTGGCCCTGATGCGGCCGGACCGCATCGCAGGTATCGTGGCACTGGGCGTGCCGATGATGGCGCGCTCGCCCATCCCACCCACCGGTTTGTTTCCCCGCACGGATGACGCACTCTTCTACACGCTGTATTTCCAGGAACCCGGGATTGCAGAGCAGGAACTCGAGCGCGACATCCCGGCCACCCTGCGCAAGATCTATTACGGCGCGTCGGGCGACGCCGGCCCGCGCTGTGCAGGCGACGGCACACCCAATCCGTTCGGCATGGTCGCGCCCGCGCGCGGCATGCTCCCCGACCTGCCCGACCCCGCCCAGGTGTCCGACTGGCTGGCATCCGGCCTGGATACTGCGGTTGCAGCCTTCGGGCAGGCCGGATTCCGTGGCGCCCTGAACTATTACCGCAACCTGGACCGCAACTGGCAGTTGCAAGGCAGCCTCGATGGCATGCAGGTCAGCGTCCCTGCCCTGTTTGCCGTCGGATCGCGCGATCCGGGCATGGCGATACCGGGCATGGAGCGCATCATTGCCGATATGCCCAGGCTGGTGCCGCAATTGCACGGCACCGTGACCGTCGACGGCGCGGGTCACTGGCTGCACCGGGAGCGGCCCGGCATCGTGAACGAGGTGATCCTGTCATTCGCTGACACGCTCCGGGCCGATACGGCGACCTGGACGCCGGCTTAATCCGGCACGCGCCTCATGACGAACTCGGCGCGTGGCCTGGCGTGTCGCTCCAGGCGGTAAGTGAGCACGGCGCCGTCCTCACTGACGGTCACAGTCCACAAATTGGTGTCCGCGCCGGAAACCAGCCGGGCCGTATAAGCGTCTGCCAGGAATGCCTGCGAGCGCGCAGTGCCGCCGGGCTGCGCCATGCCGCCGTACATCGTTACCCTGTCTGGAGTGCCGTCAGCGTGACGATGGTCATGGCGCAATTCCAGCCCTGCTGCCGGGCGCGTGAAAATCCACGTGCGCGAGCGATCTTCGCCAACTTTGACCGGCATGCGCACATCGGCCGGGTTGCAGATGACTTCAGTCGAGATGGTCTTGTTGGCGAACTCGTTGTTCGGATCGACCGCATAGGTCTGGCCGCCCTCGAAGCGCTGCCCGCACATGGTTCTGAGTGTGGCCATGAAGCTGTCGCCGTCAGAGGGCGCCGGAACAGCAGCACAACCAGCCAGCAGGCAGGTGAGCGCCAGTGAAGGAAAAAGAAGATGCATCGTGGTCCCGCTCCAGAAAAATCACTGTAAACACGACATGTCGCCACACTGCCAAATCATCAACAAAACCTACTCAATGGCAACAAAATAGCGTCATGCCGCAAATTGAAAAATAAAGTGTCGTTATTTATGTGACAAGCGTATGAAATTTGTCGGAAAATCTTACAATTAATTACTGAATTTTCATTTCGAAAAATATTCCTTATAGAAATCAACGCCTTGTTTTGCTGGCACGTAATATGCATTGGCTCCCATGGTCGTCGAATAATCGTTACGACATCCGATACAGGGGGCTGTGACACGAATGCGGCCCCGTTCATCGTACACACTTGGAGCGCAATAGAATGAAGAACGCATTACTCGCATTGCTGGTTTCCGGAATGATGGCTTCGGCATCCGCCGCGGTCGTAGTCAATGAAGGTTTTGACGATGTCAACACGCTCCAGAGCAAGGGCTGGATCGTGGACAACAAGAGCGCTCCACTTGGTACTCTCAATTGGTTCCAGGGCGATCAAACGAAATTCGATGCCCAAAGCGGCGCACCGGAATCGTTCGTCGCCACCAGTTTCAACAGCGGTGTCGACGGCGGCACACTCAACAACTGGCTGTACACCCCTGAATTCTCGACCGTGCTCGGCGTAACCGTCTCGTTCTGGCTGCGGGCAGTCGACGAAGAAGGCTTCAGCGACAAGTTTGCGTTTGGTTTTGTCGACACCGACGGTATCGGATTTGACCTGGTCCCGAGCTTCACCGTTGGCAAGAATGGCTGGACGCAATACACGGCCTGGATCGGCCCACGCGAGGGCTCTGCCCGCTTCGGCTTCCAATACACCGGCGAAACGGCCGAGTCGAACTATGTCGGCCTCGACTCCGTCATGGTCGACGTGCCTGAACCGTCGAGCATCCTGATTCTGGCCGCTGGCGCCATGGGCCTGGTTGCCGCACGTCGCCGCAAACGCGCCTGAGCGCGCCACGCCACGTTGTCCGCCGAAGCACACTGCGCTTCGCACCTTTTGCATCGAACAGGTTTTTCCAGGAGAGTGTCATGTTCCAGAAACAACAAACCGGCCTGCGCGCGCTGCGCGCCGCCGGCATTGCCTTTGCCCTGATGGGTTTCGCCGGCCAGTCCGCCATTGCCCAGGAAGCACCGGTCGTCTCGAATGAGTCCCTGACCGTCGTGCGCGATGCCGAAACCGGCAAGCTGCGCGGCGCCACCCCTGCCGAAGCAGTCGCGCTGAAAGCGCAGTCCGTCAGGGCCTACGCGCGCATCGCACCGAAAGCAACCCTGCAGAAATCCCACAGCAGCGGCGCGCGCGGCGCCCGTCTGACCGACGAATTCATGACCACGTCAGTGGCAGTTCGTAACGCCGACGGCAGCATTACCGTTACGCACGGCGACACCCAGAATGCCGATTCGACCGGCCACGTTCACACCATTACGCCTGTCACGGAGTAATCATGCGCACCCCATCCTTCTCGCTCACCGCCGCACGCACCGTACTGGCCACCGCCAGCATCCTGACCTGCATCGCCGCGCAAGCTGCAACCATCACCATCCAGAGCCGCGATCCAGCCGGCTTCGGCTTCAACGATGCCACCCCGGTGGCACCGGTTGGCGGCAATAATGGCACGACACTCGGCCAGCAACGCATGAACGTGTACCGCCACGTTGCCGATATCTGGGAGCGCAATCTCCAGAGCAACGTGACGATCACCGTGTCAGCCGGCTGGGAAGCACTGAACTGCACCGCCACCTCGGCCACGCTGGGCAGCGCCGGCGCATGGAATATCTGGAATAACTTCCCAGGCGGCAAGAAAAACACCTGGTATCCGGCAGCACTGGCCAACAAGCTGGCCGGCGTCAACCTGACTGCAGGCATTCCTGACGACGGCACGGGCTACGGCAACGTCGACATCAAGACCCAGTTCAACGTCAACCTCGGTCAGCCGAACTGCCTCGCAGGCAGCAGCTTCTACCTGGGCCTGGACGGCAATGCCGGCGGCCAGGTGAACTTTGCAGCAACCCTGCTGCACGAACTGGGCCACGGCCTGGGCTTCTCGGTCGTCAGCGTGCAGACCTCGACTGGTTTCCGCATCAATGCGGCGGGCTCGGCGTATGTGTCCGAAGGCGGCCTGCCAAGCGTCTGGGAAGAGTTCATGTACGACAACACAGCCAAGAAGAGCTGGCTGAACATGACGTCGTCCGAACGCCGCGCCTCGGCGATCAACCCGCTGGGACTGGCCTGGACCGGTGCCAACTCGGTTGCCGGCGCCAGCATCCTGCGCGGCACGCCACTGCTGAAATCAGCCGGCCCGGGCAGCACCATCCCGACGATGGAATTCAATGCATCATCCTTCGGCCCAGTTGCACCAACCTCCGGCAAGCTTGGCGTGCTGACCACGATCACGCCTCAGGCTGGTGAAATCGGGCCTGGATGCTCACCATTCGATGCAGCCAATACCGCAGCGGTCCGCGGCAAGGTACCGATCATCAATCGCGGCGCCTGCGCTTTTGCCCTCAAGGTCAAGAATGCACAGAACGCCGGTGCGATCGGCGTCGTGCTGGCTAACAACGCGGCAGGCCCGCTCGTTCCAGGTGGCACCGATGCCAGCGTCACCATCCCGTCGGTGGGTATCACGCAAGCGGAAGGCGAACTGCTGAAAGCGGCCGTGGCCGCCGCCAAGCCATACGGCTCGCGTGCACAAGCCGGTGCGGTCACTGCAACGTTTGCCATTGACAACACCCGCAAGGCTGGCGCCGATGCCTTTGGTCGTCCGCTGCTGTACACCCCAGCCACGCTGGCACCGGGTTCGTCGGTCTCGCACTGGGACGTGACGGCATCGCCAAACCTGCTGATGGAGCCAAGCATCAATTCGGACCTGACCCTGTCGGTGTCGCCACCGCAGGATCTGACGCTGCCACTGCTGAAGGATATCGGCTGGTAATCGTTGGATAAAACGCTTCACGGCGCCAGGTGTCGTGAAGCGTGCAAACAAAAACGCCACCTTGCAAGGTGGCGTTTTTATTTGCTGCGAACGATCGTCGATCAGAAGATCAGGTACAGGATGACCAGTACAACAACCGGGATGCCCAGGAGCCAGCCAATGAAAAATTTACCCATGATAGTGTTCCTTCCGTGTTTGCAGTGTCGATGGATCCATCTTGCGCCCTGCAGCCTCCCCGTTCAGTACGCTACTGCACGTCCACCAGCAAATTGATCCACTTGGTATCCGGCACCTCACCAGGCACGCACGGCAGGAACGCGGTGCGACGTGGATTTTTTGACAGGGCTATACTAAATCATCACTTGTCGCCAGGCAGGGAACGCGGGTCGATGCTGTGCATCGTTCGTGTCCGCCACTGTCGGCGATGGCCTTCGTGCGCATCGCGCCAGCCGGGGCCCAGGCCCCGCAGCGCCAGATGCGCCCACTCACCATTCAATCAGGGGACTCTATGCCTACAACCTGGATTATCGCGGCCAATGCCGGTCGTGCACGTATTTTTGCCGATGCCAAATCTGCCAAGTCGCTGCAAGAAGTGGAAGACATGGTCAATCCTGCTGCACAGCAGCGCGTGAGCGACATCGTGACCGACCGACTGAGCCCGCGCTCGGCCGGCAACAGCGGCCACAATATCGGTGGCGGCCAGGGCGGCGGCTTCGAGCACGCTGCACAGGCAGGCGCGCCGGGCAGCGACTACCAGCCAGCGGTCACGCCAGCCGAGCACGAAGCGCAAAAGTTTGCCAAGGACGTTGCCGCGTACCTGTTGCAAGGCCAACAGAAAGGCCAGTACCAGCATCTGATCGTGTCCGCATCGCCCGAGTTCCTGGGTCTGCTACGCACGGCAATCGATCCGCAGGTCAAGGCGCTGATCACGCATGAGCTCAACAAGGATTACACGCACTCGAGTGGCCACGAACTGCGCGGCCAACTCGCGGCGCATCTCGAAAAAGCCTAAGGTCGAAACACCACAAGGTTGTTCCAGCCCCGACAGGCCCGTCACTTCGGCCGGCCTGTTGCGTTATGGCCGTGCGTGTTCGACCGGTGAGAAGATCTCGCGCAGGTCCTCAGCCCCGATGGCGGGCGCCAGTTCGGTATCGCCCGCCAGCAGGGCATTGGCTAGATCGCCCTTGCGGCGCTGCATGTCCTGGATTTTTTCTTCCAGCGTGCCGCGCGCGATCAGCTTGTAGACGAAGACCGGCTGCGTCTGGCCAATGCGCCAGGCGCGGTCGGTGGCCTGGTTTTCGCTGGCCGGATTCCACCACGGATCGTAGTGGATGACGGTGTCGGCCGCCGTGAGATTGAGGCCCACGCCGCCGGCCTTCAGGCTGATCAGGAATACGCCCACCTGCCCCGCCTGGAACGCAGCGACCGGTGCGGCGCGGTCGACCGTGCTGCCCGTGAGTTCGACGTAGGCGATGCTGCGCGCGTTGAGTTCATCGGCAATCAGCGCCAGCATGCTCGTGAACTGCGAAAACACCAGCACCTTGCGGCCTTCGCTGATGAGCGTGTCGAGCAATTCCATCAGCGCCTCGAGCTTGGCCGAACCGCCGGCCGCGCCCGTCTTGAGCAGGCGCGGATCGCAGCACACCTGGCGCAGCTTGAGCAGCGCCTCGAGAATCACGATGTGGCTGCGCGCCAGGCCCTTGCGATCGATCTCGTCGCGCACCTTGCGGTCCATGGCCACGCGCACCGTTTCGTACAGGTCGCGCTGGACGCCGCCGAGTTCGACCGGCAGGATGATCTCGGTCTTGGGTGGCAGTTCGGTCGCGACCTTGTCCTTGGTTCGGCGCAGCATGAACGGTTTCAGGCGCCGCACCAGCAGGTCCTTGCGACCCATGTCGCCACCCTGCTCGATCGGTTTGCGAAACACGGTGTTGAAGCCCCGCTCGTCGCCCAGCAAGCCCGGCATCAGGAAATGGAACTGCGACCACAATTCGCCCAGGTGGTTCTGTACCGGCGTGCCGGTCAGGCACAGGCGATGGCGCGCGTCGAGCAGGCGCGCTGTCTGCGCCGCCTTGCTGCGGCTGTTCTTGATGTACTGCGCTTCATCGAGGATCAACAGGTGATAGCGGTGACCGCGCAGCGCCACTTCGTCGCGCCCGAGCAGCGCGTAGGTGGTCAGGACCACGTCGACGTCGCCGATGCCATCGAACAGCGCCGTGCGCTCCTTGCCGTGCAACAGCAGCACGCGCAGGCCGGGCGTGAACCGCGCCGCTTCGGCCTGCCAGTTGGGCATCAGGCTCGTGGGCGCCACGACCAGCGCCGGGCGATCGAGCCGCCCCGCTTCTTTCTCGACCAGGATGTGGGCCAGCGCCTGGATCGTCTTGCCCAGGCCCATGTCGTCGGCCAGGATGCCGCCGAATTCATACTCGCGCAAAAATTGCAGCCAGGCCAGGCCGCTGCGCTGGTAGGGCCGCAGGTCGGCCTGCAGGCCAACGGGCAACGCGACCGGCCGGATGCCGTCGAAGTCGTTGAGCTTGCGGCCCAGTGCGCGCAGGCGCTCGCCGCCCATCCAGCGAAGGTGTGCTGCTCGCTCGAGTTCGGCCAGCCGCGCCGCATCCATCACCGGCAGGCGCACCCGGCTGCCCATGCGCTCATTGAAGTACAGCTCGCCCAGCGTGACCAGAATCGGCTTGATGCGGCCCCAGGTCACGGCCACGCGCGTTTCGTCGTCGAGCTCGATCACCAGGTCGCCCTCGTCGGCGCGCGTGGCCAGGACCACCGGATCGAACTCCTGCGGCGCGGCGCGGATCATCTTGAGCAGCAAGGGAAGCAACGCGTGCCGCTGGCCGTTCACGACAATGCCCAGCTCGAGCGCGAACCAGGCTTGCCCGCCCTCGCCTTCTTCATCGAGTTCGGCGTACCAGTCGTCGACCTCGGCCAGGTGGTAGCGATAATCGGCTTCGATCTCGACCTGCCAGCCGGCCGCCTCCAGGCGCGGCAGCGCATCGCGCACGAAGCCGACCCAGGCCGCCTCGTCGGCAAGCTGCAAGGCGCCGGGCAGATCCAGCAGCGGCGACTCGGGTGGCGGTTCGGCGAACCCCAGCCCGGTCAGCAGCGCCCGCGCCGCCGCCTCGAGCGCGGCGTTGCGCACGATGAGCTGAACCCTGGTGTTTTCGACGCGGCGCAGCACCGGCCCGTCGTCGGGTTCCGCAATCCAGCCGTCGTAGTCGAACATCAGCGTGGCATGGTCGTACCAGCGGTAGTCGCCGCGCTGCCTGGCCAGCATGCTGTCGAGCACCAGCAGAGGTACCGGCGCCACGTCGCTGCGCTCTTGCGTTTCCAGCACCTGCGGCAGCGGGAACACGCCATCCAGGCCAAGCTCGGCCATGCGCGTCGCCACGCTGGCGCGGTGCTCCGGCCACAGCAGCGGCGCCTGCTCCACCGCGCCGAGCAGCATCTCCAGCGGCAAGGGTGCCAGCAAAGCGGGCAGCGTCAGCTCCCCGATCAGGTCGCCATCGATGTAGCAGGCCGGTTCGGTTGGCAATACTTCGTCGGGAATCTGCTGCTCGCGCGCGCCGCCACCGGCAAATTGCCAGCTCAGCTGAAGCGCATCGGGATCGCCGTCGAGCGGATGCCAGTCGATCACGGCCGCGCGCTTCGGGCCGGCCAGCAGCGGCGTGACCCGGCCGCGCGCCAGATCCTCTGGCGTGTGGGCGCGCAGCAGCCGCTCTTGCGCGACCAGCTGGGCCAGCAGGCGTGCGCCCAGCGCGCCTTGCGGCCGCGCGACGCCCAGGCCGCCCGACGCTGCGGCCAGGCCGGCAAACTGGCGCAACAGTTCGACGTCACCGGTCGCGATCCAGGCAGGCGGATCGCGCAGCAGGCCATGGTGGTTGACGTCGCTGGAGCTGGCGCCGATGCCGGCGCGCTTGCCCTGGCGGCCCTTGCGCAGGTGCAGCCGGGAGTGGCCGTGCAGATCCGGCACCAGGACCCAGGCCAGGATGGTCACCGCGCCCGTGGCCGACAGTGCCGGCTGCGTGATCTGGCTCAGCTGCGAGAGCTGCATGAGCCAGTGCTGCGCGACGGCGTTGGCCGCGCCGGGGGCCTGTCGGGCTTCGCGTTCGCGGCACTCGATGTCCTTGATCAGGACCGACACCACGTGCTTGCAGTTGTAGCCGACGGGGCAGGTGCAACGACCGTCGAAGTTGACCTGCTCGCGGCGCGTGAACACGCGGATGGTCTGATGGTAGGTTGCCCCGCCGCTGCCGGCGACTTCGCCGACCAGCCGGTCGGCCTGCCACTGCGCGACCAGGACATGGCCGTCATCGGCGTAATCGTGGCCACGCTGCAGGGCGCCGGGGTCGAAGTTGTGCGTCAGGTCGGCGTAATCGTAATGCATGGGCAAATCGGTCAATCATGGCGGCGAAGCCACCATTATCGCCCGAACACGTCAGTTCTTACTGCGCGACGACCTTGATCTGCTCGACGTCCACGGTAGAGTCGCCAAACATTTCCTTGTCGAACTCGCCCGTGAGTTCCACCAGCGTGTTGTGATCGACCGTCACGCCGGCAGGGAAACGGTCCGCGTCGATCTCGACCATGATCTTGCCGCTGGCGTCGGTGAACTCGTAGTTCTCGTCGCCCTTGTGGCTGGTGAGCTTGCCCTTGAGGCGCACGTACTGGTCATCCTTGCCATTGGCCAGCAAGTCCTTGGCGGTCATCAACGGCGCGCCCGACGGACCGGCATAGCCCGATGGCGCGGCCTTGGCGGCCGGGGCGGCGGTCGCGGTTGCAGCCGGCGTTGCAGTCTGGGTTGCCGCGGTCTGGGCGACAGCGGCGGCCGAACCGGTGATCAACAGGGCGATGCAGGCGATGTGCGAAATACATTTCATGGTCAAGTCCTCGGTAGTTGGTGGGTCGTTGCCTGCACAGCGTTGGCAGGCACAGACGCATTACACCGGCGGGACATTAAACCGATCTTAAGGGCGCATCGAAGTCGAGCGTGACACCCAGGCCGCGCCCGTCAAGGCCCGTGCCAAAGGCCAGCGCGATGCCGTGCAGATCGGCGATGCGCCGGACGATCGACAGACCGAGTCCGCTGCCCGGCTGGCCCTGCCCCAGCACGCGGAAGAAGCGCTCACTCAGGCGCGCGCGGCTGGCGGCATCCACACCCGCGCCATTGTCGCGCACGGCAATGCGGTCGAACCCGCCGTGCCGGCGCGCATCGATGGCGATGCGGCTGCCATCCGGGCAATAGCGCAGCGCATTGTCGAGCAGGTTGCGCAGCACGATGTCGAGCATCTGCGGGTCGGCCTCCACGGAGTCGAGCGCGCAGTGTACGGCGATGGTGATGCCGCGTGCCGCTGCTTCTTGCGCATGCGCGCCGACGAGTCGCTCGAGCAGCGCCGGTAGCGGCACCGGCTGGCGCACCAGTTGTTCGCGCGCCAGCGGGTCCAGACGCGCCAGCGTCAGGAGGCTGTCGACCAGCCCGGTCGTGCGCGCGATATCGTGGCGCAGCTTCTGGAACGGCGCGGCCAGTTCGGGATACTGGCGCTGCAGCAGCTGCACGTGCATGTGCAGACCCGCCAGCGGTGTACGCAGCTCGTGCGCGGCGTCGGCCGTGAAGCGGCGCTCGGCCTGCAGCGCCGCTTCCAGGCGACCCAGCACGCCATTGAGTGCCTGCACGATCGGCAGCACTTCGCGCGCCTGGCCGGCGGTGGCGACCTGCGTCAGGTCGTGCGGCGTCTTGGCCGCGATGCTTGCCGCCGTCTGGCGCAAGGGTTTCAGCACGCGTCCGGTCAGCACCCAGCACAC
The DNA here is from genome assembly GCF_059685955.1 of Telluria sp. LT2P80. Classification (NCBI taxonomy): domain Bacteria; kingdom Pseudomonadati; phylum Pseudomonadota; class Betaproteobacteria; order Burkholderiales; family Oxalobacteraceae; genus Telluria; species Telluria sp. LT2P80. The sequence goes on along the minus strand of NZ_JCASIO010000006.1, from coordinate 256,626 downwards.
GAGCGCCAGCAGCAGCAGGAAGCCCAGCACGGGCAGCCACAGCGATTCGGCCAGTTCTTCGAGGATATCAAAGCGCTTGCTCTGCTGCTGGCCAACCTGCACCTCGACGCTGCGCGCCGCGTCGCGCACGACGAACACGCGCCACGGATCGCCGTTGTTGCGCACGTCGGCGAAGCCGTCCTGCTCATCGAAATCCGTCACGAACGGCTGCGCGGGCGCGCCGCCAGTACGCTGGATGACGCGCCCGTCCGTCACGATCTGGTACTGCATGTCGACCTTGCGGCCGGGCCGGCTCTCGAGCCCGGGCCGCAGCAACAGGCCGCGCTCGTTCCAGTCGGTGGTGGCGGCCATGATCATGTGGCCCGATTCCTCGAGCGCATCGTCGAACACGTCATTGGTTTCCTGCCAGGCGATGACGGTGACGATGCCCAGGCTGGCCAGCCACAGAACGGTGCTGGCGGCCACGATGGCCATCAAGAGGCGCCGGCGCAGCGACCACGGCTGCACCGGCAAATCATTCACCATCGGTCTTCATCCGGTAGCCCAGCCCGCGCACGGTGACGATGCTGTCGCTGCCGAACTTCTTGCGCAGGTTGTGCACGTAGACCTCGATGGCATTGCTCTCGACTTCGTCGCCCCAGCCGTACAGCGTCTCTTCGATCTGGGCCCGGGTGACGATGCTGTTCTTGCGCAGCAGCAGCGCATACAGCACGTTGTACTCGCGCGCCGTCAGCGCGACGGGCACGCCGCGCAGGCTGGCCGCCTTGGTGTCCAGGTTCAGGGCGATCTCGCCGTGCACGAGGTCATTGCTCACCTGGTTCGCGCCGCGGCGCACGGCCGCGCGGATACGGGCCGACATTTCCTCGAGTTCGAACGGCTTGACGAGGTAATCGTCGGCGCCCAGGTCCAGGCCTTCGACGCGATCGGCGAGCGCATTGAAGGCCGTGATCAGGATGACGGCCACGCCATTGCCGGCGGCGCGCAACTGGTCCAGCAAGGCGTCGCCGGACAGGCCCGGCAAGCCGCGGTCGAGCAGCACGCAGTCATAGCGATGGGTCATCAGGGCCGTCTGCGCCGAGTCGCCACGCTGGACCCAGTCGACGGCGTGACCATCGAGGCGCAACCAGGCCTGGATGGTGTCGCCAAGGGAGAGGTCGTCTTCGACGAGCAAAATGCGCATGATGTGGAATGAGTGAATGGAATGCCTTGCCATGCTTGCGCGACAAGGTGAACCGAATCTTAAAGCATGCGCGCCGCAGATGAGAATGCGTGAGTTTTCAGCGATACCGATGCCGTAGACTGGCAATTTTCCACGTTCGACTTCACGCCATGACCTTTCGACTTGCATTGACCTGCCTTGCTGCGCCGGCCGCGTCGCTGATGGCGTGCCTCGGCATGCTGGCCACCGGCCCGGCGCTGGCAGCCGACACGAATTTTTGTACCTCGATGTGCGAATCGACGCAGCGCGAATGCCGCGTCGAGGCCAGTTCGGGTGGCAAGGAACGCTTTGTGCCGCCGCCCGAGACCGCTGCCCGCAATCCGCTGGCGCGAACCGCCGAGGGCGCAGTGCCGGGCCAAGGCGCGCGCGCCCTGCAAGCTGCAGGCGACACGCACCGCCGGCTTGACCGCGCTGATCGCTGTGACAAATCCTACCAGCAGTGCACGCGCAGCTGCGTCGTGCAGTCCGGGACGACGCAGCAGGCAGCTCCGGTGCAGCGCTGAGTCTGAAGCCCGCGCAGGCTTTACGCTTTCTTCAGCGCTGACGCCTTGTGCGCCGCCTCCGCCCCGGTCTTGTCGCTGACCACCAGGTATTCCGGATGTTCTTTGGACGCCGCGACATGGTGACTCTTGATGTCGGTCGGCGCTGTCAACTTCTTCTTGATCTTGCCGGTGACCTTGCCCTGGGATGACTCCCATTCCACCTTGTCACCGGCCTTGAACGTTGTCGTCATGGCCCTGCTCCTTTCAGCAATGACGTGAACCGGGACACCCCGATCCACGTTGCAACTTACTGGCCCGGCTTGAGAATCACCTTGGTCCAGCCATCAGCGCGCTCATCGAACTTCTTGTACGCGTGCGGCGCTTCGTCCAGCGACAGCTCGTGCGAGATGATCTGCGACGGCTTGGCGCGGCCGGCGTGGATCAGCTTGGCGAGGCTGCGGTTGTACGCCTTGACGTTGGCCTGGCCGTTGCCGATGCGCTGGCCCTTGAACCACAATTTGCCGTAGTCGAACGCCAGCTTGCCTTCCTTGGCCAGCTCGTCCTTCGCACCCGGATCTTCCGGCAGGAACACGCCCACCACGCCGATGCCGCCGGTTGGCTTGACTGCTTCGACCAGATTGTTCATCGTCAGGTTCGGCACTTCCTTGCCATGCTTGTCACAGCACTGGTAGCCCACGCATTCGCAACCGCAATCGGCGCCCTGGCCGTCCGTCAGTTCCTTGATCTGCGCCGCGCCGTCGCCTTCGATGTCATTGATGCCGATCGCGCCCATCTTCTCAGCCAGCGCCAGGCGATCCTTGTTCGGGTCGACGACGAACACGCGGCTTGCGCCCTTGAGGAAAGCCGACATCGCGGCCATCAGGCCCACCGGACCAGCGCCATAGATGGCCACCGAGTCGCCCGGCTTCATCTGCGCCAGTTCGGTTGCGTGGTAACCGGTCGGGAAAATATCCGACAGCATCACGTAATCGTTTTCCTTTTCCTGTGCATCCTTTGGCAGCACCAGGCAATTGAAGTCGCCGTATGGCACGCGCAGCAGTTCAGCCTGGCCACCGCTGTACGGGCCCATGCCGGCAAAGCCGTAGGCCGCGCCCGCGTTGCCCGGGTTGCAGGTCAGGCAAAAACCGGTCAGGCCGCGCTCGCAACTTTCGCAAAAGCCGCAACCGATATTGAATGGCAGGCAGACCATGTCGCCGACCTTGACGCGGTCGACGGCCTTGCCGACAGCGATGACTTCACCCATGTTTTCGTGACCCAGAATGCGGCCCGTTTCCATGCTGGTGCGACCTTCGTACATGTGCAGGTCAGAGCCGCAGATGTTGGTGGTCGTGATGCGCACCAGCACATCGGTCGGCTTCTCGATCGTGGCATCCGGCACGTTCTTGATCTGGACGTCGCATGGTCCGTTGTAGACAAGTGCTTTCATTGGGTTCCCTTCGTGAGGCGTTCGGTGAATAAAACACCTACTTTGGGAGTCGCACGATTGATGCTCTGTTCGCCAGGTCACAGACCGGGCGGCAGCGGCGCATGCGCCTACGTGGCATGGCCCATTAGCGTGCCAAGTCGATAACGGGAGGAAATTCGACTGCTCGCTGGAGCATCAGCGCATGAAAAAACGGCCAGCCCGCAACTGCGGCTGGCCGTTCGTGTCGTACGAGATTGACGCTTACTTCTCGACGATCTGACGCACCCGGCGACGCAGTTCGCGTTCCTGCTTCTCGTGCGCCGTCCAGTCTTCAAGCACCCCGCGCCAGAGCGAGATCAGCATCAGGATAATCACCAGCGAAAACGGCACGGCAAACACGATGGTCGCGGTCTGCAGCGCCTTCAGTCCCCCTGCCAGCAACAGGCTGATCGCAATACCGGCGATCAGGCCGCCCCACAGCAGCTTGCTGCGGGTCGACGGATTCGGATTGCCGCCGCTGCTCATCATGCTCAGCACCAGCACGGCCGAATCACCCGATGTGACAAAGAAGACCACCACCAGCAACGTGGCCACGCCCGACATCAGCGTGCCGAACGGCATGGCGTCGAACATCGCGAACAGCGCGGTGGCCGTATCGGCGCGCACGGCGTCGGCAATCGGGATCTGCTGCCAGATCTGCATGTGCAATGCAGTGCCACCAAAGATCGAGAACCAGATGAACGCGGCCAGTGTCGGCGCCAGCATCGTGCCCAGGATGAATTCACGGATCGTGCGGCCACGCGAGACGCGGGCGATGAACAGGCCCACGAATGGCGACCATGAAATCCACCAGGCCCAGTAGAAGATGGTCCAGCTGCCGACCCAGGTGCTGTCGCGGAACGGCGTCGCGCGCAAGCTCATGCGGACGAATTCGGTGACGTAGTTGCCCAGGGTACTGGTGAGCGTGTCGATGATCGCCACGGTCGGGCCAAGGATGAACACGGCCAGCGCCAGCAGCGCGGCCACGGTCATGTTGGCGTTCGACAGGATCTTGACGCCGCGCGCGACGCCGGTAACGGCCGAGCCCAGGAACATGACGGTGGCCAGCACGATGATGCCAATCTGCGACGCTTCGCTCACCTCCAGGCCGAACACGGTATTCAGACCGTTGTTGATCTGCAGCGCACCCACACCAAGCGAGGCCGCCACGCCGAAGGCGGTTGCCACCACGGCCAGGCCGTTGAAGAACCCGCCCATGTGCTTGACGATCGGCCATGGCAGCGCGTCCGTCACGGTGCTGACGAGGGCGACACCGCCGCGCCGGTACTGGAAGAAGGCAATGGCCAGCGCCACGGCGCTGTATACCGCCCACGGGTGAATACCCCAGTGGAAGAAGGTGTAGCGCATGGCCGCGCCCGCCGCTTCCGGCGTGTTCGACACGGTGCCAGGCGGTGCTTCGATGTAGTGCGAGATCGGCTCGGCCACGCCGAAAAACACGAGGCCGATGCCCATGCCGGCGGCAAACAGCATCGAAAACCAGCTGCCCAGCGCGAATTCCGGCTCGTCGTCTTCGCCGCCGAGTTTCAGGTTGCCGTAACGGCTGAAGGCGAGGAACGCGACGAACACGACCATGCCCAGCACGACCCAGAGGTAGAACCACCCGAAATTGCGGGTGACGGTAGCAAGTGCGGTCTCGAACAGCGGACCCATGGTGTCGGGCGAAATGACACCCCACAGAACGATGGCGAGGATGAAGCCCGCCGATAATGCTGTCTGCATAGTTTCTCCAGAGACAGAACGCGCGGGGCGTTGTGATGGTTAAATGACCACGCAATTGTAAGTGATTTGTAAATTTGCTGCGGCGCAGCAACTGTATAGCGTGCGCGATCTGTATGCAAAACGCATCAAGCCTTCAATTATCTGGACAGGGATGTGTAGTTCCGCAATAGTCACGGCCATTACGATATTCACTGGATTTTTCGCATGATCAATGCCCTGCTCCAAAGCGCCGGCCCCGGTCCCGTCAACCTGACCGGTACTGAACAGAATGACACCATCCATGGCAGCGACCAGCGCGACAACATCAATGGCGGTGAGGGGAATGACACGATCTACGGTTACGGTGGCAATGACGACTTGCGAGGCGGCGGCGGCGACGACCGCATCGAAGGCGGCGACGGGGATGACCGGATCGAAGACAGCCTCGGCGCCAACCACTTCTTCGGCGGCAACGGTAACGATACCTTGACCGGTTCCAGCGGCAGCACCTACGCTGGCGGCGCCGGCAACGACTATATCCAGATCAGCTGGTTCACGAACGGCGTGGCAACCGTCGCCGATGGCGGCGCGGGCGACGACACCATTGCAATCGATATCGCGGGCGTCATGGTGGGCACCGGCAGCCTGGCCGGTGGTGCCGGCAGCGATCGCTTCGTCCTGAACCAGTTTGGTCCGCTTAATTTAGCGCAAGAGATCGTGATCACCGACTTCACGACCGGCGCGGGCGGCGACCAGATCGACATCCGCCGGATGTTCAACGTCGAACCGGTCGGCAATCCCTTCGACACAGGTATCCTGCGACTGGTCGCGTCCGGCGCCGACACCCTGCTGCAAAAACAGAGCACGGGCGATCCTGCGCTCTATCTCACGTTGGTCACCCTGCGAGGCGTCACGCCCGGGCAGGTCGGCGCAGCCAATTTCGTCGATGGCTTCGATCCGCGCGGTGGCACCACCGGCATGCTCCTGACCGGTACTGCCGGTAACGACACGCTCAACGGCACGGTGCTCGACGACCGGCTGCTGGGATTGGGCGGTAACGACGCTCTGTTCGGCGGCGCCGGCAATGACATACTTGATGGTGGCGACGGCGATGACACGCTGCGCGACGGTGCCGGTGACAACGTCCTGCGCGGCGGCGCAGGCAAAGACCGGCTCGAGAGCTACTCGGAAGGCACCAATCTGCTCGAGGGTGGCATCGGCAATGATTATCTGTCCGGTGGCAGCGGCGCCGACACCATGCTGGCAGGCGCCGGCGACGACTATCTGAACCTGCGCGGCAACGGTGCGCCGGGCCGCACCATCACTGTCGACGGCGGAGAAGGCAACGACACCCTGGTGTTCGACGAGACGCGCAACGCCGTGGCGATCCGTGCCAGTGGCGGGGCCGGCGCCGACCTGTTCGAGGTCCTGGCAACCGGTACCAACCTGATCATCACCGACTTTGGCGGCGCCGACCGCATCGACCTGAGCCGTGGTCTTCCGTATGGCCTGACGGACAATCCCTTCGGCGCTGCCGGTTATCTGAACGCACGCCAGGAAGGTGCGGACGTTGCGTTGTACATCGATCTTGACGGTGTCGCGGGCAGCACGCATGCGTTCGAGCTGGCGGCCGTCCTGGCCAACGTCTCGCTGGCATCGCTCGGCAGCACGCAGTTCGTCAACGGCTACCACCCCAATGGCAGCAGCCAGGGCAGCGTGCAGACCGGCACCGCTGGAAATGATGTGCTGGTGGGCGACACACAGGACGATACGATCGATGGCGGCGACGGCGACGACCAGCTCGACGGGCGCGCCGGCAACGACACCCTGCGCGGTGGCGCGGGCAACGACACGCTGGACGGCAACGTTGGCAATGACTTGCTGCAGGGCGGCGCAGGCAACGACCAGCTGTCCGGTGGCGACGGGGACGATACCCTCGAGGGCGGCGATGGCAACGACGACCTCAGGGACGCGCAGGGCGCGAACATCCTGCGCGGCGGCGAAGGCGACGACCGGCTGCGTGACGATGGCCTCTGGGTGGGCGGCACAGGATCGCTGCTCGATGGCGGCGCGGGCGACGACAGGATCGATGTCGAAGGCAGCGCGGTCAGAAAGATCATCGGCGGCGCCGGCAACGATGAGATCACGCTGAGCCACGGCAGCGAACCGGCCGACGCGCCAGGCCTGCAGATCGATGGCGGCGAGGGCGACGATACGATGAGGTTCCAATACCTGGACACGTCGCGCCGGATCGACGTCACGGGTGGCAGCGGCAGCGACCATTACAGGTTCAACGAATTCAACGATCCGGCCGCAGTGATCACGATCCGTGATTTCCAGACCGGCGCCGGCGGCGATATGCTGGACGTTTTTTCCTTCTTTTACTACCGCGCCGACAATCCCTTCGGCACGGGCGGCGGCGCGCGCATGGTGCAGTATGGCAGCCACGTGCTGCTCCAGATCGATGCAGACGGCGCGGCCGGTCCACGCACGTTTGCGACCCAAGTTGTGCTCGAGAACACGACGGTCAGTGCGTTCACGTCCGACAACTTCCATGAGGGCAGCCATCCGGACGGCTCGTCGCGGGGCCAGACGGTCGCTGGCAGCCTGCTCGACGATCGCCTCTCCGGTGGCCGGCTCGACGATCTGGTACGCGGCCTGGCCGGCAATGACACCATCAACGGTGGCGCTGGCAACGACGTGCTTGAGGGTGGCGACGGCAGGGATTTCCTGAACGGCAATGAAGGCAACGATGAATTGCACGGCGGCGACGGTAACGACGTTCTGGAGGACAGCCTTGGCAACAACCGGTTGTATGGTGACGACGGCAACGACGTACTCATTGGCGGGGCCGGCGGCGACCTGCTGCATGGCGGCGCCGGGATCGACACCGTCCGTTACACGGCCGGGCGCGACAACTACACGATTGCCGGCTCGGCCGCGACCGGCACCTGGACCATCCATGAACGGGTAGCAGGCATGAACGACAACCGCGACCAGCTCGAGTCCGTCGAACGTCTGCAATTTGCCAACCGCACGCTGGCCCTGGATCTGGACGGCGCCGCCGGCCAGGCCTACCGCATTTACCGCGCCGCGTTTGACCGCGCGCCCGACGAAATTGGTCTGGGTTACTGGATCGCCGTACTCGATCGCGGCGCATCGCTCGGCGCCGTCGCCGGCGGGTTTGCCGATTCGCGGGAGTTCCGTGACATGTACGGCGCGGCGCCGAGCAATGCCGCCGTGGTCGGTCTGCTTTACCGCAATGTGCTGGACCGTGCGCCGGACGACAGTGGCTTCGCCTTCTGGCTCGACGTCCTCGACTCGGGCCGCGACAACGTGGCAGGCGTATTGGCCTCGTTCAGCGAAAGCGGTGAAAACGTCGCGGCAGTGGCGGACCTGATCGGCCAGGGCATCGCTTACCAGCCCTGGGAGTGATGAGACGCGGCGGGGCGGGGACTGTATTTTCCAGGCTACACATAGTTCGCCACGGCAGCGGGTTTGGTCGCATAATTCATCAACGCTGTCATGACGATCTTCGATATGCCACTGACCCACGCCGCCCTCGCCCACCGCATGCCACCTGCCGCTCCCTGCGTGGCGCCGCGGGTGCCGGTGTCGCGTCTGTCGCGCCTGTACGAAGTCATGGACCTGATGCTCGACTCGGTCGGCGATCCGCTGGCCCTGGGCAGCCTGGCCGCGTCAGCCAGTTATTCGAGCTACCACTTCGACCGCATCTTCCGTGAGCTGACCGGGTTTTCAGCGGTGGAGTACCAGCGCAAGCGGCGCCTGCGCCGCGCCGCGCACCTGCTGCGCCACGAGCCGGACGTACCGGTCGGGCGCATCGCGCAGGATTGCGGCTTTCCGTCCAATGCAGCGTTCGCCAAGGCCTTCCGCCAGCAGTTCGGCATGCCGGCCAAATCCTGGCGCGACGGCGGCTGGCGCATCTACATGGATGCCCAGGTCGGGCGCGAAAGCGATGTCAGTTTCTTTGTCGCCGAGCCGGGCGAACTCACCGCGCTGAACACCCCTTACTGCGCGCCTGTACCGGGCAGCGTTGCCGCGCGCGTCACACTGCGCCAGTTGCCGGCCCTGCAGCTGCGCTACCAGCGCTTCTTCGGCCAGTCCGGCGCGGCGCTGTCGCTGGCCTGCAATGCCTTCATCTGCGCACAGGAAAGCGCCGGCATTCCACGCGGGGCGCCGTGGTACGGCGTGTTCGACGAGGATCCGGGGTTTACGGGCGAGCGCGAGTACTGCTACGACTTCGGCTTTGACGCCGGCGTGCTGGCCGACCCGGGCCTGGGGCTGCGCGTGCTGCCGGCCGGGATGGTGGCGATTCTCGAATTTCACGGCGAGTGGCCACGCTTTCGGGCCATGTACGAAGACTGGCTCGAACACCAGAGCGTGTGGCGACTCGATGCAACGCGGCCCCATGTCCAGAAGGTCGCGCGCACCGACGATGGCGGGTGGCAGGGCTGGCTGGCCCTGCCGGTCAAACGGCGCTAGTTGTTCTCCACCGCGTTGTCAGGCGCCTCGATGCGCATGAAGCGGCTCAGCACCAGCACCGGCAGCGCCGCCACCAGCACCCACAGAAAGAAATCCCGATAACCCAGCGCCTGCTGGATGTCGCCGCTGATCGTGCGAAACAGCACAAACCCCAGTTGCATGAAGCCGGTGCCCAGCGCGTAGTGCGCCGCCTGGTACGGGCCGCTGGCGACCACCTGCATGATGAACAGGATCACGCCGACAAAGCCGAAGCCATAGCCGAACATCTCGAGCCCCAGCGCACTGACAATCAGCGGCATCGAGACGGGTTGCGCGTCGCTCAGGTACCAGAACACGGCATTGGGCAGGTTCATCGCCAGGATCAGCAGTGGCAGGGCGCGCTTGAGGCCCAGCCAGGCCGTGAAGTAGCCGCCCGCAATGCTGCCGATCAAAAAGGCCGCCGTGCCCACTGTGCCATACACCCAACCCACCTGGGCGGTGGTCAAGCCCAGGCCACCGGCCTCGCGCGCGTCGCGCAGGAACAGCGGGCCGATCGACTGGATCTGCCCTTCCCCGGCGCGAAACAGGATGATGAACAGGATCGCCATCCAGATGCCGCGCTTGGCAAAGAACGTCTTGAACACGTCGACCAGCGTGGCCTTGACGTCGCGCGCATGACGGATCCGCCCCGCGAGCTTGGGCGTGGCGGGCAGCGCGTGCCAGTGGTACAGGCCCAGCGTCACCATCAGGCCGCCGAGCAGCAGGAACACGACAGTCCAGGCAGAAGCAATGCCGAAGCGCTCTTCGAGTTCGCCCGCCAGGATCAGGAGCCCGCCGAGCGAGAGGAACTTGGCGGCGTTGAAGAAGGCGCCCTGCCAGCCGGCATACGCCGCCTGCTCGCGCGCCGTCAGGCTGCTGATATAGATGCCGTCGGCGACGATGTCATGGGTGCTCGAGGCCAGCGACACAATCGCCAGCAGCGCCAGGCACAGGGCGAACCACATCGGCAGTTGCAGGGCCAGCGCAACCATTGCCAGGCAGGCGCCGCCGAAGATCTGGCAGGTGACGACGGCCATGCGCCGGCTCGGGGCCAGTTCCAGGAACGGACTCCAGAGCGCCTTGAAGGCCCAGGCCAGGCCAAGCAGGCCCGTCCAGCGCGCGATCTGGTCGTTCGGCACGCCCATGCTCTTGAGCATCTGGCCGGCAACCAGCGCCACCGCATAGAACGGCAAGCCCTGCGCCAGGTACAGCGTGGGCACCCACGACAGCGGATGGCGCCGTGGCGCATGGTGGACCGGGGCAGCGACCAGCGTCTCGTTCATGGCGATTCCAGATGTAGGGTGACGATGCGGCTCACGCGACCGTGCGTGTCGATGCTGGCCAGTTTCACGATGCCTGCGCCGTGCAGGGGCACCGGGTGAACGTAACGGGGACTGCCCGCGTCAGGGTCGCGGCCATCGACAGTGTAATGCAGGCCCAGACCGGGAAAGGCGGTATTCGCCTGCAGCATGCCGTTCTCCACGCGGGCGCCCGGCGGCGGCAGGCGGTAATGCCAGCCTTGCCGGTCCAGGCGTGGCAGCTCGCGCCGGCCAAGCCGGTTGGCAAATTCATTCCAGTCCGGATTCGTGTCCGGTGGCGACCACGCGCGTTCGGCCAGGCCGAGCAGGCGTGGCATGGCGAGATACTCGAGCCGCGCGCGCGAGCACACATTCTCGCCCCAGAGCTGGCCTTGCAGGCCGGTGACGCCGGCGCTCGGCGCCAGATCGAACGCATCGCGCGTGCCGACGAAACCGGCCCAGTAGTAGCCTGGTTCCAGCGGATGCTTGGCGTGGGCGAAATCGAAATACAGGCTGGTGGCATTGGCCAGCACGACGTCGAAACCGGCAGCAGCCAGTTCGGTGGCGCAATCGCGTTCGTGCGGCAAGCCGCCGTTGTTCCAGACGTAGACATGAAAGTCGCGCCCGGCCTGGCGCCGGTCGGGCGCCAGCACGCCATCGGCGCGCGGTGTCAGCGCTGTTTCTTCCCATCCGGCAAACGCAATGCCATAACGCGCCAGGATCGCGCGGCAGCGCGCCTGGAAGTCGTCGCGCAACTCGCGCACATCCGTCCACCCATGGGCGCGCATGCTGGCCTGACAGACAGGCGAACCGACCCAGGCGCCGCCAGGGACTTCATCGCCGCCCGTATGCAGGACGGTCAGCGGCACCTCTGCTTCCCGGTACAGCGCAGCCACCTCAGCCACGACGGTATCGATGAAGCGATCGACCGACGGCAGCGCGATGCACATCACGTTGTCGTGCCACAGCTGCACCGATTCATAGGCGGACATGTCGGCCGGGTCGCTCAGCAAAAACTCGTCGGCGCCGGCGAGGTCGCCCGCCGCCATCAGGCGCGCATGGCGTACGCGCATCGCTTCGACGGCCGCGCGCGCGTGGCCGGGCAGATTGAATTCGGGAATGACGTCGATGTGGCGCGCTTTGGCATGGCGCAGGATCGTGATGAACTGGTCGGCCGTATAGAAGCCGCTGCCGCTGGAAGCATCGACGGCGGCGCCGGAGCCGAACGACGGTGGCAGACACGGACTGTCCAAATGCGCAACGCCACGCTGCGCGCCGACGGCGGTCAGTTCCGGCAAGGTGGCAATCTCCAGGCGCCAGCCCTCGTCGTCGGTCAGGTGAAAATGAAAGCGGTTGAGTTTATAGGCGGCCATGCAGTCGAGCAGGCGCAGCACGGTGTCGACGCTGGAAAAGTGGCGGGCAACGTCGAGCATCATGCCCCGATAAGCGTAGCGCGGCGCATCCTGCACCGCGCCCAGCGGCAGCGCGCCATCGGGCGACACCAGCTGCGCCAGGCTTTGCAGGCCGTTGAATACGCCGTGCGCGCTGGCGCCCGTGAGCGCCACGCGCTGCGCATCGATCTCGAGCGAGTACGCTTCGGGCCCGGGTTCAGCGACCGGCCCGATGGCGAGCGTCACCACGCCCTCGCCCGGCGGCAGGTCGGCCAGCAGCGCGCGCAGGAACCGCACTTCATTGTCCAGCCCTGCCCCGTGCACGATCGCCGCGTCGCGCCCCAGACGGTACTGGCCGCCAGTAAAGCGCGCCGAGCGTGGACGCGGTGTGATGCGCCCGACCCCGGCCTCGGGCAGATACGACAGCGCCGCGTTCTGCGCAAAGCGCCAGGCCGCATCGGCGGTGGGCACCGTGTCACCCCATTTGCGGTGCCGCTGCTCGGGGCGCACGAACGGCGCGATGACCGGGTCGCCCAGATCGACAGCCGCGCCGCATTGTCCTGGCAGCAGGTAAAAGCCCAGCGGCGCATCGGTGATGCTGATGGCCCAGTGCAGCGCCTCGTAGTCGAGCGTGTGCGTTTGCCCCGGCAACCAGGCGTCGCCCCCCGGCATCGACAGCGCGAACAGGTCGCCATTGACGTGCGCGATGGTGTAACCGGCACTGACCGTCTCGGCCAGGATCTTGCGACAGGTGTTGAAGCACAGCGTCCAGCCGGGCGCGATGGGATCACAGCCATCGTTGCGCAGCACGAGACGCGCGCTGAACGCGTCGTCGCGTATGAAATTGCTCAGGCATTCCCAGGCGATGTGGATCGCCGGGCCGCCATCGGATCGGTCCGTCATGGGTGTCCATTTGGATGCGGGGCGGCCAACGCCGCCCCTGGGCTGATTACAGCTTGCCGCGCAGGCCGAGGTAGAAGGTACGGCCGTTCGAGTAGAAGGCGCGTGGCCGGTCCTCGTTTTCGGCGTACATCTTGATGGTCTCGTTGGTGAGATTGAGCGCGTCGAACGTGAGCGTGAAGCGTTCGCTCAGCTTGACGTTGATCGAGCCGGCCAGCGACGGCATGTCGTCCACGTGCTGGCTCGCGCCGCGGTCCACGCCGGCCTTGTACTTCGAGCGCCAGTTGTAGGCCAGGCGCGCCGAGAAGCGTTCGTTCTCGAAGTAGCCGGTCACGTTGTAGGTATTGCGCGACGAGTTGATGAGTTCACCGCCATCGTCGAGCTCACCATCGGCGAACGTGTAGTTGACCAGGAAGCCGAAGTCACGCGCCACCGGCTGCTGCCAGCTCAGCTCCACGCCGCGATTTCGCCCGCTCGTGTTGTACGGCGACGTGATCTGGTATTCGGTCAGCGTGCTGCGCTTGTTGTTGTAATAGGTACCGGTCGACGTGCCCTGCGCCACGATCGAGCGCAGGTCCATGTAGAACAGGCCCGCCGACAGCAGCGCCTTTGGCGCGTAATACCACTCGGCGCCGATGTCGAAGTTGGTCGAGCGCACCGGTTCCAGATTGACGTTGCCGCCGTTGCCGCTCAGCGAGTCGTCGTTCAGCGACACCGAGCCACCCAGCGCGCTGTAGTCAGGGCGCGCGATGGTCTTGGCCAGCGCCGTGCGCAGTACCAGGTCGGGCGTTACGTTGTACTTCAGGTTGGCGCTTGGCAGGTAGTCGCGGTAGGTGCGCTTGAACGTCGTCGGCGTGTAGGCGCCGAAGGCCGAACCGGTGATCGGCGCCGGACCGCCCGGCAGATTGACGATCGTGTTCTGGCGCGTCTCGACAGCGCGCAGGCCGACGTTGCCGCTCCAGCCGTCGCCGCCGAAGTCGACCATGCCGTACAGCGCGGCCGTTTTCTCGCCCACTTCGAATTCGTTCATCCAGTTATGGCGCAGCACGTAGTCGAGCAGACGGTTGCCGGGGATCGCGCCCCAGGCGCCCAGCGCCGCGCCGTCATATTTAAAGTAGTTCGATGCGAGATTGCCGCCCAGGTCACTGGCGAAGTCGCTCGGGTACAGCTGGCCGTTCCAGGCCGGGCCCGGATTGCTGAAACCCAGCGGGCCGGGACGGGTTTCTAGCGGATGCTCGGCGGTGCGCTGGTGATCGGTCCAGCGCGCGCCAAAGCGCACGGCCTGGAAGGTCGGATTGTCCAGGCGCAGCTCGCCGTCGAGCTGCGCGTACTGTTCCTTGTCCACCGACTGCGATTCGCCGCCGCCGGCCCAGGCGGTCGAGCCGGGCGAGACCGTGTTGCCGCCGGGGTAGCTGACCGATGCCGGCGAAAGACCGTTCAAGCCGTACACCATGCCGCCGTCGACATTGTTCTGGTAGTAGACGTCGTCGCGGTCCCAGCCCACGCCGTGGGTCTTGCCGAGCTTGCCCGAGAGCGAGAAGCGCTCGTTGACGCGCCATTTGCCGTTGAAGTCCAGATACCACGACTCGCCGCCCGCATCCGGGCGGTAAATGTTGTCGACCTCGCCCGCGTTGCGCGTGAATTCGGCCGCCACCAGGGTGTTGTTGCGCACGACGGGATTGATGGGAATCAGGTTCAGGCTGTTGATCGAGTTGGCCGGCGCGGCCAGCCAGTTGGTGTTCTGGTGCGGTGCTTCGAGCTTCGAATAGAAGCCGTTGAAATCGAGCGTCAGGTCGCGGTTCGGGCGCACCTCGATGTCGAACGCGCCGCCTTCGCGCTTCTTCTCCTGCTCGAACAGCGCGGCGCCGATGAAGGTCGGCACGACCACGCCGGCCAGCGCCGGGTTGGCAAGCGCCGCCGCGCTGGTCGCGCTGATCGGGGTGTAGCCGAGGATTTCCTGGCCATCGCGCCGCACGGAGGATTTCTCGGAGAATCCCTGGATCAGGATGCCGGCCGTGTTGGCGGCGTTCTTCCAGTTCACGAGGCCCGACAGATGCGGCTTGGTCTCACCCGACAAGTCGTTGTAGTTGGCCTGCACCGAGCCTTCGACGGTGAGCTGCTGGCGGAAGTCGAGCGGGCGGCGCGTGATGACGTTGATGGCGCCGGAAACGCCGCCTTCGACCAGATCGGCGGTCGGGCTTTTCTGGACCACGATCGAGCCGACCAGCTCGGACGGCAGCAACGAGAAGCTGCTCGAGCGGCCGACATTGCCGCCGATCTGGTTCAGCACGAACCAGTCGCCGGTGCTGATCGCGTGGCCGTTGAACAGCGTCTGCTGCAGGCTCGGGCTGGTGCCGCGCAGGCTGACGCGGTCGTTTTCGCCGAAGCCGCCTTCGCCGCCGGCGGACGATTGCGTGTTCACGCCGGGCAGGCGCTGGATGGCATCGGCCACGTTTTTATCGGGCATCTTGCCGATGTCTTCGGCAGTGACCACCTCGACGACGGCATCGCTGTCGCGCTTCTGGCGCAGCGACTGTTCGAGCGCAGCACGCACGCCCGTCACCACCACGGTCTGCGGCGCCAGCACCGGCGCTTCCTGCGCGCCTGCCCCGCTCATCGCCAGGATTGTCACTGCCGCTGCGATCGCGGTCCGCTGATACTGCCGTGCCTTCAACTCATTCATGTGCGCTCCAAAAAACCAGGTTGGCTATCGGGTATTGGAGCCTGTCCCAAGCAATCCGGACAGGCTCTCAGTGAGCGCATTGTGGTGGCATCCGGGATGCCGTGTTTGTCAAATCTTGCTATCCGGAAGAGGAATTCATCACACTGACATGTGACTGTGGCAGGCGGAACCTGGCGGCAGATTCAGGGCGCCGGGAACGGCACCAGCGCCAACCCGCGCTTGAGCGCATCGAAGCAGGCCGGGTCGAGCGCGGTCCCCACGGTCTTTTCCATCATCTCGAGCGCCTGCGGGATCGGGATCGCGCCGCGGTACGGGCGCTCGGCGGTGATGGCATCGAAGATGTCGGCGGTGGTAATGATGCGTGTTTCGAGCCGGATGTCGTCGGCATGCAGGCCGCGCGGATAGCCGTTGCCGTCGAGGCGCTCGTGGTGGGCGCCGGCAATCGACGCCAGTTCGGCAAACGCGGCGATGCGGCCCAGGATCGTTTCGGTGTATTCGGCGTGCTGGCGCACGGCGGTCCATTCGTCGCGGTCGAGCGAGCCAGCTTTGTCGAGCACGCTGTTGCTCACGCCCAGCTTGCCGACGTCGTGCAGCAGTGCGCCGCGCTTGAGCCAGCGGCGGCGCTGCGCCGACAGCCCGAGCGCCTCGCCGATCATGTCGGTGTACAGCGCCACGCGTGCACTGTGGCCGCTCGTGTACGGGCTCTTGGCGTCGACCACCTGGCCGAAGGCGGTGGCGATATCGTCGAGGTAGTCTTCGTCGAGCGCGACTTCGTGGCCAGCCGGCTCCAGTGCGAAGACGGCGCGGTCCAGGTCCGGCGCGGCCAGCTTGCGCCAGAAGGCATCCTCGAGCGCGACCTGCCCGAATGCCGCAACCAGCTGCGGATCGAACCAGCTGCCGGCGCGCGCGGTCGCTTCGTGCAGCGCGGCCTCGCGCCCGCCATCGGTGTGGAATACGTCGATCACTTGCGCCAGCAGCGCAATGCGCGCATACACAGGGATCGCGTCGCCCGCGAGCTGGGCCGGCTTGCCCTTGCCATTGACGTGTTCGTCGAGCGAATAGATACCTTCGGCCACGCCTTCCGGGAAGCGCAGCAGGCGCGCGATGTCGGCGCCGCGCTGGCAACGGGTGGCGATCAGGCCCTGGGCGATCTCGGGGCCGTCACGCAGGATGGTCATCACGCTGCGGAACCGCTCGGCCAGGCCGGCTTTCAGGCCGGTGTGTTTGAGCACGAAACCGAGCACCTGCGGCAGGCTGTCGCCCACCGTCTTGAAACTGCGCTTGAAGTCGAGGTCGTCCGTCAGGTACAGCTCGCAGATGCGGGCGGCATTGCTGCTGCAGCCAAGGTCCTTGAGCAGCAGCGTGTAATACAGCTCCCACAACTGGTCGTCATTCAGGCCGGCAACGCGGCCGATATGCATTCCGATCCAGCAGCAGCGCACGCAATGGCCAGCGGGCTGGCCTTCGGTAATGTCGAGCGCATAGCTCAGCGCGCCAATCAGCTCGGAGAGCTTCATGGCGCTGGGAGCCAGCATCTCCTGCGGCGCGTCGGGGTGCATCATAATTAGTTCCGTGTGGCAATAATTATGAATGGTACGCCACAACATCCGTGGAAGATCACTCACGCCATAATATTGACAACCGATGCGGCGCGGATACCACAGATGAAACGACAACACCGGCGCGAGGCCGGTGTTGTGCTGGCGGCGGCTAAGCCACCCTTAGTGCTGACGCATTGCTGGTGCTATCAATAACCGCGGCCGGTGGTGCCGGTGGTACCCGTGCCCGTACCGGTGGTGCCGGTGGTGCCGGTGCCAGTACCGGTAGCGCCCGTGGTACCGGTGCCTGCTGCACCGCTGGTGCTGCCGGTCACGCCGGTCGTACCGTTGCCCATCGTACCGGTCATGCCGGTAGTGCCAGTCGCGCCGCTGGTGCTGCCCGTCACGCCCGTGGTGCCGGTAGCGCTGCCGGTCACGCCGGTCATGCCACTGTTACCCATTGCGCCGCTCGTGCTGCCGGTCACGCCCGTGGTGCCGCTGGTGCCGGTACGGCCGGTGGCGCCGACGGTGCCTGCGCGGCTGTCAACGACGCCCGCCGAACCGGTGGTGCCCGTCATCGGGCTGGTGCTGCTGCGGCGATCGTTTTGCGGCGTCATGCTGCTGGTGCCGGTGGCGCTCATCGATGAGCGGCCCGTCGAATCCTGCATGCTGCTGCCGGTTTGGCTACCGACCTGGCCCGAGGTGCCTGCCATGCCCGTGCCCATCGTGCCAGTTGCCGTACCAGTGCGGCCAGTTGCGCCTGCGGTGGTGCCCGTCTGTGCATGGACTGCAGTAGCACCCAGCATGGCAACCGTCAGCGATGCGCCGATCATTCCTTTGAGTAGCTTGTTCATGGTGTTCTCCTCAATTGTTTTGTATCGCGTGCCCGACACATGATTGCGTCAAGTCATGAATTGAGTGTACGGGCACCGTCAATATGGGCGCGCACAATACCGCTCGGAAATATTAAATCGTCGCCCAACAGCGCGTAATTTGCCGCCAAATGCCGCCATTTTTTTGTTTATTGTTGAGCTGACAATGCTGCCAAGGCTGACAGTGTCCCGAGCTCGTCGTAGAGTGGCAGGATGCTGTTGCGGTCGTCCGGATACACCCGGTTGGACAGGAACACATAGAAGCTGCGCGACTGCGGATCGATCCATAAAATGCAGCCGGTATATCCCGTGTGGCCGTAGCTGCCGATCTGGTAATGCCTGCCGCGCGGCCGACGCGCGAACGGCGAATCGATATCCATCCCCATGCCGCGCAGTGCCGCGATACCCGGTGGCGACTGCGCAGTGCTCAGCAGGCGCACGCTGTCGGCGTGCAGCACACGCACGCCATCGAGCTCCCCGCCGGCAAGCAGCATGCGGGCAAAGCGCGCGACATCCCGCGCGGTCGAGAACACACCGGCCGAGCCTGCCACGCCACCCATCCTGCGTACTGTCGGATCGTGAACATGGCCTTGCAGCACGGCGCCCGGGGCCAGATCGCGCTGCGCGCTGGACATGCTTGCCTCGACATCCACCGCGCCACGCTGGGTGGGTGCGATTGTCCGCCCGTCACAGCGCGCCAGCGGCCGATAGCCGGTGTCCCACATGCGCAGCGGCGCAAAGATGCGCTGCCAGGCAAACGCGTCCAGCGGCACGCCGGCCACGCGTTCGATCACCACGCCAAGCAGGATGTAGTTGATGTCGGAATAGCGAAATACACTGCCCGGCAGATGCGTCACGCGTTCGAGCGAAGCCAGCAGCAGCGCTGCTTCCCTGCCCTGCCACGCCGGACTTGCTGGCAGGCCGGCCCGCAAGCCAGACGTGTGCGTGAGCAATTGACGCACCGTGATCGCATCCTTGCCGCCGCCCGCGCACTCGGGAAGGTAGCGCAGCAACGGGGCGTCGAGGTCGATCTGGCCAGCTTCTTGCAGCAGCAGGATCGCCGGCGCCGTGACCAGCACCTTTGTCAGCGATGCAACGTCGAACACGGTGTCGCCGGTGACGGGCGCGGCATCCGGCCCGAAATCCAGACGGCCATACGCGCGCACTGCATGGGCTGCGCCCCGTTCGAGCCGGTACACCGCGCCGGGCAGCGACCGGGCTGCTACGGCAGCGTCGATGGCAGCATCAATTGCGGCCAGATGATGCCGGTTAAAGCTATTTTGGGCGCTCATGACGACATGATAGCTTGACAAGCGGCCAGTGCCGTTTTGGGCACCGTTGCACGCGTTTTTTCGCATCGGCGTATCATTGTTCCATGATCCCTTTATCGATACTCGACCTCTCGCCGATCGTTCAAGGCAGCGATGCGGCAACTTCCTTCAAAAGCTCCCTCGACCTCGCCCAGCATGGCGAACGCTGGGGTTACAACCGTTACTGGCTCGCCGAACACCACGGCATGCCGGGCATTGCGAGCGCCGCGACTGCGGTACTGATCGCCCATGTGGCAGCCGGCACGTCCACGATCCGCGTGGGCGCCGGCGGCATCATGCTGCCGAATCATTCACCACTCGTGATCGCCGAACAATTCGGCACGCTCGCGTCGCTTCATCCGGGCCGGATCGATCTGGGCCTGGGCCGCGCGCCTGGCTCCGACCATACCACGGCACGTGCGCTGCGCCGCAACCTGGCGTCGGACGCCGACGAGTTCCCGCAGGACGTCGTGGAACTGATGGATTACTTCGCCGGCTCGAGCCGCCGGCAGGTGCTGGCCGTACCGGGCGCAGGCCTGGACGTGCCACTGTGGATTCTCGGTTCGAGCCTGTTTGGCGCGCAACTGGCGGCGCACCTCGGCCTGCCGTATGCGTTTGCGTCGCACTTCGCGCCGCAGATGATGATGCAGGCAATCGACATGTACCGCAGCAACTTCCGTCCATCGGCGCAGTTGGCCGAGCCGTACGTCATGCTCGGATTCAATGTGTTCGCGGCTGACACCGACGAAGAAGCGCATCTGCTGGCCACGTCGATGCAGCAGGCGTTCGTGGCGCTGCGCACGGGCAATCCGGGCAAACTCAAGCCACCGGTCAGTGGCTACCTGGAAGCGCTGGACACGCCCGAGCGCATGATGCTCGACAGCGTACTCGCCTGTTCGGCGATCGGCTCGCGCGACACCGTAGCGGCCCAGCTGCACGCGTTCATCGACAAGGCCAAGCCGGACGAGATGATGATCACGTCGCAGATCTACGACCACGCAGCCCGCCTGCATGCGTACGAGATCACGGCCGATATCCGGCGCAACAGCTGACACCAGCACGGATGTTTCAACGATAAAAAAGCCCACCCGGCGCGTGCCGGGTGGGCTTTTTTACGTTGATGCCACGTGATTACAATGGCTTGCCATCCGCATCGATGCGGCGCACCTCGCCCAGGTTCAGCGCGCGCACGTCCTTCTCGACCTTGCTCATGTCACCGACCACGACCCACACCAGGCGATCGGTCAGGAAGCTGCGCGCAGCCAGCGTGTTGGCCTGCTCGGGCGTGAGCGCCAGCGCCTTCTCGGTGTAGGTGTTGTAGTAGTCGTCCGGCAGACCGTATTGCACGATGGTCGTGTAGGCGCCGCCCAGCTGGCCGGCCGTCTCGAAGCTGCCCGGCAGGCGCAGCGTGCGGTTGTCCTGCGCGAATTTCAGCTCGGCGCCGGTGATCTGGCGCTCACCCGCCACGCCCTTGTATTCACGCACCAGTTCCTTGAGCGCATCGCCGGTCTTGTCGGTCTGCACCGGCGAAATGCTCATGAACGTGCGCTGGCCGACGGCCGGCTGCACCAGGCTGCGTACGCCATACGACCAGTGCTTGTCTTCACGCAGGTTCATGTTGATGCGCGAGCTGAACGTGCCGCCAAAAACATCGTTGACGATTTCCAGCGGCAGCGACTCGGGGCTGTTACGCGGCGGCGCCAGTTGCGCGCCGACGATCACGCTTTGCAGCGCGCCCGGCCGGTCGATCAGGTACACGAGCGGCTTGGTCGGCGCGGGCACGGTGGCGATCACCTTCTTCGGCACTTCGCCGCCCTTCCAGCCGCCGAACGCTTTCTCGAGCAGCGGCGTGATCTCGGCCAGCGTCGTGTCGCCCACGACCAGCAGCGTCGCGTTATTCGGCTTGAACCAGGTTGCGTGGTAATTGGCCAGGTCGGTGCGGGTCATGCGCCCCACGGCGTCCTCGGTGCCGTTGGCGGTGCGCGCATACACGTGGCCCTGGCCGTACATCAGGGCCGGCACGACGCGCAGCGCGATGCCCTGCGGATCGACCTTCTCGCGTGCGATCGCGGCCAGGCGGTCTTTCTGCAGGCGCGCGAATTCGTTCTGCGGGAACGCCGGGTTGCGCACCAGGTCGGCGTACAGGCCGAGCGCCTGCGGCAGCGTCGCCTTGAGCGAATTCATGCCGACAAAGGCGCCATCGAGATTGATACTGGCGCCAAAGGTCGCGCCCAGACGTTCGAGTTCTTCACCGATCTCGAGCGACTTGCGCGTGGCCGTGCCTTCTTCGAGCATGCGCAGCGTAAGGCTGGCCACGCCCGGCAAGGCGGCGCTGTCGGCCGAATAACCGCTGTCGACCATCATCTGCAGGTTGACGACCGGCGCTTCATGGCGCTCGGCCAGCACCACCTTCAGGCCATTGGACAGCGTGATGCGCTGCATCGGCGGCAATTTGAGGGACATCGCCTTGCCGGCGACCGGTTCCTTGCTGCGATCGAGCCCCGTATCGGTAGCGGCCAGGCCGGTCGGGAACGGATCGATCTGCAGCACGTAGTCGCCGTCGCTGAGCCAGTCGTTCATCGCTTTTTTCACCGTCGCCGGCGTGGCGTCCTTGATGCGCTGCAGATAGACCTTGTAGCAGTCCGGGTTGCCGGTAAAGGTCTGGCACGAGGCCAGGAGGTCGCTCTTGCCACCGAAGCCACCAACGCGCTCGATCATGCGTGTGTACTGCGCCAGGATCGTGGTCTTGGCCAGGCGCAGCTCGGCGTCCGTCGGGCCGCTCTTCATCAGCGCGCGCAATTCCTCGTCGGCCGCCTGTTCCATCTTTTTCACGTCGGCGCCGGGGCGGGCCGTCAGCGTCAGGTCGAACTGGCCGCCGATTTCCGACGCATCGTCGCTTGCGGTCGCGCTGGTGGCCAGTTGATCCTTGTAGACCAGGCGCTTGTACAGGCGCGACGTCTTGCCGCCGCCCAGCACGCGCGCGCCCAGGTCGAGCAGCGCTTCTTCGGGCGTGTTCGCGCCCGGTACGTTCCAGGTACGGTAGATGCGCGTCTGCGGCACGCGGTCCTGCGCCAGCGTGCGGTGCGTGCCGGTGCGCTTGGCGATCCAGGCATCGTGCTTGGCCAATGGCGGACCCGGTGGAATCGCGCCGTAGTATTGCTCGACCTTCTTGCGCGCTTCTTCCGGCGAGATGTCGCCCGACAGCACCAGCACCGTGTTGTTCGGGCCGTAGTTCTGCTTGAACCAGTCCTGCACATCGGTCATCGAAGCCGCATCGAGGTCGGCCATCTTGCCGATCACGGTCCAGGAATACGGGTGGCCGACCGGATAGGTGTTTTCCACCAGCAGCTCGTAGGCGATGCCGTAGGGCTGGTTCTCGCCCTGGCGCTTTTCGTTCTGCACGACCCCGCGCTGGATGTCGAGTTTGGTCTTGTCGACCGTGCCCAGCAGGTAACCCATGCGGTCGCTCTCGGCGAACAGCGCGTAGTCGAGCATCGAGGTCGGCACGTTCTGGAAGTAATTCGTGCGGTCCTGGCTGGTGGTGCCGTTCAGGTCAGTCGCGCCGACCTGCTCCATCGCATTCAGATAGGTCTTCTTGAAGTTGTCGCTGCCGCTGAACATCAGATGTTCGAACAGGTGCGCAAAGCCAGTCTTGCCCCGCTGCTCGTTCTTTGAGCCGACGTGATACCAGGTATTCACGGCCACCACCGGCGTCTTGCGGTCTTCGTGCACGAGCACAGTCAAGCCGTTCTTCAGCGTGAACTTGGTGTACTTGATGTCCGGGATCGGAATGTCGGGCGTGCTGGCGGGGGCGACGGGCGCGGCCTTCGGTGCAGCCTGTACTGTGGACACGCCGAACATCAGCGCAAGCGCTGCCGCGAGGTAAGTGGTGCGACGAACGAGAACTGCCATGCTGCGCCTCCTGAATGGGTCGGGAAAGAACCATTCTAGGCACGTTTCAGTTAGTCAACAAACAAAACAGCGTATGCATGTCTCGCCGAACGACAAACCATGCGCAGCGCATCGTGCGCCACACATGGTGCATGATCTTACTTCGGCACGATGCGCAGCAGCGTGCCCCTGGCTTCATCGGTCAGCACGTACAACTGGCCATCCGGGCCCTGGCGCACGTCGCGCACGCGCTGGCCAACAGGGATCAGTTCTTGCGCCGTGACCTTGCCGGCGGCGTCAAGCTGCACGCGGCGCACGTCCTTGCCGGCCAGGCTGCCGCTGAACAGGCTGCCCTGCCACTGCGGGAACGCCTTGCCGGTGTAGAACGCCAGGCCCGATGGCGCGGGCGACGGGGTCCAGACGACGATCGGTTGCACCGTGCCCGGCACGACCTTCTTGCCGATCGGCTCGCGCGTCGTGTAATCGAGTGTGTAGCTCTGCAGAGGCCAGCCGTAATTGTTGCCGGCCTCGATCAGGTTGATCTCGTCGCCGCCGCGCGAACCGTGTTCGCTGGCCCAGACACGGCCGGTTTTCGGGTCGAGCGCCAGCCCCTGCACGTTGCGGTGGCCGTGGCTGTGGATTTCTGCCAGGCGGTCCGGCTGCGCTTCGGCCGCGCCGGTGCCGACCGGCTTGCCGGCGTCGGTCAGGTGCAGGATCTTGCCCTGGTGCGTGGCCAGGTTCTGCGCCTGATCGCGCGCGAGCATATTGCCCACCCGCTGCGGCGTATTGCCGCCATCGCCGATGCTCATCAGCAGCGTGGTATCGGGCAAGAACAGGATGCGCGAGCCGAAGTGCTGGCCGCCGCTCTTGGCTTGCCTGACGGAGAACAGCGTCCTGATGCCGGTGACGCGCTTGCCATCGAACGTGCCCATCACCAGCGCCGTGCGGTTCCTGGCGTCGGTGCCGCTGGCGATCGTCATGTAGATGCGGGGATTGGTCTTGTCACCGGGGTGGACCGCGATGTCGAGCAGGCCGCCCTGCCCGCCCACGAACAGGTTCGGCAGCGGGTCCATCTTCACCTGCCGGAACGTCTTGCCATTGAGCATATGCAGCGTGCCGCCCTTGCCCGTGACGAGCATGCGGCCATCGGGCAGCCAGGCCATGCCCCAGCCCTGCGGAACGCCAGTGGCGACGGTGTCGAGTTGCCAGCCTTTGGCCAGTGGCGGCTTGTCGACAGGTATGATTTCCTGTGCCAGCCCAGCGCCCGCCAGCTGGGCCAGTGCGACTGCCAGCATGGCACCCAGCACCCGTTGTTTGCGCATGAATTCTGTGTCCGTACTCGGCATACGCAAATCTCCCAAAAACAGTTAAATACTTGACATCGTAGCTGAAATGTCGCGATTTTCTGCACATTGTCTGCACGATTGCGGCAAATGGCGTATCATCGATTGCTCACTGAACCAGCGCAAGGACTCCCTTCAATGATTCAACGACGTACCATCCTCAAAAGCGGTCTCCTCCTCGCAGCATCCTCCCTCAGCCTTCCCACCCTTGCCAAAAATTCATCGATTGCCACTGGCGATTGCTGTCTGCGTTTCTACAATACGCACACGGGTGAAAAGCTGACGAGCACGTTCTGGGAGCAAGGCGAGTTCATCCCTGATGCGCTTGGCGACATCAACAAGGTGCTGCGCGACCACCGTACCAACAAGATTGCGGACATCGATCCCGAACTGCTGCTGCTGCTCGGCCAGCTCAATGGCAAGCTCGGCAACAACAAGGAATTGCACATCATTTCGGGCTACCGCGCGCCGGAATCGAATGCGTTCCTGCGTGGCCATGGCAGCGGCGGCGTCGCCAAGCGCAGCCTGCACATGGAAGGCAAGGCCATCGACATCCGCCTGCCGGGCACCGATCTGCGCAACCTGCAAAAGGCGGCCATGTCGCTCCAGGGCGGCGGCGTCGGCTATTACGCCAGCTCGCAGTTTGTCCACATGGATACCGGCCGCGTGCGGTATTGGTAATCGTTTGATGCGGCCGCCCATCGTCCGTGTCGTTGCCGGACTGGCCATGAGCGGCCTGTTCATGGCGGCGGCCGCAAGCCTGCCGGCGCATGCCGCCGGCCAGAGCACCGTCACCGTCAAGTCCACCCGCGACCCGGTCGACAAGTCGTACCGCAAGATGATCCGCGGCATGGAACGCTTTGAGCGCGAGCGCGCTTTTGCGCCGAACGCCTCCCTGCGCTTCCAGTTGTTGCCGCGCCTGCCGAACGTCGACATGCGCGGCATCACGCTGCGCGTGGCGGGCGATACCGTATCGGTGCCCGTCCCCGTCGATGAACACAATTTCTTTGTCCTGCCGCGCAACGCGCAAGCCTTGCAGGAAGACGCTGCCGTGCTCGCCAGTCGCAAGACCGCCAGCATGACCTGGCGCGCGCGCATCGAAACGCCGGGCGTCCCGGCCGGCATGCGCCGCCTGGGTGACCTGCGCCTGGAATGCCGCGTGGGCAAGGAAGCTGGTCTCGTCTCCAACAGCTCGCCGCTGTTCGGCTGGATCTCGGATGCGCTCGACTCGCCTGAAGGCGTCTGCACGAGCCCGGATGGCAATTACCTGTTCTTCGCCGAGCGCCCGATCTTCGCGGTCACGCTGCGTGCGGGCGAACGCAGTGAAACGCTGCCGTTTTCGATGCTGTACGCGGGCGGCGACCAGACGCCCGACATGCTGCCGTTCTGCGATTGCCAGGTGCTGCTCGACCGCACCTATTACGTGCCGTTGTGGGATGCCAGCTGGCCGGACGATACACTCGTCGAATTCACGTACATGGTCGATCCGCCAGCCGGGGGGACGCCATGAGGGCGCCTCTCATCCTGTGCGCTGCGCTGCTGGCCGGTTGCGCCACGCAGAATGCCGCGCCACCCGGCGCGCAAGTCGCGGCCGAGCGGCTGCAACAGACCGTGGTCGCCGGCCAGACCACCAAGGCGCAATTGCTGGCAGCATTCGGGCCGACGAAAAACGTACGCTTCGACAGCGGCTTCGAGGCCTGGGTCTACCAGTCGCCGGCGGGTGGCGGCCAGTTTGCCGAATTTGTCGTGCTGATCGATCCGGCCGGCGTCGTTGCAAAAACACGTACCCGCGCGCCAGCCCCGGTACGTTAGTCCAACCAGGATCAACACATGCCACGTCTACAACTCGACTTTCCCGACGACCAATTCTACTTTTCCACGCTGCTCACGGTGCGCGCCACCGACATCAATGCGGCCAACCACGTCGGCAATGAATCGATGATCGCGATGGTCTCCGAGGCCAGGTCGCGCTTCCTGTTCGAGTTCGGCGTGCCGGAAACCGGCCTCGATGGCAACGGCATCATCGTCACCGACCTGGCCACCATCTACCGCGCCGAAGCGTATCGCCGCGACGAGCTGCTGTTCGACGTCGGCGTCATGGACTTCAACAAGTACGGCGGCGACCTGATTTACCGGATCACGCGCCCACGCGATGGCACGCTGATTGCCATGGCCAAGACCGGCTTCGTGTTTTTCAATTACACAGCGAGCCGGGTGTGCCCGATGCCCGACGACTTTCGTGCCAGGTTCGCGCGGGTCAACCGGGTCGACTAGCCCACAACAAAACGGCGCCCCGAGGGGCGCCGTTGTTCTTTGCAGCCAGCAAACACTCAACCGCCGCGCTTCTTGCCGATGATCGTTTCATCGAACCATTCATCGATCATGCGCTTTTCGGCGCGCAGGCTCTCGCTGTCACTGAATCGGCCAATGCGCTGCATGTAGTTCATGTCGGCCAGGCGCACATCGCCACCCTTGAGCACCTGCCCGTTTTGCGTCAGCGAATAGCGCAGGTTGATGATCGGCCAGTCAGCCGTGCCTTTCAGGATGCGCAGGTCGCGACCGCTGTTGAAATTCGGGTACTCGCGCCCGGCCAGGTCGATGTCCGTGACTTCGATCGTCAAGTCCTGCCCCGCCGGCAGTTTCTCGCCAAGTTTGGTGAAATACGTGCTCAGTTCTTCCAGCACCTGCTTGCGCTCCCATGGGGCAAATGGCAGGTCGGCGAATTTGTCGGACTCGATGTAGGTGACGGTCACGCCCGCCGAGGCGGCGCCGGCAGCCAGTGCCAGGAGGCCTGCCAGGGCGGTTTTTATCAGGGTGGATTTCATTGCTGGAGCTCCTTCTCAATGCATCTCGTGTGCGATCTTCGCTTACCAATATACGCCGCTTCGCACTGTTCTGCTCGTGGCGAAACGTTGGAACTTGTATCCAAATGTTAGGCCCCGAACATGACCAAAAGATGCTGCCATATAAGAATGCATCAAGGAGGCCACCATGCCAGAAGGTCCAACGCTGTACATGCTCAAGGAACAGACCACACGCTTCGTGGGGCAAACCATCGTACGCGCCAGCGGCAATCTGAAAACGCTCGATCCGGCGCGCCTCGTGGGCCAGCGCATCACCGGCCTGCACACCTGGGGCAAGCACTTCCTGATCGAGACGCCCGACGTCATCCTGCGCGTCCACTTTCTGCTGTTCGGCACCTACCGAATCGACGAGGACCGCGACAAGCCGCCGCGCCTGTCGGTCGGCGTGGAGGACGGCGGCGCCATGAATTTCTATGCCTGCGCGATTCGCGAGATCGACCGCGCCACCTTCGACGCCTACGACTTCAGCGCGGACGTGATGGGCGCAACCTGGGACCCCGTCAAGGCGCGCAAGAAGCTGCGCGCCGCGCCCGACATGCTGGCCTGCGACGCGCTGCTCGACCAGGAGATCTTCTCGGGTGTGGGCAATATTATCAAGAACGAAGTGCTGTTCAGGATCCGTGTCCATCCCCTTTCGACGATGGGCGCGCTGCCCGCGCCCAAGTTGCGCGCACTGGTGGACGAAGCGCGGCAGTACAGCTTCGACTTCCTGGGCTGGAAAAAAGCCTTCACGCTCAAGGAACACTGGCTGGCCCACGCCAAGAAGATCTGCCCGCGCTGCGACATCCCCTATTCAAAAACCAAGCTCGGCACCTCGGACCGGCGCAGCTTCTACTGCGAGCGTTGCCAAAAACGCTATACGTAACGCGCCCTGTCACGTCGCTGCAACAGCATTTCCGACGCAGCAAGGCAGATGTTACATCCGTCAGTCACAATTTTAATATTGCTTCTTGTTAAGGATCATGCGCCGTACTACAATCGGCTTGACTCCGGGCTACTTTTGTTGTGAAAAAAATAGTCTGCTCGCTTAACCCTGGCCTCCCCCACGAATCGGAATCGTCCATGTCCTTCTTGTCGTCCGCTGCGCCCAAACTCGCACCCTGGAAAGTCTTGCTGGTAGACGACGAACCCGACATCCACGACATCACCAAGCTGACGCTGACGCGCTTTCGCCTCGACGGCCGGGCGCTCGCGTTCGTGCATGCCTACAGTGGCGCCGAAGCCAAGGAAATCCTGGCGCGCGAGAAAGACATCGCGCTCGTGTTCCTCGACGTGGTCATGGAGCGCGAAGACAGCGGCCTGGAAGTGGCGCGCTGGATGCGCCAGGACCTGGACAACCAGTTCACCCGCATCGTGCTGCGCACCGGTCAGCCGGGCCAGGCGCCGGAAGAGCGCGTGATCGTCGACTACGACATCAACGACTACAAGGAAAAGACCGAGCTCGATCGCACCAAGCTGTTTACGACGACGTTTGCCGCGCTGCGCGCCTACCGCGACATCATGAAGGTCGAGGAATCGCGCCGCGTCCAGCAAACCTACCGCGAAGGCCTGGAACGCGTGATCGCCGCGTCCGCCCACATTTTCCAGCAACGCAACCTGAAGGACTTCGCCAATGGCCTGCTGCTGCAGGTCGTGGCGCTGCTGCGCCTGGAGCAGAGCATGCTGCTGCGCCTGAAGGCGGCCAGCGTGATCACCGGCCAGAGCCAGTACGAAGTGCTGGCCCAGATCGGCGACATGGAGGGCGACGAGATCGGCCCGGAACTGGTGGCGCAGCTGGACGACGCGCGCCACAACCGCATTTCGCGCCTGCACGGCGACACCTATGTCGGCTATTTCCCGAACAACAGCGGCAAGGCGTCGCTCCTGGTGCTCAAGGGTGTGGATGAAATCTCGGACATCGATGCGCAAATGCTCGAGGTGTTCTGCTCGGGCGTGGCCATTGCGTTCGACAACATCCTGCTGAACCAGGAAATTACCGATACCCAGGCCGAACTGATCCTGCGCCTGGGCGACGTCGTCGAATCACGCTCGCACGAGGCGGGCAACCACGTGCGCCGCATGTCCCAGGTCTGCTACATGCTGGCCCAGGCCTCGGGCATGCCCGAAGACGAGACGGCGGTACTGATGCACGCGGCGCCGATGCACGACATCGGCAAGATCGCCACGCCCGATGCGGTGCTCCTCAAGCCCGGCAAGCTGACCGATGCCGAGTGGACCATCATGAAGCAGCACCCGACCGTGGGGCTGCAGATTTTGGACGGCTCGCAGCGCCCCATTTTGAAGGCGGCGGCGGTGATCGCACACCAGCACCACGAAAAATTCGACGGCACCGGCTACCCGCAAGGACTGCGCGGGCAGGACATCCACCCGTACGCGCGCATCGTGGCGGTGGCCGACGTGTTCGACGCGCTGAGCCACGCGCGCTGCTACAAGGAAGCCTGGCCAGCCGCAAAAGTCACCGAGCACCTGCGCGAGGTGGCCGGGCACCACCTCGACCCGACCTATGTCGACCTGTTGATCCGCAACATGGACAAGGCGCTGGCGATCAACGCGCAGTGGCCCGACTGAGCGGTACTCCGGATCGCCTGCCGCTTACTTGAACGCAGCGCGCAGCGCCGACGCATCGAAATAGATTTGACGGATCACCGGATGCTCGGCGGCCACTGCGGTTTCGATGCGGCCAATCGCGGCCTCCACCTTGTCGATCGACAGCCCCCGGCGAAACTGGACCGACGCGGCCAGCAGCACTTCTTCCGGCCCCAGCTGCATCGTGCGCAGGCTGGCCACGCTGTCCAGCGCCGGCTCGCGCAGGAACAGCGCCTTCAATGCGGCCAGCTCGTCATGGTCGATCGCTTCACCCACGAGCAGGCCACCAGTCTCGCGCGCCAGCATGACGGCGGCGCCGAGCAAGAGCAGGCCGATCACGATCGAAGCGGCCGGATCGATGTACGGATTGTTGAAATAGTGGCCCAGCGCGATGCCGGCGGCGGCAATCCCAAGGCCCAGCAGCGCGGCAGAGTCCTCGATGAAAATCGTGAAGACCGATGCATCCTTGCTCGCACGGACGGCCTGCCACAGCGTCGCACCGGGTTTGCGCGCCGTGTTCAGCTCCTTGCGCGACACGTTCCAGCTATACCCTTCGAACAGGGCAGCCACGCCAAGCACGACGTAACTCCACATCGGGTCTTCCAGTGGCGGCGGATTCTGCAGCGCGGCAACGCCATGGTAGATCGATAAGCCACCGCCCAGCGAAAACACCGAAAGCGCCACGATCAGCGCCCAGAAATACAGCGACTTGCCGTAGCCGAACGGATGCTTGCGGTCGGGTGCGCGGGCGCTGCGGCGTTCGCCCAGCAGCAGCAGGAATTCATTGCCGGTATCGACAGCCGAGTGGATGCCCTCGGCCACCATCGCCGCACTGCCGGTGATGCCGGCGACGATGAATTTGGCCACCGCGATGCCCAGGTTGGCGGCAATGGCCGCATAGATGACTTTTTGCGAGCCCTGGCGTGGCGCGTCTTGCTTGTTTTCGTTCATGGACTCTCCAAATGGGGAGCCAAGCGTAGAGAACCTGCCGCAACCTATCTGTACGGCGCCACACGTGCGCGCACGATCAGGGCCCTAGGCCGCCAGTTTTTCCTTGCGCTGCGAACGGGGAAAACGCAGGTGGTACGTCAGCCCCTGCCCCGGCGCACTCGTGGCCCGCACCGTCCCGCCCAGCGCGCCGGTCACCAGGTTGTACAGGATGTGCGCGCCCAGGCCACTGCCCCCGGTGCCGCGCCGCGTGGTGAAGAACGGATCGAACAATTTGTCGAGCGTTGCTGCATCCATCCCTGCCCCATCGTCGGCGTACTCCATCACCACCCAGCCATCGCTGCCCAGCGCAGCGCGCAGCGTGATGTTGCCGGGCTGCTCGTGCTCGAAGCCGTGCACCAGCGAATTCATGACCATATTGGTGAGGATCTGCGACACGGCCCCGGGAAAGCTCTCGAGCATCAGGTCGGGCGGGCAATCGACCGCGACCTTCACCGGGCGGCCCTTGAGCTTCGGGTGCAGCGACAGAAGTACCTCGGTCAGGTACGCGCCCAGGTTGAAGCTGCGGATATCGTCCGACGACTGGTCCACCGCCACCTGCTTGAAGCTGCGTACCAGGTTGGCGGCGCGCTGCGTGTTGGTGGTCATGATGCGCAGCGACTGGTCGACAATGTCGAAGAAGCTCTCCAGGCTCTCCGCGGTCATCTCGCCCGCTGCCAGTTCTTCGCGCGTGAGTTTCAGTTCCTGCACCAGGTGGCTCGTGGCCGTGACGCAGATGCCCAACGGCGTGTTGATCTCGTGCGCCACGCCGGCCACCAGGCGGCCGAGCGACGCAAGTTTTTCCTGCCGCACCAGCTCGGACTGCGCCTCCTGCAGTGCGTGCAGCGCGTCGTTCAGCGCCGCGTTCTGCTGCTCGAGGGCTTCCTTGGTCTTGCGGATCCTGCGGTCGGCCTGCATGCGCGCAATCGCCACGGCCACGTGGCTGGCCATGAACGCCAGCAGGTCGAGGTCGGCCTTGCTGTAGACGATCGCCGGGTCGTAGCTCTGCACCACGATCACGCCGTATGGCTGGTCGTTGACCAGCATCGGCGCGCCCATCCAGCTGGCAATCTCCGTGCTGCCCAGCGGCTCGGCGACGGCGCCGGCGGCAACGAGCGCCTCGAAGCTGGCCACGTCGTGCAGCTGCGCCTGCTTGGTCGACAGGATGTGCGAACACATTGCCTTGCCAAACGGGAAGCGCAGCAGCGGTGGCGCGCTGTCCTTCTGGTCGACGAAGTACGGGATGCTGATCTCTTGCGTGCGCTCGTGGTACAGCCCGATCAGGAAGTTGTCGGCCACCATCAACTCGCCGATGATCCGGTGCAGGCTGGCGCTGAGCTGGTCGGTGTCGAGCGCCTGCGCCGAGAGGTCGGCAATCTCGTACAACGCATGCTGGATCTTTTCGGCGCGGCGACGCTCGGCCACCTCGTGCGCCAGCGCGGCCGTGCGCGCCGAGACCGCGCGCTCGAGCCGGTCCATGCTTTGCAGGCCCTGCAGCGCGTTCGAGACGTGGTTGGCGATCAGGCCGAACAGCGCAATGTCTTCCTCGCTGTAGGTCTGGTCGGCAGAGTAACTCTGGATGACGATCGCACCCAGCGCCTGCTGGTTCTGGTCGAGCAGCGGACAGGCGACAAAGTGCTCCGGCGTGCTGCCGTTGCCCCAGCGCCCGGCCGCCTTGCGGTGGCGCTCGTTGAAATCGGCCGCCGTCAGCACCAGACGCTGGCGATTGAGCAGTACCCAGGCCGTGGGCGACTGGTCGGGCGAGGCGAGCCGGATGCGCTCGAGCGGATCGCGCGCGCCGTCGGCTTCGTCGACAAAATAGGGAAAGCGCACGGTGCCGTCTTCGCGGTCGGCCAGCGCCACATAGAAGTTGGCCGCATACATGATGCGGCCCAGCGCGCAGTGCACGGCCCGTATGAATGCGGTGATGTCGCTGCAGCTGGTCGAGAGTTGCCCGATATCGAGCAACATCGACTGCACCGCTTCCAGCCGGTCAAGACGTTCCATACTTCCCCCTACCTGTTCACAGAATGCATCTGATGATGCGCAGGGGAAATAGTAGCAGCTTGGGGCCGGACGCAGCAGCTTGCCGCGCCCGGCTGTGGCTTTTTAGCGCGGTGCGCGGAAGTCGTTCTCGACCCAGGCCTGCGCCGAGCTTGGCGTGAGCTTGAAGGTGGGCGCCACGCGCACGCGCGCCACCTGCTCGCCCATCTCGTCGGTGGCGGCCAGCATTGCGTACGGATCGTCGTCGTCCGGGACGATATCGAGCGTCACCTTCAGTTCACCCTGCTCGGTGAAGATGTACAGGTTCTTGTGCAGGATCGCGTGCATGTGCTGCTCATGGCGGCGGATGACTTCGGACGCCGTCTTGATC
Source organism: Telluria sp. LT2P80 (assembly GCF_059685955.1). NCBI lineage: Bacteria > Pseudomonadati > Pseudomonadota > Betaproteobacteria > Burkholderiales > Oxalobacteraceae > Telluria > Telluria sp. LT2P80. The sequence goes on along the minus strand of NZ_JCASIO010000006.1, from coordinate 223,183 downwards.
AGCGTGTTGAAGGCATTGGTGTCGAGCGGCTTCGGGTTCTTCTTGTCGCGGCCCATGGTCCAGGGACCGACCAGCGCCGGTTCGGGCTCGCCATCCTTGTACATCGCCACGGCCCAGCCTTCATCGTCGTCGTTCTTGATCACGCGCGCGGTCCAGCCATTGCCCTGCCACAGCCGGGGTTGCTGCACGGGGCCGGTGTCCTCGCTGCCGTCGTCGCTCTCGGGGTCCAGCATCTGGTCGTTCATGGGTCGGTGTCCTCGGCGCTTGCGCGCCCAAAACCACGATCATAGAGGAAACCGGCCCCATGAAAAAGGCCGCACGACGCTGCCGCGGACGATTGGCTGAAATAGTCGATAACTAAGCCGGACAATCGTCGACGATGCGTGGACAGCGCCACGACGGGCCGGGTGGCGGCATGATCGGCGGGCCAACAGGGATCGGGCGCGGATCGCCGTTGGGTGCCGGCGTATCGCGGTTGAACGGCGTGATGATGATGGGCGGAATGGCCGGTGGCGCCGAGGGCGGATCCTTCGGTCCGCCCGATGCATGGGCCACGTCGTGGAAGGCATTGGGCACAGCGTACATGGGGTCCCCCTGAAACAGAGCAGGCTGTCAGTATAGGAAACGCTGCCGTGATTACAAGGACGGAATTCGCGGCGATTCTGGTTGACCCGGCCTATGCACATTTCATCCCGTAAAACATGCAGCCTGTCGCACGCGGCTGGCTGCACGCGCGCGCCGCGCATACAGTTCGAGCATGCAAGACCAAACCGCTCAACCCAACCATTCGCGAGGACTGTCATGAAAAAATACGCCCCCTACGTCATCCTGTTCCTGTTTGCCGCCATGCTGTGGAATGTGTTTACCTGGAGCGGCGACATGACGGTCAATCTCGATGGCGACCAGATCGACGGCCCGCTGGGCTTCCTGCTGGCCACGCTGTTCACGGGTGGCGGCATGTTGCTGGCCGTGTTCATCTCGGTGATCACGGTAGCGGTGCTGGCGGTGGTGTTTGCCGGGGTCGGCGTGATCCTGATCGGCTCGCTGGCGATTGGCGCCCTCGTGCTGGCGCTCGCCATGTCGCCGCTGCTGCTGCCGCTGGTGGTTGTCGTGGCGCTCGTGTGGTACGCCATGCGCCGGCCGCGCCCGGTCACGCTGGACAAGGCCGCGGCAGCGTAAGAGCCTAGCGCGCCACGTACTGCGAGTAACCCCGCGCACGCAGGGCGCACGCCGGGCACGTGCCACAGCCGTGACCCCAGGCGTGCGCCTCGCCCCGCTCACCCAGGTAGCAGGTGTGGGTATCGAAGCGGATCAGATCGACCAGCGCTTCGCCACCCTCCTGCTCCGCCAGTTCCCAGGTCTGTGCCTTGTCGATCCACATCAGCGGCGTCTCGACCTTGAGCCTGGTGGCCATGCCGAGGTTGAGCGCTACCTGCAGCGCCTTCATCGTGTCGTCGCGGCAATCGGGATAACCCGAGAAATCCGTCTCGCACATCCCGCCCACCAGCACGTTCAGCCCGCGCCGGTACGCCACCGTCGCCGCCACCGTCATGAACATCAGATTGCGGCCCGGCACGAACGTATTCGGCAAACCGTTTTCCTGCATCTCGATCGCGACATTGCTGGTCAATGCGGTGTCGGAAATTTTGGAAATCAAGGACAGGTCGATCATGTGATCGTCGCCCAGGCGCGTGTCCCAGTCGGGATTGAGCGCGCGCAGCTTGGCCAGCACGCCGGGGCGCACGGCCAGCTCGATCGCATGGCGCTGGCCATAATCGAAGCCGATCGTCTCGACCCGCGCATAGCGCTGCAGCGCCCAGGCCAGGCAAGTGGTGGAGTCTTGGCCGCCGCTGAACAGGACGAGCGCGGTGTCGGTGGAGAGGATGGTCATGGTGGTAAAAGGAAGTAAAAGGCAGGGGTCAACCGTCAATTCTGGCACAGATCGCGGGCGCCGTGGCCCATAAAGCGGTGTTTGTCCAGACGCGCGCGCGCAACATTTCACGTCCGCCATCGACTTTGCCAATCAGTTAAGATGCGAACGAGTCACCCAATGGAGCGTCACGTTGTCACGATCGAATCCCCACCTGCGCAAGGGTCCCCGCCAGCGCACACTTCCTCCGCTGCTGCAACGCTCCCTGCTGGGTGTTGGCGCATTCATGTTTGCCACCGCTGTCCATGCGCAAAGCACCACCGGCGTCGATTACACGGTGCGTATCGACGCGCCGCGCGCGCTGGAGGAGTTGCTTGAAGAGAACCTCGACCTGATGCGCTGGCGCGGCAATTCGCGCGTCGACATCGACCAGCTGCAGCGCCTCGTGAAAGAAGCGCCCGCGCAAGCCACCAGCCTGATCGCCACCGAGGGCTACTATTCACCAAAAGTCTCGGTCGGCCTCGATACCAGCGGTGCACGCCCGGTTGCGCGCGTGATCGTCGATCCGGGCCAGCCGGTGCTGGTTGGCGACGTCGACCTGGTGTTGCAGGGCTTCGCCGCTTTTGAAGAAGGCGGCGCGCCGTTCGACGCGGGCGCCCTGCGCAACCGCTGGACGCTGCCGGTGGGCAGCCAGTTCCGCCAGTCCGACTGGGAAGGCGCCAAGAAAGGCCTGGTGCGCGACATCGCGCAGAGCCGCTTCCCGCGCGCGCGCCTGGTTGAAACCAGCGCGACCGTCGACCCGGATTCGCGCCGCGCGCTGCTGCGTGTGGTGATCGATTCGGGCCCCGAGATGCGCTTCGGGAACCTGCGTATCCGCGGTCTGAAGCGCTATCCGGCCGAAGTCATCACCAACCTCAACAAGATCAATCCGGGCGACCAGTACAGCGAAGCCGCGCTGCAGGCGCTGCAATCGCGCGTACAGGACACCGGTTACTTCGCCAGCGTCGAAGTGAGCGCCGACATGCGCGCCGTGCTCAACGCCGAAATCGCCGACATTAAGGAAGACGCCGACAGCGATGCCGATCCGGCCACGCCCGAGCCGGCGACCGGCCCGACCACGCTGCCGGTCATCGTGCGCGTTACCGAAAACAAGCAAAAGAACGTCGAGGCCGGCGTGGGCTTTTCGACCGACACAGGCGGCCGCGCGCAGTTGAGCTACGACGACCTGAACGTGTTCGGCAAGCGCTTGAAGACTGACCTGATCTACGAACAGAAACGCCAGACCGCCAAGGGCGAACTGTTCTGGCCAACCACGGCCAAGGGTTACAACGACAGCATCAGCGCCGGTGTCGAGCGCGAAGACCTGCGCGGCGAACTGACCACGCTGGCCAGCGTCGCCGCGCGCCGCGCCTGGGGCTCGCCGCTGCTGGAGCAAAGCGTGACGCTCGAAGCGCTGACCGAAGAACGCGAAGTCGAGGGCCTCGAACCCACGCGCACCAAGAGCCTGCCGCTGACCTACAGCATCACCAAGCGCAAACTCGACAGCCTGATCCTGCCGACCAACGGCTATGTGGTCAACGCGCAGCTCGGCGGCGCCGTGCTGCCGATCCTGACGGACGAAAAATTCCTGCGCATGTACCTGCGCGGCATTTACTACAAGCCGCTGGGCCCGGCCGGCACGCTGATCCTGCGCGGCGAAACCGGCGCCGTGGCCTCGAAAGAAAAGCTCGGCGTGCCGAGCACCTTCCTGTTCCGCGCCGGCGGCGACCAGTCGGTGCGCGGCTACGGCTATCAGGAGCTGGGTGTGCAGGAAAACGGCGCGACCGTGGGCGGCCGTTATCTGGCCACCGCCAGCGCCGAATACCAGTACTGGTTCAAGCCGCCCTGGGGCGTGGCCGTGTTCTATGACGTCGGCAATGCCGCCGACAAGTTCGGCGACCTCAATCCCAAGTCGGGCTATGGCGTGGGCGCGCGCTGGCGCAGCCCAGTCGGTCCGATCAATGTCGACCTGGCCTACGGCCACGCGGTGCGCAAGGCGCGCCTGCACTTCTCACTCGGATTCACGTTCTGATGGATACACCTGACAATAACGCTGCAAAGCAACAGGCGCCGACGCCTGATCAAGCCCAGACAACCCAGCCACGCCGCTGGCCGCGCCGCGTCGCGATCGGCCTCGTTGCCACCGGCGTCATCGTCGGCGGCACGCTCTGGTACCTGGGCCGCGAAACCACCCTGCAAATGATCGCCCAGCGCGTTGCCAGCGCCACCGGCGGCAAACTCACGCTGACGGGCGTGAGCGGCACCTTGTACGGCAAGATGCACATCGAACGCCTGATCTGGCGCACCGACGAGCAGGTCATCACCGCCAACAAGATCGACATCGACTGGTCGCCCGGCCAGGTGCTGTCGGGCGGCATCCTGATCGACCAGCTGTGGGCCGCCAGCGTGCGCATGCAGACGCTGAAAGAAACCGACGAGCCGTCCGTGCTCCCGACCAGCCTGGCGCCGCCATTCCGGATCGAGGTCGACGACGCTCGCCTGGCCAATATGACGATGGTGAATATCGGCGGCGCCGAAACGCGCATCGACAATATCCGCGCGCGCGCCAAGGGCGACAAGCGCAGCTGGGTCGTGCAGAACGCGACGGCCGCCACGCCGTGGGGCCAGGTCGCCGCCAATGCCACCGTTGGCGCGGCCCGTCCCTTCAAGATCGACGCGGCGGGCAGCCTGACGCAATCGCAGGCCAGTGCCGGCGCACGCGCTGCGCAGTTGCAGATCAAGGTCGGCGGCGACATCCAGAATGCCACGCAGATCGACGCCACCGGCACCGCCGGACGCGCCATCGGCGACGCCCACTTCACCCTCGCGCCGTACGCCGAGATCCCGCTGCGCGCGCTGCGCATCAATGGCCGCAACGTCGATCCAGGCTTCTTCAACCCTGCCCTGCCCACTGCCGACCTGACCTTCGCGGTCGTCGGCAAGCTGGACGAACAACGCAATATCAGCGGCAGCGTCGACATCACCAACACCGGGCCGGAAGGCACGATCGACCAGCAACGCCTGCCACTGCGCGCCGCGCGCGGCCAATTGGGCGGCAACCTGTCGGCGCTTGCGGTTTCGAACGTGCTGCTCGACTTCGGCGCGGCCGGCAAATTCACCGGCACCGGCGGCGTGCAGCGCACGAAGGACGAAGAAGGCATCGGTACCGCGCGCTTTGCGCTGCACACCGACCGCTTCAACCTCAAGGAAATCCACTCGGCCATGAAGCCGACGGCGATCAAGGGCGATATCGCGGTCATCAACGAAGCGACGCGCCAGACGTTGGAGGCGAACCTGATCGATGCCGGCCTGCGCCTGACGGCGCTGGCCACGCTGGAAGACAATGTGGCCACGCTGCGTGAAGCGACGCTGCGCGCCAAACGCGGCAGCGTCACGGCCAGCGGCACCATGAACCTCGAAGGCGACCAGGCGTTCAAGGCCACGGCCAATGCCAGCCGCTTCGATCCATCCGAATTCGGTGACCTGCCCGCAGCCGACATCAACGCCACGGTCAACGCCGCCGGCGTCCTCACGCCCGAATGGAAGGTCGACGCCGACTTCGCCGTGCGCCAGAGCCGCCTGATGAACCAGCCGCTCAGCGGCAAGGGCAAACTCACGGCCGACGCCAAGCGCATCGCCGGCATCGACGCCAACCTGGCGCTGGGCCAGAACACGGTCGACCTGAAAGGCGCGTTTGGCGGCGCGGGCGACCGCCTGCAATGGCGCCTGGACGGCCGCCAGCTCGCCGCCGTGCGCGCCGACCTGTATGGCGCGGTGGTGGCCAACGGCGTCGTCACCGGCACCATGGCTGCGCCGCGCACGACGTTCGACGTCAACGCGCGCAACCTGGGCTGGGTCGACGCCCAGCGCAAGAACAACAGCGGCGTCGTGCGCGCCAAGGGCGAAGCCTGGCTGGGCGGCCCCGAGGATGCACGTGTGGTCGAAGTCAAGGCCACCGGCGCGACCGAACGCTTCAACCCGGCCGCCTTCGGCTCACCGCTGGCCGGCAATATCAATTCGACCTTTACCGGCAGCGGCCGCGCGGGCGCCGACTGGCGCGGCGCGCTCGACCTCAAGGTGGTCGACTCGACGCTCGCTAATTCGCCGTTCTGGGGCCATGCGCGCCTGGCGGCCGACCGTCGCCACGTATCCGACGCCAACGTCGATCTGCACGTGGGTCCGAACGTCATCGCCGCCACCGGCAGTTTTGGCGCCGCGCGCGATGCGCTCAACTGGCGCATCGATGCGCCGCAGCTGGCCGCGTTCGGTCCCGAGTACGGCGGCGTGCTGCGCGGCTCGGGCGTCCTGTCCGGCACGGCCGACACGCCATCGCTCACGGCGACCATCGCGGGCCAGAACCTGCGCGCGATGGGCACGCACACGGTGCGCTCACTCAAAGCCAGCGCCAACCTCGGTTCCGGCCGCGGCGCGAGAGATCCACTGGTGACCGATGTCGAGGTGCTCGACTACGTCAACGGCGACACGCGCGTGGCATCCGTACGCCTGAAAACCGACGGCACGCGCGGCGCGCACACGCTGCGCCTGTCGGCGTTGGGCGATGCGTTTGACGCGAATGCCGAACTGCGTGGTGCCTTCTCGAAGGACACGTGGAGCGGCACGCTGGCCGTGCTGCAGAACCGTGGCCGCTATGCGATGAACCTCCAAAAGCCGGTGCCATTGACGGTCAGCGGCGCACCCGGCGGTGGTTTCGCCGGCCTGGCCAGCCCCGAGCGCATCGCCTTCAACGGCGCCGTGATCGCACTGCCGAACGGCAGCATCACGGTCGACGCGCTGACCAAGGACGGCCCGCGCTGGGCCAGCCGCGGCCATGCCGACAACGTGCCGCTGACCTACCTGGCGCAATTCTCGCCAGCGCTGGCCGACAACGCACGCGGCGACCTGACGCTGGGCGCTGCCTGGTCGGTCGACATGCGCGCGCCGCAGGCGCAAGGCGCCGCGCCTTCGCTGGCCGGCAACGTGCGCGTGTTCCGCGAAAAGGGCGACGCCATTGTCGGTGGCGACACGCCCGTGGCGCTCGGCCTGCGCCAGCTCGAAGCACGCGCCGAAGTGGTCGGCAGCAGCCTGCGCGTGAACCTGGACCTGGACGGCGCCCGCACCGGCGTGGCCAAGATCGACGCCAATGCGCAGATGATCAACGGCCGCCTGGAAAGCGCCAGCCCGCTGCGCATGGCGGCCAACGCCAATATCCCGTCGATCGCCTGGCTCGCAGCGCTGGCCGGCCAGCCGGGCCTGGAACTCGACGGCGCGCTGCGCGTGGCGATGACGGGTGGCGGCACGATCGGCAAGCCGAGCCTGAACGGCAATCTCGATGGCGACAAGCTGGGCGTGCGCTGGGCCGAACAGGGCGTGAACCTGCGTAACGGCGAACTGCGCGCGCTGCTTGGCGGCGACCAGCTGCGCATCGAGAAGCTGTCGTTCCAGGGCCGCCAGGGCGGCGCCGCCGCCAGCGGCTACGTGCGCTTCGCAGATGGCGCACCGACGATGGACATTCGTCTCAACATGGACAGGCTCGAAGCCCTGTCGCGCCCGGACCGTACCGTGATCCTGAGCGGCCAAGCATCGCTGGTGCGTGACGCCAGCCGCTTCGCACTGGAAGGCAAATTCCGCGCCGACCGCGCCCTGATCGAATTCGCGCCGCAAGGCACGCCGACGATCTCGGACGACGTCATCGTGCTGGGTCGCGCCACGACCAAGCCGACGCCGAAGACCAATGAAAAGGAAGTGCCGCTGACGGTGGACCTGGCGGCCGACCTGGGCGACGACTTCCACATCCGCGCAATGGGCATCGATGCCTACCTGGCCGGCACCGCCCGCGTGCGCATGACGGGCAGCGGCCAGCCGCGTATCAACGGCACCATCCGCGCGCTGAACGGCACCTACGCCGCGTATGGCCAGAACCTGTCGATCGAACGCGCCGTGATGACCTTCAGCGGCCCGTACGACAACCCGTCGCTCGACATCCTCGCGGTGCGCAAGCGCCCCGAGGGCGAACAGCTGTCCGAGACCAACGTCGAAGCCGGCGTGCAGGTGCGCGGCACGGCGCAATCGCCGACGGCGCGGCTGGTGTCGACGCCGAACGTGTCCGACAGCGACAAGCTGTCGTGGCTCGTGCTGGGCCAGGGCATGGAAGCAGCCAGCGGCGACCAGAAAGGCGTGCTGACTGCAGCTGCCAGCGCCCTGCTGGGCGGCAGTGGCGGCACCGGTGGCATCCAGTCGAAGATCGCCAACTCGCTGGGCGTGGATGAACTGGGCCTGAAACAGGGCGCCGGCGGCGGCAGCGGTTCGGGGCTGGAAAGCACCGTGGTCACGGTCGGCAAGCGCATCTCGCAGCGCGCTTACCTGAGCTTCGAGCAAGGCACCAGCACTGCATCGAGTCTCGTGCGCCTGCGCTACAAGCTCACGCCGCGTATCTCTCTGCAGTTCCAGACCGGGACCAACAGCGCGCTCGATATCCTCTATTCGTGGGCGTTCGATTAAGCTGGTCTAGACAGCGGCGGGCAACCCTGCCCGCTGCTGTCCCACGGCGCCCGCCATGCGTGCCAGGCGGCCCAGCAGCACCCCGTTGAACACACCGAACACCAGGCAGATCGTCGCGGCCACCGCCAGCTGGTGCGCCAGCTGCGGCTGGATCACCAGCACCACCGACGTGATGTACTTGGTCAGAAAGATGGCCAGCATCAGCATCAAAGGCATCGCACTGCCGCGCACCAGCACCCGGTCGGGCGCCGTGCCTGCCGCGATGCGCGTGCGGCCGAAGCGCCAGGCCAGCAGCGCCGCTGCCGCACAGCCAGTGCCCCAGGCGGCGACCAGCACCATTCCCATGTCGAACTTGAGCGCCATATCGTTCAGCGACAATCCCAGCATCACCAGCGGCAGGATCAGCATCCGGCGCAGCGTCAGTTCGCGATCGCGCATCTCGGCGACGCCGCGCCAGAGCAGAAACGCGAGGATGGCCCAGACATACAGGGGCGTGTGGGTCAGGATCTGGATCAGCATGGCGGGCTCCGTAACAGGTAGAAGATGCATGCATTGTGCGGACGCGCCGGGCGCCGCGGCATCCCGTGCGACGAAGTGGCGCCCGGGCGGCGCGAACCGCCAGCCGCGCGGCGCGAACTTTGCGCTGGCCGGGTAGAATCTGCCCATGGCAAGCAAACATCCCATCTTCCCCGGCCCACGCACCGCACGCGGCGCGGTACTCGCCGTGCTGTTGTCGAACGCCGACCAGGCCGGCAGCGAACCGCTGCGCGGACGCGTGACGCTGGCCGCCATCGTGCGCGCGCTGAAACGCAAGTACCACTGGCCGATCGAGACCACCAGCTTCCCGTCCAACGATATCGACGGGCGCGCCACCTGGGCCACCGTCTACAGCCTGCCGCAGGGCGTCATCGATACGGCGCTGGCTGGCAAGGGCAGCGACTGGTTGCGCAGCACCCGCAGCGGCGGCGAGGCCGATCAGGTCTGAGCCCGCATGGCCCGCGACAACATCAACGATATCCTCGTCTTCATCGCCGTTGCACGCGAGCGCAGCTTCACGCGTGCCGCTGCCAAGCTGGGCATGAGTCAATCGGCGCTCAGCCACATCGTGCGCGGGCTCGAAGAGCGCCTGGGCGTGCGCCTGCTCACGCGCACGACGCGCAGCGTCTCGCCCACCGAGGCGGGCGAGCGCCTGCTGCAGAACGTGGGGCCGCGGCTGGAAGAAATCGATGCCGAGATCACGGCCATCACCGACCTGGGCGACAAGCCCGCCGGCACCGTGCGCATCACGGCGATTGACCACGTGATCGACACGGTGCTATGGCCACGCATCGCGCCGCTGCTGCCGCAGTATCCCGAGCTGCACATCGAAATCAGCTCGGACTACCGCCTGGTGGACATCGCAGCCGAACGCTTCGACATCGGCGTGCGCCATGGCGATCAGGTAGAAAAGGACATGATCGCCGTGCGCCTGACGGCCGACGTGCCGATGCGGATCGTGGGCGCGCCTGCCTACTTCGCGCGCCAGCCGGCGCCGGCCTCGTTGCAGGATCTCATGACGCACAATTGCATCAACCTGCGGCTGGCCAGCAGCGGCGGGCTGTATGCGTGGGAATTGCTGCATGACGGCCAGCCGATCGAGGCGCGCGTGCGCGGCCAGGCGGTGTTTACCAATGTCCATCACATGCTGGCTGCGGCGCTCGACGGCGTGGGCGTGACCTTCCTGCCCGGGAGCCTGGTCGCGCCGCATGTAGAGGCCGGGCGCCTGGTCAGCGTGATGGAAGACTGGTGTCCCAGCTTTCCCGGCCTGCACGCCTACTACCCGAGCCGGCGCCATTCATCGCGCGCACTGGGCCTCGTGATCGACGCGCTACGTTATACGGGTTGATCGACGCGGCCGGCGCGCGCCGCCAGTAATGCCAGCAAGCTGGCCGCGACCAGCACGGCGGCACTGAACCCGAACGTGGCGCCATGGCCGCTGGCATCGAACAGCAGGCCGCCACCGGTGGCGCCCAGCATGATCGCCAGCTGCACCACCGCCACCATCAGGCCGCCGCCAGCTTCGGCATCGCGCGGCAGCGTGCGCGCCAGCCAGGTCCACCAGCCCACCGGCGCCGCCGTCGCCACCAGTCCCCAGATGGCCAGCAGCACTGTCGTTGCCGCCACTGACTGGCCGACGATGAGCAGTCCCGCTGCGATCGCCGCCATGATGAGCGGGATCGCGATCAGGACCGGATACATGCGTGCCTTGAGCACGGACCCGATCAGCGTGGTGCCGATGAAGCCGGCCACACCCAGCACCAGCAGCATCAGCGACAGCGTCGACACATCGACGCGGGTCACGGTTTCAAGGAACGGCCGCAGATAGGTAAACAGCGCGAACTGCCCCATGAAGAACAGGCTTGCTGCCGCCATGCCCAGGCAGACTGCGGGACGCTTGAGCAATGCGAACATGCTGGCTGGTGCCTGCCGGTTCTCGGGGCGCAGCGCCGGAAGGCTGAACCAGAGCCAGGCCAGGGCCACCGTCGCCACCGGCACCAGGCAAAAGAAGGCGCCGCGCCAGCCGATCACCCCGCCCAGGTAACTGCCCGCAGGCGCCGCGATCACCGTGGCCAGCGCATTGCCGCCATTGAGGATCGCCAGCGCGCGCGGCACGTCGGCCGTGGGCACCAGGCGCATCGCGGTGGCCGCCGACATCGACTAGAAGCCGCCGATGGCCACGCCGATCAGCGCGCGGCCGACCATGAACAGCGGATAGTTCGGCGCAAACGCGGCCACGGTACCCGAGGCGATCATCAGGCCGGTCAGCGCCAGCAGCAGCGTCTTGCGGTCGAGCCGCCCCACGACGGATGTCAGGCACAGACTGGTCAGGAGCGCGAATGCGCCGGAAATGGCGATCGACTGCCCGGCCTGGCCTTCGGTGATGCGCAGGTCGGCCGCCAGGGGCGTGAGCAGGCTGACCGGCATGAATTCGGACGCGACGAGGGCAAAGGCGGCAAGCGACATCGCCAGCACGGCGCCCCATGCCGCGGGCCCGGCCGGCTTGCTGTCGCAAGCGACGGAAATGGTTGGATTCATTGGTTATGCAGGAGTAGAAAACAAACGCTCCTCCTGCACCTGGGTGCAGGAGGAGCGGAGATGCAGCCAGCGACGGGGCCGAAGGATGCTTACGCGGCCAGCGTGGCGCTGTCGATCACGAACCGGTACTTGACGTCACCCTTGAGCATGCGCTCGTAGGCGCCGTTGATCTCGTCGGCGCGGATCATCTCGATGTCGGACACGATTCCATGTTCGGCGCAGAAATCGAGCATTTCCTGGGTTTCAGGGATCCCGCCGATCATCGAACCGGCGATCGCGCGGCGCTTCATGATCAGGTTGAACACCTGCGGCGAAGGGTGCGGCGAATCCGGCGCACCGACCAGCACCATGGTGCCGTCGCGCTTGAGGATCTGCAGGAACGCGTCCAGGTCGTGCGGCGCGGCCACCGTGTTGATGATCAGGTCGAGCGTCTTGGCCTGCGCCGCCATGGCGTCGGCATCCTTCGAGATCACGACTTCATCGGCGCCCAGCGCCAGCGCATCGTCACGTTTGGATGCCGAGGTCGTGAAGGCCACCACATGCGCGCCCATGGCGTGGGCCAGCTTGATGCCCATGTGGCCCAGGCCACCGATGCCGACGATGCCGACCTTCTTGCCGGGACCGGCGTTCCAGTGCCGCAGCGGCGACCAGACGGTGATGCCGGCGCACAGCAGCGGCGCCACGGCGGCCAGCTGCTCTTGCGGGTGCGTCACGCGCAGCACGAAGCGCTCGTGCACGACGATCTGCTCGGAGTAGCCGCCCAGCGTGTGACCCGGTGCATCCGGGGTTGGCCCGTTATAGGTGCCGACCATGTTGTCGCAATAGTTTTCGAGGCCTTCGCCGCAATCGGCGCACGCCTTGCACGAGTCGACCATGCAGCCGACGCCGACCAGGTCACCGACCTTGTGCTGCGTGACGTGGGCGCCGATGGCCGAGACGCGGCCAACGATCTCGTGGCCTGGTACGCAGGGAAACTGCGAGCCGGCCCATTCGCCGCGCACGGTGTGCAGATCGGAGTGGCAGACGCCGCAGAAGTCGATCGCGATCTGCACGTCGTGCGCGCCAGGTGCGCGGCGCGTGATGTCCATCGATTCGAGGGCTTGGTCGGGCGCGTAGGCGCCATAGGCTTTGACAGTCATGGGAATCCTTATGGTGGTCTTGCTTGTTTACTTGAACTAGCGGGATGGCCGCAGGGTCGCAGGGTCGCGCAAAGGCGCGGCGACACTGGGTGAATCTACCAGCAACCACTATAGCCCTGCTGGCGCGCGAGAGTAAGACCGATTCGCTCATGGGGGATATGACGCTCTCTCATGAATGGACCGGCCGGCCAGGCACGGCGGCTTGCGCCATAGCATCGACGCCGGTGGCACAATAGGCTCGGGAGAACCTCGCATCACACCAGGCCGATGCGTAACCCCGGTCGCATTCCATGGAGCGCAGGCGCATTGACACCATCCAACGACAATCCGGCCCTCGATTTTCTGCGCTTGTCCAGCAAGCGCAGGCCCGTGGTGCGCTTCGTGGTCGCCGCGACGGTATTGGCCTGCATCCTGCTGGTGGCCTTTGCCGCGTGGTTCATCGAGACGACGCGCCAGGCGCAGATCGCGCAGACCACGGTGGCGATCAGCAACGTCGCGCGCATGGTCGGAGCCCAGGTCGAATCGGCCATGAAGACCACGAGCATGGCGCTGGCCAATGTCGCCGAGCGCGTCGAACACGATGGCACAAGCCCCGCAGCGCTGGCGCGGCTGCAGGCGCACCTGGTCGACCTGACCCACACGACGCCCGAGCTGCACGGCATCTTCATGTATGGAGAAGATGGCGCGTGGCTGGCCACGTCGCTGGACCAGCCGGTCATGGCCAACAACGCCGACCGCGCGTATTTTCAGTACCACCGCGAGCATCCGGGGCGCGCCATCCACGTGGCCCATCCAGTACGCAGCCGCTCGAGCAACATCTGGGTATTGCCGGTGTCGCGCCGCATCGACCATGCCGACGGCAGCTTTGCCGGCGTCGTGCTGGTCACGCTGAAGGTGAACTTCTTCGAACAGATCTACGATGACCTCGATGTCGGCCGCACCGGCACGGTGCTGCTGGCGCTGGATGACGGCACGGTGGTCTACCGGCGCCCGTTCGACGAAAAGATCATCGGCACCAACCTGTCCCATGGGGTAGTGTTCGAGGCGATCCGCAACAAGTCGGCCGGCGCCGAGTTCCTGACCGCCACGGTCGACAAGATCGAGCGCCTGTACAGCTATCGCCGGCTCGACCGTTTTCCATTCGTGATCGCTGTCGGCCAGACCAAGGACGAACTGCTGGGCGACTGGAAGCGCTCGAGCCTTCTGATCGGCGCGGTCACGCTACTGATCGCTGCGCTGTTCACGCTGTTCGGGCGCAAGCTGGTGCGGCAGATCGCAATCCGCGACCGGCTCGACCAGACCCTGCGCGCCTATTCCGAAGACCTGCAGCGCGATAACCAGGGGCTGCACGAACTGGCGCACACCGACAAGCTCACGCAACTGGCCAACCGGCGCCGCTTCGATGACATGCTCGACCATGAATGGCGCCGCGCGCAGCGCAGCAATGCGCCGCTGGCGCTGATCCTGCTCGACATCGACTACTTCAAGAAGTACAACGACCATTACGGCCATCCGGCCGGTGATGCCTGCCTGCAGGGCGTGGGTGGCGTGCTGGCTGCCAGCCTGAACCGCACCGGCGACCTGCCCGCCCGTTACGGCGGCGAAGAATTCGCCATCATCCTGCCGGCGACCGATCTGCAGGGTGCGCTGGCCGTTGCCGAACGCATGCGCCAGGACATCCTCGGCCTGCGCATCGCGCACGTGGAATCGCCCTTCGAGACCATTACGGCCAGCCTGGGCGTGGCCTCCTTCGAGCCTGGCGGCAAGGAGTCCTTGAGCACCGCCGACCTGGTCGTGCGCGCGGACATGCAGCTCTACCAGGCCAAGGCCGCGGGCCGCAACCGGGTGTCCGGCGCGGCCTTCAGCGCCACCGGCGCCGATTCAGGCAAGGGTTAGGCGGCGCAATGAGGCGTCGATGTCGTGCAGGCTGTCGACTTCGCAGGTGGGAATGGCGAGCGATTCGTTGGCCATGCGACCCGGATTGAACCAGACGCTGTCGATGCCGAAGCGGTTGGCACCGAGGATGTCGGCGTCCAGCCGGTCGCCCACGATCACCGTATCGGGCTTGGTGAAGGTGCGCGCCATCTTGCTGGTGTACTCGAAGAAGCGGCTGTCCGGCTTGGCGAAGCCGCAGGCTTCGGACGTCGCCACGAACGACAGCAACGGGGCCAGCCCCGAACTGGCAATGCGCCGGTGCTGGATCGCGTGCGCGCCATTGGTGATGATGCCCACTTCGCCGATGGCGGCCAGCGTTTCGCACACCTCTACGGCGCCATCGACCAGCACGACGGTATCGGCCAGGGATTCACTGTACACATCGCTGGCGACGTGCGGATCGAGGTCGATCCCGTTGTCGGCGAAGGTCTTGCGAAAGCGTTCGATGCGCAGGAAGTCCTTCGACACGGCGCCCTGTTCGAAGAGACGCCACAGCGCGACATTGGTCATCTGGTACTGCGCGAACAGGACGTCGAGGCCGTCACGCAGATCGAGGTGCGCCATCGTGCGCTGGAAGGAAGCTTGTTCGGAAGCCCGGAAATCGAGCAGGGTGTCGTCGAGGTCAAACAGGAAAAGTCGGTGTTTCATTGCGTCCAACAGTAAAGCGGCAATGCTCCATGGTAGCACCCGCCGCCAAGCTGCGTCAGCTGGGGTTCGGATCGGGCACCGGCTCGTCATCGTGCGGCAGATGGCCCGGCTGGTGGTGCGGGTGCGGGTGCGGTGCCTCGAACGGGTCCGGCATCGGATCGTCGACGGGCGCCGGATCCGGCGCGCGATGGGCGTGGATGGAAAACGGCGGCGCTGATTGCGCGGTATGGCCTGCTTGCATGATGCGGTCCTCCTCGATTGGCTGATTGGCCCACCTTAGCATGCGCTCCTGCGGGGTGGCGCGCGCCGGCAGTGGGCTACAATGCGGTCTTTCCGCACACCGCCTGCTGACCGTCCCCATGGAACTTTCGATCACCACCCTGGCCCTGCTCGTCCTGACCCCGCTGCTGGTCTGGCGCATCTACGCGCGCATCAAGAAGCAGATGCTGCGCCAGCGCTCGATCTACCAGCGCCATTACACGGGCATCCTGGTGTTTGGCGCGATGATCCTGGTGCCGGCCGCGCAGCTGCTGGCCAGTCCGTACAACCTGGCAGCGCTGCTGGTAGGGGCCGCCGGCGGCATCGGCTACGGCGTGTGGGGCCTGAAGCTGTCGCGCTTCGAGGCCACGCCCGAGGGTTACTTCTTCACGCCGAACGCCCGCCTGGGCCTGGTGATGGCAATGATCCTGGTGGCGCGCATCCTGTACATCGGCGTCGAGATCTACGCCAACCAGGGCAAGGGCTTGCCCACGCCCCAGCTGAGCGACAGCCCGCTGACCATGCTGTGCGTGGGCCTGACCAGCGGCTACTTCGCCTGTTATTCGGCCGGGCTGCTGCGCTGGCGGCGGCGGGCCAGGCGCGAGAGTCAGCTGTAGATGCAACTGTAGACGCAGCTGTAGACGCGTACTAGTTCAGGCGCCTGTCACGCTCGGTCTTCTGGGCCAGCGCCAGTGCGGCGTCGAAGTCGGCGTCGTTCACCGCGCACGTTTCATCACACGCCCCGATATCCTCGGCAATACGGAACCCTTCGCCCAGGCTGCTGGCATTGGTTCGGCCACCATGGCCGCGTGCAGCGCTGCGCAACACCGTCCGCGCCGACGCATAGCTGCCGCCGCGCGTGATGAAATAGTCATTCTCTTTCTCACAAGCGCCACGCCAGACCGTGCCGTCCGCCGGCGCGCCCTGGTAATCCGGGTGTTCGCAGTCGGCCACCCATTCCGCCACATTGCCGATCATGTCGTACAGGCCGAAGGCATTGGCCGGATACATGCCGACCACCGTCGTCAAGGCAGCGCCGTCGTCGCAATCGGTCGCCAGCATGTCCAGGCCATAGTCCTGCTTGAGCGCGGCCTTGAAGCGCCGGTCTTTCATGTTCGCATAGGTGCACAGGCCGTCGGCATCGTCGCCGGACGGGTAACGCGTGGTCGTCCCGGCACGCGCGGCGTACTCCCATTCCGCTTCGCTCGGCAGGCGAAAGCGCCGCCCGGTCTGACCCGAGAGCCAGGCGGCATACGCATTCGCATCGTCCCAGGTCACGCACAGCACCGGGTGGAACTCGCCCGGCGCATGGGCAGGCGTATTCCACTTGACGTCCTTGCGGGCCATGCCGTCGGCGCGGTCGAACTGCCAGCACGCGTCCTGCGTCCGGTAACCGGTCGCCGCGACAAACTGACGGAACTGGCCAACCGTGGTCTCGTAACGGGCCAGGCGGAACGACTGGATGCGCACCAGGTGCGGCGGCTGTTCGGCCGGATTGTGGCTGCCGTCACCGATGCGCGGTTCGGTGCTGCCCATCGTGAACTGGCCAGTCGGGACCGTGACCATCGGAGGCGCGGAAACAGGCTTGGCAGGGGCTATGGTGGCTGTCGCGGCATCGGCGGCAGCGCTCGCGCACAGCAGGGACAGGGAAACGATCAGGGTTTTCATCAGGGGCTCCTCGTGGTCAATGGCGCCAGAGTGCCAGCACGAGGGTGCCCGCGCAGCCGCATCGCGACGGATCGACAATGCGGCCGACGAGTGGCAAGCAAACCGCTACATCGCCTGGAACAAGGCCACGTAGGCGCGGCTCACCGGCAGCTCGACCGCATGGCCCCGCATGCGCAGGAACAGGCGGCTGGCCTCGTCGCGCCGGGTACCAACGAGATGGGCCAGGTTGACGATGGTGGCGCGGTGCACTTGCCGGAAATGCGCCGGGTCCAGGCGCGAAGCCAGTTCGGCGATCGGTGCCCGGATCAGGTATTCATCGCCTGCCGTGCGCACGACCGTGTATTTGTCATCGGCCTGGAAGAACAGCACATCGCCCACCGGCACGTTGTGGACCAACCCGCCCTTGGCGGCGCGCACATAGTGCAGGCGCTCACCCTCCCCCGTTTTCGTTCGCATCAACTGTTCCAGCACGCTCGCCAGCGCGGCGTTCTCGGGCACCGGCGGTGCCTGCAACATTGTCCGAACGCGCGCGAGCGTGCGTTGCAGGCGTTCGAGGCGCAGGGGCTTGAGCAGGTAGTCCAGCGCCGCGTGCTCGAACGCCTCGAGCGCGTGCTCGTCGTGCGCGGTAATGAAGATCACGCGCGTAGTGCCCTCGATTCCCTGCGCGACTTCAAGACCGGACAGGCCCGGCATCTGGATGTCGAGAAACGCCAGATCCGGCATGAACCTGGCGATGGCGGCGGCGGCGTCGATGCCGTCTTCGGCCACGTGGACGATCTCGAGTTCCGGCCAGAGCTGTTGCAAACTTGTGGCCAGGTGGCGGGCCAGGTGTGGTTCGTCGTCGGCGATCAGGGCGGTGGTCATGGTGTGGAATGATACGGCAGGTCGAGCGTCGCCCTGGTGCCACCGCTGCCGGCGCTGGCCTCGAGCGCGAGCGAGGCACCCTCGCCGTAGCGATGGTGCAGGCGCGCGCGGATATTCTCCAACGCCATACCGGCGCCCGTGCGCGCACAGCGTGATGGAACCTCCAGGCCCAGGCCATCGTCCACCACGCGGATCACGAGCCGGCCCTGTTCGACGCGCGCATCGATACGCACGCTGCCGCCGCCAACCTTCGGTTCCAGGCCATGCCGGATCGCGTTCTCGACCAGGGGTTGCAGCAGCAACGACGGCATGCGCGCGGCACGTGCCTCGATGCTGGCATCGACCGTGAACACAAGCCGCTGCCCCATCCGGATGTGCAGCAGGCGAAGGTACGTCGTCACCATCGCCAGTTCGGCATCCAACGTGGCGTCCGGTCCGCGCAACTGCGACAGGCTCGAACGCAGGTGGTCGGAAAACGCTTCGAGCATCTCACGCCCGCGCGCCGGATCGTACGCCAGCAGCGACTCGATCGTGGCCAGGGTGTTGAACAGGAAATGCGGCTCGATCTGCCCGTGCAGCAGGCGCAGCTGCGCTTCGGCCGCCTGTGCCTGCAGGGCATGGCGCTGCAGGCGCAAACGCCAGAAGATGCCATGCACGACAGCCAGGAACGGCAAGAATTGCAAAAAACGGATCTGGCGCCGCAGCACCGACCCACCGGACAATTCGCTGCCCGGGTAGACCATCGCCAGCACACCGCTGCCGACCAGGTTGCCGGCCATGATACCGACGACCAGCATGGCGCCGACCGCCACGGCCGCGCGCCAGTCGCGCACCGGCGAGAGCGCGGCCAGGCGTTCTGCGGACAGCAGCCACTCGACGGCGCGCACCAGCGCCAGCATCGTCCAGGCGATCGACTGGAACAACAGGAACACGCCAATCACCAGACGCCGCATGAAATCGGGATCGCGCGTCTCGATGGTCAGCATGTCGGTCAGGCCGAGCAGACCCAGTGCCGCCCATGCCAGCGTGGCCAAGCCGCTGGCGATCGCCGGACGCATCCACCATGGCCCGGGGTGGTGCTTGCGCAGGGTCCAGAATGCGTGCCAGGCCGGCTTGATGGATGTGGTGATGTGCATGATGCGCGATCGTAACGTGAGCGTCCCCTTGGCCGTACCAATTCGTGGTGCAAACAGGCATAAAAAAAGGGAGCCGGTACCGGATCCCTTTTTGCATCAAGCCGCCTTCGCGTCTTCCTTCCGGCGCTGCAGCACGAAGATCGGCTGCGCCCACTGCTGGTCCTTCTTCTTCTTGCTCGTGATGAGCGTCAGTTCCGACGGGTCGTAGACGTCCGTATTGTGCGTCAGCGGGGTCGTCATCAGGTACTGGGCGTCGGTGTTCTTCAAAAACTCGCCGACCAGCTGGATGTTGCGGATATCCAGGTGGGCAAACGGTTCATCGATGAACACGAAGCCGCCCGAACCTTCTTCGGACTTGAGCAGGCCAATCAGCAGCACCAGCGACTTCATGACCTGCTGGCCGCCCGACGCTTCGCCGTCGTTCATCCCGATCTGGTCCTTGCCGTCGAACTTGAAGCGCACATGCAGGCCGGCCTGCGACAGTTGCACGTCATCGTTCTCGAGCCGCACCGGATCCGCCTGTACGTCGATCCCGGCCAGGCCACCCAGTTCGCGGATGTTCTTGGTGTAGGTCTTGATCGTGTAGCGCAGGCGCTCGATGTAGGCGCCGCGCGCATTGCCGGTCGCTTCGATCGCGCGGTTGTTCTGGTAACGGCGCTCCTCGGTCTCCGTCTGGCGGCTTTCGAGCTGGTCGTGCAGGCGCGCATACTGGTCGACCACGGTCGGATCGAGTTCCCAGTCGTCGCGCGCCAGCGAACCTTCAAGGGATCCCAGGCGCAGATTGACCTGGTGCGCATTCTGGTGCTTGGCCACCAGGTCGCCGCGCCAGTTCGGATTCTTCCACGCGCCCGGCACTGCGCGCCAGCTGCGGCGCAACTCCAGCAGTGCTTTGGCGTGCTCTGTGCGCTGGTCGATCTGGCGGCGATGGTTCAGGCGCATGCCCGCCTCGGCTTCCGACAGCGCCATGCGCGCGTTCTGCCACACGGTGTCGGCGCGGGTGCGCGCGACGGTCGCGTTCTTGCTCAGCGTTTGCAGCTCGCCCAGGCGCGCGCCCACTTCCATGCGCTCGGCCTTGAGCGGCGCCAGTGCGCGCGCTGCTTCTTCAAATTCTTCCTGACGCGCCGACAGTTCCTTGGCCGCATCCACGCCAGCGATGCGCGCCTTCAGGCCGCCCACTTCGGCCGCCAGCTTCGAGATCGCCAGCGTCAGCGCGTCTTCTTTCTGTTCCAGCGCCGGCAGCGATTTCTGGATCGCTTCCAGGCGCTGCGTCTTGCCGGCTGCGCCAAAGCGATAACGCGATGCTTCGACGAACAGCGAGCGGCCACCGCGGCGTTCACGGTGGTAAGCGTCCGGCGTGATCCACTCGTCCGAGCGGCTCTTGAAGCCGTCGTCGACCGAATCGACGCGCACGATGCGTTCCAGCTGGTCGATCAACCAGCCTGGCGCCTTGCCCGAAAAGCTCACCACCGACAGCAGGCTGTCATCCTTGACGACCGGCGCCGTCACGCAATCGGGCACGATGAAGTGGCGGTAGCGCTCCTTCTCGGCCAGACGGTAGGCGTTGGCAGCGTCCGATGCTTTTTCAAGCAGCACGACCGAGGCGTAACCACCGAGCACACCTTCGACCGCGCCCTGCCATTTTGGATCGGTCACTTCGACGATGTCCGACAGCATGGCGTGCGCGATGCCTTCGTCGCGCAGCGCGCGGCGCATCAGGCGCTGCGCTTCGGGTTCCGGCATCGCGCTCTTGCCCTGCAACTGGGAGATCGTCGCCAGCTCGCCCGCGATCTTGGTCGACACGGCTTCGCGCGCGCTCTTCTGGCGCGCCAGCTCGGCTTCTTTTTCACCCAGCTGCTTGCCCACTTCGGCGATGTCGGCGCCGGCATCGGCCGACAGCTTTTGCAGGCGGTCGCGCTGTTCCAGCAGGCTTTCCAGCGGTTTCAGGCGCGTGTTTACCTCGGTCAGGCGTTTGGCCAGTTCGCCGCCCTCCTGCTCGAGCTGCGTTTCCTGCTTTTGCGCTTCGGTCAGCGCGCGCTGCTGGCTGGCCAGCTGGCTGCGTTTCTCGGCCAGTTGACCGTCGGCCTGCACCAGGGGCTTCTTCGCTTCACGCAGCGTGCGCGAGACCAGCAGCGCTTTCTCGCGCGCTTCGTGGTACTGCAGCGCCGGCAGCACTTCTTCGTGCAGCTCGCGCTTTTCCTTGTGCAGGTCGGACCACTGATGGTGGTTGGCCACGCGCAGGCGCAAGCCTTCGAGGTTGGTGCGCGAGGCTTCCAGCTCGGCCTCGAAGCGTTTCAGTTCGGTCTCGGTGTCGCGCTGGTGGCGCTTGGCTTCGTCGTAGGCGTCCAGCACTTCCTTGTCGCCAAACACCTGGAACACCAGGTCGAGCAACTGGCGCGGCGCGTATTCGCACAGCTTGTCGGTCTCGCCCTGCTCAAGCGCCAGCACTTTCGACATCGCCGGCGACAGGCCGGCCGACGCCAGGCGCTTGCGGTAGTTTTCCACGCCCAGCCAGTCGGTCGCTTCGGTCACTTCCTCGATCTCGACGTTCCCGGGTCGCATCAGGTACTGGCGCTTCCAGTCGCCGCCGTTCTTCTGCACCTGGCAAAAGAGCGTCACTTCATCGTCGGCGAAAAAGCCCGAATGACGAAACGGCCGGTTCGACAACTGGCGGCCTACCGGCTTGTTGTCGACGACGGCGCGCAGCCAGGCACTTTGCTGGCCCGAGTGGCGCGCATAGTGTTTGTACGTGCGGCCCATCGAGCAATCGAGCCCGAACAGCGTGCGCATCGCATCGAGCAGCGTGGTCTTGCCCGAGCCGTTCTGGCCGGCGATCGTGATGATCTTGGCGTCGAGCGGGATGTTCTTGATCCGCTGCCAGTAATCCCAGTGGACCAGTTCGAGTGATTTAATGTGGAACATCGGCTATCTCAATTCGGGGTGTCAGGGACATCAAGGGCGCCGTCGGGCGCCAGGACATCGTTGGCGGCGTCGGCATCGATCGGGGCCACGCGGCGCGGGGCAGCAGCCAGCGGGGCGCGCTTGAACACTTCGGACAGCGCGCCGTTGATGATGCGTTCCTTGAGCACGTCAGTGTCCATCATCAGGTCGAGCAGCGGGCCTTCCAGGATCACGTCGCCGCGGCGTTCGATGAAGCCGAGCTTCGACAGCACGCCCAGGTTCATGTCCATGCGCGTCTTCTTGCCCAGCTTGTCGCCGAAGTCCGACAGCAGCGCCGTGTACGAAATGCCGATCGACGTGTCTTCGGCACGCGGGATCGACAACTCCTTCTCGAACATGTCGTTCTGGTCGTCGTCGATCGTCGTGTGGGTTTCCTGGCGCTCGCGCTTGGGCAGGATGATCTGCGCCCACAGCACGACGAGCAAGGCCACGCCGTCGCGCGTCAGGCCGAAGTTATTGTTCTGCCAGATGTCCTTGGCGCCGAAGATCTTCGGCTCGACGTTGCGGTGCAGGGCCACGGTGACGTGGTCGGCATACACGTTGTCGAGCAGTTTCAGGCCCGATTCGAGCAGGCGCTTGTCGACTTCGGCGCGGAACTGGTCGTCCGACAGCGCGCGCTTGACCATCTTGTCGTCGCGGCGCAGGGTCTGGTGCGTCAGCAGGCGCGCGATCAGGATTTGTGCATCGTCATTCATGGGGCAGGCTGTCCATCAGGGGTGGAATCGGCATTCAGTGAAAGGGTCGCGACCGACATGGCCGCCACTTCCGGGTCGTTCAGCTGGACCATCTCATCGAGCGAGACGAACGTCAGCGGCAGGCGCGCCAGTTCGGCCGTTGCGCCCTGCAGGCTCGCTTCGGACGCATCGCCCAGGAGCGGCAGCAGCGAGGCGCGGTACGAGGCCAGCGCAAACGTCGCCGGCAGCAGCGACTCGTGCAGTTGCACGCGGCGCGGGCCGACACTCGAAAATTCGGGGAAGTTGCCCAGGTTGGCAAAGTCGGCCAGCTTGTTGATCCAGTCGTTCAGCTCGAGCTGCATGGCCGGATTGTCGTTGACCGTCAGCGGCGCATCCTGGCCGCTCGGCAAGCCTTTCGGGCCGGTCGAGATGATGCGCTCGGCCAGCAGTTCGGTCTCGGCCACGTCGATCATCTCGGCCGGGGTGCCGAACAGCGGCGTGACCGGGCGGTCGATCGCGCCGGCGGCCAGGCTGGCCAGGTCGTCGTGCGCCAGCAGCCAGCGTTTCACGTCGGTGGTCGACAGGCCCGACTGGCCCAGGTGCACGCGCTGGCGTTCGATCTGGTTCAGCGCGCGCGAGAACATGCCCTGCATGTTCAGCAGTGCGCTCTGGGCGCGGCCGATCGCCTGCGCCGCGCGGTGCGTGGCGGCGTCGGCCCGTTCGTCGGACGTGATGGCGCGCAGGATGACCGAGCCCTTTTCGACCCAGTCGCAGGCCATATGCCACTTTGCCTGCGAGGTACGCAGGCGAAACTCGGAGCCGGACGCGATCGCATCGCGAAACTCCTCGGTCAGTTCGACCAGACGGCCCAGCAGGTGTTTCAGCTGGTCGACCGTGACGCCGCCCACGGCCTGGGCGCCGGCCACCTGCGACAGCAAAAAGCCCATCTCGGCTTCGTCGCCTTCGGGCTTGCCCAGCGCCAGCAGGGTTTCCAGCGCGGACAGGACGTTGCGGGCCAGTGGCGTGATGCGGTAGACGGCCGCCGGGGCGTCCCAGGCCAGCAGGCCGTGGCCGCGCAGGCGATTGAGCACCGTTTCCAGGCTTTCGGGGACGAGATAGGCCAGCTTCTGGTTGATGTCGGCGCGCGAAAAGGCCGACGTGGAGGCATCGCCGGCCAGTTCGCGCAGGACGAGAAGACGCACCAGCACGCCGTCCTGCGTGCCGTGGAACAGGGCCGTGAAGGCCGACAGCATTGGCTGGGCACGCTTGAGGTGGAAGACTTGCTCGATTTCGTCGGGAGCAATGCCATCCTGGAAGTGTACCTGCAGCGGATCAAGTTCTTGCGCTGTCGTCGAGGCGTCGGCAGCGTGCGCCGCGCCGGCTTGGGGGTCGATCATTTTGTTAATAACCAGTCTCGTGCGCGGCCGAGACGGGTCTGCATTGCATTTGTTACCACAGACCCGGCCAGCTTCGCGGGGGCGTCAGTATAACAGTTAAGACTGGGCAATTCCGGAATGGCTACCCGCTGGGGCAGCCCCTGCAACACCGCTGCGGCTCAAGTCCTGGTCACGCTCTTGAGCGTCTGCTCGATGGTTTCCTTGTCGCCTTCGGTGAAGCGGATCTTGACCGGATAGTACTCGTGCGCCGGCGCCAGCCAGACGTCCACGCTCTGGTCGCGGCTGCCTTTCAGCGCTGCGCGCGTGACCAGAATCGCATCGACCTCGCCCAGGCCCGTTTTGACTTTTTCGCTCCGCACGACCTTGAAGGTCCAGGTCTCGGCGCTGCTGCGCCCCGCCACGAAGAACGGCCACTCGGTGCCCGGCTTGAACTTGTCGCCGGCGGCGCGCGCCACGGCGGCCAGTTGCCAGGTGACCGACACGCGGTCCTGCTCCCCGCCCTTGAGCGGATAGGTCTTCTCGCCTTCCGAGAACCGCATCGTCTTTGCGGCACGGTCGAACGTGATCGAGGTGGGGTCCTTGCGCATGCGCTTTTCCGAAAACTCGGTCGGGGCCAGACCGTAGGCGTCGATGACACCCTGGCTGCGGTTGTCGAGCAGCGTGCCCAGGATCGCCACGCGCGATTCGAAGCGCACGTCGTACTTGCCGTCGCCGGCGCGCCAGTTGACGGTGGCGTCACCCTTCAGGGCCAGGCCCTTCTGGCGCGCGGCCAGGTCGTAGGCCAGATCGGCCGATGGCGGCAATTCGAACGCGCGCTTGACGGCCTGATGGGCGGGCTGGGCGGACGCGCCACCCAGTGCGAAGGTCAGCGCCAGGGCTGCACCGATGTGTCGAATGTTGTTCATAGGCATATCAAGATCCTGAATGGTCCAAGACGATATTATTCACTGTTTGCGTGGTTACTGCTCCGTTGCGCTCGGTATTGCGAATCCGCACCGGATACCAGCCATGTGCAGGGGCCAGCCAGATGTCCAGCTGCGACTTGTACGAGCCCGGCTGCGGCGGACGTGTCAGGTGCCAGGTCTGCAGTGTGCCGAGTTTGGTATCGATCTGCTCCTGTCCTACCACCGTGAAGCGGTAGATTGCCGCATCGCGGTCTTCACCAACGAAGATGTCGATGGCGCCCGTGAGCTGCTTCGGGTCGCCGCGCGCGATCGCCGCCAGTTGCAGCGGAATGCTGGCCTTGTCCTGGGCGCCGGGCGGCAGCCCGTACATCGCTTCGGAGGCCGAAAACGTGATCAAGCCCTTGCCCCAGTCGAAATGGGTGGCCGTCATGGCGCGCCCGCGCCGCTTCTCGGTCATCGTGATCGGCGCAAAACCCGTTGCAGCCACCGCGCCCTCGCTCTTCAACACCACCAGATTGACCCGCGCGAACACGACGCGGATGCCGGCTTCGACCTGGATACGATAACTGTCCGCATTCGATTGCCAGGCCAGCAGCGCCTCGCCCGACCACGTGGTGCCATCGGCGTCGGTGCGCGCGACGTCGAGCGTGATCTTCGCGGGTGGTGGCATGTCGATGACGTAGCGGCGCGCTTCCGGTGCTGCGGGTGGCGGCGGCGGTGCAGCCGTTGCCGGCGCGGACGCTGGCGGCGCCTGCGGAGCTGGCGCTGCCGGTATCGGCTCGACCGCTGGCGCGGCCGGCGCTGTGCCAGCACCGTCCTCCGAGGGCGCCGCACTGGAAACCGGCGTGATGTCCCCTGGCCGGTCGGGCACCGCAATCTCCACCGGCACCGGCGGGATCCGGGGCAGTGGCGGCGGACTGGCCTCTGGCACTGGCACCGGTTCGGGCGCAGGTTCTGGCGCAGCGGCGGGCAGCAATTGGGCCACCAGCGTCACGGGTGAGCTACCGGACGTGGCCGCCGGCGGCAGGACCGGGCTGACGTGCTGCAGCTCGGTCAGGACGATCCAGTGCAGCAGCACGACCAGCACCACGGGCAGCAGCCGGCGGCGACGGGGAAGAAGAATCGGTGCGGATGGCATGACGCTAGTGTAGCGCGGGCGCCGGGATGGACACGCGTGCCGGGATCAGGGCAACAGGATCGACAGCTCTTGCGCGCTCGCGCGCAGGACCGGCAAAAACTCCTCTTCCATCTTGCGCCGCGACACGCGCGCCGCGTGCGCCCCGATGTTCAGCGCGGCCAGCACATTGCCCGAGGCGCCGCGCACGGGGACCGAGATCGAGCGCAGGCCGACTTCCAGCTCTTCTTCGACCAGCACGTAGCCGGCGGTGCGCACGTCCGCCAGGATCGCCCTGAGCCGCTCGGGATTGACCACCGTGCGCTCGGTCATGGCCTTGAGCGGCACGCGCGCCAGGTAGTCGTCGAGGTCGGGCGCGGGCAGGTGCGCCAGCAGCATGCGGCCCAGCGCCGTGCAGTACGCCGGCAGGCGGCTGCCAGTGGTCAGCGACACCGACATGATGCGCGAGGCGGCCGAGCGCCCCACGTACAGCACCTCGTCGTCCTGCAACACGCCGAGCGAGCACGATTCGTTCAGGCTGCGGCTGACCTGGTTCAGGTAGGGATGGGCCGAGACCGTGAGCGGCGTGGACGACAGGTACGAGTAACCGAGCGACAGCACCTTGGGCTTGAGCGAAAACTGGTTGCCGTCCGCCCCGGCATAGCCCAGCGCGATCAGCGTGTGCAGGCAACGCCGCACCGACGCGCGCGGAATCGACGTGCGGTGGCTGATCTGGGCAATCGTCAGGCTGCGGCGCTGGTCGCTGAACGCCTGCAGCACCGCCAGCCCGCGCGCCAGCGACAGCATGAAATTGGGGTCGCTGGCGATGGTGTCCGCTGGCAGTTCAGGCTCGTGTGGCGTGTTCATGGTGCTCCTTGGAAATGACGCAATAAACCGTTCGGCAATCGAACACATTCCGTCGTGTCGGCTTGCGCTGCGGGCTGGCACCCTCCTACACTCGATTCATCTGTTCAGTGATCAGACATTAGGGCGATTATCGAACAGTGTCAACGCGCGTATTGCGCTGGAAAGGACCTGCACCATGATCGACAAGATTTCCCCGTCGGTGGCCGCGGCGGTGGCCGACATCCCCGACGGCGCGACCATCCTGATCGGTGGCTTCGGCACCGCCGGCATGCCGGCCGCCCTGATCGACGCACTGATCGCCCAAGGGGCGCGCGACCTCGTCATCGTCAACAACAATGCCGGCAACGGCGACACGGGCCTGGCGGCGCTGCTCAAGGCGCGCCGCGTGCGCAAGATCATCTGCTCGTTCCCGCGCCAGGCCGATTCGCACGTGTTCGACGCGCTGTACCGGGCCGGCGAGATCGAGCTCGAACTCACGCCGCAAGGCAATCTGGCCGAGCGCATCCGCGCCGCCGGCGCCGGCATCGGCGGCTTTTTTTCGCCCACCGGCTACGGCACCGATCTGGCGGCCGGCAAGGAAACGCGCCTCATCGACGGCCGCCACTATGTGCTCGAGTCGCCCATCCATGCCGACTTCGCGCTGATCAAGGCCTTCCACGGCGACCGCTGGGGCAACCTGGTGTACCGCAAGACCGCGCGCAACTTCGGCCCGATCATGGCGATGGCCGCACGCTGCACCATCGCGCAGGTCAGCCGCGTGGTCGAACTGGGCGAACTCGATCCGGAAGCCATCGTCACACCGGGCATTTTTGTGCAGCGTGTCGTACAGGGAGACGCCGCATGCAACGCTTGACCCGCGACCAGATCGCCGCGCACGTCGCGCGCGACATTCCCGAAGGCGCCTACGTGAACCTGGGAATCGGCCTGCCGACACTGGTCGGTGCGCACCTGCCCCCGGACCGCGAGATTTTTCTGCACAGCGAGAACGGCCTGCTCGGCATGGGCCCGCCGCCCGCCCCCGGCGACGAAGACGAAGACCTGATCAACGCCGGCAAGCAGCCTGTCACGCTGCTGGCCGGCGGCAGCTACTTCCACCACGCCGATTCGTTTGCGATGATGCGCGGCGGGCACCTCGACATCTGCGTGCTCGGCGCGTTCCAGGTATCCGTCCAGGGCGACCTGGCCAACTGGCATACCGGCGCGCCGGATGCGATTCCGGCCGTGGGCGGCGCGATGGACCTGGCCATCGGCGCCAAGCGCGTGTTCGTCATGATGGAGCACCAGACACGTGACGGCGCCAGCAAGATCGTCGAGCGCTGCACCTATCCGCTCACGAGCCTCGCGTGCGTGAGCCGCATCTACACCGACCTGGCCGTGCTCGATGTGACACCCGCTGGCCTAGTGGTGCGGGACATCGTCGACGGCCTGTCGTTTGCCGAACTCGAACACATCACCGGGCTGGCCCTGACGGATGCGACGCAGGCGCGCGCCGACGACCGCCCTCCCATCACCCGACACGTCTGACCACGAAGGAGAAGCCCGCCCTACCCTGGTTTGTCAAGCAGCCGGCGCCCGACGCCAGGCGCTTTCCTATAAAAATATAAGGAGACAATATGCATCGACAAGACGTGACCCTGGTCACCGGCGGCAGCGCCGGCATTGGCCGGGCCATCTGCGAGACGCTGATCGAGCAAGGCCGCACGGTCGTCAATCTCGACTACCGCCAGCCCGACTGGCGGCATGACCGGCTCGTGTCGTTCCAGGCCGACCTGACGCGCCAGAACGAGACCCGCATGATCGCGCAGCAGATCGCCGCTGCCTACAACGT
The DNA here is from genome assembly GCF_059685955.1 of Telluria sp. LT2P80. Classification (NCBI taxonomy): domain Bacteria; kingdom Pseudomonadati; phylum Pseudomonadota; class Betaproteobacteria; order Burkholderiales; family Oxalobacteraceae; genus Telluria; species Telluria sp. LT2P80. The sequence continues at coordinate 194,310 of NZ_JCASIO010000006.1, read as the reverse complement.
GACGGCGCTGGTCAACAATGCGGGCGCCACCCGCCCCGGCACCATCGACACGGCCACGATGGAGGATCTCGACCATGTCGTGGACCTGCATCTGAAAGCCGCCATCCTGCTCGTCCAGGCCTTCCTGCCGGCGCTGCGCGCATCGGGACACGGCCGCATCGTGAATATCGCCTCGCGCGCAGCGCTGGGCAAGGCCGAGCGCATCGTGTACGCCGCCACCAAGGCCGGCCTGATCGGCCTGACGCGCACGCTGGCGCTCGAACTGGGCGGCGACGGCATCACCGTCAATGCCGTGGCGCCGGGCCCGATCGCGACCGAGCTTTTCCACAACAGCAATCCCGACGGTGCGCCGCAGACCCGGCGCATCATCGACAGCATCGTGGTGGGCCGCCTCGGCACACCGGCCGACGTGGCGCGCGCCGCCGCCTTTTTCCTGTCGCCCGACAACGGTTTTGTCACCGGCCAGGTGCTGTATGTGTGTGGTGGCACCACGCTGGGCGTGGCCCCGGTCTGATTCGATCTGCAACAAGGCCTGGCTGCCGTCCGCGCGCGTGCCCGGTCCATTTCGCTGCATCCGTTGTCCTTATTGGAGACACATCATGTCACGTACCTTTTTGTCGACCCGCCGTACCCTCACCCTCGCCGCTGCGTCGGCCCTCGGCCTGCTGGCCCTGACGCCGCTGGCGGCGCAGGCCCAGGCCTTCCCCACCAAGGCCATCACGATCATCGTCCCGTTCTCGGCTGGCGGCACGACCGACATCCTGGCACGCGTGCTGGGGCAGTTCATCAGCAAGGACCTTGGCCAGCCGGTCATCATCGACAACCGCGCGGGCGCGGGCGGCAATATCGGCACCCAGCTCGTGGCGCGCGCCGCGCCCGACGGCTACACCATCCTCATGGGCACGGTCGGCACCCACGCCATCAACCAGAGCCTGTACCCGAAACTGGCGTTCGACCCGATCAAGGACTTCGCCCCGCTCACGCGCGTGGCGCTGGTGCCGAACCTGCTGGTGGCCAATCCGGCGCAGCCGTTCAAGACCGTCAAGGAGCTGATGGCGTATGCCAAGGCCAATCCTGGCAAGGTCACGTTCGGCTCGTCGGGCAGCGGCACGTCGATTCACCTGTCCGGCGAATTGTTCAAGCAGATGGCCGGGGTCGACATCCAGCACGTGGCCTACAAGGGCAGCGCGCCGGCCGTCAATGACCTGCTGGGCAACCACATCGCGATCATGTTCGACAATATGCCGTCGGCGATCAGCCACGTCAAAGCCGGCAAGCTGCGTCCCCTGGCCGTCACCACGGCGCAGCGCTCGCCGGCGCTGCCCGACGTGCCGACGATCGCCGAAGCGGGCGTGCCTGGCTACGAAGCCACATCGTGGTTCGGCCTGCTGGCGCCAGCCAAGACACCGGCCCCTGTCGTGGCGAGGCTGAACACGTCGATCCTCAAGGCGCTGGCCGATCCGGACGTCAAGAAAAAGCTGCTGGAGCAAGGTGCCGAACCAGCCGGAGAGACGCCAGCGCAGTTTGCGGCCTTCATCGCCAGCGAGACGGTCAAGTGGGGCAAGATCGTCAAGCAGTCCGGCGCGACAGCGCAGTAAGCTGCCGTGGCGCGCGGGGCGTGGTCCGCCCCGGCGTTATCTGCTACGCTAGCCGCACCATCACAGGAGACGCCACATGCTCAAGCCACCCATGCCAGGAATGACCGACACCCTCGAATTTGTCAAGAACCTGTGGGGCGGCATGCAGATCCCCGGCACCATGCCGGGCATGCCGCCGCTGCCCGGCGCCGGCATGTCGGTGGAAGACCTCGACAAGAAGATCGCCGACCTGAAGGCAGTCGAAGCCTGGCTCACGCTCAACCAGAACATGCTGCACGGTACGATCCAGGCCCTCGAAATCCAGCGCGGCACGCTGGCCACGCTCAAGGCGATGGGCGACAGCATGGCCCAGGCGATGGGCCAGTCAAAGGTCGGCGAGTCGTCGGTTGCGCCTTTCGCGCAGTTCTTTGCCCAGATGGCGCAGACGGCCACGCCGCCGGCCCAGACGCCGCCAGCCCCAACGCCGCCACCGCCACCAGCGCCCGACGCCCCGCAGGCCGTACCCGATGCCGCGGGCGCCGCCATGCCGGCCGCCGTCGCGTGGTGGAACCTGTTGCAGGATCAGTTCCGTCACGCCGTGGCCAGCACCATACCGGCCGAGGGCGCGGCGGCTGCCGATGACGCCAATGCCGCCGACGCGCCTTCTACTACGCCTGATGCGCCATCGGAAGAACCCGCCGCGCGTGCCCGGCGCAACGGTCGCAGCAAGACCGACAAGACCTGACGCCAGCGGCCGCGGCGTTGCAGGGATGCCTTGAGGCGTCCCATTGACGGTGCTGGTAGCGCACGCGCATGAACCGTGCTGAACTGACCGGGCGGCCACCCTTCCCGGCCGATCAGTTCAGCCGGAGCGCCCCATGCTACCCAGTGACCTGTCCCACCTGACGCCATCGCAGGTCGACGACCTGCGCCGCAAGCTGGCTGCCGCCGGTTGCCAGCCGCCTCCCAACCCCGGCACGATCAGCGAACTGCACGATGCGTTCGCGCTGCTGCGCCGCCGGCACGGCCTGGCGCCGTCCAATGCCATCGATGCCGATACCCTGCGCTGCCTGGACCTCGATGCCGGCCTGCTGTTCGGCGAAGTGCTGCGCGACGAACTCGATCTGCTGCGGCCCGCCAGCAGCGAGGCACTCGACGCCGGCGTGCCGCCCGACCGCGTACGCCTGTGCGCCCGCGCCCACGGCGGCATGCTCACCGGCCTGGCCCTGTCCGGCGGTGGCGTACGCAGCGCCACGTTCGGGCTGGGCGCCCTGCAGGCGCTGGCGCGCTGCCGCCTGCTGAGCCGCATCGACTACCTGTCCACCGTGTCCGGCGGCGGTTTTGTCGGTGGCTGGCTGGCGCGCTGCCTGCACGCGCATGGCAACGACATCCACGCGCTCGAAGCCCTCCTTGCGCCGCCGGCCGGTAGTGGCGAGGCGCCCGAGCTGCGCTTCCTGCGCCAGTACAGCAACTACCTCTCGCCGCAGGGCGGCATGTTCAGCGCCGACACCTGGACCCTGCTTGGCATCTATGTGCGCAACACGGGCCTGAACCTGACGATGCTGGTGGCCTGGCTGTGCGCCCTGCTGCTGTTGCCGCGCTTTGCCGTCTGGGGCGTGCACCGGGTCGTGGGACCTGGCGGGCCATGGGCACGTCTGGGCGACGCCGCCTGGATCGCGGGCGTGCTGCTGTTCTTGTTTGCCGTGTTCTGCATCGCGCTGTCGATTTCCAGCAAGCCGGCAAGTTCGCGCGGCCGGCGCCGCTTTCCGCTGTCCCAGGGCGCGGTACTCTGGTGCATCAACTTGCCGCTGCTGCTGGCGGGCTTTCTCGGCAGTCTCGCCGTATGGCGCCATGGCGGCGCGACGCCGGCGACACTGCTGCCACCGCAACTGGCAGCGCAGCCGCAGTGGCTGCTGGCGCCGGGCGTGGTCTACTTCATGGTCTGGGCCTGCGGCTGGTACCTGGCGCACGACCGCGTCAGTTCGTACCGGGGCGCGGGCTACACCGTCTGCGGCGCCAGCGCCCTGGCGGTGCTGCTGATCGTGCTCGACGCCACGCGCACCTTCGCACCGGCGATGCTGGCGTGGCTGCCGGACGGCGGCGCGCAGCTGTCGTGGTGGTTGTGCGGCTTTGTCGCGCTGGTGCTGCTGCTTGCGCTCTGGCTGGTCATGTACACGCGCCTGCGCGCCGACCCGCCACTGCGCGACCTGACGCGCGCGGAGCTGGGCGAAGGCCTGTCGCACTTCGCCTGCGCGATGGGCGCGCTCACGCTGGGCACCGTGCTGCTGCTGTGCGCGCTGGCGCTGCTGCCGGCACCGGATGCGCATCCGCTGGTCAACAACGCGATTGCGCTGGCCACCTTCGGCATGCCATCGATGATGGCGCTGTTCGCCGTCACGATGAACCTGATGATCGGCCTGGTCGGCCGCCAGTACAGCGACGCGAGCCGTGAATGGTGGAGCCGCCAGGGCGCATGGACTGCGATCTTCGCGCTCGGCTGGCTGGCCGTCCACGGCGTGTGCTTCTTCTTTGCGCCGCTGCTGCACTGGGCCTGGCTCACCTACGCGCCGTGGTCCAACCTGGGCACGCTGGTCGGCTGGCTGGCGATGACCGCCTTCGGCTTGAAGGCCGGCAGCGGGGGCGCCACCGGCGCCCCCGCCGCGCGCGACCCGAAGCTCGAACTGGTTGCGCGCCTCGCGCCGTACGTCTTTACGATCGGGATCTTCGCGCTGCTCGGCAGCCTGGTGCAGCTGACGGTGGCGCGCCCGCGCGTGGACTGCCCGCATGCGACGCTTGCCTGCGTGTTCCAGGCACACGCCGCCGCCACGCTGGCCACCAGGGGATCGACGCTGCTGATGGCCTTTGCCGGCTTTCTCGGGGCCGCACTGGTGCTCGGCTGGCGCGTCGACATCAACAAGTTTTCGCTCTACATGCTGTACCGAAACCGCGTCGTGCGCGCCTGGTTCGGCGCCGCCAACCGCGCACGCCGGCCGCACCCGTTCACCGGCTTCGATCCGGGCGACGACATGCTGCTCGCCGAACTCAAAAACGCGCGTCCGTACCCGATCGTCAACACCGCGCTGAACCTGGTGGATGGCGAAGAACTGGCATGGCAGACCCGGCGCACCGCGTCGTTCGCGTTCACGCCGCGCTGGTGCGGCTATGAGCAAGCAGGGGCTGGCGGCGGCTGCTACCGCCCCACCGCGGCCTACGCCGCGCACGCCGGCGTCGGCCTGGATGATGACGCCGGCGTGCGGCTGGGGATGGCGGTGGCGCTGTCGGGCGCTGCGGCCAGTCCGCACATGGGCGCGCATTGGTCGGCGCCGCTGAATTTCCTGATGACGATGTTCAATGTGCGCCTGGGGCGCTGGTGTCCGAACCCGGCGCGCACGACCTGGACCAGTTCATCCCCGCCCATTGGCCTCTTCAGCCTCCTGGCCGAGCTGTTCGGCCAACTGGATGCCGACGCCGGCTACGTGCACCTGAGCGATGGCGGCCACTTCGACAACCTGGGCATCTACGAACTGGTGCGGCGCCGCTGTCGCCTGGTGATCGCGGTGGACGTCGGCAGCGACCGCGATCACGCCTTCGAGGACCTGGGCAACGCGATCCGGCGCTGCGCCACCGAGCTGCACGTACGGATCGACCTGGATGTGGCGCGCCTTGCCATCGCGCCGGCCAGCGGCATGTGCAGCGCCAGCTGCGCCGCCGGCAGCATCTGCTACAGCCAGGCCGACGGCGTTGCCGGCGACGGCGTGATCCTGTACGTCAAGCCGGCTATCGTCGGCAGTGAAAACGCCGACCTGCTCAATTACCGCAAGCTGCATCCCGATTATCCGCACGAGAGCCTGGCCGACGGCTGGTTCGATGAAGCGCGTTTCGAGAGCTATCGCGCGCTGGGCGACCACGTGCTGGCGGGCGCGCTGGGGGGCGCGGCGCAGGCGGCGGCGCTGGCCGATGGCGGTTGTGATCTTGAAAAGCTGTGCGCGGAATTACTGCGCAGGCACGGGCCGGCGCGCTAAGAGAAGCGGTTGCTGTGTGTCGGCTTGGCCGCCGGAGCTGGTTCGGGCGACACATCGGCCACGGCTTCTTTCTGGTCGGCAGCATCCACCGGCGAAGGCGGCGCCGCCGGATCGGCTTTCGGCCGCAAACCACGCAACTGCTCCATCAGCTGCGCGAAGCGCTGCTGTCCCGGTTGCAGCCGGTCGACATGTTCGAGCACCATGCGCGCCTCGGTGTCGAGTTCCTCGTCATAGCCTTCCTGCTGCATGTGCGAGATCGAAATCTGCACCGCGTTGAACAGCACGCGCACATTGTCCGGAACCCGCTCGCGCGCCATGCGCATCCACTTGACGGCGTCAGGCAGCTTCCCGCTCTTCCACAGCACGACGCCCTGGTTCATCAGGTCCACCGCTTCCTTGCGCGCGGCGCGGATGATGGCCGCGCCCTCTTCGCTCAGACGCGCCTTGTCGAAGATGGCCTGGACCTCATCCTGCAGCAGGTTGTTGTCGTGGTTGTTGCGCACCACGTGGGCCAGCACCTCCCCCGGCGTGTCCTTGACGCCCACCGCAAACAGCAGGATCGCCATCTCGATGCAGATCGCCGTGCCGGGGCGCTTGGGGTCCGCACCCAGCATCGTCTCGAGCTCGTCGCCGGCGCGGCGCGCGTTGCGGTAGTCGCCGCTCTCGTGGTGGATCAGGCCTTCGGTGATCTTGGCGCGCAGCGCCATGTCGTCGTGGTCGCCGCCGAAGTCGCGCTGGGCCAGTTGCAGCAGTTGCAGCGCATCCTTGGTATTGTTTTTCAGACCGCATACGCGCGCCAGACCAAGGTAGGCGTCGGGCGTCTTGCGGATCGAGTACTCGCCAATCACCAGGCACTTGCGAAATGCCTTTTCGGCCAGCGCGACATTGCCCAGCTTGAGCGCGGCCTGGCCCAGATTCCGCTGGCGCGGCACCGAGTTGGGCGAGAGCTTGGCCGCGCGTTCCAGGATCGCAGCAGCTTCGTCGTGCCGCCCCAGGCCCTGATAGGCCTGCGCCAGCTGGTCGTAGGCGTCGATGTAGTGGCGGTTCTCGGCGATCACGGTCTGGAACATCTGGCGCGCCTGCTCGAAGTCGCCATCGGCCAGGCGGATCTTGCCCAGCCCGGCGCGCGCCCAGTGGTATTCGCGCTGGCCCAGCACCTGCTCGTACACGGCGCGCGCCAGCGCCGGCTGGCCGCTGCGCTCGAGCATGCGCGCCTTCATGCGCAGCAGCTCGATCACATGCACGCGGTTGGCGGCGATCTGCTCGTCGCACAGGGTCGCCGCGCGCAGGTAATCCTTTTCCATGAAGGCCTGGTCGATCAGGCGGAAGATCTGCTTGCGGCGCCACACGCGGTTCAGGCGCGAGAGCAGCACGCCTTCGGTGATCGGCTTGACCAGGTAAGCGTCGGGCTGGTGCTCGGCCGCGCCCATCACCGACTCGACGCTCTTTTCGGCCGACACCATGACGAACACGCTCGACGGCAGCAGCAACTGGCGGATGCGCGCTTCTTCCAGCACCTGCTGGCCGTTCTTGCCTTCGCCCAGGTTGTAATCGCACAGCACGACGTCGTAGCGCGTCTTGGTCAGGAGACTCATGGCTTCGCCACCGCTCGAGGCCTGGTCGATATTGCGCGCGCCCAGGCTGCGCAGGCTTTCGCGCAGCAGCTGGCGGATCCCGGCAAAGTCGTCGACGATCAGGTAGTGCTTGCCGGCCCAGTCGATCTGTTCGAGGACCTTGGGCAGCGCAGGCGCGGGGGCGGCCGGCGATGTGGCGGGTGTCTGCACCAGCACAGCAGGCATGGTCATGGCAGCGTCAGGATGAAGCAGCCGCCACCCAGCTGGCCGCCGTTCTCGAGCCGCACGGCGCCATGGCGCCCGCGATGGTGGTGCATGCGCGCCACCTCGCTCGAAAAATACAGGCCCAGGCCCGCGCTGTTGGTGGCGAAGTTGACGCCGATGTCGCCGCTCCCGGGTGCACCCGCCGCCAGCAGGGCTGGCGGAAAACCGGCACCATTGTCTTCGACGCGGATCTCGAACTGGCCATCGACGTCGCGCGCAGCCAGCAGGATGCGGTCGCGCGTGTAGTGCAGCGCGTTATTGACTGCATGCGAAACCACCCCGACGATCAGGTCTTCGTCGACGTGGGCAATCAGCTCGGGATCGACATCGAGTTCGAGCCGGATGCCACGCGAGTCGAGCAGCACGCGCGAGAGCGCGACGACCTGCTCGACGACCTGTCCGACTTCGAGTGGCTGCGCATCGAACGGGTAGCCGGGCTTGCCGACCTGCTTGTAGAGCGCGAGGAGTTGCATCAGGTTGTCGTTCAGGCGGCGCGTCTGGTACAGCATCTGCCCCATCTGGCCATACGCTTTCTCGGTCTCGGGCGTGGCGCCGTCGAGCAGCCGCTCGAGCGTGCCGGACAGCACGCTGATCGAGTTCTTCATGTCGTGCGCAGTCACCGCGAGAAACAGGAACAGCTCGGGCGAATGTGGTGCATCTTCCATCGCGGACCAGCCTCCTTCTGCGGTTAATAGTTGCTACCGGTAAATTATACCGGCTCGACCAGCACAGTCTGGACGCGATTGCCGAGGATGAGCGCACATTTGCGGCAACGCAACAGCTAGAGGTCGTCCACGTTGCTGACCGGCTGCCGGGCGCCGCGCCGTGCGCGCAGCACGAAGCGGGCCGGATCGAGCGCATCGACCAGCGTCATCTCCAGCGGCAGCGGCTCGCCTTCCAGCTGCGCCGCCAACAGCTCGGCCGCCAGCGGCGCCCAGATCAGGCCACGCGAGGCATAGCCCAGGAGGCCGTACAGTCCCGGATGGCGCGGCACGTCGCGCAGGCGCTCGGTGCTGCCGGCGGCGGCGATATCGGGCAGGCGGCCCACGAGCGGCAGGCGATCCGGCGCCACGCAGCGAAAGCCCACACGGCCCGCCAGTGGCGCGTCGTCAGCCGCAAGCGGATCGGACACCAGCGCGCGCAGGCGCGTCACGTTTTCCAGCTGGCTGCTGGCGCGCAGCGCAGGATCGGCATCGAGATCGTACGTCGCGCCGGCGCACAGCACGCCCTGCGCGGATGGGGTCAGGTAGGCTTCGCGGCACAGCACCAGCGGCAACTGCGGCGCCGCGCCCTGCGGCAAGTGCGTGACCTGGCCCCGCAAGGCCTGCAGCGGCAGATCGGCGGTCAGCGCCATGCGGCGTGCACCGGCGCCACTGGCCAGAACGGCCGTCGGGGCCGTGGCCAGCACGGCGCCATCGGGCGCGCGCGCCAGCCAGGTGTCTTCGCTTCGCTCCAGCGTTACATCACCGGCGCCGAAATACCGCGTCAGGCGCGCGCCGCATGAGGCCAGCAATGCCTCGCAGACACTGCCCGGCCGCGCCCAACCACCTTGCGGGAACAGCCAGCCGCCGTCCGGCGCCGGCAGGCCAAGCAATGCTTCTGTTTCCGGGGATTCGAGCCAGCGCGCGAAATCAGGCGGGACGCTGCCATCGTTCGCGATAGCGCGCGAGACCGCCGCGTGATCGGCGTCGCGGGCCAGTTGCAGCACGCCGCAGGCGGCGCCATCAAAGGCCTGGCCGACGCCGCCCAGCTGCTCCCACAGGCGCAGCGCGTACAGGTAGGCGGCGCGTGTCAGGCGCGTCGGGACGTTGTCGTCGCGCGAGAGCAGCGGCATGAAGATGCCGGCCAGGTTGCCCGACGCTTCCAGCGCTACCCCGGGATGCCGCTCGATCAGCGTGACTTGCCAGCCGCGCGCGCACAGGCGCGCCGCCAGCGCGCAGCCGGCCAGACCCGCACCCAACACCAGCGCGTGACGAACCGGTTGTGGCGTGACGGGCAGGCGTGGTTTGCGGCTGGTAAACACCGCATCATTCTGGTTCTCGAACACGAAGCCTTGCGCCGCCAGCGCTTGTCTCTGCGCGTCATCCAGGCCGGTTGCGTTCAGACGCGCGCCGAGTGTCGTCAGGCGCGCCAGCGGTCGGGCAAAGGCACTGCCAACAGGATCGTGCAGCCGGATGCAGTCCAGGTGCGCATTGAGTTCGGCCAGCGCGCTCTCGAGCGGTGCGGCCAGCAGGTCCAGCGTGATGCCGGCTTCTGCTTGTGGGATGCGGTGAAAGCCTGGCTGCAGATTGAACGCCAGTGCCACGATGTGCAGGTGCTGCGGACGCTGCGGGTCGGCGCGCCAGGCCGCGATCAGGGCGGCGACACGTGCGCCATCGCCATGATTGCTGTCGAACACGGTGTAGCGCGTGCGGCCACGCCAGTGGTCCTGCATCGGCATGTCAGCGCCGTGTGCGACAGATGCAGTCGCGATCATGGTCGTCCACCATGCCGATGCCCTGCATATAGGCATACACGATGGTCGAACCGACGAACTTGAAGCCGCGCTTGCCCAGGTCTTTCGACAGGTGGTCGGACAGTTCGGTGCGCGCCGGGCGGGCGCCGTCCGGCCAGTCGTTGACGATCGGCGCGCCGTCGACGAAGTCCCACAGGTAGGCGTCGAGCGTCAGGCCCTGCTCGCGCATGGCCAGGTAGGCGCGCGCATTGGTGATCGTCGCCGCCACCTTGAGGCGGTTGCGCACGATGCCGGGATTGGCCAGCAGTTCGGCCTTCTTGTCGTCGCCGTAGGCCGCAATCTTGTGCGCATCCCAGCCATCGAAGGCGACGCGGTAGGTGTCGCGCTTGTTCAGGATGGTTTCCCACGACAGGCCGGCCTGCGCGCCTTCGAGATTGAGCATCTCGAACAGCGTGGTTTCATCGTGGCACGGCACGCCCCACTCGTTGTCGTGATAGGCGATGTAGCGTGGGTTGGCCATATTGGCCCAGGAGCAGCGGGTGATGGTATTGGCGGTATTGGCGGTATTGGCGGTATTGGCGGTATTGGCGGTCGGCATGGCACGAGTATAGATCAGGCTTGCGTAACGACCGCTGTGTGGTGCTTGATCGTCAGATCGAGCAGCGCGACCATCTCGCCCTCGTCGTCGATGTCCGTTTCGACGAAGCCAAAGCTGGCGTAAAAACGCGATGCCACTGCGTTGCCGGGGATATAGCTGATCCAGACCCTGGTGGCTGCCGCATCGCGCCGGATCTCATCCAGCAATAGGGTCAGCGCAGCGCGACCATGTCCCTGGCCCTGATGACGCTGATCGATCATGAAACGCCAGATACCGTATTCGCCGTGTTCATCGTCGCCATCCAATGCCACGAACATCATGAAACCAATGACGTCACGATCGATGCAGATGGCACGCGTGTGGTAGTTCGAATGAAAGCTGGCCTGCGCGATCGAATAAGAATTGGAGGCCAGGAACGCACGCTGATGCGGATGCAGCTCGAGCTCCGCCACCGTCTCGAAGTTATCTTTCGTGACCGGGCATAACGCCACTGCCCGGCTGGAAAATGCGTTCGCCATTACCTGGCGCCGCGTAGCGGCATCGTGCGCAGGCGGGCCAGCACATCATCGATGCGGCCGGCAGCGACCAGCTGCGCAGGCGTGCTGTCGCCAAGCTCCGGCTGGGGCGTGGTCATCCAGGCGTCGGCAGCGTCGATGCTGCCGAGCACCTGGCGCACCTCGTGCATGACCGCGTAATGGGTCTGGGCCTTGCGCGAATGGTCCTGGAAGCGGGCCTGCAATGCGCTGATGTTGTCGGGAGAAAGACGTTCGGGATCGGTCATGATGTGGGTCTCGGTAGCGTTGACGGCATCATACCTTGCCGCGGCGCGCGCTTGCCGGCCACTGTGCTTCGATCACCTTCGCCAACGCCGTCACGCCGCGCCGGATATCCGCCGGCGGCACTGCCGAAAAGCCCAGCAACAGCCCCGGCGCCACCGCGCAGGCCGGCGTGGCCGCGGGATTCGCAAAATACCCGAGCGGGCGCAGTTCGATGCCGGCATCAAGCGCCGCCTGCGCCACACGGGCTTCCAGCGGAATGCGGCCACGCTCGTCAGGCAGGAAGTGCGTGCACAAGTCCAGCCCCGCATCGGCCAGGCCACAGCGCAAGCGTTCGTCCAGACGGTCGCTCAGCGCCGCCATCAGCGCTGAGCGTCGTTCGGCATACGCGTCGCGCGTGCGCCGGATGTGGCGCATGAAGTACCCTTCCCCGATGAAGTCGGCCAGTACCGCCTGCGGCAGGATCGCGCCCTGCCGGTCGATCAGTGCTTTTGCGCGCGCGAGCGGTTCGGCCAGCGCCGGCGGCGCGACGACGTAGCCGAGCCGCAGCGCCGGAAACAGCACCTTCGAGAACGTGCCCACGTAGATCACGCAACCGGCGCGGTCGAGGCTTTGCAGCGACGCCAGCGGCGGGCCGGTGTAGCGGTACTCGCTGTCGTAATCATCCTCGATCACCCAGGCGCGGTTGGCGGTCGCCCAGCGCAGCAGTTCGAGCCGGCGCGCGAGGCTCATCGTCACGCCCAGCGGCAGCTGGTGCGACGGGGTGGTGAACACCATGCGCGCGTCGGGATAATGCAGCGCGCCGTACGCCACATCCATCCCTTCGTCGCTCACCGGCACGGTGCACAGGCGCGCTCCGGCCACCTGCATCGGCGCGCTGGCTCCCTGGTAGCCGGGCGACTCGAGCCAGACACCGTCGCCGGGCGCGAGCAGCAGTTGCGACAGCAGATACAAGGCCTGCTGCGAACCGGACGTGATCACGATCTGCGCCGGTTCGCACACGACGCCGCGCGAAGCGCGCAGGTAAGCGCACAGCAGTTCGCGCAGCGGGGCGTAGCCGTTGGCGGCGCCATAGCCGAGATAGGGACCGGAACGATACGCGCGCCGTAACTGGCGCGCTTCGAGCTTGCGCCACAGGTCGAACGGAAACAGGTCCAGGCCCGGCATGCTGGGGCGAAAAGCGCGCGGCGGACCATCGCGCAACGGCGCCCGGCCCATGGCGGTGGCCATGGCCGCGCCGCGTGCCGGCAATGCCCGTAGCAGGCCATCGGTCCGTGGCGGCCTGCGCGCAAGCGGCAAGGCTTCGTCGACAAACGTGCCCTGACCCACGCCGCCACGCAGATAACCTTCGGCAGTGAGCTGATCGTAGGCAGCCAGCACGGTCTGGCGCGATATCCCCAGCGCGACGCACAGCGTGCGTGTGGCCGGCAGGCGTGCGCCGGGGGCCAGCGTGCCCTGCAGGATGGCGTCTTTGAGCCGTGCGTACAGCTGGCGAAACAGGGGGATCTCACCGCTGCGTTCAAGCGGCGTAGCGGCAATCAGGTCGTGGGCATGCATGGTGGGCAAAATCGTATTGGTACGCCCATCTTTACTGTAATTGGCTATTTTGGAAAGCCAATTTGTAGCCGAGGATACGGGTCTACTCTGGAGACACATTGCATGTATTGCCCTGCCCGTTTTGCCCAGCCTGACAGCACCAGCCTGCACGACCTGATTGCCGCCCACCCGTTGGGCATGCTGGTGACGCACAGCGACGGCCTGCCGGACGCCGATCATCTGCCATTTGATGTGTACGCCAGCGAGGGGGTGCTGCGCACGCATGTCGCGCGCCGCAATCCCGTCTGGCAGCGCGACGGGCAGCAGGTGCTGGTCGTGTTTCGCGGACCATCGGGGTATGCCACGCCGGACCGCGTGGAAAAAGAGGAAACGGGGGGCCGCGTGGTGCCCACGTGGATCTACAACGTGGTGCACGTGCACGGACGGCTGCGCACGATCGACAAGCCGGTCTGGCTGCTGGCACAGGTGACGCGCCTGACCGACCGCATGGAATGCACGCAAGCTGCGCCATGGGCGGTGAGCGACGCACCGGCCGATTACATCGACGCGATGCTGAACGCCATCGTCGGCATCGAAATCGTGATCGAACGGATTGAAGGGAAATGGAAAACCGAGCCGGCGCCAAGGGTACGGACGACCTCTGGCGCCGGCCCGGTCAATGCCAAATCTTAGTGGCTGGCGCCGGTATGGCCTGCGGCGCCCGAGCTGCCGGTGCTGCCCATTTTGCCGCTAGCAACTTGCTCGGCGTGCTTCAGGTGCTCTTGCACGACCGGGATGGTCTTGTCGACCTGCCCCTTGACGTCAGCATCCTTGGCCGCTTTCGAGGCTTTTTGCAGCTTGGCCAGCGTGTCCTTGTGCGCTGCCACGCCGCCCTGCTTCGTGTAGGCCTTGTCGAACGCGTCGCCGTTTGCCTTTTCCAGCTTGGCGGCCAGCGCCTTGTGCTTGGCGTCGAGTTCAGTCGGCAGGGTCACGCCCTTCGATTGTGCCAGAGTCTGCACTTCGGTCAGCGCCTTGCCATGGTCGTCGACCATTTTCTGTCCGAACGCTTTCACATCGGCATTCTGGCTCTTGCTTTGCGCCATTTTGCCCATTTCGACCTCAGCCATGTTCGACATCGCCATGTCCATGATGGCCTTGCGATCGGCAGCGGTCAGCTTGGCCGTGCCACTGGCGGTGGTGGCGGTCGCGCTGGCGCCCATCTGGGTGGAGGCGGTTTGCGCCTGCGCGCCAACCGAACCGAACATGGCTGCTGCGACTGACACGGCCAACAGGCGCTTGATGAGTTGAGTTTTCTGCATGGTGTATCTCCTGGTTCTTGACATTGTGTATGTTTGGTCGATTCAAGACTGCTTGTCGAACCCGTCGTTACGACGGTTATCAACGAAACAACATCGAGTAAGCGGACTGTATACCTGCGTCATTGTTACCAGCGCTCGATAGCCAATAGGAAACTTTCAATCAAAAAAGCCAGCCTGATGGCTGGCTTCGTATCATCGGAATTGCAATGTTGCCGTCAGATCGCCCGGCGGACGGGCCCCGCGCCCTTCGAACGCGGCGTTACGCAAGGCCAGGCCTTCCAGCAGCGGCAAACCGTGCAGGCGCGTGATGAAGCGCAGTACCGAGGTCGTGTCATAGAAGTTGTGGTCGACCGCGCCCCGCTTGGCGTGCGGCGACACCACGATCGCCGGGATGCGCGAGCCCGGGCCCCAGCGGTCACCCTTCGGCGGGGCCACATGGTCCCACCAGCCGCCGTTCTCGTCGAAGGTAATCACGACCACCATGTCTTTCCACTGCGGTGATTTTTTCAGGTGCTCGATGACGTTGGCGACATGGGCGTCGCCCGATTCGATGTCCGAGTACCCGGCGTGCAGGTTCAGGTTGCCTTGCGGCTTGTAGAACGCGACCGCCGGCAGCTTGCCGGCAATGACGTCGGCAATGAAGCGGTTCGAGATCGGGCTGTCGCCCAGGCCGCCGTCACGCAAGTGGTCGGCGCGCGCCTTCGTTCCCGGGGCGAACTGCCTGAAGTAATTGAATGGCTGGTGGTGGTACTGGAAGTTGGGCTTCTGGCCGGCGCCGCGGCCATCGAGCGCCGCTTGCTGGCCGCCGCCATACCAGGCCCAGCTCACACCGCGTCGGGACAACAGGTCGCCGATCGTGTCGTAGGTTTGCGGCGGCAACACGCTGGCATCTTGCGGGTCGGCGTGCAGCGGGTTGCCATCGACGGCCGGGCGGACCCAGCTCGGCTGGTATGGCGGCGCCATCGTGTTGACGGCGTAACCGTCGGGCGTCATCGCGCCGTTGCGCACGACCTTGGGCGGACCACCCAGCGCCGAGGCCGGTGAATCGGGTTGCAGCGCCAGGCGCACGCCCTGCGGGCCATCGGCCAGCACCGCAATCTTCGACTTGGCCGCCGTCTGCGCAGCATGAAAGTATTCCGGCACCCGCCCGCTGATCAGGAACTGGTGATTCAGGTACGAGCCGCCAAAAGCGGCCATGAAGAAGTTGTCGCACAGCGTGAATTCGCGCGCGATCTGCCACAAGCCGAGGTTCTTTGATGTTTCGCCGTAATAGCCCATCACCATGCCACCAGCATCGGACCACGCGGCAAAGCCGTCGTTGCGCCCGCCATTGATCTGCATCTGGTTGTGATAGAACTGATGCACCAGGTCGCGCGTGACGATGGACTCCGGCAGCGGCTTGCCATCGCCGTCGGTCAGCTTGAACGGCGCGTTCGGCAGTCTGGTCAATTGCTTCTCGTCGATCAGGTATTCCTTGCCGCCGATATTCTGTCGGCCCGGCACCATGCCGCCCCAGATTTTGGGCAGGGTGGGCAGGACCGAACCATCGCGGTCGCGCTGCTGCAGGCGCGCCGCAGGTACACTTGCGAGAGGCTCGGCCAGCCCGGGAAAATCGGCAAACAGGTTGTTGAAGCTGCGGTTTTCCAGATAGATCACGACCACGTTCTTGACGTGGGCGCGCAGTTTGGCGTCGAGCGAACTCCTGGCTGGCGCCTTCGCCGCGGTGGGCGCTGCGCTTGCGACACCGGGCAGCGTGCCGGCGCCGGCCACCACGCCAGCGGCCGCGGCGGCCTGGAAGATGCGCCTGCGCGCGGGATTGCCTGGCTGGGTGGACGCGTCCGGTCCGGAATCTTGCTCGTGCACGTATTGCTCCTGTCGCTGGCGGTCAAGGCGACCGCAAAGCAGGCATTATCCGTGTACTTTACAAAGGGAAACAAGCAAGAGAAAACGAATTCGTCCGGATCGTCAAACGGTTGTCACATTTAAGCAGCACAATGCAAGTGCTCCTTGGGAAGGGAACGCGGCAGCGCAAGCTGCCCTACCGGCGCCGGCGGTCGGGAAATATACCGGCACCAATTTACAGAGATGCACCCCACGACACGGCCCCGACGCGGGCCGTGTCCTTTATTTCAGTTCAACCGTACAGCGGCACGAGGATGTCGTAGGCATTGTCCGGCCGCGCGCCATCGTCGACGGTCGGCGTGTAGCGGCGGTCGTACCGTTCGAGGCGAATCCCCTCTTCATCGGCTTCCATGCCCAGTTGCTCCATCGCCGCCGTGCCGGTCACACGCGAGGCTTGCGCATGCACCATCGGGCCGCGGTGCGTCATCAGCGCGTAGCGGCGTGCCGGCACCTGGATACCGATCATGCCGGGCGGGAGTTGGTCGAGGTCAGCGACCTCGACGGCCACGCATTCGACCTGCTCACCATCGTCCCGCCGCAGCGTCACGCCATAGCGGACACCGTTGTGCTCGCCCAGTTCAGCTTCACGGGCGAGGAATGCTTTCCAGACCTCGGGCAATTCCGTTTCCGGTGCTGAAGCTGGCACAACTGCGGGTAGCCCGGCGAGCTTCATTTCAGGTAGTGTGATGGTCGAGATGTGCATGATGTGGACTTCTAAAGAGACGAAAAGATTATAGGCTTATCGCTTCGGCAATATTAGCAACGTCGCAATCGTGCGCCTCGATTCCCGGACAAAATGGAGACAACCGTTGACCACTTCACTTAAAGCCCTGCTGAAAGAACTGGAAACCTTCGGCGCCAGTCACGATGCGGCCCACGATGACCGTGCCAGCCGCCTGCTCAACATCACCCACGATACCGGCGAGTTCCTGGCCGTGCTGGTGCGCGCGATGGGTGCACGCCGCATTCTCGAGATCGGCACATCCAACGGGTACTCGACGCTGTGGCTGGCCGATGCGGCCGCAGCGCACGATGGTCTCGTCACGACGGTCGAACTCTCGCCTACCAAGGTCGCGATGGCGCGTGCCAATTTCGTGCGCGTCGGACTGCAGGACCGGGTGCATCAGGTCGAAGGCAACGCAGGCGACGTGCTGGCCGGCGGCGCCGATGCGGCGTTCGACCTCGTCTTTCTGGATTCGGAGCGCACCGCCTACCTGGCCTGGCTGCCGCAGATCGAACGCGTGCTGCGCCCGGGCGGGCTGATCGTGGTGGACAACGCCACCTCGCACGCACAGGAGTTGGCGCCGTTCATGCAGGCGCTGCGCTGCGCGCCGGGCTGGAGCACCAGTCTGGTCGGGGTCGGCAAAGGCCAGTTTCTCGCCACGAAACACTGAATACGGCGTCTGTGCAGTTCAGCCCCCGTTTCTTGCAATCCATCGCAAGTTCGGGGCCAGGGGTGGATGTCGTGCCTAGAATGGGCTCCATCAACTCACTGGAGAACATCATGAAACGTGCCGTCATCGTCGCCTTTCTGTCGCTCGCATCCCTCTCGATCCAGGCCGCCGAACAGGTGCGCAGCGTGACGCCGTTCAAGACCATCGATTCACAGGGCCCGGTGAGCCTGGTGGTGGAGGTGGGCAAGGCGTACTCGGTGCGGGTCGAGGGCAACCAGAAATTCATCGACCGTGTGAAGACCGACGTCGTGAATGGCGAATTGCGCCTGTCGTTCGCGGACAGGAACAGCAAGAACGTCAATATCGACGATGCCGAACGGGTGGTGGTCACCATGCCCGAACTCACCAGCTTCCGCGGCGAAGGCGCCGGCCTGATGATCCTGAATAATGTGCGCACCGAACGCTTCGACGTGAACTACAGAGGCGCCGGCAGCCTGCAAATGAACGGCAAGGTCGGCCAGTTGCGCCTGAATGCCGAGGGCGTGGGCGAAGTCGACGCCAAAGCCCTGATCGCGCAGGATGCCGATGTGACCTTCCGCGGCATCGGCGACGTGAGCGTGCATGCCACCAACAAGCTCAATGCCAGCGTCCAGGGCCTGGGCAACCTGAGGTATTACGGCAAACCGACATCGGTGAGCAAGTCGGTTTCGGGCATCGGCAACGTCACCGCCGCCAAATAACCATCAAGCATTGACGAGATCGATCAGTACCTGCGCATGACACGGCGTGCCCGGCCGGCACCAGCATGCCAGGTCATGGCCGCGCAGTGTCGCATGTGCCTGTTGCGCCACCTGCTGCCCAGCCGGATCGATCTGCAGCCACAGGCGATACGCCGCCACCGCTTCTTCGACCGTCGGCATCGCGATATAGCGCCCGGCCGGCGTGCCGGGCGCCAGCTCGGGCAGCACTGAAAATGGATTGCCCCACTTGCCAGGCCGCGCCACGGAGATCGTGTTGGGCGGCATGCGCCAACCTTTCCTGCGGCTCAGTTGCACCCGTTGCGGCGTGGTGGTTGACGTCATGGTGATCCTCGTCGATGGCGGCACCGGCAATTCCGGCATCGACGATCATACCGTCGCCAGACGCTCCTGCATCGACTGTGCACCTGCGTTGCCGCAGGTAGCGGACAGGAACTCCATCAAGCCCTGCAAGGTCTCCACGCGCGCGCGATAAAAGATGAAGCGGCCCTGCTGGCGCGGCGCGACCAGCCCCGCGTGCGTCAGTTCCTTCAAATGGAATGACAGGGACGATGCCGGCATATCGAGGGTTGCTGCAATATTGCTTGCGGACTGGCCCTGGGGGCCGGCCTGCACCAGCAGCCGAAACGCGGCGAAACGGGATTCCTGGGCAAGCGCGGAGAGTGCAACGATGGCGAGATTGGTTTGCATGCGGTCATTCAAGGTTCGATTCAACGGTCCCGGACGCTTACACCGCCGGGCCACCGTTCGAATACTGTCGAATGACTTTGACAGGGTGATGACATGGGGGCGTGCCAGCGCAAATCAGCGACGCCGGCACGCCCGTTGTCACGCTTGCTGGCGCTGCGCGTCGTCCATCAGCTCGTACCACATTGCATTGAGGACGGCAAAGGCAGCCGCGAGCGGCAGGCCGAGTAGCCAGGCGAAATACCACATGATGAAGTCCTTTCTGGTTGCGTTGTTTGTTACGTTGTTCGTGCGGTCATTCGTTCAGTTAATACGCGTGGCTCTTGCCGCCGCTGATGTCGTCTGGCACCACCTTGCCCCACAAGACCTTGTAGACCCAGCTCGTGTAGGCCAGGATCAGGGGCAGGAAGATGCAGGTCGCAACGAGCATGATGAACAGCGTCAGGTGGCTCGACGACGCATCCCACACCGTCAGGCTGGCCTGTGGCTGGATCGACGATGGCAAGATGAACGGGAACATCGATGCGCCCACACTGAGCACGATGCCGGCGATCGACAGGCTCGACGTGAGCATGGCCACACCTTCACGTCGTCGCACCAGCGCCATCAGGGTCAGCAGCGCACCGACGATGCCGGCTGCTGGCGCCAGCTGCGTCCATGGATGCGCAGCGTAATTGGCAAACCAGCTGCCCGCCACGCCCGCCTCGACAGTCTTGAACAGCGGATTGGACGGGCCGGTCGTCACCACCGCGCTCGTAATGCGATAGCCATCGACAAAGCCCCACAGCAGCACGCCGGCCACGGCGTACAGCACCACGGTGGCAATCGCGGCGCGGATGCCCCAGGCACGCGCACGGGTGGCCACCAGCCCGTCGGTCTTGAGCACCAGCCAGGCCGCACCGTGCATGACGAGCATGGCCACCGACACCAGGCCGCACAGCACGGCAAACGGATTGAGCAGGGCAAAGAAGCCGCCCTCGTAGAAGATCTGCTGATCGGGCGCGAGGCGGAACGGCACGCCCTGCAGCACGTTGCCCATCGCGACGCCGAAGATCAGCGCCGGCACGAAGCCGCCGACGAACAGGGCCCAGTCCCAGGTCGCGCGCCAGGCGATGCTGTCACGCTTGCTGCGGTATTTAAAGGCGACCGGCCGCAGGATCAGCGCCAGCAGCACGGCCGCCATCGCCAGGTAAAAGCCCGAGAACGAGACCGCATACAGCTGCGGCCAGGCCGCGAAGATTGCGCCACCGCCCAGTACGAGCCAGACCTGATTGCCTTCCCACACGGGGCCGACGGCGTTGATGACGACCCGGCGTTCCAGGTCGGTGTTGGCGACAAATGGCAGCAAGGTACCGGTGCCCAGGTCAAACCCGTCGGTGACGGCAAAGCCCACCAGCAGGATGCCCAGCAGCAGCCACCAGATGATGCGCAGCGTGTCGTAGTCGAGAAGCGTATGAAGAATCATGGTGTGTTACTCCGCAGTGATCATGGGCGCAGTGCGCATTGCCGGCGTGGTGCCGATCAGTGGGCTGTGGGTGCCCGGCGCGTGGGCAAGTTCGTCTTCCGGCCCCTTGCGAATGGCCTTGAACATCAGTTTCATTTCCACGACGAGCAGGATCGTATACAGCACGACAAAACCGATCAGGGTCGTCAGCACGGTCTGGATGCCAAGGTTCGACACTGCGACGGCAGTCGGCAGCACGCCCTCGATGGCCCATGGCTGGCGCCCCAGTTCGGCGACGACCCAGCCGGCTTCGGCGGCGATCCATGGCAGTGGGATCGACCACACGGCCACCTTCAGCAGCCACGGATACGCGTCCAGGCGACGGCGCGCCGACAGCCAGAAAAACACCGCCGTGAGCACGATGAAGAACATGCCCAGGCCCACCATGATGCGGAACGACCAGAACAGCGGCGCGACCTGCGGCACGGTATCCAGGGCCGCTTGCCGGATCTGCGCTTCGCTGGCCTGGCGCGGATCTTCCACATAGCGCTTGAGCAGCAGCGCGTAACCCAGCACTGCGCTGTGCTCTTCAAAGCGCGCCTGCAGGGCCGCCGGCACCGGGGCGCGGCCGCCGAGCGCACGAATCTCTTCGAGTGCGCCGTAGGCCACGATGCCCTGGCGCACCCGCACCTCGGCCAGCTTGACCAGGTCACTGATGCCGGGGATCTGGTTCGACAGCGAGCGCGTGCCGATCAGGCCCATCGCCCACGGAATGTGGATCGCGTAGTGTGTCTCGCGCGCGTTCTGGTCGGGAAAGCCAAAGGCGGTAAAGGCGGCCGGCGCCGGCTGCGTCTCCCACATGCCTTCGATGGCAGCGAGCTTCATGTGCTGGTGCTCGGTCGCCAGGTAGCCGCTTTCGTCACCCAGCACCACGACCGACAGCGAGGCCGCCAGGCCGAACGACGCAGCCACCGTCATCGACCGCTTGGCCAATTCGACATGGCGGCCCTTGAGCAGGTACCAGGCCGCAATGCCCAGCACGAACAGCGCCGCGATCACATAGCCGGCCGACACGGTGTGCACGAACTTGGCCTGGGCCACCGGATTGGCCAGCACCGCGCCAAAGTCCGTCACTTCCATGCGCATTGTCTGCGGGTTGAGCGTGGCGCCGATCGGGTTCTGCATCCAGCCATTGGCAATCAGGATCCACAGCGCCGAAAAGTTGGTGCCAAGGGCCATCAGCCAGGTCACGGCCAGGTGCTGCACCTTCGACAGGCGATCCCAGCCGAAGAAGAACAGGCCCACGAAGGTCGCCTCGAGAAAGAACGCCATCAGGCCCTCAATCGCCAGCGGCGCGCCGAACACGTCGCCCACGTAGTGGCTGTAGTAGCTCCAGTTCATGCCGAACTGGAATTCCATCACGAGGCCCGTCGAGACACCGATCGCAAAGTTGATTCCGAACAGCACGCCCCAGAATTTGGTCATCTGGCGCCAGATGGAGCGCCCGGTCATCACATACACGGTTTCCATGATGGCGATGAGCATCGACAACCCCAGCGTCAGGGGCACAAACAGAAAGTGGTACAGCGCCGTCAAGGCAAACTGCAGTCGGGAGAGCCCGACAACGTCGAGATCCATGGTGAATCCTTTCTTCTTGAATACGTCAGTGGTTGGTTATTTTTAGTGTTGACGCAGCGCGCTCAGCGCCGCATCGAATGCAGGGGTGCCACGCCGCAGGTCGGCGTCGATGCGCCCGTCTTTCATCACGAGCAGCCGGTCGGCCAGCGCGGCTTCGCGCCGCAGATGCGTTGCCACCAGCAGCGTGCGGCCGCTCGCGTGCCGCGCCAGGCGTGCCAGCACATCGGCTGCAGTGGCGCCATCCAGCGCCTCGGTCGGCTCGTCCAGCAGCCAGAAATCAGCCTGGCGCAACAGCAAGCGCGCCAGCGCCAGGCGGCGCGACTGGCCGCCCGACAGGCCAAGACCGCCCTCGCCCAGCAGGGTGTCGAGGCTCTGTGCGAAGCCGCGCACGTCCTGCTCCAGGCCGGCGGCATGCAGTGCGGCCCACAATTGCGCGTCGGTGGCGCCGGGATCGGCCAGGCGCAGGTTGTCGCGCAAGCTGTCGCAAAACAGCTCGGTGCGCTGGGTCAGCCAGGTCGCAGGCCGCGCCCATACCTGGCCCGCCTGGGCGGCCAGCTCACCGGCCGCCAGCGCCAGCAGCGTCGACTTGCCGACACCGCTGCTGCCCACCACGGCAACCCGCTCGCCAACGGCGATGTGCAGATCGACCGCATGCAGGGCCGCGCCGGTGCGGCCGGGATGGAACACGGTGGTGGCGTGCAGCATCAACGCCGTGCCGGCGGCGGCAGGCGTTGGCACCGCTGTGTCGGCCTGCTGGCGCAGACGCGGGGCCACGCGGCGCATGGCGAGCCAGCTGCGGCCAGCCTCGATCGCGCCGCGCCGCAGTGCGGCAAACGGTTCCAGCGCCGCCAGCGCGATCAACAGCGCCAGCGCCGCGGCAGGTGCGCCCAGCTGCTGCACCTGCGTCTGTATGTGTTGCACCTGCTGCTGCACCGGATGCGATGCCACTTGCTGCGCCAGCGCGCCCACTGCCAGCAGGACGGCGGCGACGGTGACGTGGCCACCGACCGCGTACAGCCAGCCTGCGCCGGTGTCCAGCCGGTGCAGCGCAGCGTCATGGCGCGCCAGGGTCATGTCGAGGCGCGCCAATTGCGCGCACTGCGCCGGCAGGCGGCCGGCCAGCGCCAGGTCGGTCTGGCCAGCGACCAGGTCGATCGCCTGGGCGCGCAACCGTTCCAGCGCCCGGACGCGGCGCAGCGCCAGCGGCCGCGCCAGGCGCGCCACGAGCAGGGTCACGCCCCAGCCGACCACCAGCAGCCAGCCGAACATCGCCAGGCCGAGGCGCCAGTCGAGGTTCGCCAGCACCAGGCCGGCCAGCAGCGCTGCGCCGCAGGCCGCGCCAGCTGGCACGATCAGGCGCAGATAGACCGATTCGAGGGCATCGATGTCGCCCGTCAGGCGAAACAGCAGGCGCGACGGCCAGCGCAGCAGCGCCCGTGCGGCATCCGGCGTGGCCCAGCCACGAAACAGCCGCTCGCGCAGCGCGGCCAGTACGCCAAACGTGGCGTCGTGCGTCACCGTGCGCTCGGCATAGCGGCCGAAGGTGCGGCCCAGGGCCAGCAGGCGAATCGCCGCGCTCGGCACGAACACATTGAACATGACGGCGCTGCCGGCCAGGCCGGCCAGGGCCGCCGAGGTGATGAACCAGCCCGAGGTGCCCAGCAGCGCCATCCCGGCCAGCACCACCAGCGTCGACAGAAGCGCACCCAGGGCCAGGCGCCGCCCGCCAGTGCGGATGAACAGGGACAGCACCGGCTGCAGGTCGTTGTTGCGTTTTGTTTCTTTGTCGCGCTGTGTTTCTTTGCCACGCTTTGTTTCTTTGCCACGTTTCATGCTGCGCTCCGTTGGATCAGTGGTTCGCCAAGGCGCACGACGCGGCCCAGGCGCGCGGCCAGTGCCAGATCGTGGGTGGCGACGATCATGGTGCGGCCCTGCGCCAGTTGCAGCAGCGCGTCGATAACGCCGGCGGCTGTATCGCGGTCGAGGTGGGCAGTGGGTTCGTCAACCAGCAGCAGGCCGGCGTGCGGCGCGCATATCGCGCGGGCCAGCGCAAGGCGCACCAGTTCGCCGCCCGACAGGCCAAGGCCGCCCTCGCCCAGGCTCTCACCCGGCGTCGCGTGCTCGATCTGGCCAAGGCCCGCGCGTCCCACGGCACGGCTGACGGCATCGACCGTCACGCCATCGCGCTCTAGCGCCACGTTGGCGCGCACCGAACCGGCAAACACATGCGGCTTCTGGCCGATCCAGGCCATGCGCGCGCGCAGGCCGGCAGCCGACCCGGCGTCCAGCGGCACACCGCCGATGCGCACGGTGCCGCTGTCAAATGGGACGAGGCCCGCGATGATCGACAGCAGCGTGGTCTTGCCACTGCCGCTCGGGCCGACGAGCGCCACGTGCTCGCCAACGCGCACATATACATCCTGGTTGTCGAACAACGGCGTTTCGGCCGGGTGCGCAAAGCGCAGGCACTCGATATCGACCGATGGCGCGCGGCCAATGCGCAGCGCCTCGTCCGGCCCTTGCAGCGCGCCCGGCAACGGCAAGCCGGCCGCCTGCAGCTTGTCCAGTGCCTCGAGCGCTGCTTCGCCAGCGGCCTTGTCGTGCCACACCGCAGCCAGTTCGCGCAGCGGTTCGAAAAACGCCGGCGCCAGCAGCAGCACGAACAGGCCTTCGGCCAGCGTCAACCGGCTGCCCCAGCTGCCCGGCCCGATTTCGCCGAGCAGGTGGAAACCCACGTACACCGCCACCAGCGCCACGCCCAGCGCCGAAAACAGTTCGAGCGCGGTCGACGACAGGAAGGCGATGCGCAGTACGCGCATCGTGCTGGCGCGGACTGCTTCGCTGGAAGCCCGTACCCGCCGGGCGGTAGCGTCGACAGCGCCCAGCGCGCGCAGCGTCGACAGGCCGCGCAGCCGGTCGAGCAAAAAGCCGCTCATGCCGCCGACCAGTTGCAGTTGCGCTTCGCTGGCAGCCTTGGCGCGCCAGCCGATAACGGCCATGAACAGTGGAATCAAGGGCGCGGCCAGCACCAGGATCAACGCGGCAAGCCACGAAAAGTGACAAACCACGAGCGCAATGACGGGTGGCACCAGCAGGACTCGCATGCGCGCCGGCCCGTAGCGCAGCAGCCATGGCAGCACCGCTTCGGCCTGCTCAGCGACGATGCTGGCGGCCTGGCCGGATGGCAGGCGCGCACGGTCCAGTGGCGAGCGCGCGGCAAGGGCTTGCACGGCTGCCTGACGCAAGGCGGCAAGCTGGCTGCGCGACACGGCGAACAAGCGGCGTGCACCCCACGCTTCGCTGCTGGCGCGCAAGACGCCAAGGGCCAGGAATGCCAGCGCCGGCAGCAGCATGTCGGCCAGACCAGCGCCCTGGGCCAGGCGCCCCACTGCATGCGCCAGCAGCGCCGCCTGCGGAATCCACAGCAGCGCCGCGCCGCTCATCGCCAGCGTGGCGCCACGCGCAGGGCCAAGGCCTGTAAGCAGTGCCGGGCGGCGGGGTTGGCTGCGGTGCATGGTGGTTCTCCAAACGTTGTTGCAACAAAGCGGCAGACGTACGGGGGCCATGGCCATCAGCGTAGGACGGGCCCCGGAATAAACTTTTTGTATTTTCTAGAACTTCAGAAATTTCGGAAGGTGAATGGATTATGCGCTGAAACTTCTGGTTTGTCTGTAATGGGTGACCAGGTTAGTCGGGAATTACGAACGTATTAACAACAATGGCGGCAAACACGTGCATGCGTGGTACGTGTCCGGGTGACGTGGGATAATTCACCTTTCACAAGCATCGAAAAGTTCGCAACCATGACGCCACTTGTCCAAACGTTTGTCAGTCACTTCGGCGAGATGGGCAGCCGCTGGGGCATCAACCGCACGGTGGGGCAAATCTATGCCCTGCTCTTCGTTTCTGAAGAACAGCTGCATGCCGACGACATCGGCGAAAAACTCGGTATTTCGCGCTCGAACGTGAGCATCGGCCTGAAAGAACTGCAGTCGTGGGGCCTGGTGCGCCTGTCGCGCATTCCGGGCGACCGCCGCGAATACTTCACGTCGCTGGGCGACGTGTGGGAAATCTTCCGCGTGGTCGCTGCCGAGCGGCGCCGGCGCGAAGTCGCCCCGACGCTGTCGGTACTGCGCGAGTCGCTGATGGCCAACGCCAATCACCCCGAAGACAAGTTCGCGCAGGAGCGCATGCGCGAGATGCACGAGCTGGTCGACCTGGCCAACAACTGGTTCGACGACCTGCAGCGCCTGTCGCCCGAGTCGATGGCGCAATTGATGAAGATGGGTTCCAAAGTCCAGAAGCTGCTCTCGGCCAAGGACCGCCTGTTCGCTGCCAAAGACGGCAAGGCGCCGAAGCAAACACCGGAAGAATAAGGCGGTCGGCAGAGCCGTGCTCGCCTCTTTCGGCCGACCGGCTAGACTGGGCTTTTCCTTTTTCTCTTACCAGTCCAGTCCATGAATATCGCTTGTATCGCCTGGGGCTCGCTGCTCTGGAAACCCCAGGGCCTGAAGCTCGCCTCCGGATGGCATCCGGGTGGCCCCGCCATGCCCATCGAATTTGCCCGCCAGAGCGACGACAGTCCCGAACTGGCACTCGTGCTGTGCGACAGCGCGCGCCTCATGCCCACCTACTGGGCCTACGTCGCCACCGATGACCTGGATACCGCCCGCGCCATGCTGTTCGCGCGCGAAAAGATCAGGGCTGCGTTCCCCGAGTGGGTCGGCAGCGTGCCGACGCAGGATGGCGCAGAAGACAATCCGCGCGTGGCCGCCTGGCTGCGCGCCAAGGGCATTGACGCCGCCATCTGGACCGCGATCCCGCCGAAATTCAATGGCGTGAGCGGCCGCGTGCCGACCGTCGACGAAGCCGTGGCATGGCTGGACAGCTGCAGCGGCGCGCAGCGCGACGCCGCCGAGGATTACATCCGCCGCACGCCGGCCCATATCGACACCGCGTACCGGCGCATCATCGCGGCGCGCCTGGGCTGGCACCCGCTGCGCGAAGCGCATGTGACGCAGATGCGCTGACCGGCGCGATGCGTTGCCGCACCCACGCCTGCGCATGCGCCAGCGTCACCCTGGCCATCGCGGTCGGAAAATGAATGAAACCATGTGGCGCTTCGGGCGCCACGTTCAGTTCGACGTCGGCCACCTGCTGCCAGCGCTGCGCCATGCGCAGCGTGTCGTCGAGCAGCGGATCGCCGCTCCCAACGATCATCAGCGCCGGCGGCATGCCGGCCAGTTCGCCGAACAGCGGTGACAGCGGCGGCTGGCGGCGCGCGACGTCGTCCAGGTCGGGCGTGAGCCTGCGCAGTCCGGCCAGCATGCGCGGCCCGTCGAGCACCAGCGTTTCGGGCCCTGCCCTGCGCACGCTGTCGGTGCCGGCCATATCGTAGACGCCGTAGTACAGGACGGCCCCGGCGATGCGCGCCAACAGCGCCGGCCAGGCCCGCAGCCCTTGCAGCGTGGCCGCAGCCAACTGCGCGCCCGCCGATTCGCCGACCACGATCACCGGCAAGCCGGCATGGTCGGCATGGTCTGGCAAGCCGTCCTGCAACAGCCAGCGCGCCGCAGCCAGACATTCTTCCATCTGCTCGTGCACGGAGGCGCGCGGCGCCAGCCGGTAATCGACCGACACCACTGCCAGGCCACAGCAGCTGGCGAAGGCCGCATTGAACGCATCGTTCATGGACGCATTGCCGACCACCCAGCCGCCGCCGTGGATGTCGAGCACGATGCCGGCCACCGGCCCGCGCGGGCGGATGATCCGGACCTGCACCTGCACTCCCTCCAGCCCCACCATGCGCGTCTCGACCTGCAGGCCAGCGCGGCGCAGCTTGCGGTCAGCGCCGACCTGGGACAAGCGCAGCAAGCCCTGCACAAGCGGCGGCATGAAGCGGTGGCGCGATCCGAAGCGCGGCGCGCGCGCAAGCCGCGCATTGAAGCGTTTTGCTTCGTTCAGCGTGGCGTCGTCAAAGGTCAATGGCATCGGCGTTTCTGAAACATGGCGTATGAGAAAAGAGTCAAACGGCCGGCAAGCGTACCACCGCATTCAAACCACCCTCGGGATGGTTCGACAGCACCAGCCGGCCGCCATGCGCCTCGATCACGCCGCGCGCGATACCCAGGCCCAGTCCCATGCCGCCATCATTCTGCTCGCGCCCATGCGCCAGCCGCACATACGGGTCGAACAGGCTGGCAAACGCTTCATCGGGCACGCCGGGCCCGTGGTCGCGCAGGCAGATCAGCACCCAGCCAGGCTCCTGGCGCACGCTGATTTCGGCGCGCGCGCCGTAGAACAGCGCGTTGTCGAGCAGGTTGCCAAGCGCGCGCTTGAGCGCCAGCGGCTTGCCGCGCACCGTCACGCCGGACGGCTGCCAGGCCACTGCGTGCCCCGCCAGTTCGGCGCTGCGCACCATGCGGCCCAGCATCGTATCGAGCTTGATCTCGGTCGGGTTTTCGTGGATGTCGCTGTCCTTCACGCATTGCAGCGCGCCCTTGACCATCATGTCGAGTTCATCGAGGTCTTCCTCGAATTCGTCGCGCAGGGCTTCGTCGTCCAGCAGTTCGGCGCGCAGCTTGAGCCGTGTGATCGGGGTGCGCAGGTCGTGTGAAATCGAGATGAACAGGCGCTCGCGGTCGTCGATATAGCGCCCGATGCGCTCGCGCATCGCGCTGAAGGCGCGCGCGGTGTTGATGAATTCGCGGCTGCCGGTTTCAGGCAGCGGACGCGCCTCGTCGTCATGACCCTGGCCCAGCGCCGACGCGGCATCGGACAACGCGGCCAGCGGCCGCGTGATCGAGCGCACGACGAGCAGACAAAGCAGCAGCACCACGGCCAGCGACAGGATCTGCGGCATCAGGCGATCCCACGCGAACGGGTCGCTGCTGTCGAGGAAATACGGGTTCGGCATCAGCGCCGCCATGTACAGCCAGTTACCGGGCTCGATCTCGGTCTGGATCACGAGGATCGGGGCCGGATCGGGCTTGAGCAGCAGCACATGCTGGACCCAGGCATTGGGCAGGTCGTCCAGGCGCACATCGTGTTCGGCCACCACCAGCCGGTCAGGCCGGGCAAAGGCGAGCCGGAAGCCCGGCGAATGCGGCAGGTCGCTCCTGAGCGTGGCGTCGACGGTGGCAATCACGCTTTGCGCCAGCGGGTGCGGCGCGATCTGCTCGATCGGCACGTAGGCATGATTGAGGTTGACGAAAAAGCGCGTGCCGCCCATTTCACGCAACTGCTGGATGATCAGCAGCCGATAGGCCGGCGGCAGGCTGCGAAAGAAGCGGATTGCGCCGGCCGCGCTGTGCGCCACGTACTGGGCCGACGACTGCGCCTCGACCTGCGATTTGGCGCGCAGCTGGCTGGCCCAGATCGCACTGGCCGCCAGCTGCGTCACCAGCACCCCGGCCACCATCACGAGCGTCAGGCGGCCAAGCAGCGACGCCGGCAACCAGCGCTGCAACGGCTGGTGCAGCACGCGCGCGAGCGGGTTGCTGCTACGGCTAGACACTGGACACGCTGACGTCGGCCGAGAACACATAGCCGGCCCCGCGTACGGTCTTGATCAGCGCCGGCTGCTTGCCGTCGTCGTTCAGCCGCAGGCGCAGGCGGCTGATCTGCACGTCCAGCGAGCGGTCGAGCGGGCCGGCGTCGCGCCCGCGCGTTTCTTCGCACAGCAGGCCACGGTCGAGGATCTTGCCTGGGTGCTCGGTGAAGTATTTGAGCAGCTGGAAATCGAGCCCCGTGAGCGCCACCGGATGGCCGGCGCTGTCGGTCACCGTGCGCTCCATCAGGTCGAGGGTGAAGCCGACAAACCGGTGGTAGCGCACCGACGGCGTCTCGGGCGCGGCGCGGCGCAGGATCGCCTTGATGCGCGCCAGCAGCTCGCGCGGGCTGTAGGGCTTGGCGATGTAGTCGTCGGCGCCCAGCTCGAGGCCGACGATGCGGTCGGTTTCGTCCGAGCTGGCCGTGAGCATGATGATCGGCACGTTCGAGCGCTGGCGCACCTGCTTGCACAGCGCGAAGCCGTCGGTATCGGGCAGCATCACGTCCAGGATCACCATCGACAGCGTCTCGAGGTGCGCATGGAATTCGGCCAGGAAGCTCTCGCCGTTGTGCGACAGGATCACGTCGTACTGGTTTTTCTCCAGATACGTCTTGAGCAGCACGCAGGTCTTTTTATCATCGTCTACGATCAGTATCTTGCGCACCCGGCGTCCCCTGGCTGGTTAAATTGAATAGTCTGAACAAGGCGGCGAGGCGGCGCTGCGCCACCGCCACCGGCACGGCGTCGTCGAGCAGGTAGCGATGCACCTCGGCGATGATGGCGTCGCGGCTGGCTTCGTCGGTTGCCATGCGGTGCACGAGGCTGGGCGCCTGCACGGCCTGGCCGCCGGCGAAGGTCGTCCACGACGCCCGCGCGCAACTGTCCATGCGCGCCGGATCCGCATCGCGCCGCACCGGCACCGCGCCCTTGAGCAGATTGAAGTCGGCCTGGATCGACGGCGACAGCAGCAGGCGCGCCATCTTTTCCTGGGCTTCGCGGTGCCGGTAGTCGCCGGCGAACATCGACAGCGTGTCGACACTGTACAGGTGATACGCACCGGTGCCCGGTGCGCCGACGCAGCCATAGTCCTGGTCGAGCACCATCCGGTGTTCGGCCAGCTCGGGCTTGGCCCAGTCGCCCATGATCATCATGCCGGCCTGGCCGGCGGCGAAGCGGCGCACGACCTCGGTCCAGGGCCGCTCGGCCAGCTGGCCGCCGGCCCAGCCCTTGATCGTGCGCAGGCGCTGCAGCGCGTGCGCGGTGCGCGCATCAAAAGCGGCGGCCGGACTGCGGCGCACGAACAATGCGCGATAGAAGGCCGGCCCGCTTTCGGCCAGCACCAGGTTTTCGAACAACGCCGCCACCTGCCAGGCTTCGCTACTTTGCGCCAGCGGTTGCACGCCCGCGGCCAGCAGGCGCGCGGCGACGGCATCGAATTCGGTCCAGGTGGTGGGCGGCGTGAGCTTGAGCCGGGCGAACAGCGCGCGGTTGTAGAACAGCGTATTGACGCGGTGGATGCCCAGCGGCGCGGCCATCGTGTGCTTGCGGTACTGGATCAGGTTCTGGACCGTGGGGAACAGCACGCCGCGCCAGTTGTCGGCAACGGCCACGTTGTCCAGTTCGAGCAGCAGGCCCATCTCAGCCCATTCGGCGACCGACACGCCGATGATCTGCGTGACTTCGGGCGCGTCGCCGGCCAGCACCCTGCCCTTGAGGACCTTGCCGGCGCCGATGCCGGCGCCACCGGGAATCGCGGCGTCTTCCCACTGCACGCCTTCCTTGCCAAGGCGCTGCGCCAGCAGGTCGGCCGCGCGGCGTTCGCTGGCCGAGGTCCACCAGTGCAGCACCTGCAGGCCGGACGATGGCGCTGCGGACGACGTTGCAGGCGCCGGTGGCACGATCGCCAGCATTGGCGCTGCCGCCTGCACGGCGCCGGGGAAGGCGCAGGCAGAGGCCAGTACGGCAGCAATCCGCAGGCGTCGCCAGTCGCACCAACGCCCTGCCACTTTTCCGATCGACGCTCTCACCCGGTATCCCGCAGAAAACGCTGATTATAGCCCCGTGTTCCGCTACCCAGCAGGCATTTCGGCCACGCCGTCAGCGCCGGTCGATGCGCGCCACCAGTCCCGGCCTGCCATTGCGGTCGAACGCTGCGACCTGCACCAGCCCACGCTCGGTGATCGGCCCGGCCACCGGCCGGCTGCTGGCGCTCGGCGTGCTGCCATCCACGGTATAGCGCAGCGCGATCCCCGGCAATACATGGTTGACCAGGACCTTGTCGCCGTCGAGCAGCAGGCCGGGTGGCGCAATGCGGTACGCCACGCCGGTGCGATCCAGATCGAGCCGCGGCAGCACGCGCTGGCCCAGCGCATTGACAAAGCCCGACCAGGCCGTGCGATGCAGCGCCGCCGCCTTCGTGGCATCGGGCTCGGTGGCCCAGGCCGGATCCGGCGCCCAGGCCCGTTCTGCCACCGCCAGCAGGCGTGGCATGACCAGGTAATCGATGCGGGCCGGGTCGCGCACCGTTTCGGTAAACAAGGTCGCTTCCAGGCCGCGCACGCGGCGCTTGCCGTAATCGGTCAGGCCGTCCTTGCCCACGCGCGCAGCCTCGGTCGCGTTCTTCAGGTAGTCAAACGGGATGAAGTCATACGGGGTCTCAAGTTCGACGTAGTCGCCCCAGTTCACGCCCGGTTCTTCCGGGTTGGCGTTGTGGGCCATGTCCATGTACATCTTGGTCACGGGCGCGAGCACGATGTCATAGCCGGCGTTGGCCAGCCGATAGGCCAGGTCTTCGGCGCCTTCGGTATTGTTCCAGACCCAGGCCAGGAATCCTTTTTGCGTGAAGCGCGGGTTCGGGATCAGCTTGTTCTTGCCATGCAGCGTGGTCTTGCGCGCCGCCAGCTCTTCCCAGCCCGACGTGTAGAGGCCATGCTTGCGCAGCATGCCGTCAACCCGTTCATAGAAATAATCCCACAGGTCGGCTGTCGATTCGAGGTGTTCGCGCGCCATCATGGCGCGGCTGGCCGGGGACTGCTCCCAGGCGCCATTGGGCAATTCGTCGCCGCCCATGTGGATCGTATGCAGCGGCACGCCCGCTTCGCGGTGCAGCTTCACCACTTCGTCCACCACGTGCTGGACGAACGTGAAGCTCGATTCCAGACCCGGATTGAGCACGTGATCGTTGTACAGCTGCGGCGACTTGTAGACCGAGCGATCGGCGAAATCATTGAGCAGGTACTTGGCCGCGTCCTTGTCGCCGGCTGCCTTCAGGCGGTGGTAGCGCGCTTCCATCGCCTGCACGGCGGCGCGCGCGTGGCCCGGCATTTCGAGCTCGGGAATCACTTCGATGTGACGCGCCGCCGCGTAGCGCAGGATCTCGATGTAGTCGGCGCGCGTGTAGTAGCCGCTGCCGCCCGTATCGCGCGGGTCGGGTCCGGAGCCATAGGCCGGCTGCAGGCGCACGCCCGGCCTGGCGCTATGGCCGCGCACGGCGCCGATTGACGTCAGTTCGGGCAGGCCGGCGATCTCGAGGCGCCAGCCTTCGTCCTCGGTCAGGTGGAAGTGGAACTTGTTCATCTTGTAGCGCGCCATCAGGTCGAGCCACTTGAACACGGTTTCCTTGGTGTGGAAGTTGCGCGAGACGTCCAGCATGAAGCCGCGATAGGCAAAGCGCGGCGCATCGACGATCGTCACCTCGGGCACCGACTGCTCGGCGGCGCCAGGCAACGGCAGCAGATCGCGCAGGGTCTGCAGGCCATACGCCACGCCGGCCGGGCTGTTGCCGACGATGGTGATGCCGCTGGCTCGCACTGCAAGGCTGTACGCTTCGGGCGAGGTCTGTCCTTCGACCTTGCCCACGCTCAGGCGCAGCGCCGGCCCGCTGCCCTGCAGCGATGCCGGGAACAGCGAGCGCGCCAGGTCCGCTTCGCCTGCCAGCGCCGCTGATGCGTTCACCACCGGCTTGCCTGTCAGGCGCAGCTTGCCACTGCCCTGCGTCAGTTGCAGGGGCGTCGGCAGCACAAGGGGCACGGCGCTCGCCGGCAGCAGGTCGGCACGCTGGTTGCTGCGATACGTATCGGCTGCGGTGACCACGGGCCGGGCACCCATGTCGCCCTTGTCGAGCTGCTCGGGCCGCGTCACCGGCAGCAGCGCAAAATCGGTGATCGCCACGCCGACCTCGGGCTGCGCGTCGTACACCAGATAGGGCCCGATGGGCGCCCGCGCCATCTTGATGATCACCTGCGGGTGGTAGTAATCAATGTCGAGCGACTGCCCCGGCGCCAGGCCCGCGAAGTTTGCTTGCGGGCGCAGGCGGTACAGATTGCCGGCGACCTGCTCCATGCGCAGATTGCCTCCCACCGCGCCCTGCACGACGCCATCCATGCTGTTGAAGTACAGCGTCCAGCCCTTGGCTGGCAGGCGCTGGCTGTCGTTGTTGGTCAGGGTCATGCGCGCCTTGGCGCGGCCTTCCGGCATCTGCGGCGTGTACTCGTTGCGCAGCAATTCCCAGCGCATCTGCAGCCGGGCGCCGCTGGCGACGCCTTCCATGCTGGCTGCAGCAGATGCTGCGAGCGGCGTGGGTGGTGCGGCGGCCATGCCGGCCAGCGGCGCAGCCAGAAGCAGCGATGCCAGGGCGCAGCGTCGAACCAGGTGTGTGGTATCCAAGAGTGTCTCCAATCCAGCCAAAAATGGGTTCGTCGTTCAGGGTTGCGGGGGCTTGTACCACCGGTCGAAATCACGTTGCAGCCTGGCGGCCGCAGGTTCGGGCGCCAGCGTCCCTTTCAGCACGTCGGCGTTGACGCGCCATAGCACGCTTTCCATGCTGGGTTGTCCGCGATGCAGCACTTGCGCATTCAGGCGCACGGTCGACGCGCAGCTGTTGCGCCACTCGACCATCTGCTTGGCGACCGGATCGCGCATCGCAATCAGGTGATTCGACAGCGTGAAAAAGCCGGTCAGCCGGTTGCTGTAGATGTCAGCAAATTCCTGCGAGCCAACCCAGGCCAGGAACTTGAAGGCATCCTGCTTGTTCTTCGATGCGCGGTTCACGCCCAGCCCCAGGTCCATGTGGTCCGAGATGAAGCAGGCATCGCCCCGCCGCTTCACCGGCGCGGCAAACACGCCCAGCTCCAGGCCGGGCGCGCTGCTGAAACGCGCGATATCCCAGGACCCGGCCGGATAGATCGCGGCGCGACCCGTGGCGAACATCGCCTGGCTCTGGCCATAGGTTTGCGTTGCGGCGCTGGCGGGCAGATAGGCGCCCATGCGCGCACCGAAGCGCAGCGCCTCGACGAACGGCGGATCAGTCAGGCGCGCGCGCCCGTCGGCCAGCGCCTTCTGGCCGGCTTCGCCGCGCCAGAAATTCGGCCCGATATTGGTAAATACCAGCTGGCTCGCTTCCCAGCCATCGGCCATGCCGAGCGCCAGCGGCGCGACGCCGTTCTTCTTCAGCACATCGAGCACGCGAAAGAATTCATCCACGGTGCGCGGCGCCTGCAGGTCGTATTTTCTGAAGATCGCCTTGTTGTACATGAAGCCGTGGATCACCGACGCCACCGGCATGCAGAAGGCTTCCTTGCCGCCGGCCGTCTGCCAGGCCACCATCGCGCCCGGCTCGAAATACTGCATCCCGGGCTTGCCATCGAGGCGCTCCAGGTGCCCCTGCGCGTACAGGGTCAGGGATGCGTCGAACGGGCGGCATGCAACCAGGTCACCGGCGCTGCCGTCGGCCAGGCGCGCCGCGAGGCGGCCATCGTAGTCGGTCGGCGCGGTCGGCGCGAACTTGACGTCGATGCCGGGATGGCTGCGCTGGAACGCGGGGATCAGCACCTTTTCCCACAGCGCCTTGTCGTCCACGCGCCAGCTCTCGATCACGAGCGTGCCGGCGTGCGCGAGCGGCGCCGCAAGGGTCAATAGTGCGCACAGCATCCATCCGGCAAAGTGCATCGACCTGCCCTTCTCAGTAGTGCGCGTACGGATTCTTGTTCCGGTTCGCGTAGTACAGCCAGGCGGTGCCTGCCACGCTGCCCGAACTGGTGAAGTCCGCATTGGTATTGCGCGTTGCGTACGGCATGCTGCCCAGCTTGTCGACCATGTAGTTCAGCGACTCGAGCATCTGGCTGGCCCCGTTCCCCGCACACTGCATGGTGGGTGCGCCCTGGCGCATCGCCATGATCGCACCCAGGCTGCCCTCACTCCAGACAAACGGCGCACTTGACGGCACGTTGTCGTAGATGACGTCGTAGAAGCCGACGATGCCAGTCACATTGCGCGACGGGTAGTCCAGGCGGCCGCCGACATTGAAATAGTCGCACATCCCCGGCAGTGCAGCGGCGAAGTTCTGTCCGGCGCTGCCGACGTTCCCCAGCGCCAGTACCGACCACGAATAGGTGTCGAGATAGCGCTCGCCCGTATTCAGGGTGCCGGTATTGGCGTCGTAGCCACCCAAAAAGCGCGTGCCGTTCCACAGGCTTTCCGCCATCTGCCGCAACTGCGTGGCGGCGGTCAGGTATTGGCTGCCGCCATTGAGCGCGTGGTACTGGTGCAGGCTGGCGTAGGCGTCGAGCTGGTGCTCCAGCGCGAAGATGCCGGTGCGGCCCGCCACGTAGTTGGTCGGTGCGAAGCGCAAGCCGCTGCGGCCCACGCCATTGATCGTCACGGCCACGGTTTCTGCGCGCAGGTAGTCGTGCAGGCGGGTCGACATGGCCAGGTACTTCGTGCTGCCAAAGGCTTTCTGGTAGGCGTTGAGCGCCATGCCGAACCAGGCGTTGGCGCCGGCGATGCGCATGTCCACGCCAGGATTGGCGTCGGCGCCATCGACCAGATAGGCAAACACCCAGGCGCCGGACGCCGACTGCGACCTGGCCAGCGCGTTGATGATCTGCTCGGCGCTGGCCTGCTCGCCGGCCAGGCTGAAGGCGATCACGGCCAGCGCCTGGTCGTACAGGAAGGCCGAGTCCATGTCGTGGAAGCTGCGGATCAGGCGCCCCGCGCCATACGGCCCGCCAGTGACCTGCGGCGTATTCATCATGCGCTGCAATGCGGCGATCTGCGCGTTGGCGGATGTTGCCGGCGCCGGGAAATAAGCGGCGGTGTAGGCCGTGACCGCCGCCGGATCGACTGGCAGCGACAGCTTGGTCGTGCCCGTGATCTGGCCGCTGCAAAAGCCGCCGGCCGCATTGCAGTTGGGGCCCGAGAGCGGATCGTACGATGCCGGATGCAGCACCAGCACGGCGCGGTCGGCGCTGCCCACCGAACGTGGCAGGGTCAGCGTGAACGTGCCGTCGGCGTTGATGACGGCGCTTGCATCGGCCTGGTAATAGAACACGTCGTGGTGGACGAACACGCCGATACGATAGTTCTGCACGCTCCCCGCCGGCAGCGTGTGCGCGCCCCGGAAGACGGTCTGCGTGGCCGACTGCGTCAGTTGCGAGACGCCGAACGCCACCGCCGGGGCACTGGCGAGCGGCGGTTCGTTGTACGGAAAATCCCACCCCGACCAGAGCGGCCACGGTGACGCGGCGGCCACGGCGACAGGCACCGCCGACAACTGCCGCGACATACCTGCCTGCACGCCATCATCGGCGGCGTTACCGCCACAACCGGCCAGCACCAGCGCCGTCGCTACCGCCGTTGCCACACCACCCCGACCATTGTTCGCATCACGCATCGCATTCTCCTGAAGGACACACTGCTGACATTTGCTTTACCAGTCGACACCCACGCGCACACCGAACATGCGCGGCTCGTTGTACTGGCCTATGACGTACCCAGGGTCGACGATGCGCGCATTGTTTTTGGCAAGCACGTCGTTCAGGTTGTTCACATACACCTCGGCGCGCCAGTTGCCGCTCGGTGCCGTCAAGCGCAGCGACGCGTCATACGTTGCGTAGGCGTTCTGCTGGTTGCCGACCTTGGGGTTGTCCAGGTTCTGGATGCTGAAGTACATCTTGTCCTGCCAGCGCGCCGACAGGCGTGGCGTGAGTTCGTAGTCGCCGGCCAGCATGAAGCGCTGCGAGACTTCGATCCGCGCCGAGTTGCGCGGCGCGTTCGGCAAATCATTACCCACCACGTTCGCCGGGAAGCGGCCGACCAGCGCCTGGTTCGGGCCCGTGTAGCGCACGCACGGCTCCACGCCGTAAGTGGCGCGGAATGGCCCGCACGGTACGTCACGCCAGGTCTGCGTGTAATCCGGGTACGACACCACCTTGGCGCGCAGGTGCGAGTACTGGAAATTGACTTCGGCGCCGGCCCATGGGCGGTATTTGCCTTCCAGTTCCAGGCCCGAGATCTTCGCTTCGGCCGCATTCGTGGTGCCGTACAACACCGCCGAATCGCACGATGGATTGGCGGCGGTGCACGGGATCGCCGGGATGATCTTGCCCATCTCGACCGCGCCGGTCATCTGCATGTCCTTGTAGCGGCTGTGGAAGGCGGTGGCCGAGAACGACAGGCGGTTGTCCAGCATGCGGCCCTTGTAGCCGACCTCGAAGTTGGTCAGCGTTTCAGGCTTCCATGGCAGGAAGGTGTAGTGCGGGCCCGGCTCACGGTCGGCGCAGTTGCCGCCCAGGCCGCGTGCGCAGATATTCTGCTTGTCGCTGAAGCCGCCGGCCTTGTAGCCGGTCGAGAGCGAACCGAACACGAAGTCGTCCGGCGTGACCTGGTAGCTCAGGCCCAGGCGCCAGGTGAACTTGTTCCACGAATCGCGGTTGCTGCTGATGTCGGGCGTGATGCCGGCCATGCCGGCCACGCCGTAGTACGAACCCATGCCGGGTTTGAGGTCGCTGCTGTTGAAGAAGCGGCCCGGGATCGGCGTGTACTGGCCCTGGAAGTACGAGTACGGATCGCCCGTGGTGCCCGAATCGTAGAACTTGCCGTTCTTGTCTTCGCGCTCGTCGCGCGTCATGCGCCCGCCGACCGTCAGGTTCCATTTCGGCGCGAAGGCCCAGTCGACTTGGCCGAAGGCGGCCATCGATTCGGACTGGCGGTCGGTCTGGTCGTACAGCGCGTAATACGGCGCGCCCGGTGCGTTGACCATCGCCGAGATCGAGTCTTCGCCGAACTCGATCGCGTTCTTTTCGTGCATCCAGAACAGGCCGGTGACGTAGCGCAGATTGCCCTGCTCGCCGCGCAGCTGCAGTTCCTGGACCGTGGTCTTGAACTTGGACGAATTGGTAAAGCCGGCTGAATCGTTGACGAAGCCGCCGTAGATATTGATGTCTTCGGCCAGCGGCTGGTAGCCCGAGTCGCCGTCGCGGATCTGGCGCCGGTTCTGCTCCGAGTACGACACGTTGTATTCGACGGTCGTGTGGTCGTTCACGCTCCAGGTCAGGCGGTTGCGGAAGGTGTCAATGTTCCAGTCGAGTTCACCCGGCCGGTTGATCTTGACGTCCCACTGCCCGCCCGGACAGGCGTGGGCCGTGCCGGCCGCCATCGTGCAATCCTTGAGCGCGATGTCGCCGGCGCCCTTGTTGGTATAGCGCTCGTAGGCGCCGAGCCATTCGAGATCGTTGCGGATCTTCCAGCGGCCCTGCAGGCGCGCCGCCCATTCGTCCTTGTTGCCATAGGCATCGCTGGCGCCGACCTTGCGGTTGTAGCGCTGGTCGACATCGGGAATGACGTTGCCGGCCGCATCGCGCGCCGGCGTCACGCCGAATTCCGGAAAGTTCGCCGCGTAGAAATCCTGCTCCTGGTTCAGGTAGCTGTCGCGCTTGATGACCATCATCGTGGCACGCATCGCGAAGGTGTCGCTGACCGGGATGTTCTGCACGGCCGTCACCTGGCGCAGGTTGTAGCGCCCGAGCGTGAGGCCAGCATTGCCTTCGGTCGAATTGAACTGCGGCTTGTTCGGGATGATGTTGATGCTGCCGCCCGTCGCATTGCGGCCAAACAGCGTGCCCTGCGGGCCGCGCAGCACTTCGACCTGCTCCAGGTCGAACAGCAGCGCCAGCGCCGATTGCGGGCGCGGCGTGTAGATACCGTCGACGTTCAGGCTGACCGCCGGATTGCCGATCTCGGTGAAGTCGTTGCTGCTCACGCCGCGCACCGAAATCTTCACGCCCGAGCTGCCATCGGTCGCACTGCCCAGCTGCAGGTTGGGCACTTCACCACTCAGGCCGCGCACGTCGGTGATGCCCTTGCGGGTCAGTTCTTCCTGGCCGACGGCGGTCACCGACACCGGCGTGCGCAACAGCGACGTCGAATGGCGGGTGGCCGTCACCCGCACCTCGGCGATCGCTTCACCGGTGTTTTGGCGGGGCGTTGGCGCCTGTGCAGCGTCCTGCGCCAGGGCCGGCATGGCGATGCAGGCGCTGGCGACAGCCGCGCTGATCAGCGTTTTATGTGGTTTCAGTAGAGACATCCGGTGCTCCTGGTATGAAATGAAAAACGATGGACCGCGCAGCAGCGCCGTGCGGACAAGTCCTGGTGGGGTGGAAATCAGGGTCGGGCGGATGCGCCCGGACTGCGCCAGCGGCGGATCTTGTGGCCGTAGGCTGCGTACCAGAGGATCAGGCCGTAGCACGGCAGCAGCATCCAGTAAGCGCCGCGCGAGGTATTCAGATCGGCCAGGTGGCCGTACAGCAGCGGCAGCACTGCGCCGCCGGAGATCGCCATGACCAGCAGCGCCGAGCCGCTTGCCGTGTAGCGGCCCAGGCCCTGCAGCGCCAGCGGCCAGATGGCCGGCCACACCATGGCGTTGGCCAGGCCCAGCAACGCCAGGTACATGACGGTGTCGGGCACCGTCGGCACGCCGGCCCAGCCAATCAATGCCTGCGAGACGCCGCTGTCGGTGGGCGAGCCGGTGGCCACGCCGACCGTCAGCAGCAGGCCGGCCACGGCCGACAGCAGCAAGGCGCGCTGCTGCGACAGGTAGCGCGGAATCGCGACCACGCCGATCAGGTAACCGAGCACCATGCACATCATCGTGTACGACGTCAGCACGCCGAAGTTGGCCACGTTCAGTTCATGCCCATACAGGCCGATGGTGTCGCCGGCGATGACTTCCACGCCAACGTAGGCAAACAGCGCCATGGCGCCCAGCACCAGTTGCGGGAACTGCAGCACGCCGGTGCGCTCGACACCTGCCTCGGGCGTGTCGGCCTCGGGTTCGATATCGCGCAGGTTCGAAAAATGGATGAACACCATGATCACGAACAGCACCGCGGCCATGCAGACATACGGCAGCACCAGGCGCTCGGACAGGCCGGCCCGCGCGGCGCTGCGGGCAACAGGGTCGAGCGCTTCGAGCGCCGTGTGCGAGAAGCTGTCGATGTCGGCCAGCATCAGCGTGGAGAACACCAGTGGCACCACCACCCCGGCACCCTTGTTGAACAGACCCATGATGCTGATGCGCATGGCGGCGCTCTCACGCGGGCCAAGGCAGACGATATACGGATTGATCGCGGTCTGCATCAGCGTCATGCCGCTGGCAAGTGTGAACAGCGCCACCAGGAACAATTCGTAACGCGCACTTTGCGCGGCCGGGATGAACAGCAGCGCGCCCACACACATGATGCCCAGACCGATTGTCATACCTTTCTTGTAGCCGGTGCGTACCAGCACCGCAGCCGATGGCAGGGCCATGGCCGTGTAGGCGATGTAGAAAGCGAAGGTCACCCACAGGGCCTGGAAGTTGTTCAGGCCGCAGACGATCTTCAAAAA
This sequence comes from Telluria sp. LT2P80, assembly GCF_059685955.1. Taxonomy (NCBI): domain Bacteria; kingdom Pseudomonadati; phylum Pseudomonadota; class Betaproteobacteria; order Burkholderiales; family Oxalobacteraceae; genus Telluria; species Telluria sp. LT2P80. Next base: position 153,153 of record NZ_JCASIO010000006.1, on the reverse strand, counting down.
GGGAACCAGCGAGCCATTGAGCCAGGTGACGAACCCCAGAATGAAAAACAGCAGGCCGACGAATGCCATGCCGAGGACAACGTCGCGCCTGGAATTGCCGGCCACCGGCGCGCTGGCGAGGGTCACAGCCATGCTGTGCTACCTGCGTCAATGGCGGCCAACAGCGCGCACGACAAGCGGTGCGGGAGCGTTTTGAACTGTTGCATGAATGTCCTCGTGTTATCGATGATTCATGCTAGCAGCGGTGCCAGCGGGCGACTACCTACCGCCAAGAAACACATAACCTCATGATTTCATTGAATTGTTGGTTGCTCACCGACGGCTGTTGCTCACACTTCTTTACAAACGGGGCCTGATCACACCTCCAGGCGCGAGAAATGCGCAGCGCTTGCTTGCTTGCTTGCAAAACTTTACAAAACGACGCGAGAAATTACAGGAGTGTGACGTCAGCGCCACATGAAGGCGGTTTCGCCGATTGCGACGTGCGATGTCGGCATGCTTTACACCGTAGCCGCGCTGTATGCAGCATTAATCTATAACTGACTGATTATTCAGTAATATTCGTCGTCGGCATGCGACTTGCTTAATTTTGAACACCAACTAAAAAACATACTGGAGACTTCGATGACCATTCCTTGCAGCCTGCGCCGTTCCGGCACGGCACTCTTCGCCGCATTCGCACTGGGCGGCCTGGCCGTGCCCGCATCCGCCACGACGATCCTCTTCGTCGGTAACAGCTTCACCTATGGCGATCCTGCTGGCGCCAAGCCGCCCCTCGTGCAGAACTACCGCCCCGATACCGTGACCGACCTGAACGGTCTGGGCATCGGTGGCGTACCGGCGCTGTTCAAGGCCATGACGATGCAGGCCGGCCTGGATTATCAGGTGAGCCTGGAGACCGAGCCCGGTTCGGGCCTGGATTTTCACTACAAGAACCGCTTCAACACGATCGTGAAACCGTTCGACATGGTGCTGCTGCAAAGCTACAGCACGCTCGACGGCGCCAAGCCCGGCAACCCGGAAACGCTGATCCGCTATTCCGGCCTGCTGGCCAATGCGTTTCGAGAACAGAATCCGGATGTCGACGTGCGCCTGACGTCGACCTGGTCGCGCGCCGACCTGACGTACCAGAATGCCAATAGCCCGTGGTTTGGGAAATCGATCTACGCAATGGCGCAGGACGTGCGCGCCGGCTACGATGCCGCCGATTCGGCCTCAAGCATCATCAGTGGCGTGATCCCCGTGGGCCAGGCCTGGAGCCAGGCCATCGCAGGCGGCCTGGCCGATGCCAACCCGTACGACGGCATTGGCGCCGGCCAGATCAACCTGTGGGCGCCGGACTCCTACCACGGCAGCAACTACGGCTACTACCTGGAAGCGCTGACCATCTTCGGCAACGTCACCGGCCTCGATCCACGCTCGCTGGGCGCGGACGATTACGTCGCGCGCGACCTCGGCATCGATGTGGCGACTGCGCTGGCCCTGCAAGGCTTTGCTGCCGCGCAGCTGGACGCGGAAGAAGTGCCCGAGCCCGGCATGCTGGCCATGTTCGCGACTGTCGGTGGCTTGCTGGTCGCCGTGCGCCGCCGTCGTGGCAATGCCAAGGCACGCCACGGCGCAGCCGCGTAGCACCTGATTACGACACTGGCTGCCATGTCTGTACGAATTGCCATAACTTCTGGCTGATTTGCACGATGTGGCAGTCAGGCATGTCAATACTGCAGGTTCTGCCAAATTTCCGTTTGGAAATTACTCACACTTTCTCACTTTTCTCATCAAATTTACCGATCTCCGGTCTGCCAGTAGATACAAGAATGGCAAGAAGGCACACGATCCGACAGACTTTTAGCAGGGAAAGATATTGAACGTCGCCAACAGTTTCTCTGAATCTATATTTTTCAGGTTAAATGGTGAAAAATCACTATGCGAGACTTTGATGCCGACCCAACCCAACCTGCTGCCTGTCTACCGCCATGCCGACCGCTTGCTGATCATCGTGCTATGGGCGATGCTGGGCTTTTCGCTGGCATTGGCCGGCATGCACGACACCATGAAATGGTCGCTTTTCGTCGGCCTGCCGATCGTGGCCATCGCGAGCAGCGTCACGTTCCTGGCCAGCGGCACGCTCACGAGCCGGCTGGTCAATGCCGGCGCGCTGATGGCCATGTGCGCGCTGCACATCCATCAAGGTAACGGCCGGGAAGAACTGCACTTCGGGATCTTTGTCTCGCTGGCGATCCTGCTCTGCTACCGCGACTGGCGCGTGATTCTGTTCGCGGCAGGCCTGACCGCTGTGCACCACTTCAGCTTCAACTACCTGCAAGAGCTCGGCTACGGCGTCATTTGCCTGACCCGGCCGGGACTGGCGATCGTCTTCATCCACGCCGGCTACGTCATCGTCGAAACGATGGTGCTGTGCTACATCGCGCTGGTGCTGCAACGCGAAGCGCTGCGCTCGGCCGAACTGCGCGCCAGCGTGTCGATGCTGCAGGCCCAGCACGGGATCATCGACCTGCGCTCGCTGGCGCCGGTCACCAGCAGCAGCGGCCGCGCCCTGCGCGATGTGCTGCACACGCTGCAGACGGCGATTGGCCAGGTACGCGACACGGTCGAGACAACACGCGGCGCCGCCAGCGACATTGCCGAAGGCAGCGCGCTGCTGTTCGAACACTCGCGGGACCAGACCGAGGCCTTCGGCCGCGCCGCCGCCTCCATCGACGAACTGGGCGACATCATCCGCGCCAATGCGGAGCACGCCCGGCAAGCCAATGCGCTTGCCACGCAGGCATCGGGGATTGCCGTCCTCGGCGGGCGCCAGGTCGGCGCGGTCGTCGAGCGCATGGGCCTGATCGACACGTCGTCGCGCCAGATCGCCGAGATCACCGCCGTCATCGACGGCATCGCGTTCCAGACCAACATCCTGGCTCTCAACGCTGCGGTGGAAGCCGCCCGTGCCGGCGAACAGGGACGCGGTTTCGCCGTCGTCGCTGCCGAAGTGCGCCAACTGGCCCAGCGCTCGGGCGCCGCCGCCCGCGAAATCAAGGGCCTGATCGAGGAATCGGTGCGCCAGGTCAGCGCCGGCAGCGCGCTGGCCCAGGAAGCCGGGCGCACGATGGACAACATCGTGCAAAGCGTGACCGACGTGACTGGCATGGTCGGCCGGATCAGCGCGGCTGGCGACGATCAGGCCGTGCGTGTGGAGGCGGTGGCCGACGCCATCGGCGCCATGGACAGGTCCTTGCAGCACAATACGCAGATGGTCAGCAAGACCGCGGCCGCGGCCGATTCGCTGCAGCAGCGGGCTCATGGCCTGGCGCAGATCGTGCGCATCTTCCGGCTCGACCCGCCAGGCACGGCCCAGATGGGATTATCCTGAGCGCAGTACAATGACGACGTCATGAAATTCATGTTGACTACCCAGGCGGCGCGTGGCGTCGTCCCCGTCGCCCTGCTGCTCTGCCTATTGGCCTGGCCGCAGGGCGATGCGCGCGCGCAGGCAACGTGGAAGATGACCGGGTTCGGCACCGTCGCCGCCGTCCATGCCACGCAAGACTATGGCGACTACACGGTCAACCCCAACTCGCCTGGCCAGGCGGGCTACTCCAAAGCGTGGGCCTTCGACGTCGATAGCCGCGCCGGTGCGCAGCTTGATGTCCGGTTCGACAAGCGCTGGTCGGCCGTGGTCCAGGCAACGCAGGAAAAGAGCATCGAGAATTCCTACAAGACCTACCTTACCTGGGCCAACGTGAAGTTTCAGGCAACGCCGGAGCTGTCGCTGCGCGCCGGGCGCATTGCACTGCCGCTGTTCCTGGCCGCTGACTATCGCAAGGTGGGCTACGCCCTGCCCTGGATGCGCGCGCCCGTCGAACTGTACAGCCTGATACCGATTTCCTACAGCGACGGCGTCGACGCCTCGTACCGCTGGCATACCGGGCAGGTCAAGCACGAGACCACGCTCTCGCTCGGCCATGCGGCCGCGCGCCTGAACAAGGACCTCACCGGCAAGGCCCGCAACATCGTCGGCCTCACCGAGAGTGCGACCGCCGGCGCACTGACCGTGCGCTTCACGGCGGCCCAGGCGCTGTTGGTGGTGCCGGGTGCGGAAGCGTTGTTCGACGGCCTGCGCGCCTTCGGCCCGCCGGGCGAGGCGCTGGCAGACCGCTACGATATCGCCAAGCGCCATGTGCGCGTGTTCAGCGCCGGCTTCAACTACGATCCGGGCAACTGGTTCATCACCGGCGAGAGCGGGCGCATCAACACCAGCTCGCTGCTGGGCGATCAGACTGCCTCGTATCTGTCTGCCGGCCGGCGCTTCGGCAATGTCGCGCCCTATGTCACCTACGCGCGCCTGGTCGCCAACCTCGCCACGCAGACAGCCGGGCTGCCGCTGGACGACTTGCCGCCCGAAGCGGCGGCGCTGGCGGGCTTGTTGAACAATGCATTGAATGACCAGCTGCGCCAGATTGGCGTGCAGGACACGGCCAGCGTCGGCGTGCGCTGGGACGTCGCGCCGAACATTGCACTCAAAGGGCAGTTTGACCGCGTCAAGCCGCGCGGCGGCTCGATCGGCACCCTGATCAATGTCCAGCCGGGGTTCCGTTCCGGCCAGGCGTTCAACGTCATCAGCCTTGGCATGGACGTCGTTTTCTGACCATGATGAACCGTTCTCTTTCCACACTGCTGCTGTCGATGTGCCTGGGTCCCGCACTTGCGCTGGCACCCAACGCTGCCTCGGGAGCAGAGCTGGCCGTGATCGTCTCGGCGCGCAGCAACATCAGTATGCTCAGTGCCGACCAGGTCGCCGAGATCTTTCTGTTCCAGACCAATCGTTTCCCGAACGGCAGCGAAGTGGTTCCTATCGATCAGGATCTGGGTTCGCCGCTACGTGACGAGTTCTACAGCAAGGTCACGAACCGCACCCCGGCGCTCGTGAAAGCGCACTGGGCCAGACTGATCTTTACTGGCCGCGGTCAGCCACCGGCCGAGGTCGATGGCAACGCCGCCATGCGCAGAATGATCGCCGAGAACCCGGGAATGATCGGTTATGTCGAGCGCACGGCACTGGATCCCAGCGTGCGCGCGGTGCTGATCGTACGCTGACAGGCGTTGCTGCCAGCGCACGATCAGCTGTTTTCAGCGATTTTCGGGATCGGCACGCCGTTCCGGCGGATCGCCCTCTTCGAAGCCGGCGACAAACACCAGCAGCACATCATTCAGGATTTTTTCCTGGCCTGCTTCGAGCAGCGCATTGGCCACCCGCGACAGTTCGACCGGATCGGCCTTGCCATAACTGCCATCGATTGCCCTGCGCGTTACCTTGCCAAGTTCAAACGCCAACTCGGCGGCTGCAGTACTTTCTGTAGATCTCATATCACCCTTTGTCGTGTCGAGCGAGCGCTCCATGCAAAACCGCCATCGTTAGCGGTCCCGGTTCCATGCATGATACCGGCGAATCGAGAAATGAGATTTCTCGCGATGTGCGTTCATGGATGCTGGGAGTCAGATTGCCAAATACAGAATGCAGGCGTTGGCACTCCTGGAAGCCAGCGATGTAATTGACCATGTCAATCCTGGCTTCTGCATGATTCACATCATCGCAGACCAGAATGCCTAGCATACTCGGCGCCACGTTTGGGCCACGGGTCTGCGCAAGAAAGGTCGAGCATGACAGCCAAGTACAACCAGCCGATGCCATTCCAGATGCAGGTGATATCCGGGGCACAGGCCAGATCAGCGCTGCTGGGTCGAACTGCCTGGCAAGGTGCTCGCACAACATGCAGGACATGCGTGCTGTGGGTCGTGTCCACGAACCTGCACTTCCAGACTGGCTTCAGGCGGACCAGCAATGGTAATAAGAACCACTGACCGAACGAGGGAAGCCACTATGGCGCGTTCAAGGGCCCCCTAAGGAAATCCAGGAGACGAGATCACCCTATCCGATCCAAGCCTCACTTCATATCAGGCTGTCATCAGTCGATTTACGTATTTTTGTAGTTTCAATGAACCGGTATAGGGCACTGGCTCATACTTAAATAATGGACATGGCAACAGGCCATATTGCACGCCGAGCATTAGCCTGGGATTGGCTGTTGGAATGCTCCCTTTGTGCAAACCACGTGTATCAATGAAAAAGGTCGTTCCGGCGCTGCCGAGAATCACCTTATGCTCTCCACCGACCTGATTGTCTGGGAGAGGATGGAGACGTACTGGCATTCTGTCGAGATGGGTACCGGTTGCAAAGGTGTGAGGTCCACATTCAGCGTCCACATCTGTAAGATACACCATTAGTTTGATGCTGCCCATTTCACAATCACGATGGAATCTTTGTACTTTATCCGGTGTATTTGAATGAGGAAAAGTCCACCGAAGACTCATCCCCGTTATGACTGGCATGAATCCAAGATACTCGCAAGCCAATGTCAGGATGTCTGGATGGTTAGCGAGTTCCATCACGTTGGGACAGTTGACTACGGTAGACAGTGGGTAATCGCCGATTGTGCAGTTTTCAGGAACATCATCTAACGAAAAAGTTTTTCCAGATCCTTTGGTATCCAGTATGGGACAAGTTAAAAGATATGAGTGGATTTCTTGACATTGCACGTCAGAAAGAATGGGAGCCAATTCGATGTAGCCACGGCTTTTAAAATCTTTTAACTCGGCTCTTGGTTTTGGACCAGCAAGCGTGCAGTGCGGAAAGCAGCGTAGTAAAAAAAAGAGCAAGATGCGATGAGAGAATCGTCGAACTTTAAGATTGGTGATAAGCCGCTGACAATAATAAAATCCTAGCCGGAGGCGCTCGATCATAGATGCAGATGCAAAAGTGATGTAATTTTGCACAATCATAGTCCTTAACTTAGCTGAGCCAGCGATACCACCATTTTCATCGCTCACATGCGGTCTAACGGCATCGAGATAAGAACGATTTCCCATTAAAATTTCACTAAAAAAGATAACACATCAGCAACCAGGCGTGCGGCGTATGGAAGATTATTGGATCATGATGCACAATTTGTATTCTATTAGCATAGACTGCTGCAAAATTGATTTAGATCAAACCGTATTTATCTGCAAGAGTTACAGATATTCCCTACTCATGAAGATGCGTATTCATCGTGGGCTTCATCGCTACGTCCAGCAAATCGATGATTACAGTAGAAGCACAGCATTGCTTGAATCCGGAAGGACCGATTGCGTTGTGCTCCATCGGGCCGTATCGAAGGAGACAGGTGTCGGCTTGTTGATGCTGGCTCGGGGTGCACAGCTTTAAAGGCCAGCGATGTAATTGGCCACGTCAAGTTTAATTTCGGCCTGATTCGCGCAATTGCATTGCCAAACGCGCTTCATCTTTACATCCGGGAGAAGCGTACAGCGACGGCGTTCTCCCAGCAGTACCTTTGCGGCTCATGCTGCAAACGAAGCCAGACTTCGTCAGCATGGCCGGATACTGGTCGCTCACATACTGGCGGCCGCGACCGGAATGGGCAACCAGTCCAGCCGCTGGACGGCATGCCTGTATCGGCATGCGCGAAAAACCACGACACTTCGCATGTCACTTGACGGCTCTGCAGCCGCCAGTTCGCCAGCTAGTCGAACTTGCTGAAATCCGGCTTGCGCTTCTCGAAGAACGCGGTGAAGGCTTCCTTCGCTTCGGCGCCGCCCAGCATCGCGCTGAACTTCTCATTTTCCGCCGCGATGGTGTCCCTGACGTGCGCGGTGCGCGCGCGGCGCATCAGCGCCTTGGTGGTGCGGATCGAGGCTGGGGGCAGCTTGACCAGTTTTGCCGCCTGCGCCTGCGCGAACGCGAGCAGTTCCGCTGCCGGCAGCACGCGCGCGACGATGCCCATCTCCAGCGCTTCCTGGGCCAGGAACGGCTCGCCCAGCATCAGCTTTTCGGCGGCGCGCGTGTAGCCGGCCGACTGCGCGACCAGCAGCGACGAGGCAAACTCAGGGCACAGGCCCAGCTGCGAGAACGGCATCGAGAATTTGGCGTTGTCGGCCGCGTAGACCAGGTCGCAATGCATCAGGAGCGTGGTGCCGATGCCGACGGCGGCGCCGGCCACGGCAGCCACCACCGGTTTGGTGCAGCCTTCCAGCGCCAGCATGAACTGGAACACCGGACGCTCCGGCGTCATTGCGCCTTCGCCGGTGTTGTTCAGGAAATCGTCGAGGTCGTTACCGGCGGTGAAGATCTCGGGCTGGCCGGTGATCAGGATGGCGCGGACCGTCGTGTCCTGCTCGGCGGCGCGCAAGGCGTCGGCCATCGACTGGTACATCGCGCCGGTGATCGCGTTCTTGCGTTCGAGGCGGTTGAAGGTGATCGTGAGGATGCCGTCGGCGGTCGTGGTGAGGATGCTCATGTGGTTGTCTCCCGTTTATTCTTGGGCTGGTTGGACGCGTGGGCGGGAGACCCGCCCACCCTACACAGTCGATTGTAGGATGGCCCGGTCTCCCGCCCACGCGGTGATCGTACTGGCTGGCTTAGACGCGTTCGATAATGCCCGCAGCGCCCATGCCGGCGCCGACGCACATCGTCACCATGCCGTACTTCAGGTTATTGCGACGCAGTGCGTGCACGACGGTCGCGGCGCGGATCGCACCGGTTGCGCCCAGCGGGTGACCCAGGGCAATCGCGCCGCCCAGCGGGTTGACCTTGCTGGTGTCCAGGCCCAGGTCGCGGATCACGGCCAGCGCCTGCGCGGCGAAGGCTTCGTTCAGCTCGATCCAGTCCAGCTGGTCCTGCGTGATGCCAGCGGCGGCCAGCGCTGCAGGAATCGCGAACTTCGGACCGATGCCCATGATTTCCGGCGGCACGCCGCGCACGGCGAACGACGAAAACTTGGCCAGCGGCGTCAGATTGTGCTCGCGCAGGATTTTTTCGCTGACGACGATCAGGGCGCCGGCACCATCCGACATCTGCGACGACGTGGCAGCCGTGACCGAACCCTTGGCCGCAAACACGGGCTTGAGTTTGCCCATGCTTTCCATGCTGGCGTCGGCGCGCGGGCCTTCGTCGGTGTCGACCGTGCGGGTCTTGACGTCGATCTGGCCGGTGGCCAGGTTTGGCGTGCGGGTAATGACCTCGACCGGCGTGATCTCGTCCTTGAAGTGGCCGGCCTGCTGCGCGGCGATGGCGCGGCGGTGCGATTCCAGGCCGAAGGCGTCCTGGTCTTCGCGCGAGATCTTCCACTGGTTCGCGACGTTCTCGGCCGTCAGGCCCATGCCGTAGGCCAGGCCCACGTTCTCGTCCTTGAACGTGTCCATGTTGATCGACGGGTGGTGGCCCATCATCGGCACCATCGACATCGATTCGACGCCGCCGGCGATCATCACGTCGGCTTCGCCCACGCGGATGCGGTCGGCGGCCATCGCCAGTGCGGTGATGCCCGAGGCGCAGTAACGGTTGACCGTCACGCCGCCCACGGTGTTCGGCAGGCCAGCCAGCACCACCGAGTTACGGGCGATGTTGAAGCCCTGCTCGGCTTCCGGGAACGAGCAGCCGATGATCGCATCGATGATCAGCGCCGGGTCCAGGTTCGGCACGGCTGCCATGGCGCCGCGGATCGCGTGCACCAGGAGGTCGTCCGGGCGGGTCTTGTTGAACATGCCGCGCGGCGCCTTGCCGATCGGGGTGCGGGTCGCTGCGACGATGTATGCGTCTTGAAGTTGTTTGCTCATGTCAGTGTCCTGTTCTGTCGACGCTTAGTTGCGCACTGGCTTGCCGGTCTGCATCATGCCCATGATGCGTTCCTGCGTTTTCGGATTGTTCAGCAGCGCCACGAAGGCTTTGCGCTCCAGGTCGAGGATCCACTGCTCGCTGACCACACTGCCCTGGTCGATGTCGCCGCCAGTGACGATCTCGGCGATGGTGTCGCCCAGCTGGTAGTCATAGGCCGAGATGAAGCCGCCGTCGCGCATATTGACCATCTGGCCGCGGATCGTGCCCCAGCCGTAACGGCCGGTGACCGGGAACGTGCGGCGCGCCGGTGCGCGGTAGCCAGCGTCGGCCATGGCGCGCGCCGTGGTTTTCGCCACGTGCAGCAGTTCGTAGGCGTTGAAGACAATCACGTCGTCTTCTTTCAGGTAACCCATGGCCTTGGCTTCCAGTGCCGACTTCGACACTTGCGCGGTGGCCGCGTTCATGAAACCGTTCTTCAGGAATTGCAGGATATCGTTGCCCTTGGCTTCGGTTGCCGCGCGCAGCGCTGCTTCCTTCAGGCCGCCGCCGGCAGGCACCAGGCCCACGCCCACTTCGACCAGGCCGATGTACGACTCGATCGACGCGACACGCTTGCTCGCATGCAGCGCCAGCTCGCAGCCGCCGCCCAGCGCCAGGCCCGCCACTGCGGCGACGACCGGCACGTTCGAGTACTTGAGCGCCATGAAGGTGTCCTGCAGCTCACGCACGATCGGCTCCATCGCTTTCGCGCCGCCGGCCATGAAGGCTGGCAGTGCCGATTGCAGGTCGGCGCCGGCCGAGAACGCGCCGCCTTCAGCGGCGTCGGTGTTCCAGATCACGATGCCCTTGAAGCCGGTTTCGGCTTCTTTCAGCGCGCGCTGCAGGCCCTTGATGACGCCATCGCCGATGACGTGCATCTTGGTCTTGAGCGAGACGACCAGGACTTCATCGTCCGAGTGCCACAGGCGCACGGACTCGTCTTCGAAGACGGTGGTGCCAGCGGTTTTCGGATCGGCGCCGCCCAGGCCCACGACCGGTGCGCGGAACTGCTGGCGCTTGTACACAGGCAGATCCGACAGCGGCACATAGCCGCTCTTGGCAACCGAGTACGAACCTTCAGGGGTGTGCACACCCTTCTCGGCGACCGAACCCTCGAACACCCAGGCTGGCAGCGGTGCAGTCGACAGCGCCTTGCCGGCGTCGATGTCTTCCTTGACCCACTGCGCGATCTGCGTCCAGCCGGCGCCCTGCCACGTTTCGAACGGGCCGACGCTCCAGCCGAAGCCCCAGCGCATGGCGAAGTCGATGTCGCGCGCGTTGTCGGCGATCGATTCGAGGTGGAACGCGATGTAGTGGAACGCGTCGCGGAAGATCGCCCACAGGAACTGCGCCTGCGGGTTGGTCGATTCACGCATGGCCTTGAACTTCTTGACCGGGTCTTTCTCTTTCAGGATGCGGCCAACGATGTCGGCTGCCTTGGCGCCGCCGGTGACGTACTCACCCGTGGCGAAGTCCAGGCGCTGGATCTCCTTGCCGACCTTCTTGTAGAAGCCGGCGCCGGATTTCTGGCCCAGTGCGCCTTTTTCGATCAGCTTGGCCAGGATGTCCGGCGTCTTGTAGACGCTGAAGAACGGGTCGTCCTTCAGGTTGTCCTGCATGGTCTTGATCACATGGCCCATCGTGTCCAGGCCGACCACGTCCGCGGTGCGGAAGGTGCCCGACTTGGCGCGGCCCAGCTTGGCGCCGGTCAAGTCATCGACCACGTCCACCGACAGGCCGAATTTCTCGGCTTCGACGATCGTGGCCAGCATGCCGAAGATACCGACACGGTTGGCGATGAAGTTCGGGGTGTCTTTCGCGCGCACGACGCCCTTGCCCAGGGTCGAGGTCAGGAACGTTTCAAGCTGGTCCAGGATGTCAGGACGGGTGTCCGTGGTCGGGATCAGTTCGACCAGATGCATGTAGCGCGGCGGGTTGAAGAAGTGCACGCCGCAGAAACGGGCCTTCAGTTCGGCGTCGAAGCCTTCGGCCAGCTTGTTGATCGACAGGCCCGACGTGTTCGATGCAAAGATCGCGTTTGGCGCGATGTGCGGCGCGACCTTGGCATACAGGTCGTGTTTCCAGTCCATGCGCTCGGCGATGGCTTCGATGATCAGGTCGCAACCGGCCAGCACGTCGAGGTTGTCTTCGTAGTTGGCCACTTCGATCAGGGCCGCGTCATCCTTGTTGCCCAGCGGGGCTGGCGACAGCTTTTTCAGGTTCTCGATGGCGCGCAGGACGATGCCGTTCTTCGGGCCTTCCTTGGCAGGCAGGTCGAACAGCACGACTGGCACCTTGGCGTTCACGCAGTGGGCGGCGATTTGCGCGCCCATCACGCCGGCGCCCAGCACGGCGACTTTCTTGACGATGAAATTGGACATGTAAGATTTCCTTGTTGGGTTGGGCGTGATTGCTTAGAACAGGTCGGCGTCCAGCGCCGTCAGGTTCGCGGCGCCCGAGCGTGCCTGGCGGATCAGCATCGCGGTTTCCGGATACAGACGTGCGAAGTAGAAGCGGATCGTCGCCAGCTTCGATTCATAGAAGCGGTCGCCCGAATCGAGCTTGGCCAGTGCGATCTTGGCTTGCTGCGCGAACAGGTAGCTGTAGACCAGGTGACCGGCCACGCGCAGGTAAGGCACGGCGGCCGCGCCCACTTCGTCCGGGTTCTGGAAGGCCTTCATGCCGATTTCCATCGTCAGCTTGGTGACCTTGTCGCCCAACTCGCCCAGTGGCGTGACGAATTCGGACATGTTCTCGTCCAGGCCATTGTCTTCGACGAAGCTCTTGATCTTCTCGCCGAACTTGCGCAGCTTGGCGCCGTTGTCCATCAGGATCTTGCGGCCCAGGAGGTCCAGCGACTGGATCGTGTTGGTGCCTTCGTAGATCATGTTGATGCGCGCGTCGCGCACGTACTGTTCCATGCCCCATTCGGCGATGTAGCCGTGGCCGCCGTACACCTGCATCGCTTCGGAGGTCGCGATCCAGCCGTTGTCGGTGATGAAGGCCTTGATGATTGGCGTGAGCAGCGCGACTTCGTCAGCCGCTTCCTTGCGCACGTCTTCATCGGTGTGGTTCAGTTCGCGGTCGATCTGCAGCGCGACGTACGACGAGAATGCGCGACCGCCTTCGGCGAAGGCTTTTGCGGTCAGCAGCATGCGGCGCACGTCCGGGTGCACGATGATCGGATCGGCTGGCTTGTCCGGTGCTTTCACGCCCGACAGGCTGCGCATCTGGATACGGTCTTTTGCGTAAGCCAGCGCGTTCTGGTACGCCACTTCGGTCAGGCCGAGCGACTGCATGCCCACGCCCAGGCGGGCCGCGTTCATGAACACGAACATCGCCTGCAGGCCCTTGTGCGGCTGGCCGATCAGCGTGGCGCGTGCATTGTCCAGGTTCATCTGGCAGGTCGAGTTGCCGTGGATGCCCATCTTTTCTTCGATGGCGCCGCAGGCGATGCCATTGCGCTCGCCGATCGAGCCGTCTTCGTTCGGCATGAACTTCGGCACCAGGAACAGCGAGATGCCTTTCGAGCCTTCCGGTGCATCCGGCAGGCGCGCCAGCACCAGGTGGACGATGTTGTCCGAGATATCGTGTTCGCCGGCCGAGATGAAGATCTTCGAGCCGGTGATCAGGTAGGTGCCGTCGCCTTGCGGTTCGGCTTTCGAGCGCAGCAGGCCCAGGTCGGTGCCGCAGTGGGCTTCGGTCAGGCACATGGTGCCGGTCCATTCACCCGAGACGAGCTTTGGCAGGTACAGGCGTTTCTGGTCGTCGGTACCGTGCTCGAGCAGGCACTCGTAGGCGCCGTGCGACAGGCCCGGGTACATCGACCAAGCCTGGTTCGACGAGTTGAGCATCTCGTAGAACGAGTTGTTCAGCGTGATCGGCAAGCCCTGGCCGCCATATTCGGGATCGCATGCCAGCGCAGCCCAGCCGCCTTCGACATACTGTTTATACGCCTGCTTGAAGCCCTTCGGCGTGGTCACGCTCTTGTCGGCAGCATTGAAGGTGCAGCCTTCGCGGTCGCCCGAGTGGTTCAGCGGGAACAGCACTTCCTGGGTGAATTTTGCACCTTCTTCGAGTACCTGGTTGATGATGTCGGTATCGATTTCCTGGTATTTCGGCAGATTCTTGAATTCTTCGGTGACATTGAGGAACTCGTGCAGAACGAACTGCATATCCCGGATTGGCGCGACGTACTGACCCATGGTTTTCTCCTGAAGAGTGTGACGATTGTTGGACGTGACAGGCGGCCTTATGCCGCCTGGTGGTCTTGCGATTGTTGGGAATTGCGGTAATTTTCGATCAGGCGTTCAAAGCCGGCCCGGGCCCGTTCGACGGCGCCCGGATTGCGCAGGAAACGCGCATCGTGGTGCAGCGCCAGGATCAGCCCGTGCATCTCGAACACCAGTTGCTCGGCATCGAAACCGGTGTGCAGGTGCCGCAGCTCGATCGCCTGCTCGACACTGCGCAGCAAGGCGCCCTGCCACGCGCGGACCATCGACACCAGCTCTTCGCGGATCGGGCCTTCGCGGTCGTCGTATTCGACGGCGCCACTGATATAGATGCACCCGGACGCGATCTCGACCGACACCCGCTTGACCCAGCGCGTGTACATCGCCACCAGGCGCGGCAGGCCGCGGGTTTCCTTGATGCTCGGGTAAAAGACCTCTTGCTCGAAGCGGTGGTGGTACAGCTTGACCACCTCGAGCTGCAGGTCTTCGCGCGAACCGAAGTGCGCGAACACGCCGGACTTGCTCATGCTCATCCGGTCGGCCAGCAGGCCGATCGTCAAGCCTTCGAGGCCGTTGCGGCTGGCGAGTTCGAGCGCGACGTCGAGAATTGCCGCCCGCGTCTGCTCGCCCTTGCGCATGAATTTTGCTGAAGTACTGATAGCTTCCCCTGGTCTCGAAAAAATCCGAACGCTCGTACTATTATCTATCGGGCCTGGAATGTCAAACGGGAACTTAGAGGTGCGGTTCTATTGATGAAAAACAACCCGCGACACCCGGAGAAAGCGCCTTTTGCTGACGGCCCGGCTTGCAGGCGAGCGGCAGAAAACAGTTGTTTCATCTGCTAAAGGTACAGCATTTTCGGGGTGACCGGTGCGTCATTTACGAGCACGGCGCACCCGTTTGCAGCTTGACTGTTACCATTAATAATCCAGCAACATTCAGCGCGCCGACGAAAGGTCCACAGCATGAGCAGCAACGATCAGAATCAACAGATCGTCGAACCCGACGACAGCGCGCTGCAAGTGGCAATTCGCGCTTTCTCGCTGCAGGAAGGTGGCACCGAACCCGCTCAGGCAGCGGCAGCAGGCGCTGATTCGATGCAGCATTTCCTGGTGCTGATCGGCCACGCCAGTGCGCGGCTGGACAGCGGCGCGACGGCGGACGACGCAGTTGCCGACCTGGTCCGGCGCGGACTGGACCGGGACACGGCGCAGGTCGTCGTCGACAAGGCCGTCGATGTCGTCGCGTCGAACCGGGCGCTGGAAAGTGCGCAACCCGCACAGCAGGTGCGCGCCCGATCCGGCAAGAGCATCCGGGTCTTCGCCATCGTGCTGGTGGTCGTCGCGCTGGTCGTGGCCTTGCTGGTCATGCGATAGCGCCCGCCACGTCTATTCGCCCGCCTGCTCCATGGCGCGGCGATCGCGCTTGGTTGGCCGCCCCTTGATTTCCAGGCTCGGTTCCGGATACAGGCGCCGCGCGACTTTGTCGAGTTCGCGCTTGGCGATGCTCTCGTCGGTTTCGAAATACAGCGTGCGCGCCACCGGGGCACCGCCGCGCGCGCCTGAAATGGCCGCGACGATGATTTCCCAGCGATCCGAGCCGTTATCGATCAGCATCTTGTCGTTGATCTTGACCGTGCGCGCCGGCTTGACCGGCTCGCCGTCGATCCGCACCCGGCCCCGCTCGACCGCATCCTGGGCCAGCGAGCGTGTCTTGAAAAAGCGTGCTGCCCACAGCCATTTGTCCAGTCGGACGTTCTCTTTGTCTTTGTCCATCGTTATCCCTTATTACGCATACCCGATGGCGCACACGCGCATCACCAGTTTGTAGCCGACATACGCGCAGCCGTTGACGGCGCGGCGCAGCCAGCCGATGTCGGCAAATTCCTGTGGACAGACTTCGACCCCGTCCGCGATGCCCCGTTCGATGTGCGCGCGCATCGACGCGGCAAAGACCGGATCGTCCACGACGATATTGGCTTCCTGGTTTACGAACAGCGACAGGCCATCGCAGTTGCTCGAGCCAACCGTGGCCCAGTGGTCATCCGCCACCGCCACCTTGGCATGCAGTTGTGTCCTGCGGTACTCGACCACGCGGATGCCATCGGCCAGCAGTTTCGGATAGAACGATTGCGCCACCGCGTCCTGGATCGCGAACTCCCCCACCCCGATCAAGAGCGTGACGGCGACGCCGCGCTGCGCTGCATGCGCGAGCGCCTGGCGAAACTTGCGGCCCGGCGCAAAATACGGCGTGGCCAGCAGCACGCTGTGGCGCGCATGGCCCAGCGCCTGCAGATAGGCGCGCTGGATCGTGGTGCGGTTGCGCAGGTTGTCGCGCACGACGAAGGCGGCGCGCGCGGGACTGGCGCACGACGGTGGCGGCTGCTTGCGCATTTCGCGGAACAGTTCCAGGCGCTTGCGCAGCCGCAGGCGGCCCGTGCGGGTCCACTGCCCTTGCGCTTCGTGATGGATCTGCGCGACGAGCGGGCCGCGCACCCGCACCGTGAAATCCCAGCGCGGCGCCGGCAGGCGACGACCGTCGGCGTGGTCGCACAGCCAGTCGTCGTTGACATTGATGCCACCGACAAACGCAACCTCGCGGTCGATCACGGTGATCTTGCGGTGCGAGCGGGCGATGCCGCGCTTGCACAGCGGATTGAACACCCGGTACTGGGCGCCGGCCTGGGTCAGCACCTGGCCCAGCCGGGAGGTGACGCGGTGGCCGGTGCCGAACCAGTCGACCAGTACCCGCACCTTCACGCCGCGTTTGGCGGCGCGCGCGAGCGCATCGCGCACGGCATCGCCTGTTTCGTCTTCGGCAAAAATATAGGTTTCGAACAGGACTTCGTGGCGGGCAGCGTCGAGCGCGGCAATCAGCGCCGGGAAGAATGCAACGCCGCTCTCCAATAGCGTGATGTCGTTATTGTCGACGAAGGTGACGCTGCGCATGGCCTCAGGCCAGCTCGAGTTCCGCCACGATCGGTGCGTGGTCGGACAGCTTGGCCCACAGGGCCCCGTGCATCACTTGCGCCGAGTTGACCTTGAAGCCGCGCACGTAGATGCGGTCCAGGCGGAACCACGGCAGCATCGCCGGGAACGTGCGCGCCGGCGCCAGGCGCGGCTTGCGCCCGGCCCAGCTGCGCACCATGTCGCCCATCGGCGAACGCGGCCCCAGCTCGTCGAACACTTCGCACACGCCCAGGCCGGCGCGCAGCTTGTCGCTCAGCGTGTTGCGCCAGTCGTTGAAGTCGCCCGCGATGATGACCGGCTCGCCGTTCGGCGCCGACGAATTGACGGCGTCGATCAGCGACTGCGTCTGGCGCCCGCGCCCGCCTTCAAACAGGCCCAGGTGCACGACATAGCAGTGCACCGGACACTCGGGCGTACCCAGCACGCAGTGCAGGATGCCGCGCTGCTCGTAGGCATGGTCCGAGACATCGTGGTTGTGCGAGTTTTCGATCGGGTAGGTACTGAGCAGTGCATTGCCGTGGTGACCGTGGTCGTAGACCGCGTTCATGCCATAGGCCGTGTGGTGCAGGTCGGAGGCGAAATAATCGTACTGGGCGGTTTCAGGCCAGTGGCGATGGCCACGGTCTTCCTTGCCGAAGCGTGCCTGGTGCCGGTCGTGCCGGCCCTGGACTTCTTGCAGGAAGACGACGTTGGCGTCGAATTCAGCGATCGCTTTCTTCAGTGCGATCACGCGGGGCGTGCTGCGCAGCGAGGAAACGCCCTTGTGAATGTTGTAGGTAGCCACACGAATTTTCATGGGAACATTCTACCCGGATCGGACTGCCGTTCTCGTGAAACGGACCCAATCGTGCGCTTATTAAAGCGCTGGCGCGTTCGGCAGGTTGCCAGCTCTCGCACTCTTTTTAGAAACCAACAGTAACAAACTGCCTTCAGGCGATCGCGTGCGCCTGGTCGTACACCGCTTCGTGGCCCGAGACGATCATGCGGCGCGGGCGGTGTGCAGCCGCCTCATCTTTTTGGGCGCGGGGCGCCATCGGGCCACACAAACGCAAGCCATCCATCAGGTCGATATAGATGCAATCGTCGCCGAGTGTGATTGCTTTTACTTTCTTGTCGCTATTCAGTTTGAAGTTATCCATTTTTCTCTCAGAATCATCCACTTAAAAGTTGCACATCAAAAATTCACACTGGGTGAACTATTGACCTTAGACTACTGATTTCTGACTGTCAACCGTGGAATATATGGTGCCCATCCGTTGGCAACCATATTTAATTCATTCGCGAAAGGTGTCACCAAGTGTCTCGAAATGTATCTTCATAGGAGAACTCCTACTTTTTCGTGCGTATGTGAGCGCCAGCGAACAGAGCCAAATTAAAAAAAGCACTTACGTACTTTTGCTGTAAAACGTCATTTTATTGCTTCGTATGAGCGATATTCAATGATGATTTACTGCAAATATGCTTCTTTTAAGAAGTTTTATTTGCTTTGAGGATCAGAGGCGAGCTGGCGTGGCAGTTGCAGGATGGCTTCGGCATTCGAGGCCGAAAAGCATCGATCAGCTGCTTCCAGGTAAGGCAGCCAGGCGTGGGCAATGTGCTCGCGTGGACTGAGGATGATGGGGATGTCGCGCGGCACGCAGACAGAAAACACATGCTCGGTGTTCTGCATAACGCCGGGGGCGTAGCGGTGGCGCCAGAGAGGATAGATCTCGTAGATATTGGCTAACTGCCAGTCACACAGGGCGATCTGCTTCCCGTCGGCCCGGATGCCGGTTTCTTCGAACAGTTCGCGCGCTGCCGTTTCCAGCAGCGGCTCGTCGAGCCGGTCGAGCGAGCCGGTAACCGATTGCCAGAAGCCCGGCTGACCGGCGCGCTCGATCACCAGCACGTCCAGGTCAGACGTGTGGATGACGACCAGCACCGATTCAGGGATCTTGTAGGCTTCCATGACAGGAAGAGCGGGGTTGGCAGCCAGGCCACCTCCCCCGCCCGCCATTACGCGACCTTTGGCTCGTTACGCAGGCGGATGTGCAGCTCTTTCAATTGCTTCTCGTCGACTTCGGACGGTGCATTGGTCAGCAAGCACTGCGCGCGCTGCGTTTTCGGGAACGCGATCACGTCGCGGATCGACTCGGAGCCGGTCATCAGCGTGATCAGGCGATCCAGGCCGAAGGCCAGGCCACCGTGCGGTGGCGCGCCGTATTGCAGCGCATCCAGCAGGAAGCCAAACTTGAGCTGGGCTTCTTCGGCGTCGATCTTCAGCGCGCGGAACACCTTGCTCTGGACTTCTTCGCGGTGGATACGGATCGAACCGCCGCCCAGCTCCCAGCCGTTCAGGACCATGTCGTAGGCCTTGGCGATGCAGGCGCCCGGATTGGTCTCGAGCATGTCTTCGTGGCCGTCTTTCGGGGCCGTGAACGGGTGGTGGGTCGCGGTCCAGCGATCGCCGTCTTCGTCGTACTCGAACATCGGGAAATCGATGACCCACAGCGGCGACCAGACGTCGTCGAACAGGCCGGCTTTCTTGCCGAATTCCGAGTGACCGATCTTCACGCGCAGCGCGCCCAGGGCATCGTTGACGACCTTGGCCTTGTCGGCGCCGAAGAAGATCAAGTCGCCGTCCTGTGCGCCCGTCAGTTCCAGCACCTGCGCCAATACTTCGTCGGACAGGTTCTTGACGATTGGCGACTGCAGGCCGTCACGGCCCTTGGCTTTCTCGTTGACCTTGATATAGGCCAGGCCACGGGCGCCGTAGATCGCGACGAACTGGGTGTACGCGTCGATTTCCGAACGTGGCATCGAGCCGCCCTGCGGCACGCGCATGCCGACCACGCGGCCATTTGGCAGGTTGGCGGCGCTGTTGAACACCTTGAACTCGACCGTCTTCATCAGCTCGGTCAGTTCGGTGAATTCGAGCTTGACGCGCATGTCCGGCTTGTCCGAACCGTACATCGCCATCGCGGTGGCGAAGTCCATCACCGGGAACGGGTTCGGCAGTTCGATGCCGGTCGTGTTCTTGAACACGACGCGCATCATTTCTTCGAACATGTCGCGGATCTCTTGTTCGGTCAGGAACGAGGTTTCGCAGTCGATCTGGGTGAATTCAGGCTGGCGGTCAGCGCGCAGGTCTTCGTCGCGGAAGCACTTGGTGATCTGGTAGTAGCGATCGAAGTTGGCGACCATCAGCAGCTGCTTGAACAGCTGCGGCGACTGCGGCAGCGCGAAGAAGTTGCCCGCGTTGACACGCGACGGCACCAGGTAGTCGCGCGCGCCTTCCGGGGTCGACTTGGTCAGCATCGGGGTTTCGATGTCGATGAAGCCCAGGTTGTCGAGGTACTTGCGCACTTCCATCGACACCTTGTAGCGCAGCTTCAGGTTGTGCTGCATCTGGCCGCGGCGCAGGTCGAGCACGCGGTGCGTCAGGCGGGTGGTTTCCGACAGGTTGTCGTCGTCCAGCTGGAACGGCACCGGCACCGAGGCGTTGAGCACTTCGACTTCGGTCGCGGTGACTTCGATCTTGCCCGAGGCCAGGTTGGCGTTGACGGTACCGGCCAGACGGTTGGTCACGGTGCCGACGATGCGCAGGCAATACTCATTACGCACGTGCTCGGCTGCCTTGAAGACGGCGGCGTTGTCCGGATGGCAGACCACCTGCACCAGGCCTTCGCGGTCGCGCAGGTCGATGAAGATCACCCCGCCGTGGTCGCGGCGGCGATGCACCCAGCCGCACAGGCTGACGGTTTGGCCCAGCAGTTCCTCGGTGACGAGGCCGCAGTAATTGGTACGCATGGTGGACATAGTTTTCGTTCCAGGTTGATTGATTTGTCGGCGCCGCCATCGCAGGCGGCCCAGATTCTGTGATGCGTTATTTGACTGCCGCAGGATTGGCGGCGCCGAGCGGCACGTGGCTCGGTGCGACCACGCCCATCGAGACGATGTACTTGAGCGCCGCGTCGACGGTCATGTCGAGTTCTTTCACGCGGCTGCGTTCCATCATCAGGAAAAAGCCCGAGGTGGGGTTTGGCGTCGTGGGCACGTACACGCTCACGAAGTCGCCCACCAGGTGGTTGGTCACGTCGCCGCCCGGCACGCCGGTCAGAAACGCGATCGTATACGAGTCGGCGTGCGGATACGGGATCAGCACCGCCTGGCGGAAGGCATTGCCGGACGACGAGAACAGCGTGTCGGACACCTGCTTGACGCTGCCGTACAGCGAGCTGACCACCGGCACGCGCTTGAGCAGGCGCTCACCCACGCGCACGATGTACTTGCCGACCAGGTTGTTGGTCAGCAGGCCCGTGACGAACACGATCGCCAGCGTCAGCACCGCGCCGATGCCCGGCACGTCCATGCCGATGAACTGGCGCGGCTGCCAGGCGGCCGGCACGAACATCAGCGACTGGTCGAGCGTGCTGATGATCAGGCTCAGGACCCAGGCGGTGATTGCCAGGGGCACCAGCACCAGCAGGCCGGTGATGAAATATTTACGCATCGGATATCCCGTTATTCTTGTTGGCGCGGCGCAGGGACGCGCCGGGCTCAGGTGCTGCTCTTGTCGCCGCCACCGCTGGTGCTGCCACCGCTGTTGCCACCGCTGCTGCCCGTGGCAGGTGCGGCAGGCGCTGGCGTGGCCGGTGCAGCTGCGGCAGCCGGCGCGGCCGCTGCGCCTGCGTCGCCCGTGCCCGTGCCCGCGGCCGTACCGGTGGCAGGCGGCGTGCCGCCACGGAAATCGGTCACGTACCAGCCCGAGCCCTTGAGCTGGAAACCGGCCGCAGTCACCTGCTTCTTGAACGATGGCTTGGCGCAGGACGGGCAAACGGTCAGGACCGGATCCGATATCTTTTGCAGTACATCTTTGGAAAAACCGCATTCTTCGCAGCGATAGGCATAAATCGGCATTCTGGTGCTCCGCAAAAATCTTCAAAACCCTGAATTATAAAGCTTTTGCCGCAGCATTTACGGCATTGCGGCGGCCCGGGTACACGACAGCGCCGCATTCGGCAAATGGCAGCAGCGTCGTGTTGTTTTTCACCACGTCAACAGGCGAACTGTTTGCTCGTGCTCAGCATCGGTGATTTAATACGGCTTCTTTACCGGATGTTGGTCGCAGGAAAGCTCTGCCACTGCGAGAACACAAGAAACAGAAGGCTGCGAGATGTTCGTATCAGCGCAGCCCATAAAAGAACACAGCTTATCAAGCCCGCTCACGCGGGCTTTTTTCTTGGGCGCGCGTCAGAGGAAGTACAGCGCCGCCAGCGCGGTGCAGGCGCCCGTCGCGAGCAAGGTCAGGAACGTCAGCATGCGATTGGTGCGGCGCTGTTCCACCACCAGCATCGCCATCATCTCGCTGTTGGCGATGTGCGGATGGTGGCCTTTCGACTCGCGCTCCAGCGCCTGGTGCACGAGGCGCGGCAGTTGCGGGAAGATCTGGGCATAGCGCGGCGCTTCGGCCTTCAGGCGCTCGACCAGCCCCTGCCAGCCCACCTGCTCGGCCATCCAGCGCTCCAGGTACGGCTTGGCCGTCTTCCACAAGTCCAGGTCCGGGTCAAGCTGGCGGCCCAGGCCTTCGATGTTGAGCAGCGTCTTTTGCAGCAGCACCAGTTGTGGCTGCACTTCGACATTGAAGCGGCGCGAGGTCTGGAACAGGCGCAGCAGGATCTGGCCGAACGAGATGTCTTTCAGGGGCCGGTCGAAGATCGGTTCGCAGCAGGCACGCACGGCCGCTTCGAGTTCGTCCACGCGCGTGCTCGGCGGCGCCCAGCCCGATTCGATGTGGGCTTCGGCCACGCGCTTGTAGTCACGCTGGAAGAAGGCCAGGAAGTTCTGCGACAGGTAATCCTTGTCGAAGTCGGTCAGCGTGCCGACGATGCCGAAGTCGAGCGCGATGTAACGGCCCAGCGTTTCGGGCGCGGTCGAGACCAGGATATTCCCGGGGTGCATGTCGGCGTGGAAGAAACCGTCACGGAATACCTGCGTGAAGAAAATCTCCACGCCATCGCGCGACAGCTTCTTGAGGTCGACGCCGGCGGCGGCCAGGCGATCGATCTGCGACACCGGCAAGCCGTGCATGCGCTCCATGACGATCACGCTGCTAGAGCAATAGTCCCAGTACATCTCAGGCACCATCAGCAGCGTCGAATCGGCAAAGTTGCGGCGCAGCTGGCTGGCGTTGGCGGCCTCGCGCATCAGGTCGAGCTCGTCGTGCAGGTATTTGTCGAATTCGGCGACGACTTCGCGCGGCTTCAGGCGCCGCGCCTCGCTCCAGACCTTTTCGATCAGGTTCGCAGCCATGCGCATCAGCGCCATGTCCTCGTCGATCAGCTTCTTCATGCCCGGACGCAGCACCTTGACGGCGACTTCCTTGCCGTTCTTGAGCGTGGCGAAGTGCACCTGGGCGATCGACGCCGAGGCGATCGGCTCGCGCTCGAAGTGGGCGAACAGCTGGTCGGGATGGGTGCCGAGCGAACGCGTGATCTGCGCCACCGCCAGGTCGGAGCCGAATGGTGGCACCCGATCCTGCAGCATGGCCAGTTCATCGGCGATATCGGGCGGCACCAGGTCGCGCCGGGTCGAGAGCACCTGGCCGAATTTCACGAAGATCGGGCCCAGTTCTTCGAGCGCCTGGCGCAGCCGCACGGCGCGCGGCGACGTGATCGTGCGCCAGAAGAAGAACGTGTTCATCAGGCGCGCGGTGCGCGGAGCGTTGATGCTGGTGACGGCGATTTCGTCCAGGCCGTACTTGGTAAAGACGGTGAGAATGCGCAGCAGGCGCAGGAATTTCAATATCATCGACGATCCGGATTCTGGTCTGCGCTTACAGCAAAGGTGGAAGAAGGTTTGGCGGCGCTGCGCTGGGCCAGCGCCTGCTCGAGCCGCGCGATGCGCTTGGCGCTGCGCTCGACGTCGTCGCGCAGGCGCACGACATCGGCGGCAAAGGCGTCGCGCTGGACCGGCCGCACCAGCACTGGCCGCTCGTCAGCCAGGAATTCAGCGAGGTTCTCGGCCAGGCGGCGCCCTGCTTCGCCCAGGCCACTGACGGTGCGGCGCGCGCCCTGATGCAGGCGGTAGGCGGCGACCGGCCCGACCACGCGCTCGAGGTCGTATTCGGCATCCCAGCGCAGGCCGTTGGCCAGTTGCGAAATCACGTTGGCAAATTCGGCATCGCCCTCGATCTTCACGTACGACAGCGCGCGCGTGCGGTCTTGCGCGATCAGCGGCAGGTCGGCCGGCTTGATGCGGATGGTGACGTTGGCTGGCGCTGCATCCTGGCTGGCCTCGAACAGGCCGTCAGGCGCCACCAGTACGCGCAGCTGGGCCACGCCGGCATCGATGCATGCCTGCTTGCCGACATGGCGCGCGAGCGCGGCCCGGGCCCAGGCTTCCTGGGCCAGCAGGTGATTGATCGCGGCAACGGCAGGCACGCTCAGCGCATGCTGGGGTGACAAGGTCGACAGGGATGGAAGATTCGGAAACATGGCGGGACTACCCTCAAAAAACAAAACCGCCCGGAGTGATTCGGGCGGTTTTGATCTTACCAGTTCGCCGGGCATGCACCCGGTGTTACGGAATCGGCAAACAAAATAATTCCGGTTCGCCTGCGGCGTACTTAGTTCGGCTGCTGAATGCCAGCCAGCACCCAGCCACCCGCGCCCGACAGCGGCTTGGACATGTTCCAGACCTCGACGAACGGCTCTGGCAATGCGTCTTTCGCGCTGCGGATCATGGCGTTGAACTGCACGCTCGCCAGGTAATCGGTGGCCGTCTGCTCGATGCCCAGCAACTGCGCATCGACATTGACGACGTCGGTGAAGTCAGCGACCGCGCCGCGTTCCTGGATCTGCAGCTTGAGTTCAGCGAAGACTTCGGGCGACGTGAATTCGCGCAGATCGTTGGCATCGCCACGATCCCAGGCTGCCTGCATGCGGATGAACGACGACTTTGCGTGACGCAGGAAGCTCTCGCTGTCGAAGTCGGCCGGCACGCCCCATTGCTGGTGCGCTGCCGGGGTAGCGGCATTGCCGAAATTCGCTGCATTCAGGCCGCCGCGGTCCTTTTCCAGCGCAACGCCGCCCTGGAATGCGGTGGGCTGTGGACGCAGGCCCGAACCGATTTCAGGTGTGCCAACGCCACCGGCCGCTTGCGGCTTGAAGCCGCCGCTGAAACCGGCTGCGGATGGATTGGCCGGCGTGTCCTTGCGGCGGAACATGCGCACCAGGAACAGGATGACGAGGCCGAACAGCGCGAACATCAGGATACCCGCGATGATGCTGGCCATGGCGCCGCCAATTCCCAGGTGCGACAGCAGCATGCCAAGGCCAAGGCCCAGCAGCGCGCCGCCAAGGATGTTGCGCATCATGCTTGGTTTCTTGGCGGCAGCTGCCGCGCCCGCGGCGCCAGCGCCGGCCGCAGCTGGCGCGGCCTGGTTCGGGGTCTGGCGCTGCATGTTCTGGGCGGGCGCCGGCGCCGGGGCCGGCATCTGGCGCACGGCCTGCGACTGGCGGCCGACCGAGCGCTTGCCACCCATCGGGCGTGCGTAGGCCTCGGCCACCATCGAGAATGCGGTGACTGCGAGGAGCGTCGTGACCAGGAATTTTTTCATTGTCTCCGTCCTTTATTGGAACATCAGTTAAAACTACAGCTTGATACCGGTGTGCAAAGCGGCCACACCCGCCGTCAGGTTGAAATACTGGACCCGCTCCAGTCCTGCGTCTTCCAGCATGCCCTTCAGGGTGTCCTGATCGGGGTGCATGCGGATCGATTCGGCCAGGTAGCGATAGCTTTCGGCATCGCCGGCAATCCGCTGGCCCAGCCACGGCAGTACCGAGAACGAATACACGTCATACGGCTTTTGCAGTGGCGCGATCACTTTCGAGAACTCAAGCACCAGCAATTTACCGCCCGGCTTGAGCACGCGGCGCATCTCGGCCAGGGCCTGATCCTTGTGCGTCATATTGCGCAGGCCGAAGGCGACGCTGACCCGATCAAAGTAATTGTCCGGGAACGGCAACTTTTCGGCATTACACAACATGGTTGGGGTGACAAGTCCTTTATTCAAGAGACGGTCACGGCCAACGCGCAGCATCGACTCGTTGATGTCGGTGAGCCAGACTTCGCCTGTCTTGCCGGCCTGCTTTGCGAAGGCCTTGGCCAGGTC
Source organism: Telluria sp. LT2P80 (assembly GCF_059685955.1). Taxonomy (NCBI): domain Bacteria; kingdom Pseudomonadati; phylum Pseudomonadota; class Betaproteobacteria; order Burkholderiales; family Oxalobacteraceae; genus Telluria; species Telluria sp. LT2P80. The sequence continues at coordinate 127,083 of NZ_JCASIO010000006.1, read as the reverse complement.
GCCCGTGCCGCCGGCGATATCGAGCACCTTGAAGCCGGGCCGCACGCCCGCCTGCGCGATCGTGAACAGCTTCCAGGCGCGGTGCAGGCCGGCCGACATCAGATCGTTCATGACATCGTACTTCGCGGCGACCGAGTGGAAGACCTTGGCGACTTCCTGGACCTTCTGGTCCTCGGCGACGGTCTTGTAGCCGAAGTGGGTGGTGTTTGTCATAGTGGCATGCAGGTTGGGGGTTGCCACATTATACAAGGACCCGGCAGGAGGGCCGCGCTGCTGAGCTGGCTGTCACCAATGGGTTCCACGGGGGCGCTCGCAAGGCCGATTACGTGCCTTGTGTCCGGTTGGATTCAACTTTTTACGCTTGTTGGTTACCCACAACGCATCTGCCCGATAGCGTGCAATTAGGCCAGAATCATCGCACGTGCCTCTTTTCCAAGCCGCTCAGCGCGACTAAGATCATTAGCAACAAACAAACTCTATTTTCAAATAGTTATGCGAAAAATCAAACGTTTGATTCAATATTGCATTTCTCATTAGATTTTTATCAACAGTTGTGCGCCATGCTTGCGACAATTTTGGTTTAATTAACACGATGTTTCAGCCGGCAAGTGCCGGTCGTTGCGCCCATCGACGTTGCATGGTCCCATGGTGTGCCGGGATGCATCACAGCGTAGCGGGTGCCAACCAGTCTGATGAGGATACCGGTGCCTGTAAAACGTCTTATCTGCATTACGCGTGAAGGCAGTGCGCACGCCCGCGCCTGCCATGGCGCTCTGCCCGGCTGGGATGTCTGCGTGGTCGAGCATCTGACCGCAGCGCGCAAGGTCTTGTCCCAGCAACACTACGGCGTGGGGCTGCTGCTCGACAGCAGCGACGGCGCAGACGATGCCGAGCTCGAACGTTTCCTGCATCAGCACCACCATATGCGCTGGGTTGGCCTCTTCGAAGCGCACCGCCTCGTCCAGCCGGCCCTGCGCGAACTGATTGCGGCGCATCTGGTCGACTTTCATACGCTGCCCGTCGACACGCTGCGGCTGCAGCACTCGCTGGGCCACGCCCACGGCATGGCGAGCATGGCTGCGCGGCCGGCGCCGCACGAGGGCGCACTGCGCGTAAGCCACATCGATGGCACCTCGGCCGCAATCGCCCGCCTGCGCTCGCACATCGACAAGATCGCCGCCGTCGATGCGCCGGTCCTGATCTGCGGTGAAAGCGGCAGCGGCAAGGAGCTGGCTGCACAGGAAATTCACCTGCGTTCTCCACGCGCCACCGGCCCGTTCATTGCCATCAATTGCGCAGCCATGGCGCCGGCGCTGATTCACTCGGAACTGTTCGGCCATGAACGGGGCGCCTTCACCGGCGCCATGCGTGACAAGCAGGGCCTGCTCGAAGCAGCATCGGGCGGCAGCATTTTCCTCGACGAGATCGGCGACCTGCCACTGGACCTGCAGGCAAGCTTGCTGCGTTTCCTGCAAGAGCGCGTGATCTACCGGGTCGGCGGCACGCGCACCGTCGCGGTCGATGCACGCGTGATCACCGCCACCCACGTCGACCTGCCCCAGGCCGTGGCCGAAGGCCGCTTCCGTGAAGACTTGTACTACCGCCTCAGCGTGTTCCCGATCCGCGTTCCGGCGCTGCGGGAACGCAAGGAAGACTTGCCGCTGCTGACCGATCTCATCTTCAACAAGTTTGCCAGTGAACGCAGCCCGCAACTCAAGGGCGTGAGCCGCGAAGCCTTGCAGGCCATGACGCGCTACGACTGGCCCGGCAATGTCCGCGAGCTGATCAACCGCGTGCGCCGCGCCATGGTATTGGCCGAGCATCGCCTCGTGATGCCGGAAGACCTCGATTTGCCGGGCGTCGGCCCCATCTGCCCGAACGGCGTCGGCCTGGGCACATCGCGCCTGAGCGCCGAACGCGTGGCCATTGGCGAAAGCCTCGCCCGCAGCGGCAATAACATCAGCCGGGCGGCGCGCGAACTGGGTGTATCGCGCATGACGCTGTATCGCCTGATGGCCAAGCACGAGATTTCGGTGTAGGCCGCATGCTTTGCCCCGCGTCGGCCCCGTCCTACCGCGTTTCTCCTTGAATTCACAGGGTTTTTATGCAGCGTGCTTGCCAAGAGGCAGCACGTTGATGTGCCCCGTTCACTCTGTAAACCGGGTCTGGCGGTTGCAAATTGATACAGTTTCTTGATCAATTCTGCAACAGTGTCACATGATCGAGACACTTGTCGATTCGGCTATTGGTGTACTTCATCGTTCTGCGATCGGGCTTGCGAGCTCATCAAATTAGTCCTACAAAATCAAAGACTTGCTCAAGCGGTCTGTGCTGGCACAAGACCTGCTAATACCGAAGTGGACCGGGCGTCACGAGACCTCGGGATACTTAAACCGTGATATTAGGGGAGCAATAATGAAGCGCACTATCCTGGCAACCGCGATCGCCCTGGCTTTCAGCATGGCCCACGCCCAAGAGAACACCGTGAACGACGTCCGTGGCGGCAATACCCAAACGTCGGCGATCACCAATACGACCAACACGGACAGCAGCACGCTGACGGACTCCAGCAACAGCAATAACACTGCGACGACCAACACCACCAATACCGACAACAGCCAGGCGAACAGCAACAACGTTGCGACCAACACCAACACCAATACCAACAATAGCCAGACCGACAGCAACAATGTCGCGACCAATACCAACAACAGCCAGGCCGACAGCAACAACACGGCAACCAACACCAATACCAACACGAACACCAGCACAAACACCAACAACAGCCAGAACGACAGCAACAATACGGCCACCAGTAACAGCACGAACACGAATACCAATACGGCCACCAACACCAACACGCAGACCGACAACAGCCAGCGCACCAACACGAACACGAACACCAACACTACCACCAACACGAGCACCGCCAACAACCAGGTGGACAACTCGGACAACCGCGTCACGAACAACACAACGAACAACAGCAACAGCCAGACCAGCAATCAGTCCGACACGCGCAACATGCAGATCGACAGCAACGACACGACAACCACCACCTCCACGACCACCAGCAACAGCGACAGCAGCCAGGACAGCTCGGGCCAGAACAACAGCTCGGGTGACGCCAGTGCCGAAGTGGCCGGCGCCGCAGCAGCCAACAACGGCGGCAGCGCCAGCTCGTCGGTGGCGAACTCGTTCAACACCTCGTCGGCAACCTCGACCAGCGCGCTGACCGGCAATGTCAGCGGCAACACCATCAGCAACATCGGCAACACTGCACAGAACACGGGCGGTGCCAACGGCGCATCCGGTTCGGGCGCCGCAGGCGGCGTGGGCAATGGCGGTGGTGCCAACGGCACCGGCGCAGCCGGCGGCGCAGCCTCGGGCGCAGCAGGCGCGTCAGGTGGCGCAGGCGGCTACGCTGCTGCTGGTACGGCCTCGACGGGCTCATCGAGCGTCGGTAATGCTGCCGGCGGCGCCGGCGGCTCGACGGGCGCTGCAGGCGCCACAGGCGGCGCCGGTGCATCCGGCGCGATGGGTGGCTACGCTGCCGGCGGCAACGGCGCTGCAGGCGGCGCCGGCACAGGCGGCGCGGGTGCAATGGGCGGCGGGGCCAATGGCGGCTCGGGCGCAGAAGGCGGTGCAGCCACCGGCGGCGCAGGCGGCTCGACCGGCTCGCTGGCTGGCGGCAATGGCGGTGGCACCGGCGCTGCCACGGGTGGCGCAGGCGGCGCGGGTGGCAATACCGGTTCGGCATGGGGCGGCGCAGGCGGTGCAGGCGGCTCGGGCGGCGCAGGCGGCATGGGTGGCACCTCGGCCGGTTCGAGCCTGACGGCCTCGAACGGCGCCAGCGGCGGCGGCGCCAGCATCGGCGACGCCATGGCAACGACGGGTGCCGGCGGCACACCGGGCAGCGATCCGGCAGCAGCCGGCGGCGCCAGCGGCGCATCGACCAATACCGGTGGCACCAGCACGGCCGGCAGCCCAACCAGCGGCGCCAGCACCAATGGCGCAGGCGACTCGATGGCGGGTGCAGGCGGTGCCGGTTCAGCCGGCGGCGCGGGCGGCTCGGGTGCCGCATCGTCCAATACCTCGGGTAGCGGCGCAGCAGGTGGCGCTTCGACCGGCGGCACCGGCGGCGCCGGCGCGGCACTGGCCGGCACGGGCGGCGCAGGCGCCACCGGCACGGCAGGCGCCGGCGGCTCGGGCGCAGCAGGCACGGCTGGCATGGGCGGCAACGGTGCGACCGGCACCGGTGGCGCTGGTGGCGCGGGCCAGGGCGGCACGGCGGGCGCAGGCGGCATGGGCGGTTCGGGCGCAGAAGCGACCGCCTCGACCGGCGCCAGCGGTGCGGGCGGCGCGGCCACGGGCGGTTCGGCCACGGGCGGCTCGGCCACTTCGGGTGACGCAAACTCGGGCGCTGGCGGCAGCGGCGGCGCTGGTGGTGCAACCACGTCCGGCGCAGGCGGTTCGGGCGGCGAAATGACGGCTGGTGCAGGTACCGGCGGCTTCGGCGGCGCCGGCATGGGCGGCAATGGCGGCACCAACAACGTCAGCTCGGGCTCGTTCGACATGTCGAACTCGATGAACAACATCGCCCAGTCGGCAGCCGGCATCTCGATCATCAGCCAGAACAACGGCTTCTCCTCGCTGATCCAGCAAAGCGTCAACGTGCAGTCGAACATGAACGTCGGCGGCGCAGGCCAGTAATCAGGCAATGGGTGCAGGACACGCAGCAGTCACGCTGCGCGCCCTGCACTCCCGCCATGCGGCGCTTTGCCCGCATGGCGGTCCTTTCGAGCGAGGCATCATGAAACAACTACACCAGATTGGATTTCTCTTGCTGACGGCAGGCGCTGCTCTGCCAGCGGCAGCACAGATCACCGAGCCGGCCAGATTGCCGGTGGTAGTGAGCTTTTTGTCGACAGTGAACGTGGCGCCGCCCCCTGGCGACGATCTCGCGAGCGGTTGGGGCAAGACCACCGACGCCGCTGTCCTGGGCGACCTGCGCGGCGGCACCGACATCATCACCACCGAAGCGACGCTGGGCGGCACGGTCGGCAACAACACGGCCACCAACGTGACCACCGGCATGAACGTGATCAGCGGCGGTTCGTTCGCCAATTCCTCGGGCTTGCCAGTCGTGATCCAGAATTCCGGCGCGAACGTCCTGATCCAGAACGCGACCGTCATCAACCTGCAATTGCAATGAGCATGACACCAGGCTCTCACTTGATGCTGTTCATCGCACTGTGCGGCGCCCTGCTTGCGCCGAACAGTGCGAAGGCGCTGGACCTGGCCGGCGTCGGGCGTGTCAACGTGCCGGTGACCAGTCTCAAGGACATCAAATTCCAGCGCACGCTGCGCCAGCAATATGACTACAGCTGCGGCGCCGCCGCGCTGGCCACCTTGCTGTCACACCACTACCAGACGCCCACGCCCGAACAGGACGTGTTCCAGCAGATGTACGCCAGCGGCGACAAGACCAAGATTCACAAAGAAGGTTTTTCGCTGCTCGACATGCAGCGCTTTCTCGCCACGCGCGGCTTTCGTGCCGACGGCTTCAAGCTGCCCATTGAAAAACTGATCGCCGAAAAACTGCCGGCCATCGTCCTGATCACCGACCGCGGCTTCAACCATTTCGTGGTCATCAAGGGCGCCGAAGACGGCCGCATCCTGATTGGCGACCCGTCCACCGGCAACCGCGTCGTGAGCATGGAACGGTTCCAGGAAATCTGGCGCAACAAGATCCTGTTCGTGATCCATAGCCACAAGGATCAGGTTGCCTTCAATACACCGGAAGACTGGCGCGGCGCGCCGCGTGCGCCGTTGGGCACCGGCATGCATCAGGACCAGCTCAGCGCGACCCTGCCCAAGTTCGGGCCGGGCGATTTTTAACAGGGACACACCATGCGCTTTCCAACCTTCCCTTTGCACACTGCCCTGCCGGGCCTGCTGAGCCTGCTGAGCCTGTTTATGGGCGCCCTGCCGTTCGCCAAGGCCACCGAGCCGGTCGTACCGGTGCTTGGCAAGCCGGTCGCCGCCGCCACGCTGGACGCCGCCCGTGGCGGCTTCGAAGTGGCCGGCGGCCTGGCGCTGTCACTCGGTATCGAGCGTGTCGTGTCGGTCAACGGCGAAATCATGGCACGCACGAATATCGCGATCCCCGATCTGGCAGCCATGACGGCCGAGCAGGCGCGCCTGACCCAGGACGCGCTGGGCGCGGCGCGGATGATCCAGATCGGCGGCAATAACTATGCCGCTGCCGACCTCAACCTGCCCAATGGTGCGACGCTGGTCCAGAACACGCTCAGCGGCCAGGATATCCGCACGGCGACCACCATTTCGTCGACCGTCAACAGCATGTCGCTGATCAAGGACATCAATTTCCAGTCGACGATCCGTGACGCCGTCATACGTTCGCCGGGCGGACTATGAATGTTCAACACCACCAACAATAACTCTGGAGAATCTGGATGTATCCACACGTCGCGCGGCTCGGCGCTGCGGGCCTGGCGGCGGCCCTTCTGGCGCCGCCTGCACTCGCTCAACAAGGTGTCCCCCTGTCGAACAATGGCGCACAGCCATCCCATAGCGAACTGTCGCAGTTGAAGGACGAACTGGCGCAACAACGCGCGCTGGTCAATCGCCTGCTGCTGGAAGTGCAGGCGCAGCGCGAGCAATTGCAGCGCATGGGGACGCCGGCCGATGGCGTACTGCTGTCGCAGCAGCGCGGCATGGGCGGCTCGATGAGCGGCCAGGCGCCGGTGGCCGAGCCGCCCGTGTTGCCGCCCGCGGTCACGGGCGTACCGGCGCCGCTGCCACCCCAGCAGCGCCCTGACCAGCCCGGCGTACCCGCCCCGGCACCGGCCCAGCCCGCCGCGCCGGCGCAGGCACAAAACACCCGCCAGCAACCGAACCGGCCGCCGGAAGTCGCACCGATCGGCGACCAGCCGGGCGTGCTTACGGCGCCTGGCACCTATGTGCTCGAGCCATCGATGCAATATGGCTACTCGTCGAGCAACCGCGTGGCGCTGGTCGGCTACACGGTGATTCCCGCGCTGCTGATTGGCCTGGTGGACGTGCGTGAAATCAAACGCAACACCTTCACCACTGCGATCACCGGCCGCACCGGCATCAGCAACCGGATGGAAGTCGAGGTCAAGGTGCCGTACGTGTATCGCTCCGACGCTACCGTCAGCCGGGAAATCTTCACCGGTACGGCAGTCGAGCGCGTGTTCGATACGACCGGCAAGGGCATGGGCGACGTCGAAGTCGCCGGCCGCTACCAGCTCAACAACGGCGGCGCCGACAAAGGCTATTACATTGCCGGCCTGCGCTACAAGAGCCGCACTGGCCGCGATCCGTTCGAAGTGGTCACCGATTGCGACCGCCGCTGCATCGGCGAGAACGTCACCGGCACCGGCCTGCCGCTGGACCTGCCCACCGGCTCGGGCTTCCACTCGCTGCAAGCCACGCTGACGTGGCTGTATCCATCCGATCCGGCCGTCTTCTTCGGCAACCTGAGCTACGTGCACAACTTCAAGCGCGACGACGTGACGCGTCTGGTGCGCAATGGCGAACGCGAACCGCTCGGCTCGCTGCAACCGGGCGCCGTGCTGGGCTTTAACTTCGGGATGGGCCTGGCGCTCAACGACAAGGCGTCGCTGAGCCTGGGCTACGACCACAGCACGATCGGACGCATGCGTCAGAACGGCGCGACCTCGATCGGCTCGGTGCGTACACAGCTGGGCACCCTGCTGCTGGGGTACTCCTACCGCCTGAGCCCGAAACGTTCACTCAACATCGCCGTCGGTGCCGGCGTCACGCGTGACACGCCGGATGTGACGCTGACGCTGCGTTTGCCAATGACTTTCTAACCAGAAATTTATTCCTGAAATCGGTCATGCAGGGGGGATGACTTGTGGTAAATACGGAGACGATTGAAAAATCTTGCTTCCAATTTAAGAGTTTGCCCTATAATCAGATTCGCAATGTAAGGCGTCACCCTGGTTTTTGTCCTAGGTACGCAAACAGGGCATCAACGTAAAATTAATTTTTGAGGGAATAAAAATGGCGACTGGCATTGTTAAGTGGTTCAATGACGCAAAAGGTTTCGGTTTCATCACGCCTGACGGCGGCGGCGAAGATCTGTTCGCGCACTTCTCGGCGATCAACGCCAACGGCTTCAAGTCGCTGCAAGAAAACCAGCGCGTGACGTTCGACGTCACCACCGGTCCTAAAGGCAAGCAGGCTTCGAACATCCAGCCACAAGCTTAAGGTCCGCTGGCCCGCTACGGCGGGCAAGCAACGCAAAAGAGCACATCTTCGGATGTGCTCTTTGTCTTTGTGGCGACTGAAAAGCTGGGGTCAAAAAAGCGGGGGTCAGGTCTGACATTCGGACACGATCTCGACAGTCGGGCAGTTGGACCTGGCTGGGACCGGGCCACGCTAATGCTGTGCAGGACACTATTCGACCTGGTTAAGGCTGAGGTCGTGTCTGAATGTCAGACCTGACCCCGGCTGTTCCCTGCTATCCGACCTAGTTAAGGCTGAGGTCGTGTCTGAATGTCAGACCTGACCCCGGCTGTTCTCCGGCTGTTCGGACACTATTGACCTAGTTAAGGCTGAGGTCGTGTCTGAATGTCAGACCTGACCCCGGCTGTTCTGAATGTCAGACCTGACCCCGGCTGTTCGCTGCCGTGACGATCAACGGCGTCCCGGTGGCTTTTGACGGACATGCCACCAGCTGTGGCGCCTGCCTGATGTCGACGGCCACCGACAGCGGCCGCGACTGACGCCATGCGTTAAATCACTTGCAGCCGCAGCTACCCGAGCCGCAGCCACCGCCACCCGACTTCGCCGCCGCCACTTCTGCGAACTGCGTCACCGGCGCGCGGCCGCTCTGTTCGTCGTAGCCGGCCGCCTGCAGGCGCGCCACGTACTGCTTCCACAGCGATTCCTGACTGCGGCCCAGCTCATACAGATAATCCCAGCTGAAGATGCCGGTATCGTGGCCGTCCGAAAAGGTTGGCTTGATCGCGTAGTTGCCGACCTGCTCGACGTCGGCGATGCCGACTTCGCGCTTGCCAAGTTGCAGCACTTCCTGGCCCGGGCCGTGGCCCTTCACTTCGGCCGATGGCGAATACACGCGCAGATATTCGAACGGGAGCGAAAAGGCGCTGCCGTCGTCGTAGGCGACGTCGAGCACGCGCGATTTCTGGTGGACAGTCAATTCAGTTGGATGGGGCATAACACTCTCTATGTCAGGAAAAACGGCGCGCGATGGCAGCGCCCAATTGATCGTGCAGCGCACGACGCGCCGCGAGGATAGCAGGTTCTGTCGCGCGCACCGCCTGTGCCCATACGGGCGCCGGGAAGTGCGCATCGTCGGCGTAGCGCGGGATGATGTGCCAGTGCAGGTGCGGCACCACGTTGCCGAGGCTGGCCACATTGACCTTCAATGGCTGCATCACCTCGCGCACCGCCGTTTCCACCTGGAACACGGCATCGTTGATCAAGAAGCGATCGTCCGCCGACAGGTCGCTCATTTCGCGCACATGGTCGTGCCAGATCACGCGGCAAAAGCCGGGATAGCTGGCGTCGTCGACCACGATGACGCTGAACTTCTCGCCGGCCCAGACAGCAGGCAGCGTCAGGTCGCACAGCTCGCAACCCGGTTCGCGCAGCGCCGTCATACCAGCACCCGCTCGATGCCGCCCGCATTGGCGCGTGCAACATACTCGGGCAGCCAGTTCTCGCCCAGCAGGTGCTTGGCGATTTCGACGACGATGTAGTCGGCCGTGGTGCCCGAGTCGTCGTTGTAGCGGCTCAGGCCCTGCAGGCACGACGGGCAGCTGGTCAGGATCTTGACGTCGCCCTTGAAGCCATCTTCACGCAGCTTGTCGGCGCCCTTGACCATCTCGCCTTCCTTGCGCGAACGGACCTGGGTCGCGATGTCCGGCCGCGAGACGGCAAACGTGCCCGACTCGCCGCAGCAGCGGTCGTTCTTTTCGATCTTCACGTTGTCCACCGTCGACACCAGCGCGTTGACCGTCTTGATCGAATCCTGCAGCTTCATCGGCGTGTGGCACGGCTCGTGGTACATGTAGCGGGTGCCGTTCACGCCTTCGAGCTTGACGCCTTTTTCGAGCAGGTATTCATGGATGTCCATGATGCGGCAGCCCGGGAAGATCTTCTCGAACTGGTACGTTGCCAACTGGTCGTAGCAGGTGCCGCACGAGACCAGCACCGTCTTGATGTCCAGGTAGTTGAGCGTGTTGGCCATCCGGTGGAACAGCACACGGTTGTCCGTCACCATCTTCTCGGCCTTGTCGAACTGGCCGGCGCCGCGCTGCGGATAACCGCAGCACAGGTAACCCGGTGGCAGCACGGTCTGCACGCCCACTTCCCACAGCATCGCCTGCGTGGCCAGGCCCACCTGCGAGAACAGGCGCTCCGACCCGCAGCCAGGGAAGTAGAACACGGCCTCGGTATCGGCATTGGTCTTCTTGGGGTTGCGGATGATCGGGACGATCTTGTCGTCCTCGATGTCGAGCAAGGCGCGCGCCGTTTTCTTGGGCAGGTTCCCCGGCATCTTCTTGTTGATGAAGTGGATGACCTGCTCGCGCACGGGCGCCTTGCCGGTGGTCGGCGCGGGCGCGGCCAGCTGCGGCTTGGCAAAGCCCTTGAGCATGCGGTTGCCGAAGCGCTGCGCCTTGAAGCCGAAGTCGACCATCACCTTGCGCGTGGCATTGATGGTGGTCGGGTCGGTGGCATTCAGGAAGAACATCGCCGCGCGATTGGCCGGCTTGAAGCTGCGCTTGTCCATCTTGCGCAGCAGGTTACGCATGTTCATCGACACGTCGCCGAAGTCGATATTCACCGGGCATGGCGTGACGCACTTGTGGCACACGGTGCAGTGGTCCGAGACGTCCTCGAACTCTTCCCAGTGCCGGATCGAGACGCCGCGGCGGGTCTGCTCTTCGTACAGGAACGCTTCAATCAGCGCCGACGTGGCCAGGATCTTGTCGCGTGGCGAATACAGCAGGTTCGCCTGCGGCACGTGGGTCGTGCAGACGGGCTTGCACTTGCCGCAGCGCAGGCAGTCCTTGATGCTGTGGGCGATCTCGCCGATATCGCTTTGCTGCATGATCAGCGACTCGTGGCCCATCAGGCCGAACGACGGCGTGTACGCGTTGCGCAGGTCGGCGTGGGCGCCTTCCAGATTGAGCAGCTTGCCCTTGTTGAAGCGCCCTTCCGGATCGACGCGGATCTTGTAGTCGCGGAATTCCTGGATTTCTTCGTCCTTCAGGAATTCGAGCTTGGTGATGCCGATCCCGTGTTCGCCCGAGATCACGCCGTCGAGCGAGCGCGCCAGCTTCATGATGCGCTCGACCGCCTTGTGCGCATCCTGCAGCATGTCGTAGTCGTCCGAGTTCACCGGCAGATTGGTGTGGACGTTACCGTCGCCGGCGTGCATGTGCAGCGCGACGAATACGCGCGAACGCAGGATGCGCTTGTGGATCGCCGTGCTCTCGTCGAGGATGCAGGTGTAGGCGCTGCCGTTGAAGATCTGGCGCAGCGGGGAACGAAGCTCCTGCTTCCAGGAGATGCGCACCGTGTGGTCCTGCACCAGGTCGAACAGGCGTGCATCGGGCTGGATCGCCAGGCGCGCATCGAAGGTGGCCGACAAATGGTCGAGCCCGAGCGATTCGAGCTGCTCACGCGCCTCTGGCAGCGGCATGTCGAGATTGGCCAGGATGAAGCTCCAGCGTTTGGTCACCAGGTCGACCAGCGCGCGCGCCTGCAGCGGGCGGTCGCCCATGATTTCGTCGCGCTCGACGCCTTCGCCGCTGCTCGCGTCATCGCTCTTGGCCAGCGGCAGATGGTCGCTCGCCAGGTAGTTGCGCAGGCCGTCAGCCAGCTGCAGCTTGTTCTTGATCGACAACTCGACGTTGATGCGCTCGATGCCGTCGGTGTATTCGCCCATGCGCGGCAGCGGAATGACCACGTCTTCATTGATCTTGAAGGCGTTGGTGTGGCGCGCGATGGCCGCCGTGCGGGCGCGGTCGAGCCAGAATTTCTTGCGCGCTTCGGGGCTGACGGCGACAAAGCCTTCGCCCACGCGGGTATTCGCGATGCGCACGACTTCGGAGGCAGCCAGCGCCACCGCGTTTTCGTCGTCGCCGACGATGTCGCCGAACAGCGCCATCTTCGGCAGCACGCCGCGTTTGGACTTGGTGGCATAACCGACCGCGCGCAGATAGCGCTCGTCCAGGTGTTCCAGGCCGGCCAGGCGCAGCGTGGAAAACGCCGGGTCGCCGTTCTTCGGCAAGCCGTTGAGGTAATTCGTGATCTCGACGATCGACGGAATCGCATCGCGCGCCTGGCCAAAGAATTCGAGGGCCACGGTACGCGTGAACTTCGGCATCTTGTGCAGGATCCAGCGGCCCGACGTGATCAGGCCATCGGTGCCCTCTTTCTGGATGCCCGGCAGGCCGGAAAGGAATTTGTCGGTAACGTCCTTGCCCAGGCCTTCCTTGCGAAAGCGCTTGCCGTCGATGGTCAGGGTCTCGGTGCGGAACGGCGCGCCTTTCGGTGCGCCCTTGACCGACGGGTGCGTCCATTCCAGCAAGAATTCAGCCTGCGGCGCATCGTGGATCTTGCCCAGGTTGTGGGCGATACGCGTGACATCGAGCCAGTCGCCGTTGGGGTCGACCATGCGCCACGAGGCCAGGTTGTCGAGCGCAGTGCCCCACAACACGGCCTTCTTGCCGCCCGCGTTCATCGCGATATTGCCGCCCACGCAGGATGCGTGCGCCGACGTCGGATCGACCGCGAACACGAAGCCGGCCTTCTCGGCCGCCTGCGACACACGCTGCGTGACCACGCCTGCATAGGTGTGGATGGTCGCGTACTCGCGGTCCAGGCCCGGCATGGCGGTCATTTCGACTTCGCCGATCCCGATCAGTTTTTCGGTGTTGATCACGGCCGACATGGGCGTGAGCGGAATCGCGCCGCCCGTGTAGCCGGTGCCGCCGCCGCGCGGGATGATCGTCAGACCCAGTTCGATGCAGCCCTTGACCAGGCCGGCCATTTCGTCTTCGGTGTCGGGCACCAGCACCAGGAACGGGTACTCGACGCGCCAGTCGGTGGCGTCGGTCACGTGCGAGATGCGGTGCATGCCGTCGAAGCGGATATTGCGCTTGTCGGTGTAGGCGCCCAGCACCTTCAACGCGCGCTTGCGCAGGTCGTACGTCTCGGAGAATTCGCGACCGAAGTCGTCGACCGCGCGGCGCGCGGCCGCCAGCAACTGCTCGACGGCGCGGCTGCGCGTTGCGGCCACGGCCGGGTCGCCGTCATCCTGGGCGTCGACCGTGGTGCGGCGCTTGTCGACTTCAGCCAGGCGGTGGTGCAGCGCCTCGATCAGGTTGGCCCGGCGCTTCGGGTTGTCCAGCATGTCGTCCTGCAGGTACGGATTGCGCCGCACGACCCAGATGTCGCCCAGCACCTCGTACAGCATGCGCGCCGAGCGGCCGGTCTGGCGGGCGCCGCGCAAGCTGTCAAGCAACTCCCACGACGACTCACCGAGCAGCCGGATCACGATTTCGCGATCCGAGAACGAGGTGTAGTTGTACGGAATCTCGCGCAGGCGCGCGGGGGCGTTATCGGCTAGCAGGGTATGGATGTGTGCGGGGGCGTTCATGAATACTCGTCGACAGTCGGACAGGCCCGAAGGACGTTCATTCTATCGTATTGCGTTGCACCACGCTTGGGGCGGCCCCATCCGCCGTTGCGTCCGACGCAACAAAATATTCATACTGTGTCGGATATGCAAACATTATTCACCCACAGGCGCGGGCACACGGTATTTATCAAGCACGACGCCGCGAATGACATATGTCGTCCGGCCTGGTTTGCACCGTTATCGCGTCATGTCCGGCACCTCGAACGCCTCACCGGTTTCGAAGAAATGCCCACCAGCCACATAATGGATGCTCTTCTTTCCACCTGCCGCCATATTCCAGTGCCCATCGGCAAACACCGCCGGATCCGCCCAGGCCGCCACGACCTCGCCCAGGAACAGGTCATACGTGTCCTGGATGTGCGGTTCGGGGAGTACGCGGCACTCGAGCCAGGCCAGGCAGCCGTCGAGCAGCGGCGCGCCGACCTGTTCGCCGGTCCAGGCGCCGGCGCCGAAGGCTGCAAACTTGTCCACGTCGCGGCCCGACGTCGAACCCACCTGCAGGGTCAGGCGCGCCAGTTCGCGCGACGGTATGTTCAGCGCGAATTCGCCGGATGCCTCGATCATGCTGCGGGTGAGTGTGTTCTTGTCGATCACCACCGCCACCTTGGGCGGATCGAAGTCGAGCGGCATCGACCAGGCGGCCGCCATCACATTGACGGCGTCGCCGTGGCGCGTCGATACCAAAACCGTCGGCCCATGGTTCATCAGGCGGTAGGCTTTGGCGAGGGGTACGGGAACGCGGTCGGTCATGCCGGAGTCCTTGAATTGATGGCGCAGGCAGTCAGCGCTGCGCCGGCGGGATGTCCTTGAGCGGCGCGGCGAACGCGGCGTGCGCGGCCGGATCGATGGGACGGTGTTTTATCGTCGTGCCGGCCGGGTCATTGGCCAGGTAATTGCCATTCTTGTGGTCATGTGCGGGCCGGATCGGCCGCGGTGCGAAGCCGCCGCCGCAGATCGGGCACACGTTCAGCAAAATGGTATCGACACAGGTGGCGCAAAACGTGCATTCATACGAGCAGATGCGCGCCTGTTCCGACGAAGGTGGCAGCGCGACATTGCAATGTTCGCAGGTGGGACGCAGTTCAAGCATGGCAAACTCCCTGGGTCTTAGCCCGTAATACGCGTCAGCATGTCGCCGAGCGACTTCCAGAAACTGTCCGGCACGTACAGCAGCGCCAGCGTCATGGTCAGGTAGCGCGCGAACTTGCCGATCGCCATATACATCAGGCTCGGCCAGAACGGCAGGTGCAGCCAGCCGGCCAGCGTGCACAGCGGATCGCCCACCCCCGGCAGCCACGACAGCAACATCGTCTTGGCGCCGTAACGCTTGAGCCAGCCGAACCAGCGGCTCTGGCGCTCTTTGGCAAACGCCACCTTGGCGCGGTAGCCAAGGAAGTAATCGACCGCGCCGCCCAGCGTATTGCCAATGGTCGCGACCAGGATCGCCGGCCAGAACAATGCGGGATTGGCCTTGATCACCGCAAACACGGCCGGCTCGGAACCGAGCGGCAGCAGCGTGGCGGAAATAAAACTGATGATGAAGACGGAGGTCAGCCCAACCGTCGGCGCCGCAACGAGGTCAAGCAGCCATTGGACAGCGGTTTCGATCATGCGAGCTTAGGCGAGGGAAATAGGCGTCCATTATAATGGTCCGGAACTTTCGTCACGACACGATACGATCGCCTGTCACCCAGCGCGCCGTATCGTACTGCGCGCCACGGTCACCCACCCTAGCGGAACAGTTTGCGTCGTCCGTCCCGCCAGCCGCATTGGCCTGACCCTTGTGTTTCGACCATGACTACCGACTATCTCAAAAAAATCCTGACCGCGCGCGTCTATGACGTCGCCGAACAAACGCCCCTCGATCTGGCGCCCACGCTGTCCGCTCGCATGGGTAACCGCATCTATTTCAAGCGCGAGGACATGCAGAGCGTGTTCAGCTTCAAGCTGCGCGGCGCCTACAACAAGATGGCCAACCTGACGCCCGAGCAGCGCGCCCGCGGCGTGATCTGTGCCTCGGCCGGCAACCATGCCCAGGGCGTGGCCCTGTCGGCCTGTCGTCTCGGCTGCCGCGCGCTGATCGTGATGCCCACGACCACGCCGGGCGTCAAGATCGACGCCGTCAAGGCGCGCGGCGGCGCCAGCGTCGAGATCGTGCTGCACGGCGACTCGTACACCGACGCCTACAACCACGCCCTGCTGCTGGAAAAAGAACAGCGCATGACCTTCGTGCACCCGTTCGACGATCCGGACGTGATCGCCGGCCAGGGCACGATCGGCATGGAAATCCTGCGCCAGCATTCCGGCCCGATCCACGCGATCTTCGTCGCCATCGGCGGCGGCGGCCTGATCGCGGGCATCGGCGCCTACGTCAAGGAAATTCGCCCTGACATCAAGATCATCGGCGTGCAGACGCTCGATTCGGACGCGATGGCGCGCAGCCTGAAGGCCGGCCACCGTGTCACGCTGAACGATGTCGGCCTGTTTTCCGACGGCACCGCGGTGCGCCTGGTGGGCGAAGAAACCTTCCGCGTCGCCCAGATGGTGGTCGACGAGATCATCCTGGTCGACACCGACGCGATCTGCGCCGCGATCCAGGACGTGTTCCAGGACACGCGCAGCATTCTCGAGCCGGCCGGCGCGCTGGCCATCGCCGGCGCCAAGGCATACATCGAGCGCTCGCAGATGGACCGCGAGCCGGTCAAGGGTGAAACGCTGGTGGCCGTGGCCTGCGGCGCCAACATGAACTTCGACCGCCTGCGCTTCGTTGCCGAGCGCGCCGAACTGGGCGAGTCGCGCGAAGCCGTGTTTGCCGTGACCGTGCCCGAGCAGCGCGGGAGCTTCCGCCGCTTCTGCGGCCTGGTCGGGCCACGCAACGTGACCGAATTCAATTACCGCATCAGCGATGCCAGCGAAGCCCATGTGTTCGTTGGCGTGCAGGTGGGCAGCCGCAGCGAATCCGGACTGCTGGCGCGCACGTTCGAAGAGCATGGCTACAAGACGCTTGACCTGACCGGCGACGAGCTGGCCAAGCTGCATATCCGCCATCTGGTGGGCGGCAAAAGTTCGCTGGCCCACGATGAATTGCTGTATCGTTTCGAGTTCCCTGAACGGCCGGGCGCGCTGATGCGCTTCCTGGACAGCATGGCGCCGAACTGGAATATCTCGCTGTTTCACTACCGCAACCAGGGCGGCGATGTGGGCCGCATTCTCGTGGGGCTGCAAGTGCCGCCGACCGAAATGGCCGAGTTCCGGCAATTCCTGGCATCGCTCGGTTACCGTTACTGGGACGAAAGCAGCAATCCCGTCTATAAATTGTTCTTGGGCGCCTGACGCCCCATCTCCATGAATACACCTGACCAATCGCCCCTCGGCAAATCCTCCGCCTACCAGAGCCAGTACGCGCCCGAGCTGCTGTTCCCGATCGCGCGCCAGCAAAAGCGCGATGAGCTCGGCCTGTTTGCGGATGCCGGCACCATGCCGTTCTTCGGTGTCGACATCTGGAACGCCTACGAACTGTCGTGGCTGAACATGCGCGGCAAGCCGCAGGTGGCGATTGCGACGATCACGGTCCCGGCCGATTCGCCGAACATCGTCGAATCGAAATCGTTCAAGCTGTACTTGAATTCGTTCAACCAGACCCGCCTGGCCGGTCCGGAAGCCTTGCTGGCCCTGCTGCGCGACGATCTGTCGGACGGCTTCGGTGCGCCGGTCCACGTCACGCTGACCAGCCCGGACGCGTTCGGTGCGATCAAGATGGGCGAACTCGACGGCGTGCTGCTGGATCGTCTCGATGTCGAGATCGACGGCTATTCGCCATCCCCGGAACTGCTCAGCGCAGACCACGAAAACGGCCAGGTCGAAGAAACGCTGGTATCGCACCTGCTCAAGTCGAACTGCCTGGTCACGGGTCAGCCGGACTGGGGCACCGTGCAGATCCGCTATGTCGGCCCGCAGATCGACCAGGAAGGCTTGCTGAAGTACCTGATCGGCTTCCGTGAACACAACGAGTTTCATGAACAGTGTGTCGAGCGCATCTTCATGGACGTGCTGCGCCAGTGCAAGCCTATCAAACTGGCCGTGTACGCTCGCTACACGCGGCGCGGCGGCCTGGATATCAACCCGTGGCGCGCCAACTTCTCCACCGGCAAACCGCCCAATCTGCGTGGCGCGCGCCAGTAAATATCGCATTTCTGACAGGATGCGACTCGCACGCCTGTACGTTTTTGGCGACAGCCGTGCGCCGGGCCTGGCATCACGCCCGGCGTAGTGCAGTACTGAAGCTGCTTGTTTTTTCAGCAGAACTCGTGCAAAAATCGGCCAATCTCAGCGCAAGCATGTATTTACCGGCTGCGTTCTGCGATTTGTTAAAAAAATTGCGTGGTGGCGTTAACCTGAATCAACGCCGCTGCTGCCCTGTTTCGACGGGTATCGTGCGACCGTCCCGCCAACTGGCCTGACGCTCGCGATTTCGAGTGTCCCGGCCATAAAACAGGCCTATAATCCGTGCTCGCAAGCACGCCACTTGTGCTGCGCACTTGTGCCACGCACCTCACGTTATGACCAATTTAAGCAAAATCCTTTCTCTCGAAAACGTCCAACTCGACATTGAAGTGTCGAGCAAAAAGCGCGCCTTCGAGCAAGCCGGCCTGATCTTCGAGAACAATTGCGGTATTGCCCGTTCGATTGTGTCCGACAACCTGTTCGCACGTGAGCGTCTCGGCTCTACCGGCCTCGGCCACGGCGTGGCCGTCCCCCATGGCCGCATCAAGGGCAGCAAGAGCCTGAAGGCGCCTCTGGCCGCGTTCGTGCGCCTGAAGGAACCGATTCCGTTCGAGTCGCCCGACGGCCAGCCGGTGAGCCTGTTGTTCTTCCTGCTGATTCCGGACCACGTCACGCAGCAGCACCTCGAGATCCTGTCCGAAATCGCCGAGCTGTTCTCGGACGAAGCCATCCGCACTGCGCTGGCGACCGACCCCGATCCGAAGGCCGTCCACGAGCGCATTATCAACTGGCAACCCAGCCTGCAAGCTCTGGGTTAAACTTCACGTCACTGCGAACGCGCGGCAATCATGTCGCGCGCCTTTTTTTGTGACGAAGACGATGCCCATGCTGCAGTCCCCGCTGACCATTCAACGGCTGTACGACGATAACCGCGACAGCCTGCAGCTCGGCTGGTTCGCGGGCTTTCCCGGCGGCGAACGCCAGATCGCCGGCGACGCCGCGTCGGCCGCCGACCAGGTCGGCCACCTGAACCTGATCCACCCGGGCCGCATCCAGGTCTTCGGGCACCAGGAACTCAATTACTACCACCGCCTGAAAGCCAATTCGCGCACCCACGTGATTGGCGAACTGATCGGCGGCGGGCCGCCGGCGCTGATCATCGCGCAGGGTCTCGAGACACCGCCCGACATCCTCGCGATCTGCGACGAGCAAAACATTCCGCTGTTTTCGACGCCGCTGCCGGCAGCGCAGGTGATCGACTTCCTGCGCGTGTATCTGTCCAAGAAACTGGCCCAGCGCGTGATCATGCATGGCGTGTTCATGGACGTGCTGGGCGTGGGCGTGCTGATCACCGGCGAATCCGGCCTGGGCAAGAGCGAACTGGGCCTGGAACTGATTTCGCGTTCGCACGGTCTGGTGGCCGACGATGCGGTGGAATTTTCACGCATCGCACCGAACATGATCGAGGGCCGCTGCCCGCCGCTGCTGCAAAACCTGCTCGAGGTGCGTGGCCTGGGCCTGCTGGACATCAAGGCGATCTTCGGCGAGACGGCAGTGCGCCGCAAGATGCGCCTGAAGCTGATCGTCCACCTGGTCAAACGCGGCGCGGCCGATGAAGAAGTCGAGCGCCTGCCCTTCCATTTCCCGACCGAAGACGTGCTGGGCCTGCCAATCCGCAAGGTTGTCATCCCGGTGGCGGCCGGCCGCAACATCGCCGTGCTGCTCGAAGCCGCCGTGCGCAACACGATCCTGCAACTGCGCGGCATCGACACGCTGCAGGAATTCATGGAGCGCCAGCGCCAGGCCATGAGCGCCGATTGACCCGGTGCCCGCGGCCGCGGGTGTACGGCTGACCGGCGCTTGCGGTATCATCGCCCCTATGCACATCGTCCTCATCACCGGAATTTCCGGCTCGGGTAAATCCGTGGCCCTGAATGTCCTGGAAGACGCCGGTTACTACTGCGTCGACAACCTGCCGCCGGCCCTGCTGACGGCCCTCGTTAATACTGTCAGCGAAAGCGGCGGCGGCAAGATCGCCGTCGCAGTCGATGCGCGCAGCGCCGAATCGCTGGCCGAACTGCCAGTGAGCGTGCGGCGCCTGCGCGAGGACGGCCACTCAGTCAAGGTCATATTCCTGACAGCGAGCACCCATTCGCTCGTGGCGCGTTTTTCCGAGACGCGCCGCAGCCATCCGCTGTCGCACGAACTGCGTCCGGGCGAAAACCCGGCATCGCGCCGGACCCTGATCGAGTGCATCGCCGAAGAACGCGAGCGCCTGTCGTCGATCGAGAACCTGGGCCACGTGATCGACACGTCCGAGCTCTCGTCCAACAAACTGCGCGGCTGGATCAAGGAACTCGCCGAGATCGACCACGCGCCGATGACACTGTTCTTCGAGTCGTTCGCCTTCAAGGTCGGCGTGCCGCTCGACGCCGACTTCGTGTTCGACGTGCGCGCGATCCCCAATCCTTACTATGATGTGGCGCTGCGCCCGCTCACCGGCAAGGATGCACCCGTGATCGCCTTCCTCGACGCGCAACCGAGCGCGCTCGAGATGCTGTCCGACATCCAGGGCTTCGTCGCCAAGTGGCTGCCATCGTTCAAGACCGACAACCGCAGCTACCTGACGGTGGCGATCGGCTGCACGGGCGGACAGCATCGTTCGGTGTACATGGCCGAACACCTGGGCGCGCACTTCGGCACGACCGAGCGCGTGATTGTCAGGCATCGCGAGCAGCCGAAGCATCCGGCGGCGTAGGCTTGCTGCCTGCCCTGCCACACGTTTAACGCTGACGACGAAATTCCATCGTCCAGTTGGTTTCCCATGTATTTCCCGCATCGGCAGAAAAAGCCTGGTCCCACTGCAGCAAGTTTTGATCGATCTGGCGCCAGATGAATCTGACGATAATCGGGATTTCCTGGAAAGTATCGTTGGCGAAGAACGTACCAACGCCATCAATGAATTCGCCTACCACCGGAACGTCGATCTGACTCGGAAGACGACCGTCAAGCCACCAGATCGACCATTTCTTCGTGTTCTGATCGTAGGAGCGTAACGCGATAGCGCGAAAGACCTCGTCATTCAGGCGCAAGACGTTGTCTTCAAGGTTGCCGAAGCCACCCAGAATTTTTTGGGTCGACATCTCACCATCAAACTCAACCCATTCATTGCAGTTTGCCAGGCGTTCCTTGAGCCGCCGATGCCTGACAACCCAATCCCCAATAACGAAATCGAAGTCAGTCGGTGCTGAACTCATCAGTTCCAGTGCCATGCCACTCCTTGAATATCAGGTGGTCCGTCGGCCCGCACACTTGTGGCCACCGACATCAATATGGTGCCTCGTCACTTCAGTACCGGCCCCGCATCCACGATCCGCACATCATGCATCTGATGCAGATACGATTCCAGATACCCCTTGTGCGACGCGCCGACGATGACCAGCATGCGCTGGCCCGGCATCAATCCCAGCACGTCCCGGATATTGGCCGCCATGCGCAGGTTGCGCGTTTCCCAGTAACCCACGTACTGACGGCCGAAGCGCTGCGCTGACGGCTCGTTGAGCGCCGCGCCGAAGTCGCCGTGGTAAATCAGGGCCGCCTGGCCAGGCGCATTTCTGGCGCGGTACATTGCCAGCACGCCTTCGGCACTCGCCAGCCCGCCCTCCTGCGCCTTGTCCACTGCCATGCGCTGTTTGAGGGCTGGGTTGTCCCACGCGGTCATTAGCGCATCGCCAAGCGCCTTCTGGTCTTCAGACGCGCTGTCGGCGGTATGGTCGTCCATCGCGTACAGGCGCTCGTGCCCGAGCCGGGCCGCCAGGCGCGCACCGATCATCAGGCTTTCGTCGCGCCTGGTTTCCAGCTTCACCAGCACGCCGACCAGTGTGGCGTCCAGGCCGTCGCCGGCACGGCGCTCGGCCTCGGGCAGGCGCAGCCACTGCACCAGGGCCGAGGCTTCCTCGCCGCCAGCAAAGAACAGTGCCGCCAGGCGCCGGCGCTGCGCGGGCGTGGGTGCGGCGGGCCAGACTGCCAGCAAGGCTTCGGCAGCCTCGGTCGCTGCCGGGACATCCAGCCCCGTGGCCAGCCGTGCCGGCGCGGGATCCCGGCAGTAGGAATCGATCGAATCCTTGTAGCGGGCCGGGTAGCGTCGCATGAAGTCGCACTGCGGCCCGGATACCGCCTCGATCGCAATCGCCTGCGGCTTCCATGCCGCCAGACGCTCGTTCAGCAGCGTCAGGCTGGCGGTCTGGAAGGTTTTCGGCAATTGCGACAAATGGGGCGAGCCTAATACCAGCACCTCGTTGGCAGGCCCGGAGGCCGGCCCCTTGAATGCGCTCGCATCGAAATCAGGCTGCCAGGCCTGCGCAGCGGCGCTGCCGCACAACGTCATCGACAGCAGCAAGGCGGTCATGCGCATCGGGGGTCCTCATCGGTTCATGAAGCCACGATGGTTGCACCGCCTGCACGAAAAGTCACGCGCAAACGGATATGCATGAAGACGCTTACGCGAGATGGCGCAGCGGATGCGCATGCGCCGGCCACACCGGCGTGAAGAAGTGCGCCACCATCGCATCGGTCACGAGATCGAGCGACGGCGGATTCCATTGCGGCGCATTGTCCTTGTCGATGACGAGCGCGCGCACGCCTTCGAGCACCTCGCCATGCTCGAAGTTGCGGCGCACGAGCGAGCGCTCCAGGCGCAGACAGGCGGCGACATTGAGCGACGCGCCGCGCAGCAGCAGCTCGCGCGTCACGCACATCATCAACGGCGAGCGCTGACGCATCGCATTCAATGCCTTCTGCGCGAACGGCGTGTCGTCACCCTCGAGCGACGCCATGATCGCCGCCACCGAATCCGCGCCGAAGTACATATCGATGCGCGCACGGTTGGCCTGCAATTGACTCTCGCCGGCATGCTGGATGGCGAACGTGCGGATCGCCGCCGGCAGATCCGCGCCCGGCGTCGCTTCGATCAGCGCGTGCAAGGCCGGCAGGTCGGCGCCTGGCACGAACACGTCGGCCAGGCCCACGTACAGCGCGTCGGCCGCGCCGATCGTCAGGCCGGTCAGGCCCAGGAACATCCCCAGTCGCCCCGGCGCGTGCGACAGAAAATGGCTGCCGCCGACATCGGGGAACAGGCCGATATTCACTTCGGGCATCGCCATCTTGGTGCGCTCGGTGACGATGCGCAGGCCGCAATCGGGCCCGCCCTGCGCGATGCCCATGCCGCCGCCCATGACCACGCCGTCCATCAGCGCGATATACGGTTTCGGATAAAAATGGATCAGGTGGTTCAGCGCGTATTCTTCGGTGAAGAAATCCTCGAGCAATGCGCTGCCGCCTTGCGGCGAGGCGTTGCCGACGTCGTGGAAGAAACGGATATCGCCGCCCGCGCACAGCGCTTTTTCGCTGCTGCTGGTGATCACGACCGCATCGACGGCGGCGTCGAGCTGCCAGTCAAGAAGGATCGCGGTCAGCGCGCGCACCATGTCCAGCGACAGCGAATTGAGCGCCTTGGGACGGTCGAGGGTGATGATGCCGGTGCGGTTGGCGATGCGGGTCAGGACGTGTTCGGACATGGCGTGATCCATCGAAAGGAAACACGTATTTTACCGGCAGCGGGATGCAAAAAGGGCGTCCCGAAAAGACGCCCCTGGCGGTGGTGACCTGCGCTCGATCAGGCGGCAGCGACGTCTGCTTCGTCGACGTCCAGGCGTTTGATCGCTGTGCGGTTATGGTCTTTGAGCATCTGCTTGTGCTTCAGGATTTGTCGATCCAGTTTATCCATCAACATGTCGATCGCGGCATACAGGTCTTGCGCGACGCTCGCCACGTGCAGGGTCTTGCCCGACACCTGGACATTGATTTCAGCTTTTTGCCTTTTTTCTTTTTCAGTGAGGTTATCGACGGCCAGGAAGACGTGGGTATCTATGACTTGATCGAAATGGCGAATAATGCGTTCCAGCTTATTCTGAACGTATTCACGGATGGCAGGGGTTACTTCGAGATGGTGACCACTGATGGTGAGGTTCATACACACTCCTTTGAAGATGTCACGTCGCTTGCACCACACAGGAGCTGAAGGCACAGACTGTATGAGCGGCGTTGTTACAAGGCTTTGCGGAGACTGACGGGGGGGATCTTGAGCGCTTCACGGTATTTTGCGACCGTCCTGCGCGCAATGACCATGCCTTGTTCCCCGAGCATTTCCGCGATCTTGCTGTCGGATAATGGATTCTTAGGGTCTTCTGCTCCTGTCAATTGTGCGATGAGCGCACGGATTGCCGTTGAGGATGCTTCGCCTCCCGCTTCGGTGGCAACGTGGCTACCGAAGAAATACTTCAACTCGAACATGCCGTGCGGGGTCAGCATGTATTTCTGGGTTGTGACACGAGAGATGGTGCTCTCATGCAGACCTAGTGTATCAGCTATCTCACGCAAAACAAGGGGCCGCATGGCAACTGCGCCATGGCTGAAAAAGTTGCGCTGGCGTTCGACAATCGCCTCGGCCACACGCAGGATCGTGTCGAAACGCTGGCGCATATTCTTGATGAGCCACTTCGCCTCTTGCATCTGCGCGCCCATCTGGCTCTCGCTGCGGCCCTGCTTGAGCATGGTCGCGTACAGGCTGTTGACGCGCAGGCGCGGCATCACGTCCTGGTTCAGCGTGACCGCCCAGCCATTCTTGGCGCGCCGCACGATCACGTCCGGCACCACGTAATCTGACACGTTCGACGCGAACGCGGCGCCCGGATGCGGATTGCACTGGCGGACCACGGCCTGCACTTCGCGCAGGTCTTCGTCGTCGCAATCGAGCGCTTTTTTCAGTTTGCTGTATTCGCGCTGCGCGAACCAGGTCAGGTAGCCTTCGACGATCTTCAGGGCCATGCGGCGCGTGACCATCGGCACGCCCGGCATGCGCCGGATCTGCAGCGCCAGGCATTCGGCCGCGCTGCGCGCGCCCACGCCCACCGGGTCCATGCTCTGCACCATCGCCAGCGCGCAGCGCAGTTCGTCGAGGTCGACCTCGAGTTCTTCGGGCAGGCGTGCGTGGATGTCGTCGAGCGGTTCTTCCAGGTAGCCGTTGTCGTCGAGCGCGTCGATCACCAGTTCGGCCAGCGCGCGGTCGCGCGTTGACAGCAGCGTTTCGCGCACCTGTTCCATCAGGTGTTCGCGCAGCGTGATCGCGCACGCCTCCAGCTGCGGGCGGCCGTCTTCGTCGTCGCTGCTGGCGCTGCCGGACGACGTTCCGCTGCCTTCGCTCCACTCGTTGTCGGGCCGGTCGCCATCGACCGCACCGCCTTCAGCGCCCTCGCCCTCAGCCGGCGCGCTGCCCTCGCCTTCGGCCTGCTGGCCTGGCGCCGGCGGCGCCTCGCCAGGTGCCGGCGCATTGTTGATGGCCCCATCGGCCAGCAGGCGCACCGAATGATCGAGCGGGTCGTCGAGCCTTTCGAGCAGCGGGTTATCGCCCAGTATCTGCTCGATCTCCTGATGCAGTTCGAGCGTCGACAGCTGCAGCAACCGGATCGATTGCTGCAGCTGTGGCGTGAGCGCCAGGTGCTGCGAAGTGCGGAGCTGAAGGGACTGTTTCATCAATTGAGTATGGCTTACATGCGGAAATGTTCACCAAGGTACACGCGGCGCACCGACTCGTCGGCGATGATATCGTCGGGACGGCCGGATGCGAGCACCGCGCCCTGATTGATGATGTAGGCGCGGTCGCAGATGCCAAGCGTCTCGCGGACATTGTGGTCGGTGATCAGGACGCCGATCTTGCGCTCCTTGAGGAAGCGTACGATGCGCTGGATCTCGATCACGGCGATCGGGTCGACGCCGGCAAACGGTTCGTCGAGCAGGACGAAGCGCGGGTTGGTCGCCAGGGCGCGCGCGATCTCCACGCGGCGCCGCTCGCCGCCCGACAGCGACAGTGCCGGATTCTCGCGCAGCTTCTCGATCTGCAGGTCGGCCAGCAAGGTATCGAGGCGGTCGCTGATCTCGGTTTTGGTGAGCGACTTGCCGTTAACCTTCTGCAGTTCGAGCACGGCGCGGATGTTCTCTTCCACCGTCAGCTTGCGAAACACCGAGGCTTCCTGCGGCAGGTACGACAGGCCGAGCACCGCGCGGCGATGGATCGGCAGGCTGGTGATGTCGGTGCCGTTGATGCTGATCGAGCCGGCGTCCGACGGCACCAGGCCGACGATCATGTAGAACGAAGTAGTCTTGCCGGCGCCGTTCGGGCCCAGCAACCCCACCACTTCGCCGCATTCGACATCCAGCGACACGTCGCGCACGACCAGGCGCTTGCCATAGCTTTTCTGCAGGCCCTTGACGACCAGCGTGCTGCGATCGTTCAGTTCCGTCATTGCGTGCCTCCGGCCGGCGCACGCTTGGGCGCCAGGATCAGCGTGCCGCGCCCGCCGCCAACCTTGCTCTCGCCGCTGACGTCATTGCGCACGGCGACGACTTCCTTGCGGTTGTCGTACGAGATGAACGGGCCGGTCATCTGGTTGGTCATCCGGTCGTTTTCGAGTTCCTTGACGATGGCGTTCGAGTACAGGCGCACCAGCTCCGAACGTTCGTCATATTCGATGCGTTCGGCCTGGCCTTCGACCCACAGGTTCGGGCCGCCGTCGCGCTTCTGGCGGAACGTGGCGGGCTTGCCGTTGGCCGCGGTGAGCGTCACGCTCATATAGCCTTCGGGCGTCTCCCTGACCACGGCGCGTTCGGCCTTGACCAGCAGCGTGCCGCGGGTCAGGATCACGTTGCCGGTGAAGGTGCGCACGCCTGCGACGCCATCGAGGTCGCCGTTGTCGTATTCGAGCGCCGCCTGCTTGAGCGAGTCGGCCTTTTCGGCCATGGCGGTCAAGGAAAGGAGTGACAAGAAAGCGGCAGCAAAGAGTTTTTTCATTGTGGTGCTGGTCCTGGGTTAGCACGCGCGCATGGCTGATGGCCTTCAGCGCTGGCGTGGCGGATAGACGATACGGCCGCGGCCTGACAATTGCATCTGCATGGTCGCGTTGTTGGCCATCATGCCGGTGGCCTTGAGGCTGGACGCGCCAAGCTCCATGTCGATCGGCTGGTCGGTCTTGACGATTTCTTCGTCGGGCAACACGGTCATGGCCTGCGTGCGCACGCGCAGTGCTTCGCTGGCGGGCGTCTTCGGGCGCTGCAGATCGACGTCGCCGAACAGTTCGACGCGGTGTTCTTCGTGGAAGATGCGCGCGTTCTTGGCCACCACCGTCATCGGCGGACGGCCCGGTTCGACGCCGCGCATCAGCGGCTGCTCGACGTTCGACACGTCGCCCAGCGGGATATGCGCCAGGCGCTTGCCCGACACCACGTAGCTCGGCTGGCCGTTGGGCGTCATGCGGACGAACGAGAAATTCTCGACGATGTAATCCGGCTCGTCGGGCGGGCCGCCCAGCTGCGCATCGATGTCGGTCGCCTGCATCAGCTGCAGCAGCCAGAAGCTGCCGAAGGCGAAGAACACGCCGATCACGATCATCGCCAGCAGATTCCAGCGATGCGCGGTGCGTTTGTTGGAGGCGATCGTGGCCATGGCGGTCAGGCGAAATACGGCGCGAGCGCCTGGTCATAGGTGCCCTGCGCGCGCATGACGAGGTCGCAGATCTCGCGCACCGCGCCACGTCCGCCACCGTTCCTGGTCACGTAATGCGCGCGGTGCTGCACGTCCGGATGGCCGGATGGCACCGCAACGGCAAAGCCCACGCGCGCGAACAGCGGCAGGTCGATCACGTCGTCGCCGATGTAGCCACATTGGTCGGCGGTAAAGCCGGTGGCGTCGAGCAGATTGGCAAAGCCGATGCGCTTGTCGTGGTTGCCCTGGTAGACGTGCGAGATGCCCAGATCGGCGGCGCGGCGGACGACGATCGGCGACAGGCGCGCGCTGATGATTGCAGTCTGCACACCGGATTTATTCAGCATCTGGATGCCCAGGCCATCGAGCACATTGAAGGTCTTGGTCACTTCGCCATCGGGGCCATAGGTCAGGCTGCCGTCGGTGAGCACACCGTCGACGTCGAAGATCATGACCTTGATGCGCGCGGCGCGTTCGATGTGGGCCAATACGGGAGTGTTCATCAGATTACCTTTGCGCGGGTCAGGTCGTGGATGTGCAGCGCGCCGACCAGCTGGCCCGCCTCATCGATCACGAGCATCTGGTTGATGCGGAATTCTTCCATCACGGCGACCGCGTCGACCGCCAGCTGCTCGGGGCGCACGCTGCGCGGATTGGCGTGCATGACGTCGCGAATCAGCACGTTCGAAAAATCGTGCATGCGCTCGATCACGCGGCGCAAGTCGCCGTCGGTGAACACGCCCAGCGGCCGGCCAGCAGCATCGACCACGGCGGTCATGCCCATGCCCTTCTGGCTGATCTCGAGCAGCGCCTTGACCAGCGGGACATCCAGGCCCACCGACGGGATGGCGTCACCGGTGCGCATCACATCGCGCACGTGCGTCAGCAGGCGCCGGCCCAGCGCGCCGCCCGGATGCGACAGCGCGAAATCCTGCTCGCGAAAACCGCGCACGTCGAGCAGCGCCACGGCCAGCGCATCGCCCATGGCCAGCGTGACGGTGGTGCTGGTGGTCGGCGCCAGGTTGAGCGTGCAGGCTTCTTTGGCTACCGCGATGTTAAGGTGGACGTCGGCCAGCCTGGCCAGGCGCGAGGCCGGCTTGCCGGTCATGGCGATCACGCGCGCGCCCAGGCGCTTCACGGCCGGCAGGATGTCGAGCAGTTCGGACGATTCGCCCGAATTGGAAATGGCGATCAGGATGTCATTCGCGGTGACCATGCCCAGGTCGCCGTGCGCCGCTTCGCCCGGGTGCATGAAGAACGCCGGCGTACCGGTGGACGACAGCGTGGCGGCGATCTTGCGGCCGATGTGGCCCGACTTGCCCATGCCCGAAACGACCACGCGGCCGGTGCCGGCGTAGATCAGCTGCGCGGCGTCGACGAAGCTGCTGTCGTCGCCCAGGCGCGCGTGCAGCGCCACGATGGCGTCGGCCTCGATGGCAAGCGTCTGGCGACCCAGTTCCAGCACGCGCTGCGCCAGGGTTTCGTCAAAACTTTTCAGCATTATTTGGTCATCAGTTACACTCATTCCAGAAGTATAAACGAATTGCGAAAGCAAAAAACTTGCCAGTCGTAACATTCGATGACAAGCACGCCTCGCGGCGCATCGCCACCACAACCACCGCCCGCTTCACCCCATGCATTCTGGTCTCGAACTTACCCTGTTGCTGCTTGGCTGCGCCGTCCTCGGCGTGGTCGCCTTTCGCACCCTGCAGCTGCCGCCGATGCTCGGCTACCTGGCCGTCGGCGTCCTGATCGGCCCCCACGCCCTGGCCCTGGCCGAAGACAGCCCCACCACCCACGCGCTGGGCGAATTCGGCATCGTCTTTTTGATGTTCTCGATCGGGCTCGAATTCTCGCTCGGGCAACTGCGCTCGATGCGGCGCATCGTGTTCGGGCTGGGGCTTGGCCAAGTGGTGACGACCGTCGCTGCGGCCATGGGCATCGGCCTGCTGGCGGCCTACCTGATGCCCCACCTGACGCTGGCCTGGCAGGCCGCGTTCGCACTGGGCGGCGCGCTGGCCATGTCGTCCACGGCCATCGTCGTCAAGCTGCTTACCGAGCGCCTCGAGCTCGAGAGCGAACATGGGCGGCGCATCATCGGCATCCTGCTGTTCCAGGACCTGGCGGTGGTGCCGCTGTTGATCATGATCCCGGCGCTGGCGCGCGATCCGGAAGACATGGCCATCACGCTCGGCCTGGCCGCGCTCAAGGCCGGCCTGGTGCTGGCACTGCTGCTGTTCTTCGGCCAGAAGCTGATGGGCCGGTGGTTCACGATCGTGGCCAAGCGCCGCTCGCAGGAGCTGTTCATGCTCAACCTGCTGCTCGTCACACTGGGGTCGGCCTGGATCACCGAGCAGGCCGGCCTGTCGCTGGCGCTCGGCGCGTTCGTCGCCGGCATGCTCATTTCCGAGACGCCCTACAAGCACCAGGTGGAAGAAGACATCAAGCCGTTTCGCGACGTGCTGCTTGGCCTGTTCTTCATCACGATCGGCATGCTGCTCGACCTGCGCCTGGTGAGCCAGTACTGGTGGCAGGTCACGCTGCTGCTGGCGCTCGTGGTGCTGCTCAAGGCCGGCCTCATTGTGCTGATGGCGCGCGCATTCGGCGCGCCGCTGGGCACCGCGCTGCGCACGGGTCTCGCGCTGGCGCAGGCCGGCGAATTCAGCTTCGTGCTGCTCAGCCATGCATCGGGCTCGAAGCTGATCGATCCGTTCGTGATGCAGCTGGTGCTGGCCTCGATGGTGCTGTCGATGCTGCTGGCACCCTTCATCATCGGCTACATGGACCGGATCGTGATGAAGGTCGCGGCCAACGAATGGATGATGCAGTCGCTGCAATTGACGCAGCTGGCCACGCGCACCATGACCACCCAGAAGCACGTGATCATCGCCGGCTTCGGGCGCAGTGGCCAGAGCCTGGCGACGCTGCTGAAAGAAGAGGCCTTGCCGTGGTACGCGCTCGACCTGGATCCGGAGCGCGTGCAGAAAGCGCAGGCGGCCGGCGCCTCGGTCTCGTACGGCGATGCGGCGCGCCGCGAAAGCCTGATCGCGGCCGGCGTACACCGCGCCAGCGCGCTGGTGATCACGTTTGCCGACACGCGCCAGGCACTGAAGGTGCTGCACCTGGTGCACGAACTGGCGCCCGCCCTGCCCGTGATCGTGCGCAGCCACGACGACGGCGACATGGATGTGCTCAAGGCGGCCGGTGCGACCGAGGTGGTGCCGGAAGCCCTTGAGAGCAGCCTGATGCTCGCCTCGCACGCGCTGGTGACGCTCGGCGTGCCGCTGCGCCGCGTGGTGCACCGGGTGCAGGCTGCGCGCAAGGGCCGCTACGCCACGCTGCGCGGCTACTTCCATGGTGCGGACGATAGCGGCGCAGACCTCGAACATGGCCAGGTGAAGCTGCATTCGGTACGCCTGCACGCGCAGGCGGGGGCAATCGGCCTGTCGCTGGACGCGTTGCGGCTGGCCGACGTGGCGGTGGAGGTAACCGCCTTGCGACGCGGCGGCCAGAATATCGCGCCCGGCCCGGCCGTGCTGCTGGCGGCGGGCGATGTTGTGGTGCTTCGCGGGGACAGCGAAGCGGTCAGCCGCGCCGAGGAGCGGCTGCTGTAGCCATCAGGCAGCCGTGACGACCTGGTTGCGGCCCGCGGCCTTGGCCTGGTACAGCGCCGCGTCGGCCGACGCGATCAGCTCTTGCGCGACGCCTTCGATGGCATGATCGCGCTCGAAATCAGTCAGCGCCGCCACGCCGATCGACACCGTCACGCTCACCTGCTCGCCCGTGCTCAGGTCCACCGGCAAGCCGGCCACGCTAGTACGGATGCGGTTGGCGACGATGCTGGCGTTTTCCAGGTCGGCGTCGATCAGCACCACGACAAATTCCTCGCCGCCGAAGCGGCACAATGTATCGGACATCCGCAGTTCAGCCTTGATGCGGGTGCACACCTCGCGCAGCACGTCGTCCCCGCCCTGGTGGCCGACCGTATCGTTGACGCGCTTGAAGTGGTCGATGTCGATGTACATGCAGGACAGGCGGTAGCCCTGGCGCCGCGCACGCGCGATTTCTTCGGCCAGGCGTCGGTCCATGTAGCGCCGGTTATAGGCGCCGGTGAGCGAATCGGTCAGGCCGATGTACTTGAGCATCTCGTTGCTGATCACGTTCTCGAGGCAGATCGCGATGATCGAGCCCATATGCTCGACGAAATCGGTGCCCAGCGCCGGCGTGAACCGGCTCGCGTCGGCGCTGCCCAGGTTCAGGCTGCCGATCAGGCGCTTGTTGCGCATCAAAGGCACCAGCGCCACGCTGCGCAGGTTGGCCGGTGGTTGCGGGAACATCGCACGGTGCTGGCCCGGCGCATAGGCGCCCAGGATGGGCCGCAGCGGAGATTCCGGCGCCATGTCAAAGCCAAGTTCGACCGCATGCTCGCAGAAGATCAGGTTGGGCAGCGTTTCGAAATCGACGCCCAGTCGATGCATGACTGTGTAGATATCGGCGTTCTGATCGATCAGCGACAGCGTGACGATATCGAGGTCCGAGATCACCGGCAGCGTGGTAAAAATCGTGCCGACCAGATCAGGGAAACTGCTGGCACCGACGATCTGCAGGTCGAATGCCTGGTGGCGGCACATGATCGCGTGATTACGCTCGGCCTGTTCGAGCAGATACGCCATGCGTGCGCGCAAGGTCTCGTTTTCCGCCATCAGTTCCCGCGACGACACGCTCGGCTCGTGCATGAAGAATTCCTTTCAGCAATAACCGTAACATTACGCCATCCTCCTGGGCTTGGATACGAAAAACCGCCTGATCACGCAGGCGGTTAGGCGATTTTGCGACAGTGGCGTGGTCTGTTTAGAAAGCCAGTTCGGCGTTCAGTGGCTGGCCGACGCGCAGCGTCTGGCCGATCCCATTCTGCACGATCACGTTCATGCCCACCGTGACGGCGCCATCCATGCGCGGGTTGGCGCGCCAGGCTTGCAGGATGTCGAGCGGATCAGGGCCGGGAATGCCGGTGGCCTGGTCGACGGCCGGGATTGGGCAGCGCGCGCAGGGCTTGACGGGGCGCAGCGTCATTCCGTCGCCGTGGAAGGCCGCGACGAAATCTTCCTCGAACGCGGCGATGCCATCGACGATGACGTTCGGGCGGAAGCGGTTCATCGGCAGCTTGTCGCGACCGGCCTGCACGAGTTTTGTGTTGATGTCGTCGAGCGAGGCTTGGCCGATCAGCAGGATCGGGTAGCCGTCCGAAAACCGGGTGGCGGCAGGGACGCCTTGCGTCCATTTGGTGCTGGTCGGGCGGTGCACGTCAGGGCGAAAGCGCACCAGGCGGCATGGGGCGTTGAGGGCGGTGGTGAACCAATTGGCGGCCGCGTCACCGCAATCGGCGGCGGGGAGGCGGTGTTCCCACAGCAGGACCTCGATGGTGGGCGCGGCGGCGTCGTGCGCGAGCGGCAGGTGCAGGGGCGGCATGCCGGGGGCGTTGACGATCAGCGCTGTGGCGTCGATGCGCGACGTGACCGTGGCCATGCGCGGCACCTCGCGCTGGGTCAGGAACAGGCCGTCGGGCGTGACGAGCATCCATTCGCGGTCGTGCACGCCGTTTGCGAAGAGGCCGTCGAGGGCAAGACGGGCTTCAGGGACAGACAGGCCGGCGCAGGATTTGATCGGGTAGATAACGAGTTCGGTAACGGTGGCCATGTGGTCGAAATAGGACGGCGTCAAAAAAGGGCCCCGGAGGGCCCTTTCGCGATAATCAGATCAGACGTTGAACAGGAAGTTCAACACATCGCCATCCTTGACGACATATTCCTTGCCTTCAGCGCGCATCTTGCCCGCTTCTTTCGCGCCGGCCTCGCCCTTGTACGCCAAAAAGTCGTCATACGCGATCGTCTGCGCGCGGATGAAGCCGCGTTCGAAGTCGGTATGGATCACGCCCGCCGCCTGTGGCGCGGTATCGCCCACGTGGATGGTCCAGGCGCGCACTTCCTTCACGCCTGCGGTGAAGTACGTCTGCAGGCCGAGCAGCTTGTAGGCGGCGCGGATCAGGCGGTCCAGGCCCGGCTCTTCCATGCCCATGTCGGACAGGAAGTCGGCCTTGTCGGCATCGTCCATCTCGGCGATTTCGGACTCGATCGCGGCGCTGATGGCGACGATCGGGGCATTCTGCTCTTTCGCGTACGCGGTCAGCAGGTCCAGCAGCGGGTTATTGGTAAAGCCCGTGTCGGACACGTTGGCCACGAACATTGCCGGCTTGGCCGTGATCAGGTGCAGCGTCTTGATCATTTCCATTTCGTCGGCGTCCAGGCCCAGCGTGCGCACTGGTTTGCCCTGGTCCAGATGCGGCATCAGGCGTTCGCAGACGGCGACCAGCTTGGCGGCATCCTTGTCGCCCGAACGCGCTTTCTTG
Source organism: Telluria sp. LT2P80 (assembly GCF_059685955.1). Lineage (NCBI taxonomy): Bacteria > Pseudomonadati > Pseudomonadota > Betaproteobacteria > Burkholderiales > Oxalobacteraceae > Telluria > Telluria sp. LT2P80. The sequence goes on along the minus strand of NZ_JCASIO010000006.1, from coordinate 93,105 downwards.
CCTTCGCGGTGGATCGCTTTTTCGACGGCGGTCATGTCGGCCAGCGCCAGCTCGGTCTGGATGACTTCGATGTCGTCCAGCGGGCTGACCTTGCCGGCCACGTGGATCACGTTATCGTCCTGGAAGCAGCGCACGACGTTGATGATGGCGTCGGTTTCGCGGATGTGCGACAGGAACTGGTTGCCCAGGCCCTCGCCCTTCGATGCACCGGCAACCAGGCCGGCGATGTCGACGAATTCGACGATGGCATTGACCATGCGCTCAGGCTTGACGATGGCCGACAGCGCATCCATGCGTGGATCCGGCACTTCGACGACGCCGACGTTCGGTTCGATGGTGCAGAACGGATAATTTTCAGCCGGGATACCGGCCTTGGTCAGCGCGTTGAACAGGGTGGACTTGCCGACGTTTGGCAGGCCGACGATGCCGCATTTGAGAGTCATGAGAAATCTTTCAGATTCGGTAAAAAGCGAGCGATCAATGAACCGCCCTAAACCCTGCATTGTAACCCGGACCGGCTTTTCTGCTGAAAAAAAAGGCGCATTGCCCCATGCTGCAACGTATCGATTGTCCCAATGACAAGCTAGATTGGCTGGACGCGCGCCAGGTCGGGCCGCAGCGCGAATTCGGCCAGTTCATCGCGCAGGCGCTCACCCTCCCCGATCGCGCGGCGCCACACCCGGATGCGCTCGTCATGATCGAGGCCGAATGACGTGAAGTCGGTCCGGTCCGGCAATTTGCCGCGCGGCAGCGAGCGCAGGAATTCTGCGGAAGGCGTCACCAGCAGCACATTCTCCAGCCAGCTGCGGTTGGGACCGCGCGCGGCGCGCCGCCACGGCATGCTCTTGTCGAGCCAGCCCGGCACGATGTGATCGGTGAAATGCGGATACAGCACCAGTTCGCTTTTGTCGGCGCCGACCGCGCGCGCATATGGCAAGGCCAGGTGGTAGTCGATGATGCCGCCATCCCAGTAGCTGCCGGGAGGCGCCTCGGCGATATCCGTCACCGCTTTCATGATCAAGGGCAGCGTGCCCGAGGCCAGCAAGCCAGAGGCCAGATTCGCGCGCGTCAATGCCGAAAAATGCGTCGTGAAACGATCGAACGGCTCGCGCAACCATGGCGCCTGGCTGCGTGCGTCATGGATGACCACCCTCTCCATCAGGCGCCCCAGCCAGGCCCGTGAGCCGGCGTTGTGCAGCGCGGCCGAGGCGAAGCCGCGCAGTTCGGCGTGGCGGCCGACCGGCGCGGCCAGCGAACGCAGGCCACGGTCGGCCAGGATGTGCAGGCGATGATGGGGATGTCCGATGATGTCGTCTTCATGCCCGCTCACCAGTTCGGCCAGCAGGGCTTGCACGACCTCGTCGATCTCCTGCGCACTGGGTTTCAGGCGCGTGTAACGCTGGCCGGTGTAGAGTTCGGCCAGGCGGGCAAACGCCTTTGCCGGATCCTTCTGGCACGCGGCCGCCATGCGCCAGGCGCCGATGGAGGCGCCGATCAGGGTTCGTTCGCGTGGCGCTGTGGGCAACCACTCGCCGAACAGCCACGCATCGAGCGAGGCGAAGATCAGGCCCTTGGGGCCGCCCGCCGCAGCAGGCACGATGGCAATGTCCTGCGCGCGCAAGCCATGCGCGGCGATCTGGGCCATGGCAAGGGGGCCGGCCTGGAAGGTGAGCGCTCTCATCGTGAAATTATCGCAGAAGTCGGGCCGACAGCAGGCGCTTGCGCGACATCAATCCTGCACGGACACCGCCCCGTACCATGGGTCGGTCGTGTATCTGGAGATTGCCATGATGCTGCGCTTTGTCGTCATGCTGTGTCTGCTTCTGTGGCCATTACTCGGCCTGCAGCCGGCATGCGCGCGTGATACGGGCGTCGACCGCCACGTACGCCACTTTGTCGTCGAACCCAGTGGCGCTTACCTGCTCACGGTCGAACAAACCAGGAGCATCGCCCAGAACAATGCACTGCACGACTACGCCCGGTACGAGATCGGCTACAACCAGGCGCTCGAGGACATCATCGCCATCGAGGCATATACCGAAAAGGCCGACGGACGCCGGCTCGCCGTGCAGCCGCACCAGATTCGCGACCAGCAACAAGCCGCGTCGGTCGACGCTCCGATGTTCCGGGACACACGCCTGAAGATTGTCATGTTTCCTGACGTCGACGTCGGCGACCGGGTGGCCGTGCGCTACGTCGTGCGGCGCCACACGCCGCTGTTTCCCGGCCACTTCGAAGACCTGTCCAGTGCCCGCCTCCAGCGCCAGCGCGACTTCCGGCTGGTCTATGACATGCCGGCCGCGATGGTTCTGCAGGCCGACGCCATCGGTTTTTTGCCCACGACGGTTACCGACCTGCCTGCGCCGGCAGCTGGCAAGCGGCGCTACGCGTGGCGCTATCTCGATGGCGACGATGCGCGGCCAGAGACCGACTCGGTCAGTTATCTTGATTACGGCAAGCGGCTCGCCGTCTCCACTTTCTCCGATTACGCCGCACTTGCCCGCGCCTACCAGGACCGCGCTGCCGCAAGCGCACTGCCCGACGACACGGTGATGGCGCTCGCAGCGCGCGTGACCGGTGATGTGGTCGAGCCCCGTGCGCGTGCGATCGCGTTATCCGACTGGGTGCGCCGCAACGTGCGCTACGTGGACATGCACCTCGGCCCCGGCGGCGTGGTGCCGCACGCGGCGGCCAGCGTGCTGACGAACCGCTACGGCGACGCCAAGGACCACACAACGCTGCTCGTCGCCCTGCTGGCCAGCGCTGGCATCGACAGCACCGTCGCTCTCGTCAACAACGGCAACGCCTACCAGTTGCCGGCCGTGCCCACGCTCGGTGTGCTCAATCATGCCATCGTCTACGTGCCATCGCTGCAGCTGTATCTCGATTCGACGGCCAACAGCGTGGCCGGCGGCTTCTTGCCGGCGGTTTTGCTCGGCAAACCGGCAGTGCTGACGCGCTCGGGCGAGTTCGCGATGGTCCCCTTCTTCCAGCAGGCGCGTAGCCACACGCTCACGCAATTCACCATCCAGCCCGATGGCAGCAGCCGCTTTACGGTCACGCGCACCGGCAGCGGCGCCCTGGCAGAACTGTATCGGGACGTCCCGGACGGCGATGTCGCAATATCGTTGCGCGGCGCCAGCAACGGTTTCACGCAACTGCCCGGCCCGGCGCGGCTGGCCACGAGCTACGATCTGAAGGGTAGCCTGGGCGATGCCGTGTTCGCGTTCGCGCAGGAACCCGAGCGACACCAGGACTTCGTGTGCCCGGCGATCGATGCCGAGGACGAATTGCGCTTTCATCTGCCGACGCGCTCGCGTGTGCAGGCCTTGCCCCGCGCCGTGCACGTAGACGACGCCAACTTTGCCTACCACTCGCGCTATGCGCGGCGCGGCGCGCTGGTAACGGTGCAGCGCCAGCTCAAGTTTCGCCACACGGCGGCAACCTGCACGCCCGACGACTACCGGCGCATGCGACCCGCGATCGAGCGCATGGTGCGCGACCTGCGCTCACAGGTCGTGTTCAAGCGCGGCTGAAAACGGCGAAGCACCGCCTGTCAGGCGGTGTGCAACCGCATCGTGGCCGTGTCGAACTTGCCTTCGCAGACGAGTGGAATGATGTGCAGGCTCTTGTCGATCGATTCTTCGATCAGGCTCTGCTCTTCGCGGCGCGGGCGGTGCAGAACGAAGTCAGCCACCACCTGTTGCAGATTCATCGTGCGCGGGTGGCCGATGCCCAGGCGCAGGCGCCAGTAATCCTGGGTACCCAGCGCCGCCGTGATGTCCTTCAGGCCGTTGTGCCCGCCGGACGAACCGCCCTTCTTGAGCTTGGCGACGCCCGGTGGCAGGTCGAGTTCGTCGTGCACGACCAGCACTTCGTCCGGATTGATTTTATAAAACCGCGCCAGGCCGCCGACCGACTGGCCGGAGCGGTTCATATAGGTCTGCGGCTCGAGCAGCCAGACGTCGTTGCCGGCAATGGATGTCTTGGCGACCAGCGCATTAAAACGCGATTCGCGCTGCAGACGGCAGCCGGGCAAGCCATTGGCCAGGTTGTCCACGAGCCAGAAGCCGGCATTGTGGCGGGTTTGTTCGTACTCGGGGCCGGGATTGCCGAGGCCAACGATCAGTCGAATGGACATGCGTGAGATTCTGTCGAGAAAAGGCGATTATCGCCGAAACGTGCAAATCAAAAAATAAAAACCCGCCGGGCAAGCCGCGGCGGGTTTCTGTGCGATGCGTCGCCGGAGCGACGCGTCAGCTGCGATTACTCGGCAGCTGGGGTCTCTTCAGCGGTGACTGCGCCGCGTGGGATGGTTGCGGTGACGATGGTCAGGTTCTGGCCATGGGTCAGTGCGGTGACGCCTTCTGGCAGGACCAGGTCGTCGGTGTGGATCGAGTTACCGGCTTCCAGGTTTGCCAGATCGACTTCGATGAACTCTGGCAGTTTGCCTGGCAGGCACGACACTTCCAGCTCGTTCAGGACGTGCGAGATGACAGCGCTGTTCAGCTTGACGGCTGGCGAGTTCTCGGCGTTGACGAAGTGGAAAGCGACCTTGGTGTGCACTGGCTTCGACGAATCGACGCGCTGGAAGTCAGCGTGCAGGACCAGTTGCTTGAACGCGTGCATCTGGAAGTCACGCAGCAGGACTTGCTGGGTCTTGCCGTCGATTTCCAGGTCCAGAACCGAACCGTGGAACGCTTCTTTTTTCAGCGCGTGCCACAGGGCGTTGCCGTCCAGGGCGATCAGCTCAGGCGTACCTGCGCCACCGTAGATGATGCCTGGCGTTTGACCAGCTTTACGCAGGCGGCGGCTCGCTCCGGTCCCCTGCAGAGTGCGGTTGAATGCGACTACTTTCATGTGATACTCCAAAAATAAAACAGGCCCGAATGCCGAAGAAAACGATCAACAGCCCGGTAGCCAAGTGGCGACCACCCCCGCGACCAGGGGCAGTCAGGAAAGAGCGCATTGTTACGCGCTCAAAAGATACGGAAATCCTGGATGCTACAACGGCGCGCCGGCTAATCAGCCAGGCGCGCCGTGGAATACAACGTCGATGAAGCTTAGTCGACGAACAGCGAAATCACCGAGTCACCCTTGACGATCCGCTTGAAGGTCTCGGCCAGCAGCGGTGCGCAGGTCAGCTGGCGGATCTTGCCGCAAGCGGCGCCGGCGGCGCTGAGCGGGATCGTGTCGGTGACGACCAGTTCGTCCAGCGGCGAGTTCGCGATGCGTTCGATCGCCGGGCCGGACAGCACCGGGTGCGTACAGTAAGCAACCACCTTCTTGGCGCCGCGCTCCTTGAGCACTTCGGCAGCCTTGCACAGCGTGCCTGCGGTGTCGACCATGTCATCCATGATCACGCAGTTGCGGCCTTCGACTTCACCGATGATGTTCATCACTTCGGACACGTTCGCCTTCGGGCGACGCTTGTCGATGATCGCCAGGTCGCAGCCCAGGCGCTTGGCCAGGGCACGGGCGCGGACCACACCGCCGACGTCCGGCGAGACGACCAGCAGGTCGTCGTAGTTGCGCTTCTGCAGATCGCTCAGCAGGATTGGCGATGCGTAGATATTGTCAACCGGGATATCGAAGAAACCCTGGATCTGGTCAGCGTGCAGATCCATGATCAGGACGCGCTCGACGCCGGCTTTTTCCAGCATGTTTGCCACGACCTTGGCCGAGATCGCAACGCGCGCCGAACGCGGGCGACGATCTTGACGGGCATAACCGAAGTAAGGAATCGCTGCAGTGATACGGCCAGCCGAGGCGCGTTTGAGAGCGTCGACCATCAGGATGATTTCCATCAGGCTGTCGTTGGTCGGTGCGCAGGTCGATTGCAGGACGAAGACATCCTTGCCGCGCACGTTCTCATTGATTTCGACCATGACTTCGCCGTCAGAAAACTTCGAGACGACAGCCTTGCCGAGTGGAATACCGAGGCTTTTTGCGACCCCTTCTGCTAGCGCCGGATTGGCATTGCCGGTAAAAACCATCAGGTTTTCGTAAGCCATGGGAGTCCCAAAAGGTAAGAAGCGTTAATACAGTAGAAAAACAATCAGCCGGCTATACCGGCTGATTAACATGCTGATGTGGTGCTTGGCACCGCATCGCGATTCTCTTGCTGGACGCATCGGCATCGACAGAACAAGAAAACTTTGGCAGGGGAACAAGGATTCGAACCTTGGAATGCCGGAATCAAAATCCGGTGCCTTAACCAACTTGGCGATTCCCCTACACGACCTGTAGTGCTTGCCGCTTCACATTGTGCTGCACATCTTTCTGTGCTGCTCAGCGTCGCGACAGGCAAAATTTTATTCTACAACTCACTGATTTGCAAGAGCGATTTTTTCAGCGGGTGTGTCTTCAACGACTTCGCTTTCCATGCCGCATACTTCTGCGGCACCTGCGCCAACACCTGGTCGGCAGCGTCTTCGCTGGAGACTGCGCAAAACACGCATGCCCCTGAGCCAGTCATCCTGGCATCACCGTAGCTGCTCAACCATTCAACCGCTTCGGCTACCGGCGGGAACAGGCGCATCGCCACGTTCTGCAAATCATTTTTACCAAACCCCACCATGCTGCCTGAATTGGTGTGGCTGGAAAAGTCCGCTATTCTGACCGGCTTTGCGTCTCTTGTCAAATCTGCCGCAGAAAAAATGGCAGGTGTTGGCACGGCGACACCGGGCTCGAGCACGACGTACCAGCAATCGGGGCCCTCTACGGCCTGCAAGGTCTCCCCCACCCCTTCGGCAAACGCCGTCTCGCCAAACAGGAAGAACGGGATATCGGCGCCCAGTGGCAAGCCCAGCGCCATCAATTCTTCACGTGTAAGGCCCGCCTGCCACAGGTGGTTCACGGCCATCAGCGCCGTGGCGGCATCGGACGAACCACCACCCAACCCGCCACCCATTGGCAGGATCTTGTCAACCGCCACATCGATGCCCGGCGGCAGACGTCCATGGCGGCGTGCGTATTCTGCCTGCAACAGGCGCAGCGCGCGCACGATCAGGTCCTGGTCATGCGGCACGCCGGGCACGTCGGTCGTGCGCACGATGCGCTCGTCGTCGCGCAGGTCGAAGTGCAGACGGTCAGCGCGGTCGATCAGCTGGAATACGCTTTGCAGCAGGTGGTAGCCATCGGCGCGCCGGCCGATGACGTGCAAAAACAGGTTGAGCTTGGCCGGGGCCGGGCAATCGTGCAGGGAACGCATGGAATCAGGCCGCCGGATTGACGACGATGCGGATCGCCAGATCCTGGATGTCGCCCGACGCGGCGCGCTCGGCCTGAATCAGGCGCGGCACCGGAGCAGCCGCAGCAGCACCAGCCGCTGCGTCACCAGCCCCGGCCGCTTGCCAGTCGATGAAGCGCAGGCGCCAGCCATCCTTCGTTGTCACGCTGTTGCTGGCCGGCGAAGCGCGAAAACGCTGCCCCTGTGCATCGACCGCATACCCCTGCAGCCAGTCGCGCAAGCCCGACACGGGCAGTGGCCAGCCCAGCGTCTGCTGGGTCAGGCTATCGATGTCGGCGGCCGTGCGCGGCGCCTGGCCGGCCTGCGTGAGCGTGGCCGAGCCTGGCGTGACATTGATCGCAGCAACTGTCTGGCCCAGCGGCGACATCAGGGTGACGTCGATCGTGCCCGGGCGCTGTTCCCAATTGAAACTGCCACTGATGGATTCGGGCCGGCCATCCTTTTGATAGTTCACCGACAGGCGCCCTGCCAGGTCAATGGTTTCGCGGTACGCGCCGACCGTGGCGGTGGACAGGTTGGCGGTACTTGTCGCGCAACCGGTCAGAACCGTGGCGGCAAGGGCGAGGATGGCAAGGCGTCGGGTAAGCAGCATCATGGGGCAGCAAAAAATCGCAGCAAATCAATTGAACGGAAGTGGATTATTTCACAAGGACAGGCCAAGGCGGGCCAGCGTCTCGCGCAGGGCCTCGTTCTGCGGGTCCTTGGCGCGGGCGTCGCGCCAGAGTGCCTGGGCAGCCGACTTATCGCCCTTTTGCCACAGCACTTCACCCAGGTGAATACCGATTTCAGCATCCTTGCGCACACCATACGCGCGGCGCAGGAACTTTTCGGCTTCGTTCAAGTTGCCCATGCGGTAGTGAATCCAGCCCATGCTATCCATGATGAACGGATCGTCGGGCGCCATCTCGAGCGCCTTCGCGATCAGCCCGTAGGCTTCCTGCAGGCGCACATTGCGTTCGGCCAGCGAGTAGCCGAGCGCATTGTAGGCGTGGTGATTGTCGGGTGCCTGCGCCATTACTTCGCGCAGTTGCGCCTCCATCACATCGACCTTGCCCATTTTTTCGGCCAGCAGCGCGAAGTCGTACAGCAGATCGGGATTCTTCGGGAAGCGCCGGGCCGCTGCTTCCATCACCGCATACGCTTCCGGCAGCTGATTCGCCTGACGCAGCAGTTGCGCGTCGGCCGCCATCAACTGGGCTTGGCGCGCCGGCTCGGTCGGCTTGACCTCGGCCAGCAGCGCACGCGCAGCAGTCAGGTCGCCGCCCTTGTTCGTCAAATGCGCACGGCGCAATTGCGCGTTGAAACGGGTTTGTTCGTCGGTGTTGTCAGGCACCTTGTTCAGCCACAGCAGCGCGCCAGCCAGGTCGCCCCGTTCTTCGGCCAGTTGCGACAGGATCAGGAGTGCGCGCGACGGATCGCGTTCGTCGTTCGGATTGCGGCCGAGCACGTCCACGAAGCGGGTGAAATAGGTTTCAGCGCCACGGGCATCGTCCGTTTGCGTGGCCAGGATGCCCAGCGCGTACAGCGTCGCGGCATTGTCGGGCTGCACCTTGAGCAGCGACTCGAATTCGCGCCGCGCCGCCGGATAATCCTTGCGGTTGACCAGCACGCGCGCATAGGCGGCGCGCACGTCGTTGGCCTTTGGATAGCTCTTGAGGAATTTCTCCATCATGACCACCACCTGCGCCTCGTCGTCGGTGACCTGCGCCAGCATCAGCAGAGCGATCTCGGCGTCGGGCTTGGCGGTCAGCGCCGACTGCGCGTAAGTGCGCGCCAGTGCCTTGTCACCGCGCACCAGCGCGATCTGGGAGCGCACGATGCGCGCTTCCATCATCTTGTCGTACGGCTCGATCAGGCGCTCGAGCATGGCGAGCGCGGCGTCCTTGTCCTTGGCCCGGCCCAGCAACTGCTGGACCTGGAACATCAGGATGCCGCGCCGGGCCACCGGCGCTTCGCGCAGGCGCTCTTCGAATACGGGCTCGAGCTCGGCGATCTTTTCGGACGTGACCACCATGCCGACGAAATACTGGGTCGCTTCATCCGACTCGGGATCGAGCCGGTACCACAGACGCACCGCGGCGAGCGTGTCGTCGGCCTGCTTGGCAGCGACCGCCATCTCGGCAGCGCGGCGGGCCAGGCGCGGATCGCGCGTCTGCTGGGCCAGGCTCAGCACCGTAAGGTACGGGCCTTGCCAGTCGCCATTGCGAAACGCAAATTCGGCCTTAAGTAACTGGTCGAGCATGACCGGGGTCATTTCGACCTTCGGCAGGCGGGCTTCTTCCTCGGCTTTTTGCCTGGCGGCCTGCGCTTCGTCATCGAGCAAGGGCTCGGCGGCGGGCGTGGACGAGGCCTGGACATCGGCAGCGACGGATTGCTGTTGCGGCGCGGCAGCACATGCCGTCAACAGACCGGAGAGGGTTACAATGGCGAAAGCGTTTTTCAAAGCAAGTCCAGAAGTCCAAAGTGAGTTTGATTCTACGCTCATGCGCAGACCTGCCGCGCATGCGCTGCGCCGTCAACTGACTCTACACGAATCCCCTTAGGCATGCCTGAACTCCCAGAAGTCGAAGTTACCCGGCGCGGCGTCGCGCCCCATCTCGAAGGCCGCATCGTCGAGCACGTCATTTGCCGTCGCGAAGGGTTGCGCTGGCCCTTCCCGCCCGGCCTGTCCGCGTTGCTGGAAGGCCGCCGCATCCTGCATATCGGCCGGCGCGGCAAATATCTTTTAATCAATTTTGAGCACGGCACCCTGATCATCCACCTTGGCATGTCGGGTCACCTGCGCGTGCTGCCTCCGGGTATCGAGCCGCGCACGCACGATCACTTCGATCTGGTCGTGAACGGCCCCGAGGGCCGGCAAGTGCTGCGCCTGAACGACCCGCGCCGCTTCGGCGCCGTGCTGTGGCACGCCAACGAAGACGGGCCGCTGGCCGAGTATGTGCTGCTGCGCGGCCTGGGTGTGGAGCCGCTCGACGAGGGTTTCGACGGCGCCCTGCTGTTTCGCGAAACCCGCCGCCGCAGCGCCCCGATCAAGCAGGTGCTGCTGGCTGGCGACATCGTTGTTGGCGTGGGCAATATCTACGCGTGCGAAAGCCTGTTCCGCGCCGGCATCAACCCGAAGACGGCGGCCTCGCGCATCAGCCGTGCGCGCTACGACCGGCTGGCCGAAGCGATCCGCGTCATCCTGGCTGAAGCGATCGTCCAGGGCGGCAGCACGCTGCGTGACTTTATTGCCGTAAATGGCCAATCTGGATATTTCCAGCAGACATATTTCGTCTATGATCGTGCTGGCGTGCCCTGTCGCCAATGCGCGCTGCCGGTACGCCAGATCAAGCAAGGGCAACGTTCGACGTTCTACTGCGCCCAGTGCCAGCGCTAGTCATCCCTACGAGCAAACACGATGCAGGATTTACAACAGTACGGCGCCTGGCGCGCCCGGGTCGCCGCCTCCCTCACCGGCTACGGCAGCGCACTGCGCGACGCCGGGCTGATCGATGCGGCCGGCGAGCAGTTGCTGGCGCGCGCGCTGGGGCGTCTGCGTGACGACCGCCTGTCGGTCGCCTTCGTGGCTGAATTCTCGCGCGGTAAAACCGAGCTGATCAACGCACTGTTCTTCGCCGACTACGGCCAGCGCATCCTGCCATCCAGCGCCGGCCGCACCACCATGTGCCCGACCGAACTGCTGTGGGATGCGAGCCTGCCGCCCTGCCTGCGCCTGCTGCCGATCGACACCCGCGCCGGCCACCTGTCCACCGGCGACTACCGCGACGATCCTGCCGCCTGGACCTTGTTTCCGCTCGATCTCGATTCGCCGGCGGCCATGCACGACACGCTGCGCCAGGTCAGCCAGACCCGGCGCGTCTCGACCGTCGAAGCGCAGCGCTACGGCCTGTACGATGCCGACGATCCCGACCTGGCGGCCACTCTCGACCCGGATGGCACGATCGAAATCCCGCGCTGGCGTCACGCGATCATCAACCTGCCGCACCCGCTGCTCAAGCAAGGCCTGGTGATTCTCGATACGCCGGGCCTGAACGCCATCGGCACCGAGCCGGAACTGACGCTGAACCTGATCCCGAACGCGCATGCGGTGCTGTTCGTGCTGGCCGCCGAAACGGGCGTGACCAGGAGCGACATCGAGGTCTGGCGCACGCATATCGGCGCCGGCCCAGGGCGTCTGGCTGTGCTCAACAAGATCGACGCCATGTGGGACGAGCTCAAGTCGCTAGAGGCGGTGGACGCCGACATCGCGCGCCAGCAGCACGACGTGGCGCGCCAGCTGGGCCTGTCTGCCAGCCAGGTGTATCCGGTGTCGGCACACAAGGCGCTGGTCGGTCGTATCGGCGGCGACATGGCCCTGTTCGAGCGCAGCCGCCTGGGCGCGCTCGAAGCAGCGCTGTTCCATGAACTGATTCCGGCGCGACGCGCGATCGTCCAGCGCCAGCTGCGCGCCGATCTCGATGCGCTGGTGGCCAGCCAGCAGATGCTGGTGGCCACGCGCCTGCGCGAGCTGGTCGAGCAGTTGCAGGAACTGCGCAGCCTGCGCGGCAAGAACCAGGGCGTGATCGCGCACATGGTGCGCCGGGTCGAGGCCGAGAAGAAGGAATTCGATGCCGGCCTGTTCAAGCTGCAGGGCACGCGCGCCGTGTTCACGCGCCTGTCGACCGAGCTGTACACGCTGCTGGGCATGGACGTGCTGCAGGACCGGACCGAGACCGTGCGCGTGGCGATGAGCGCAGTGCGCTTTGCTACCGGCATGCGCGCACCGGTGCGCAACTACTTCGACGGCGCCCGCGCCGGCCTGGCCGACGCCGACGCCAAGCTCACCGAAATCACGTCGATGATGGACGCCATGCACCGCAAGTTCGCCGCCGAGCATGGCATGAGCCTGGGCCTGCCGCCGACCCTGTCGCTGGCGCGCCACCGCGACGAGATCGACGCCATCGAAGAACTCTTTTCGCGCCAGTTTGGCACCGCCACCTTGTGGATGAACAGCCGCGCCACGCTGCTCGAGCGCTTCTTCGATTCGATCGCTTCGCGCGTGCGCCGCGTGTATCGCGCCGCCAACGCCGATATCGAAGCGTGGCTGAAAGTGGCCAACGCGCCGCTCGAAGCGCAGATCCGCCAGCACCGCGACAACCTGCGCCAGCGTCAGGCAACGGTAAAACGCATCCACGAAGCGAGCGACAGCCTGGAACAGAAAATCGGCGCCTTCGAGAGCGGCCAGGCCGAACTCGATGTCACCCGCACGCGCCTTGGTTCGCTGGCCGCCGGCGTGACCGCCACCTTGTCCGACAACCTACCCAACTCCGCGACGGCCACCAGCGCCGACGCCCACTACACGACTGCATGAAGCGACTGACCGAGTTCGACCAGCTGGCCGATCCGACCTTTTCCCGGGCCGTGATCGACTGGCAGCGCAGCCATGGCCGCCACACCCTGCCATGGCAAAACACCACCGACGCGTATCGCGTGTGGCTCTCCGAAATCATGCTGCAGCAGACGCAGGTCGCCGCGGTGCTGGGTTACTACGCGCGCTTCCTGGAACGCTTCCCGACCGTGCACGCGCTGGCCGAAGCCCCGGCGGAAGACGTCATGGCCCACTGGAGTGGCCTGGGTTACTACACCCGCGCGCGCAATCTGCACGCCTGCGCCAAGCGCGTCGTGGCGGACTACGACGGCGTGTTCCCGAGCGACCCGGCGCTGCTGGCCGACCTGCCCGGCATTGGCCGCTCGACTGCCGCCGCCATCGCCGCCTTCTCGGGCGGCGTGCGCGCCGCGATCATGGATGGCAACGTCAAGCGCGTCTTCGCCCGCGTGTTCGGGATCGATGCCTACCCCGGCATCAAGCCGGTCGAGGACGCGCTGTGGCGCCGCGCCGAAGCGCTGCTGCCGGAAGATGGCGGCATCGAGTCATACACGCAGGGCCTGATGGACCTGGGCGCCACGCTGTGCACGCGCTCGCGCCCCGACTGCGGCCGCTGCCCGCTGCAGGCGCGCTGTGTGGCCTTCGCCACCGGCCGCACGGCCGAACTGCCGGTGCGCAAACCGAAGAAGACGACGCCCGAAAAACGCACTGCGATGCTGGTGCTGATCGACCGCGGTGAAGTGCTGCTCGAACAGCGCCCGCAAACGGGCATCTGGGGCGGCCTCTTGTCGCTGCCGGAAGTGGGCGGCCATGTCGCGATGGATGGTGATGCCGATCCCGTCTGCACGGCGGACATCGCCGCGGCCAGCAGCGCCTTCGGCACGATTGACGAAGTGCGCGCGCTCACGCCGTTAATGCACGGGTTTACGCACTACAAGCTGCACATCGCGCCGTTCGCCGTGACGCTGGCTGCGCGTGGCCAGCATGGCGCCGGGCATGTGTGGTGGAAGCTCGACGCGATTGGTGATGCGCCGTTGCCAGCGCCGGTCAAGAAGTTGTTGCTGGATCTGGCGACGCCGAATCTGTTCGATTGATCATCGGCGCCGCGCAGCCCTAGAAGTGATCGAGCGAGAAAATGCGCCGGTGCTCACGGATCGCATAGCGATCGGTCATGCCCGCAATGTAATCGGCAATCTTGCGCGCCTGCTTGTGCGGATCGCCCTGCACCTGGTAGTCGCCCGGCAGCAGCACGGGATCAGCAAGGAACGCCTCGAACAGCTCGCGCACGATGCGGCTGGCCTTCACGCGCATGCGGTTGACCTGGAAATGGCGGTACAGGTTCGCGTACAAGAAGCGTTTCAGCGCCACGGTCTCGGCGCGCATCGCGTCCGAGAAGCGGATCAGCGGCGGCGCGGCGCGCACGTCGTCGATGGTCGCTGGCGCTGCCTCGGCAATCAGGCGCGCTGACGTGTCGACCAGGTCGGCCGTCATCGCCGTGATCATCAGGCGGATCGTCTCGTACAGGGCGCGCCGGCCGGGCAAGCCCGGATAGCGCGCCTCGACCTCGCGATGCAGGCGCGCGAACAGTTCGACTTCTTCCATCTGCGCCATCGTGAGCAGACCCGAACGCAGGCCGTCGTCGATATCGTGGTTGTTGTACGCGATCTCGTCGGCCAGGTTGGTCAGTTGCGCTTCGAGGCTGGGCTGGCTGCGCTCGATGAAGCGCTGGCCCAGGTCGCCCAGCTGGCGCGCGTTGTTCAGCGAGCAGTGCTTGAGGATGCCCTCGCGCGTCTCGAACGTCAGGTTCAGGCCATCGAAGGCGCCGTAGTGTTCTTCGAGATGGTCGACCACGCGCAGGCTTTGCAGGTTGTGCTCGAAACCGCCAAAGTCCTTCATGCATTCGTTGAGCACATCCTGGCCCACATGGCCGAACGGCGTGTGGCCAAGATCGTGCGCCAGCGCCGTGGCCTCGACCAGGTCTTCGTTCAGGCGCAGGCTGCGCGCCAGCGTGCGGCCGATCTGGGCCACTTCGATGCTGTGGGTCAGGCGCGTGCGAAACAGGTCGCCTTCGTGGTTGATAAAGACCTGCGTCTTGTACTCAAGGCGGCGAAACGCGGTCGAGTGGATGATGCGGTCGCGATCGCGCTGGTACTCGCTGCGCGAACCGGGGCCCGGCTCGGCGTGCGTGCGCCCGCGCGACTGGGCCGAATGCGCCGCGTACGGGGCCAGGCCCGCGTCGAAGTCGCGCATCAGGCTGCTCATGCGCTGCAGGCCGCAAGCGTCGAGCGCAGCACGTCCAGCGGCGCGGTCGTGATCGACGGGCTGCCCAGCGGTTTGAGCAGAATGAAGCGGATTTCGCCGCCCTCGTTCTTCTTGTCGACTTCCATCAGCTCGATCCAGCGCGCTTCACCGAGATCCGGCGCCACGGCCGGCAGGCCGGCAGCGCGCACCAGCGCGCGCACGCGCTCCACGGCGGCCGGCTCGATCAGGCCCAGGCGCGCCGACATGTCGGCCGCCATCACCATGCCGCAGCCGACGGCTTCGCCGTGCAGCCAGGCGCCGTAGCCGAGGCCATTCTCGATCGCGTGGCCGAAGGTATGGCCGAAGTTGAGCACCGCGCGCAGGCCGCCTTCGCGCTCGTCCTTGCGCACGACGTCGGATTTGATTTCGCACGAGCGGGCGATCGCGTAACCGATGGCCTGGCGATCGCGCGCGATCAGTGGCTCGATGTTCGCTTCGATCCAGTCGAAGAAATCGGCGTCGAGGATCGCGCCATGCTTGATCACTTCGGCCAGGCCCGCCGACAGCTCGCGCGCCGGCAGCGTGTCGAGCGTGGCGGTGTCGGCAATCACGGCGCGCGGCTGATAGAACGCGCCGATCATGTTCTTGCCGAGCGGGTGATTGATGCCGGTCTTGCCGCCCACCGATGAATCAACCTGCGCCAGGAGCGTGGTCGGGATCTGTACGAACGGCACGCCGCGCATGTAGCTCGATGCGGCAAAGCCGGTCAGGTCGCCGATCACACCGCCGCCCAGCGCCACCAGCGTGGTCTTGCGGTCGCATTTGTTCTGCAGCAGCGCGTCGTAGACGAGGTTCAGCGACTGCCAGTTCTTGTGCTCTTCGCCGTCCGGCAAAATAATCTCGAGCACGTCGCGGCCCGCCGCGCGCAGGTGGCCCGCGACCTTGTCGAGGTACAGTGGGGCAACCGTGGTGTTGGTGACGATCGCGACCTTGTGGCCGCCGATGTGGCGCGCCAGCAGCGCGGCGTCGTCCAGCAGGCCGGCGCCGATCTCGATCGGGTAGCTGCGCTCGCCAAGTTCGACGTTGAGGGTGATGTGTGCCTGTTCGTTCATTGCTGTCCTTGCATGCTTGCGCGCGCGGGCGTTCTCCTGCGCGGCCAGCTGGTCCAATATGGTTTGAACCATCGATTGTACGTTAGGCCTGCCGGTATCGATGACGAGGTCGGCGATCTCGCGGTACAGCGGATCGCGTTCGGTCCAGAGTTGCTCGAGTTTGCCGCGCGGGTCGGCGGTCTGCAGCAGCGGGCGGTTCTTGTCGTGCGCGGTGCGCTGAAGGATGCTGCCAATTGACGCGCGCAGGTAGATCACGGTGCCGCGCTCGGCCAGCAAGGCGCGGCTGACCGGATTGAGCACGGCGCCCCCGCCGGTGGCCAGCACCAGGCCCTGCTGCGCCGACAGGTCGCGGATCACATCGGCTTCGCGCCGGCGAAAGCAGGCTTCGCCCTCGATCTCGAAGATCCATGGAATGGTGGCGCCGGTGCGCGCTTCGATCTCATGATCGGCGTCGACGAAGCGGCGATTGAGCTTGCGAGCAAGCAATCGACCGATCGTGGTCTTCCCTGCCCCCATCAGGCCAACAAGGAAGATATTGTTGTTCTTGGGATGTGGCACAACCAGACCCGTTGAGATGAAAAAGACGGCCAGTATAGACTGGCCGCCTCTCATTCCGCCAATTTTACGGGCAGGTGAAGTTGAGTGTGAACGGGATCGAGGTGACTGCACCGCGCGGTGTGGTTGCACGCACGCTGAAGTTGGCCACACTGGCGGCGGTACACGGCTTGGCACCGGTGGCAGCCACCGTGATGCGGTGATTCGATCCCTGTGGACCGTTGCCAGGCGCAGCAAAGATGCTCGGCACGGTTTCGGGCGCCACTTCGACGCTGCTCGCGTTGACTGCACCACTGACTGCGATGGTGGTGCCAGCAGGCAGCGCGTTGCCATTCCGATCAACCAGCTGGACCGAGAACACCTTCGATTCGTTTGCGCTGGCATTGCCAAGGCTGATCGGGAACACGGTGCTCGGGCTGGCGGCGCCGTTGACGTACACAGCAGCCACCGATTCATCGCTGAACGTGATCGTGGTCTTGGCAAACTGGGTGTTCAGACCGTCGGTCGTGCTGGCGCAGATCGTGGCAACACCAGCCCGCGTGGTGTCGGCGGTCGAACCGGCCCCGGAATTGCACGGCGTGACCGGCGTGCCGGGCGCGGCGACGCGGGGATTCTGGGTACGGAAAGCAACCGAGCAGCCGCCATTGACCGTATTGCAGCCGCCTTTGCTCGACGACCCGATGGCGCCGAGGTTGGTCTGGAACACGATCGGCGTGCCATCCGCGACAGGATTGCCAAAGTTATCGGCCAACAGCACATTGACAGTGGCAGCCGGGGTAGTCGGACCGCTGTCAAACGACCAGCCGTCCACATTGCCCTGGCTGACGCTGAGCGAGAAGGCGCGCTGCACCGGCAGGCCTGTGGTCACGACGATCGAATCGGAGGTCGTCGAAATATCCGGGCGGCTGGCGTTCGCAGTGCCTGGCAACACGGCCTGGACGCGGAAGGTGGTCGGCACGTCCAGCGAATTGACCGTGGTGATCACTTCGCCATTCTGGTCGGTGCTGTCGGTGGCCTTGTTCAGGGCCACGGCGCCGCTTGGCACGATGCTGAAATCGACGCGACGACCGGCCAGCGGCCGATCGAACACGTCGAACACGCGGAAGCGCAGCGTGGCGGTCTCGGTGCGATTGATGCCACCCTGGCCACGGATCACGATCGATTTGTCGGTCGGCAGCGCTTCAACGAACTGGACCGAAGCAGCGCTCGGCGGCGCGATGGCCAGTGCTGCCGAGGCCGCCGTGGCGACACCGTCGGCGGTCGCAGTAATGATGTCGTTATTGCCGCAACCCTGGTCGCGGTAGACGGTCTGGGCAGTACCATTGTTGGTGGCGACGGTCGCCGCCAAGGTCGCCTTGCCGGATGTGACGCACGCCGAGCTGAAGCGGACATTGACCTGCTGGCTGGTGTACTTGACGCCATTGGCCAGCAGATCGACCGAGATCACCGTCGAACCATAGGCATCGATGCTGGTCGGGGCCAGGGTCAGGGCGCTGAACGCCAGCGAAGTGGCGTTGACCGAGTACGCGGCATCACCCGTTACGGTAACACCGGCCACGCTCGCGCTCGCAGTCACGCGACCGGCGCCACCGGCAGCCAGGCTGGCGCTGCGCAGCGTGATGGTGGCCGTGCCACTCGCATCGGCCAGTGCAGTGCCCGCGCCCGGCGCAAATACGGCCAGGTCGGCATCGGTAGTAAACGTCACCAGCGCATTCGGCACCGGCTGGTTGGCCGCATCGCGCACCACAGCGCGCACCGTCAATGGCGTGGCGCCGCTCAAGGCATTGCTGGCCTGACCACTGGCATTGACGAGGCTGACACCGACGGTCGGGCTGGCAGGCGTGGTCGGTGTAGTCGGTGTGGTCGGCGCGGTGCCGCCGCCAACGGTGCCCGGGCTGCCGCCGCCGCCGCCGCACGCACTGAGGGCTGCAGCCAGGAGCAGTGCCAGACTGCCGTAGGTGATTTTCTGATTTTTCATATCGGTTCGTTGTTGTTATCGGTCATTGATCAAACAAGAATCAGCGTGCGCCCGCCACGTTGTCGTTCACGATCTTCGGGGTAATGAAGACCAGCAGTTCGGTCTTGCTGCTTTCGCGTGCGGTGGTCTTGAACAGATAGCCCAGCAGCGGCACGTCGCCCAGGAACGGCACCTTGCTCTCGTTGGTGCGCTCGGTCTGCTGGTAAATTCCGCCCAGTACCACGGTGCCGCCGTTTTCGACCATCACCTTGGTCTTGACGTGCTGGGTATTGATGGCAAAGCCCGCGCGGGTGTCTTCGCCCTTCGAATCCTTGCTCACGTCCACTTCCAGCACCACGTTGCCGTCCGGCGTGATCTGCGGCGTGACTTCCAGGCGCAGATTGGCCTTCTTGAATTCGATAGCGGTGGCGCCGCTGCTGGTGCTGTTTTCGTAAGGCAGCTCGACGCCCTGCTCGATCAGTGCGACCTGCTTGTCTTCGGTGACCACGCGCGGGCTCGAGATGATCTTGCCCTTGCCGTCCGCTTCCAGCGCCGACAGTTCCAGGTTCAGGAAGCGGTTGGCCGCCGACGAGAACAGCGAGAACGCCAGCGACGACGCCGGAATGCCGCCGATGCCGGCCGCCGGCAGGTTGACCATCGTCGTGTTGTTGAAGCTGTCGGCGCTGTTGGCCACCTGGCCGGTGGTCTGGCCCACGCCGACCAGGTTGCCGCCGATGGCGATGCGTTCGTTGCCATTGACCTGCCAGCCCGAATCGCCGCCGCGCATCGTGCGCATGTCGGCAAAGCCCAGCTTGGCGCCGAGGTTGCGCGAGAAGCCGTCATTGGCTTCCACCAGGCGCGCTTCGATCAGGACCTGCTTCGAGGCGACGTCGGTTTTCTGGATCAGCTTGCGGATGTCTTCGATCTTCGCTGCGATATCGGTCACGAACAGCTGATTGGTGCGCGGATCGATGATCGCGCTGCCGCGCCGGGACAGCACGCGGTTGCGGCCCGCATCGCCGGCAGCGCCGGCGCCGACGCCATTCTGGTCCAGGCCGAACACATTACGGAACGATTCGGCTTTCTGGTAATTGAGCTGGAAGATCTCGGAGCGCAGCGGCTCCAGTTCGGCGATCTGGGCGCGCTGCTCGAGTTCGAGCTTTTCCTTGGTCAGCAGTTCTTCCTTCGGCGCGATCCACAGCACGGTGCCGTTCTTGCGCATGTCCAGGCCCTTGGCGGTCAGGATCACGTCCAGTGCCTGGTCCCATGGCACGTCCTTCAGGCGCAGCGTCAGAAAGCCCGCCACCGAATCGCTGGCGATGATGTTCAGGCCCGAGATGTCGGCCACGGCCTGCAGCGCGGCGCGCACTTCGACGTTCTGGAAATCGAACGAGAGTTTTTCGCCGCGGTAGCCCTGCGGGTTGTTGCTCGAGCCGGGGCTGTTGCGGTTCGGGTCTTCCACGACCGGGCGCACTTCGACCACCAGCTGCGAGTCGCTCTGGAACACCGACTGCTCCCAGGCGCCCTGCGCCTCGATCGTCATGCGCACGTTGTCGCCCTGGGCGCTGGTGGCCACGCGCGTGACCGGCGTGCCGAAGTCGGTCACGTCCAGGCGACGGCGCAGCGATTCGGGCAGGCGCGCGCCGATGAAGTCGACCGTCACGCCGGTGCCGGTCTGGCGCACATCGACGGCGACCTGGTTGTTTGGCAGGTCGACCACGACGCGACCAGCGCCGTTGGCGCCGCGCTTGAAATCGAGGTCGCGCAGTTGCGGCCGCGCTGCGGGCGCCGCAGCAACTAGTGCGGCGCTGGTGGCGACCGGCAGGCCGCTGGCGTTGACCGCGCGCGCCACGCCGCCCGTGCCTTCGACGGTCACGATGATCGACTTGCCGTCGATGGCGGTCGCGTAGTTCAGCGCGCGCGCCAGGTTGACCACCATGCGGGTGCGCTCGCCGGCCTGCACCAGGTTCAGGCTGCGCACGTCGCCGAGGTTCAGCTCTTGCATGTTCTTGCCGGTGGCGTTCGCGGTCGCGCCGAAGTCGAGCGCGATGCGCGCCGGGTTGGTGATCGCAAAACCGATCGGCGCGCGGCTTGGCGCATCGCGCATGGTCACGTTGATGACCACGTTGCTGCCTTGCTGGTTGGCCGTGATCGATTCGATCGCATTGCCCTGGGCCAGGGCGGCGCCGGCGCACGTCAACAGCACGAGTGCGGTAGCAGCGCGCGCCAGCCAGGCCGGCATGGCGAAGCGAATCTGGACATTGGGGGTCATTTACTGCTCTCCTGGTTGTGCTGCAGCTCGATGTTGGCTAGTCGTTCCACCCAATCGCCGGTGGCGTCCTGCACCGATTCCCTGATTTCGATCGCCTCGTCACTCACGCGGGTGACGCGGCCATAGTTCTGTCCCATCCGCTGGCCGGGCCGGACGCGGTACAGCGCCCGGTCGATCTGCACCAGCGCGTAGCTCACGCCGCCTTTTTTCATCGTGCCGACCATCCGCATCGTGTCGAGCGGGAAGTGCTCGAGCGGCTCTTTCGGGCGGTTCAGGTCAGGCTGGTTGGCGTTGGGGCTGGACTGCGCCATGCGCGCCAGTTCACCCAGCAGCTTGGTCTGATCGAACGGGTCGAGCGCTTCGCCCGGCACGTAGCCATGCGGCTGGAACGTCTTTGGCTCCGGCAGCGGCTTGACCTTCGAGACGGTGCGGCCCTCGACCTGTTTCATCCAGGCGCGGGTTTCACCGACGCCGCCATCGCCGCAACCGGCCAGCAAGGCCGCCGTGGCGAGCAGCGCAATCACGTGAGCTCGTATCATCACTTGCCTTTGCCTTTACCCTTGCCTTTGCCTTTGGCGGCTTTCTTCTCGGCCGCGCGCGCGGCGCGTTGGGCGATCAGTTCTTCCTGGTCGAGATAGCGGAAGGTCTTGGCGATCGCCTCCATCTCGAGGTTGCCTTCCTTGACGCTCGCCAGCGACAGGTTGTTGAGCGTGACGATGCGCGGCAGGTTCGCCATGTCGGCGGCAAACGCGCCCATGTCGTGGTATTGCCCGCTCACCTTGATGCTGATCGGCAGCTCGGCGTAGTAGTCGCGCACCACTTCCTGGCCCGGCTTGAACAGCTCGAACTGCAGGCCGCGGCCCACGCCAGCCTGGTTGATGTCCGACAGCAGCGCGGCCATTTCCGACTTGCTCGGCAACTGCTTCTCCAGGCGCACCACGTACTGGTCGACCTGCGCCTTCTGCGCCTTGAGCGCCTCGAGGTTGATCGCCTGCGCCATCTTGGTTTCGTACTCGCCGCGCAGCCGCACTTCTTCCTGCGCGAGCGTTTCCTGCTGGGCGAACTGGTCGCTCCAGTAGAAATAGTAGCCCAGGCCGACCACCAGCGCCACCACGCCTGCCGCGCACAACAGGCGCGGCGCGAGCGGCCACTGGCCAGGCTGACGGCCTTGAAGGTCTTCGAATTGCGCCGCGAACTGGGCGAACAGCGCCTTGATATCGATGTTCATGATTTCCCCGGCGCGCCAGGCTTGGTCGCGGCGCCGTCGTCAAGCGCATCGCTGTTGCGGGCGCGCTTGATCGACACGGCCAGCGTGAATTCGACCACCTTGCGCGCGCTCTTGCTCTGGGTGATGGTCGCGGCGCGCACTTCGGTCAGGTCGGGTTTTTCCAGCCATGCCGACTGGCTCGACAGGTTGCGCAGCAATTCGGCGACGCGCTCCTGCGACTGGGCGGCGCCGGTCAGGATAACGCGCTGGCCATCCTGCTTGACGGTCTTGAGGTGCACGCCGTCGGGCGTCTGGCGCACCAGTTCGTCGAGCAGGTAGACCGGCTGGTTGCGGTCGCCCTGCAAGTCTTCGACCGCCTGCTGGCGTGCTTGCAGCGCGGCGATTTCTTCCTTCAGCGTGGTGATTTCGCCGATTTTCTTGTCGAGATCGGCGCTGGCCTGCTTGAGCACCTCGTTGCGCTCGTTCTGGACCGAAATCTGGCTGGCGTTGTAGCCGCCCACCAGCAGCACGATGCCGGCGCCGACCAGGCCGCCAAGCGCCATCAGCGCCACGAACGCCGATTGCTTCTGCTTGCGTTTTGCCTCGCGGTGAGGCAACAGGTTAATGCGGATCATCAGCCGAACCTCCGCAACGCCAGGCCGCAGGCGACCAGGTAGGCCGGCGCTTCCTGGCGCAGCTGGTGTTCACGCACGCCGGGGCCGAACGCCATATTGTCGAACGGCGACGCCAGGCTGGTGGCAATGCGGGTGCGGCCAGCCACGATGTCCATGATCCCCGGCAGCAGCGCGCAGCCGCCAGCCAGGTAGATACGGTCGATGCGCGTGTACGGCGTCGAGGTGTAGAAGAACTGGATCGCACGCGTGACTTCCAGCGCCGCGTTCTCCAGAAATGGCGCGAGCAGGTCGGCGCGGTAGTTTTCCGGCAGGTCGCCCGCCTTCTTGCGCGTTTCGGCTTCCTCGAACGCCATGCCATAGGCGCGCACGATGTCTTGCGTGAGCGTGTTGCCGCCGAACGGCTGCTCGCGCTCGTAGACCGCTTCGCCATTGAACAGCACCGACACGTGGGTGGCTTGGGCGCCGATCTGAAACAGCGCCACGATCTGGTCGCGCATCAGGCCGGCGGCGTTTTCCAGGGCACTGCGCGCGGCGTAGGATTCGATGTCCATCACGGTCGCGAGCAGGCCGGCGCCTTCGGCGATGGCGATGCGGTCCTCGACTTTTTCGCGGCGGGCAGCGGCCAGCATCACTTCCATGTCGTCCGCTGAATTGGGCGCCGGGCCGATCACGTCGAAATCGAGGCTGACTTCATCGAGGGCAAACGGGATGTACTGGCTGGCTTCGGATTCGACCTGCACTTCGAGCTGGTCTTCCGACAAACCGGCCGGCAGGATGATTTTCTTGGTGATCACGGCAGCCGGCGGCATGCCCAGCGCGACGTGTTTGGCGCGCGTGCCGCTCTTTTTCCAGACCCGGCGCACGGCGTCGGCCACCTGGTCCATGTTTTCGATATTGCCATCGACCACGGCGCCGCGCGGCAGCGATTCGGTCGCATAGCGCTCGAGACGCACGAGTCCCTTGCCGGCGTCGGCCAGCTCGACCAGACGAACGCCGGACGTGCTGATATCGAGCCCGATCATTGGCGGACTCGACTTTCCAAACAAGGAACCCAGATTGATCACCAAACACTCCTTGACACCGATTGGGGCAGAATCTGGCTGTAGACGCCCTTGCAACGGTCGTTGTCGTTAACCAAACACCTGTTATTTTCTTATAAAAATCCGATACTTACGTGAAAGCACCGTCTCGGATCGTAGCAATAAAGGATGATGCGGGACAAGATATTTCTACTCGGGAACATCAGAATGCGGGGCATGCGCACCACACTTTGCCGATTCGTTGCCAGCTAAATATTGTTCTGTGGTTCGATTAAGCTCGGGCCAGTATCGGGTGCCAAACTGCTGTCTTATAATGAGGCGGATCAACAAAGCGAAAGTCAGCATGAAAGAGAAACAGGCAGCACCTTCTTCCTCCTCGAAGTTCAGCCCCAAGCGCCTGATCCTCATCGCATTCGCCAGCCTGTTCGGTCTGGGTGCGATTGGCGTACTCGTGCTCGTGTTCGCTCTGGCCATGGCGTACCCGAACCTGCCGGCGCTGGACACGATCACCGATTACCGGCCCAAGATGCCACTGCGGATCTTTACGGCCGATAACGTCCTGATCGGCGAATTCGGCGAAGAGCGCCGCACGCTGGTTCATTTCAAGGACATCCCCGATGTCATGAAGAAGGCCGTGCTGTCGATCGAAGACGACCGCTTCTATGAACACAGCGGCATCGATTACCTGGGCATCATGCGCGCGGCCTTCCGCAACGCCACCGGCGGCGCGCGCCAGGGCGCATCCACCATCACCCAGCAAGTAGCGCGCAACTTCTTCCTGTCGTCGGAGCAGACCTTCAAGCGCAAGGCATATGAAGCGATGCTGGCCTGGAAGATCGAGAAGAACCTGTCCAAGGACCAGATTCTCGAGCTGTACATGAACCAGATCTACCTGGGCCAGCGCGCCTTCGGCTTTCAGTCGGCGGCCCAGATCTATTTCGGCAAGGACCTGCGCGACATCACCGTGGCCGAAGCGGCCATGCTGGCCGGCCTGCCGAAAGCGCCATCGGCCTATAACCCCGTGGTCAATCCGACCCGCGCCAAGACGCGCCAGCAGTACATCCTGGTGCGCATGCACCAGCTGGGCTATATCAGCGACGCGCAGTTCGCCCAGGCCAAGGTCGAGCCACTCAAGATCAAGACCGACAGCGCCGCCTTCGGCGTGCACGCCGAGTACGTGGCTGAAATGGCGCGCCAGCTGGTCTATGAACAGTTCAAGGAAGACACCTACACGCGCGGCCTGAACGTATTTACCACCATTACCAAGGCTGACCAGGACGCTGCCTACCTGGCGCTGCGCCGGGGCGTGATGGACTATGAACGCCGCCGTGCCTATCGTGGCCCGGAATCGTTCATCGACCTGCCATCGGGTAAAGCGGCGGCCGACGAAGCGATCGAAGCCGAACTGGCCGAGCATCCGGACAGCGACAACATCATCGCGGCCGTCGTGCTGCAGGCATCGAGCACGCAGGTCCAGGCAGCGATCGCATCGGGCGAGACGATCACGCTGTCGGGCCCGGGCCTGGCGTTTGCCAAAGCCTGGCTGTCGGACAAGGCCGCGCCGAACCGGGGCGTGCGCCGCGGCGCCGTGATCCGCGTGATGCAGGATGACGAATCGAAGTGGCTGATCACGCAGATGCCCGAAGTGGAATCGGCCTTTGTGGCGGCCAATACCGAAGACGGCGCGATCCGTGCGCTGGTGGGCGGCTTCGACTTCAACCGCAACAAGTTCAACCACGTGACGCAAGCGTGGCGCCAGCCCGGTTCGTCGTTCAAGCCGTTCATCTATTCGGCCTCGCTCGAGCGCGGGCTGTCGCCAGCCACCATCATCAACGATGCGCCGATCAGTTTCGATGCCGGCCAGACGGGCGGCCAGGCGTGGGAACCGAAGAACTACGACAGCAAGTACGATGGCCCGATGACGATGCGCCGCGGTCTGCAGCAGTCGAAGAACATGATCTCGATCCGCATCCTGAACAAGATCGGCGCGCGCTATGGCCAGGAATACGCGGCCCGTTTCGGTTTTGACCCGGAACGGAATCCGGCGTACCTGACGCTGGCACTGGGCGCCGGCGCGACCAATCCGCTGCAGATGGCCGGCGCCTACGCGGTGTTCGCCAACGGCGGCTACCGCGTCAGCCCGTACCTGATCTCGAAGGTCACCGACAGCGACGGCAAGGTGCTGTCCGAAGCGCGGCCGGCGCGCGCGGGTGATGAAGCGAACCGCGTGATCGATGCGCGCAACGCCTTCCTGATGGACAGCATGCTCAAGGACGTGGTCCGCCACGGCACCGCGAACAAGGCGATGGCCCTGAAGCGCACCGACCTGGCCGGCAAGACCGGTACCACCAACGACTCGATCGACGCCTGGTTTGCCGGCTACCAGCCGAAGCTGGTGGGCATTGCCTGGATGGGCTACGACAAGCCGCGCAATCTGGGTGCGCGCGAGACCGGCGGCGGCCTGGCCCTGCCGATCTGGATCGGCTACATGCAAAAGGCGCTGAAAGACCAGCCGATGGTCGAACGTGAAGTGCCGGCCGGCCTGGTGCAGTACGGGTCCGAGTACTACTACGCCGAGACGCCGCCGGGCAGCGGTGTCGAAGCGCTCGACGTCGGCCAGCCGCCGCCGGCGCAGCAACAGCAGGAACGCGACGCGGTGCGGAACGAGTTGTTCTGATCACCCGTGCATGAAACGACAAAGGCGGCCAATGGCCGCCTTTGTTTTTAGTGCGAGATCGCGTTACACCAGGTTGACCGGCGCCCCGCCCTGCTCGCTCGCATAGCGCCCGAGCGCCGCGAAGAACTCGCTGTCGTCGCGCGTGTTGCGCCATTCGTCGCCCACGCGCTTGTAGTGGTAGCCACCCGAGCGTGCGGCCAGCCACATCTCTTGCAGCGGCGCCTGGCTGTTGATGATGATCTTGGTGCCGTTGTCGATGAACTCGATTTCGAGCACGTTGCCGCTGCGCTTGCACTCGACGTCGACGATGTCTTCGTCGTTCAGGCGATCGAAGGCGGTTTCGATCCGTTTCAGGGTCAGGTCGGCCAGGTCCAAAAATTCGGTTTCGGTCATGCTACACTCCAAATCTGCTAATCAAACCTTGATTCTAATCGTGAAGTCCTCCCTCGCGCTTCCTTTCGGCGCTGCGCTGCTCGCCTCGGCCCTGGCCGGCTGCGGCCAGACCGGCCCGCTGTACATGCCCAACCCACCTGCCAGGCCCGTGCCGGTCGTCGTCGACCAGCCCGCCCAGCCCGTCCCGTCGAACAATGCGTCCACCCCGGCGCCGTACCGCTAACCGTCCGCTTCCACCTTCGTTCCCACCCTATGCCCCATTTCTTGTACCAGGACGGCGTGCTGCACGCCGAAGGCGTTTCCCTGTCCGCCATCGCCGATGAGTTCGGCACGCCGACCTATGTCTATTCCAAGGCCACGCTGCTCGAGAACTTCAACGCCTACCAGGACGCCTGCGCCGGCCGCGACGCGCTGGTCTGCTATGCGATGAAGGCCAACTCGAACCTCGCCGTGCTCGACCTGCTGGCGCGCCAGGGCGCAGGCTTCGACATCGTCTCGGGCGGCGAACTGCTGCGCGTGATCGCTGCCGGCGGCGATCCTGGCAAGACCATTTTCTCGGGCGTGGGCAAGACCGAGGCCGAGATGACGCTGGCGCTCGAAAAAGGCATCCTGTGCTTCAACGTGGAATCGATCCCCGAACTGCACCGCCTGAACGCCGTGGCCGGCAAACTCGGCATGCGCGCGCCGGTCTCGCTGCGCGTGAACCCGAACGTGGACGCCAAGACCCACCCGTACATCGCCACCGGTCTGAAGGCCAATAAATTCGGCGTCGCGTTCGATGAAGCGCTCGACACCTACCGCGCAGCCGCCGCACTGGCGCACCTGGACGTGGTCGGCATCGACTGCCATATCGGCTCGCAGCTGCTGGACGACGCACCGTTGCTCGAAGCGCTCGACAAACTGATCGACCTGATCGACACGCTGCACGCCGAAGGCATCCACCTGCACCACCTGGACATCGGCGGCGGCATCGGCGTCGACTACGGCGTGGCCGGCGACGCGCCGCCAGTGCCGGTGGGCGACTACCTCGGCCGCCTGTTCGCGCGCATCGACGCTTGGCGCGCAGCAAAGTACGACGGCCAGCCACTCAAGGTGATCTTCGAGCCGGGCCGCTCGATCGTCGCCGAGGCCGGCGTGCTGCTCACGCGCGTGGAATACCTCAAACCTGGCGCCGAGAAGAACTTCTGCATCGTTGACGCTGCGATGAACGACATGATGCGTCCGACGCTGTACGGAGCCTGGATGGGCCTGCAGGCAGTAACGCAGCGCGAGAGCGAAGCACTGATGTGGGATGTCGTGGGACCAATCTGCGAATCGGGTGACTGGCTGGCACGCGAGCGCGAGCTGGCACTGGAACCCGGCGACCTGCTGGCCATGATGACGGCCGGCGCCTACGGCATGACAATGGCGTCGAACTACAACACGCGCGGCCGCGCAGCCGAAGTGATCGTCGACGGCGACACCATCCACCTGGTACGCCGCCGCGAAACACCCGCCGAGACCTTCGCGCTCGAAACGCTCATCAAATAAAAAAAAGCCGGGGTCAGGTCTGACATTCGGACACGACCTCAGCTTTAGCCAGTTCCAATCTTTCCTGCCAGCAGTAGCATTGCGCGGTACCAGCTAGTTCCGACCAAGAGACTGTCGAGGTCGTGTCCGAATGTCAGACCTGACCCCCGCTGTTCTGCCCCCCGCTGCTCAGGCGCGCACGGCTTGCTGCTTGCGCCTGAAGTGCCAGAACACCCGCAACCCCAGCAGCAGCGCGATGATCGATCCGAAGATGATCGGTCTGGCGAAATCGTTCTTGCCCTCTTTCATCCACCAGAAGTGCAGGATCGACAGCGGTGCGATCACGTAGATCAGGCGGTGCAGCCACTGCCAGCGCTTGCCACCCAGGCGCTTGATCATCGCGTTGGTCGAGGTTGCCGCCAGTGGGATAAGCAGCACGAAGGCGATGAAGCCGACCAGGATGAACGGGCGCTTGATGACGTCGGCCAGCATTGCCGGCACGTCGAAGAAGTGGTCAAACCACAGGAACGCGGTGAAGTGCACGAATGCGTAGAAAAACATGAACAGGCCGATCATGCGGCGCAGCTTGACGAGCCAGTTCCAGCCGGTCAGGCGCCGCAGCGGCGTCACCGCCAGCGTGATGCACAGGAAGTACAGCGCCCATTCGCCGCTGCCCTTGGTGATCGCCGCCAGTGGATCCGAAAAGCTGCCGCTGGCGGTGCCCCACACCAGGCGCGCGAAGGGGATCAATGCCAATACGAACACCAGCGCCTTGACCCACCCGATCTGTTTGCTGTTCAACCCTGCCATCAGAAATAACGCTTCAGATCCAGGCCGGTATACAGCGACGACACCTGGTCGTAGCCATTGAACATCAGGGTCTTGCGCTTTGGTGCAAACAGGCCCGATTCACCGATGCGACGCTCGCTGGCCTGCGACCAGCGCGGGTGGTCCACGTTCGGATTCACGTTCGAGAAGAAGCCGTATTCGCGCGGCGCCATGTCATTCCATGCGGTCTTCGGCTGGCGTGAGAGCAGGCGGATGCGCACCAGCGACTTGGCCGACTTGAAACCGTACTTCCATGGCACGACGAGGCGCACCGGCGCGCCGTTCTGATTCGGCAGCACCTGGCCATACATGCCCATCGTGAGCATCGTCAGCGGGTGCATGGCTTCGTCGATACGCAAACCCTCAACGTACGGCCAGTCGAGCACGCCACTACGAAGACCTGGCATCTGCTTGGCGTCGGCCAGTGTCGTGAATTCGACGAACTTGGCGTTGCCGGTCGGTTCCACCTGCTTGAGCAGGTTCGACAGCGAATAGCCGACCCATGGAATGACCATCGACCAGCCTTCGACGCAGCGCAGGCGGTACACGCGTTCCTCTAACGGCGCGAGTTTCAGCAGGCTGTCGATGTCGAGTGTCAGGGGCTTCTTGACCTCACCCTCAATGCGCACGGTCCAGGGCCGCGTACGCAGCGTGTGCGCGTTCTCGGCCGGATCGCCCTTGTCGAGGCCAAACTCATAGAAATTGTTGTAGCCGGCAGCGTCCTTGAACGGGGTCTGCTTTTCATCGGTCGACAGCGCCACATTGGCGCGCGCCGCGAGTTTCTGGCCAGCGGTCTGGGCAAAGGCTTCGCGGTTGGCCATCTCCCAGACGCCGCTGCCGACAGCGGCCGTGGCGGCCATGCGGGTAATGAATTCACGCCGGCCGGTATAAATCTCTTGCGGCGTGATTTCGGAAGGGTACGGAAGATCGAGTCCGTTGGGATTGCGTTTGAAGAGCATGGCTGGCCTCGCGAGCTTGGGAAGCTTCACATTACACGAAGTTCCCTTAAGCTTGCGTTAGGCGGCCAACACTATCGGGTCAGCGCCCGCCCGTCTTTACAGCTCGCCGTACGAGTGCAGGCCCGACAGGAACATGTTCACGCCCAGGAAGGCGAACGTGGTCACCAGCAAGCCGACCACCGCCCACCAGGCCGCGACACGGCCGCGCAGGCCCGTCATCAGGCGCATGTGCAGCCACGCCGCGTAGTTCAGCCACACGATCAGCGCCCACGTCTCTTTCGGATCCCACGACCAGTAGCCGCCCCACGCTTCAGCGGCCCACAGCGCGCCGAGGATCGTGGCGACGGTGAAGAACGCGAAACCGACCGAGATCGACTTGTACATCACGTCGTCGAGCACCTCGAGCGAAGGCAGGCGGTCGACCAGCATGCCGTGCGACTTGAGCAGATAGGCCGACGCGACCATCGCGGCCAGCGCAAAGGTGCCATAGCCGATGAAGTTGGCCGGCACGTGGATTTTCATCCACCAGCTCTGCAGCGCCGGCACCAGCGGCTGGATCTGGGCAGCGTCGCGCGAGACCGTGTACCACAGCAGGAAGCCGACGGCGGCGCCGATGATCAGCATCACGAACGGGCCCAGCTGGCGCGTGGCGTAGTGTTCTTCGTAATACAGGTGGAACAGCGCGGTGATGATGGCAAACAGGATGAACACTTCGTA
The DNA here is from genome assembly GCF_059685955.1 of Telluria sp. LT2P80. NCBI lineage: Bacteria > Pseudomonadati > Pseudomonadota > Betaproteobacteria > Burkholderiales > Oxalobacteraceae > Telluria > Telluria sp. LT2P80. Next base: position 62,383 of record NZ_JCASIO010000006.1, on the reverse strand, counting down.
CAGGTTCGACACCGGAATGTGGCCGACATCCGGGCCGATCAGGTACGACTCGTACCAGCGCACCATCATGCCGACCGCGCCGATCACGACCGCGGCCCAGCACAGCGCAGCACCCACACCGCCGCCGAACTTGCCGCGGCTTACCAGGCCAACCCAGTAGAACACGGTCGAGAACACGAACAGCGCGCTCATCCACAGGATGGCCGACTGGCTCGACAGCATGTATTTGAGGAAGAATTTCTGCTCGGCAGCGGCAAGGTTGCCGTCGTACAGCGCGATGGCGCCCAGCGACAGCACGGCGACCAGCGGCAGCAGCCAGCGCATCGGCTTCCAATACCAGCCCAGCACGGCAAACACGGGCGCCGTGCACACCAGGATCACCTCTTCATAGATGTCCATGAAATGGCCGTACCGGTTCAGCGCGAACAGTGCTGCAGCGCACAGGGCAAGCGCGTACAGCCAGTCGAGCGCACCCAGGCGGCGGAAATAGCCGGGCGCTTCCTGATATTGGTCGGTCGAGCGCGCCGGGGCGCCAGTCTTTGGTTGTGACAGTTCCATTGTTTTCTCCAGGCCCGCGCAGCTTACGCCGGTTGTGGCAGCTTTACTGACAAGTCTTCGTACTCGCGCTCGAAATCGAGCGTCTTGCGCTGCGTGCTCATGGCCATCAGCGCCTCGGCGCCAGCCTCAGGATTACCGGGCACGTCGCGCACCCAGATCCAGACACGCCGCTCGCGGATGTAGAACATCGCGAACACGCCCAAGACAAGCAGGACACAGCCGAAGTAGACCACGTTCTTGCCCGGCGAGCGCGTCAATTGCAGCACCGAGGCCTTCACTTCGGTGAAATCGTCGAGCTGCAGGTAGACCGGCGCGCCGTACAGATAACTGTCCGACAACGCATTGGTGGCCAGTTGCAGGAAGCGGCCATTGGCGTCCGTTGGCGCGGCCGCGGCGTCGCCGTGTTTTTCGCGCGCCACTTGCCACAGCTCCCACAGGGTGCCGTTAAGCATCTTCATGAAAATGCCGGCTGCTTTCTCCTGCTCGGCCTGCGGAATCTTTTCCAGGAACTGGGCCACGCCAACGAAGCCGCCGCGACCGTCGCCGCCGGCAAAGATGACGAGCGTGCGCGCCGCCGACTCCTGCAACTGGCCAGCCAGCGCGCTGCCCTGGTTGCCGCCCAGCGCCCGCGCGGCATAGCGGCGTGCCGCCACGGCGCGTGCTTCGGGATCGGCCAGCGCCGCGCGCAGGCGCATCCAGTCGCCAACGCCATAGCGCTCGTCCACGGGAATGCGCAGGAAGCTGAAGCTTTCAGACGGGTTCGCGCGCACGCCGGCCAGATAGACCTGCGACCCATCGAGCGTCATCGGCTGCATGTAGTTCATGAATTCGCGCGCCTGGCCGCTGGCGTCGCGCAGCTTGTATTGCACGCTGGGGCCGACGTTCTTGAGGTCTTTCGTGGCGTCCGGATTGGCAGCCGAACCCGAGGCCTTGCCCAGCGTAGCGGCGAACTGTTCGTTGAACGTTTTGCCCTTGCTCACCGCGCGCACGTCATTGCCCTGGCTGATGTTTTCGACGTTGAACGGACGGAAGCCCGACCACTCGACCGCATAGGTCTCGCCGCCGATTTTCAGTTCGGTGGCGCCGTTGACTTCGCCTTCGATCGGGAAACTGGCGCTGGCGGCGCCGTTCATCGGGTACCCCGTCAACCGGAGCTTGCTGCCGCCATCGTCAAAGCTCGACTGGTAGACGGCGATGCCCTTGTAGATCAGTGGGTGATTGACCTTGATGGTCGATTCGAACGTGTGGCCGTTTTCCAGATCGCGCACGACCACATCGCTGGCAAACAGTTTCGGCATGCCGGTCGAATAGAACTCGATATGGAATTTCTTGAGCTGCAGCGAGAACGGGAGCTCCTGCACCAGGACGCCTGTCGGCTGGTTCAGGATCGCAGTGCGGCTGGCCTGCCCTTCGGCAATGGCGGTGTTGCCACGGAAGGTCGGGTTGCCCGTGCCCAGGCGGTGCTGGGCCGGAATGTCGGCGATCACGCCGCTGCCGGTGAATGGGGTTTTGTTGAACAGCCACTGCTGGATGCGCACCGGCAAGTCCGAATCGAGCGTGCCGCCCACCAGGATCACGATGATCGACGAGTGCGCGAAGATGTAGCCGAATTTGTTGCCCGCGCCTTTCTTGGCCGTGACCAGCGTGCCGCCGTCCTTCTCGACGATTTTCGTGGCGTAGCCGGCGTGGCGCAGGCGCAGCGCGCTCTGCTCGGCCAGCGCGCTTTTGGCCAGCGGCGCCTGCCATTCGAGCTTGTGGTGGAAGTTGCGCAGCGAATCGAAGCGCACGTTTTCGCGCCAGCTGCGCATGTCGCGCATCATTTTCGGCGCGTTGCGGATCAGGCACAGCCCGGTGGACATCACCAGCACCACCAGGATCACCAGGAACCACCAGCTGGAATACACGCTGTACAGACCGAACTTGTTGAAAATCTCGAACCAGAATGGACCGAACTGATTGACGTAATTCGACATCGGCTCAGCCTGCTTGAGCACGGTGCCGATGATCGACGAGATGGAGATGATGGTGAGAAGACTGATCGCAAACCGCATCGATGAGATCAGTTCGACCGCCTCGGCCAGACCACGGCGTTGGGTGTTCAGTTCAATTCCGGTGGTGCTCATGCTTTACAACTTTCTTCCTGCGCGGCGGGTAGCCGCTTGCAGGAAGGGGGTCAGCCCGTTGCTGCCGTCCTTCCTGCGTTCAATATTGCTTATGCGAGATCGTAGAGTCTCTTAGCGCAAGCCGGCGATATAGTCGGCCACCGCGCGCATTTCAGCCGTCGACATGCGCTGCGAGAGCGTGGTCATTTGCGGGCTGTTGGCGCGGGTGCCGCTCTTGAATGCTTCGAGCTGGGCAGTAGTGTAATCCTGATGCTGGCCTGCAAGGCGCGGATATTGGGCGGGGATGCCGCTGGCGTTGGCGCCATGACAGCTGGCACAGGCCGCCACGCCACGCTCGGCGATGCCACCGCGATAGATCTTGCGACCCAGTTCAACGGTGTCTTTGTTCTTGGCTGCGCCCGGTTTGTGCACCTGCACCGCCAGCCAGGCCGCGATGTCTCTCTTTTCAGCCTCGGTGAGCATCTTGGCGTAGAGCGTCATGATCGGCTGCTGGCGGTTCGGGGTCGTGAAATCGATCAGTTGCTTGTGCGTGTAGCTGGCGAACTGGCCCGACAGCTTGGGATTGGCAACGATGGACGAATTGCCCGCCGCGCCATGGCACGAGACGCACGCCGGCAGGCCGCGCGCGGGATCGCCCGCATCGTACAGCGCGCCGCCCCGGGCCGGATCGGCCTTGACTGCGGGCGCTGCAGCGGGCGCCGCTGCTGTTGCCGCCGGGAGTCCCCCGAAAACAGTTAGTGTGACCAACAATGTTTTGAGCAGGGGGGACGACAAGCGGTTCATACTAGCACCTTGAAAAAGTCAATAATTGAAGGTTCAGTGCAGCGCCCTGATTGCTTGGGCCATGGGGCTGGCAGGCAGCAATCAACCCCTTATTGTACAATAGCTTTGTTTCTCAAACGCCATTTCGTAGTCCTCTTACCCTCTTCCCCCCATGTCCAGATTATGGCAAGCCCGGTTCTTTACGACCGTGAATCAGTTGCGCGACCTCCCCGACACCAATGTGCCGGAAATCGCCTTCGCCGGGCGCTCCAACGCCGGCAAATCCACAGCCATCAATATCCTCACGAACCAGAAGGGTCTGGCGTTCGCGTCCAAGACGCCGGGTCGTACCCAGCACATCAATTACTTCTCGATTGGCGGCGCCCACGTGGGCCAGCACCGCAAGGATGCGGTTCGCGTTGATGAAATCGAAGCGCTGCTGGTCGACTTGCCGGGCTACGGCTACGCCGAAGTGTCGGGCACGGCCAAGCTGCACTGGCAAAAGCTGCTGGGCGACTATGTCCAGCGCCGCGACCAGCTCGCTGCGCTCATCCTGATCATGGATTCGCGCCGTCCGTTCACCGACCTCGACGTCCAGATGCTCGAATGGTTCGCCCCCACCGGCAAGCCGATCCACTGCATCCTGACCAAGGCCGATAAGCTCAACCGCAACGAATCGACCAATGCCCTGCGCGAAGCGCGCGGCGTGCTCGAAAGCTATGTCGATGAAGATGGCGTTGGCTTCCCGTTCACGGTGCAGCTGTTCTCGGCGCTCAAGCGCATCGGCATCGAAGAAGCCGATGCCAAGATTCTCGAGCTGGCCGGGCTGGATGGCGTTGCCGGTGAGTACGAAGGTGAGGAAGAAGAAGAGCACGACGAATCTGGCGCGCCGTCGGCGGACGACGATCAAACCTCCGCCTGATCCTGCAAGGAGCCACTCGATGAGCATCATCACTTCCGCCTATCCGGCGGCCCGGCCGCGCCGCATGCGCCGCGACCCGTTCTCCCGCGCCATGATGCGTGAGAACACGATTACCGCGTCCGACCTGATCTATCCCGTGTTCGTGCTGGAAGGCCAGAACGTGCGCCAGGAAGTCGGCTCGATGCCGGGCGTGGCCCGCGTTTCGCTCGACCTGCTGCTGAAAGTGGCCGAAGAATGCGTCGCGCTCGGGATTCCTGCGCTGGCGCTGTTCCCGCTGGTCGACCAGTCGGTGAAGACTTACGATGGTGTCGAAGCAACGAACCCCGACGGGCTGGTGCCGCGCGTGGTCCGCGAACTCAAGCGCAACTTCCCCGAACTGGGCATCATCACCGACATCGCGCTCGACCCGTACACGACCCACGGCCAGGACGGCCTGCCGGACGAGAACGGCTATATCGTCAATGAAAAGACGATCGAGATGCTGGTCAAGCAAGCGCTCACCCACGCCGACGCCGGCGTGGACATCGTGGCGCCGTCGGACATGATGGACGGGCGCATCGGCGCGATCCGCACCGCCTTCGAGGCGCAGGGCCATATCCATACGCGCATCATGGCGTATTCGGCCAAGTATGCGTCCGCGTTCTACGGCCCGTTCCGCGATGCGGTCGGCTCGTCGGCCAATCTCGGCAAGGCCGACAAGAACACGTACCAGATGGACCCGGCCAACAGCGACGAAGCGCTGCGCGAAGTGGCGCTGGACCTGGCCGAAGGCGCCGACATGGTGATGGTGAAACCAGGCATGCCGTACCTGGACATCGTGCGCCGCGTGAAAGATGAGTTCAGGGTGCCGACGTTTGCCTACCAGGTCAGCGGCGAGTACGCGATGCTGAAGGCGGCCGCGCTCAATGGCTGGCTCGACCATGACAAGGTCATGATGGAATCGATGATGGCGTTCAAGCGCGCCGGCGCCGATGGCGTGCTGACATACTTCGCGCTGGATATTGCCCGGAAATTGAAGGCAGGTTAAACACCCGCACACCCAACAAAAAACCGTGCCATGGCACGGTTTTTTACGACAAAGCTGGGGTCAGGTCTGACATTCGGACACGAGCTCAGCCTTTTCCACATCTAACGGTGTCTTGCCCAGTATCGGCATGGCCCGGTGCAAGCTAGTCCTGACTGCCAAACTGTCGAGGCCGTGTCCGAATGTCAGACCTGACCCCGCTTTTTTCGATCTCCGACTGCTCTACTGTCGAGGTCGTGTCCGAATGTCAGACCTGACCCCGGCTTTTTTTGCCACATTCATCAGCCTCCCGGTGGCGGGCGGTATTCCGGGAACATTTCTTTGTACAGGAACTCGGTCAGGCGCGCTTCGTCTGCGGGTCGGGCGCTGAGCTTGACCACGCGGCCCAGGCGGTGCGAATCCCATTCGAAGTCGCCGGTCTTTTCCTTGCGGATCAGCTCGATCATTTTCTTGATGACGGCTGTTTCGATGTCGCGTGCGCTGCCCTGCTCCACCGTTACCGCCGTCAGCCAGCGCCGCTTGAAGCTCGGGTTCCAGCCGCGGAACTTCAGGTCCATCGTGTTGAACGTCTTGTTCGACACCGAGAAGATGCCACCGGACTCGTTGCTGTCGTCGCGGCCGCGGCCGTTGATCGCGGCGATGTTCGCCAGCGCGTTGCGGTTGCCGCGGACGGCGTCGCTTTCCGGCGTCTCCACTTCGCTGCCGGTCGGCGCGCCACGGCGCTCGCGTTGGGCTTTGACGTAGGCGGCCATGTCCATGTCGGGCGGGACTTCGGTCTTTGGCTGCGGCGGCTGTGGTGGCGGTGGCCTGCGCTCGACCGGCTTTTCGTCGGGAATCGTGATCGTGTCGGGCAGGCGCTTGACGATGACGCGCTCCGGCGGCGTTGGCCGCGGCGTTTCTTGCCGGGGCGTTGGCTTCGGCGCCGGCTTGGGCTTTTGCTCGCGCTGCGCCTTGGTCGGCTGCTGCAGCGGCTGGACAAAAAAGACGTCGGTTTCGCGGTCCGACGCCGGACGCGCTGTCTTTTGCTCTTTTTCGGGCGGCTTGAAGATGAAGATCGCGAGCAGCAGCAAGTGCAGCACGATCGTGCCGATCAGGCCGCCGCGCTTGGAGCCCTCGCGCTCGTAATGCGGCCCCGGGCGTACCAGTGGCTGTCCGCAGTGGGAGCAAACTTCGCTGTCCTGATCGTAGGAGTGGGGATGGTCACGCAAGGTAGATCGGTATCCTGGAAGCGACGTCTAAGAAAACAGCAGAGAGGGCAGTCTAACCGTTTTAGAGTACCAACGCATCACGCCAGCGAGCGGACTGCCCCGCTGCTGGCGTTGATGGTTGTTACCAAATGTTTCCAAGGTTAAGCATGCTGGGCAACCGCGACATCGTCGGCCTTCGCAAGCTGTTCGTCCGTCATCGGCCCAGTGCCGCTGAAACGGTCCAGGTACAGATAGATGACCGGCGTGATGTACAGCGTGATGACTTGCGAGAAGATCAAGCCGCCGCACACCGCCAAGCCCAGCGGCTGGCGCAGCTCGGCGCCGGCACCGATACCGAGCGCGATCGGCAGCGCACCCATCAGCGCGGCCAGCGTCGTCATCAGGATCGGCCGGAAGCGCAGAATGCACGCTTCGCGGATCGCCTCTTGCGGGCTCATGCCGAGCGTGCGCTGCGCATCGAGCGCGAAGTCGATCATCATGATGGCGTTCTTCTTGACGATACCGATCAGCATCAGGATGCCGATCATCGCGATCAGCGTCAGGTCCTTGTCGAAGATCCACAGCGTCAGCAGCGCGCCAACCGCTGCCGACGGCAGGCCGGCCAGGATGGTCAGCGGGTGGATATAGCTTTCGTACAAGACGCCCAGCAGCACGTATATGACGCCGATCGCCGTCAGGATCAGGATCAACTGGCTCGACTGCGTGTCCTGGAACACGGCCGCGTCACCGCCATACGTGGCAATCACCGAGGCCGGCAACTTCATCGCCGTGCCCATCTGTTCGATGGCGGCGGTGGCGTCGCCCAGCGGCACGCCGGGCGCCAGGTTGAACGACAGCGTGATCGCCTGCAATTGCCCCTGGTGATTCACTTGCAGCGGACCGACCGTGCGGCGCACCGTGGCGATGCTCGACAGCTTGACCAGATCGCCCGACTTGCTGCGCACCGATACGCGCGACAGCGCTTCATCATAGTAACGGTCACTGGCAGCCGCTTCCAGGATCACGTAGTAGCTGGCGGCCGTCGAGTAGATGGTCGAGACCTGGCGCTCGCCGAACGACGCATACATCACGGTACGGATATCGTCCATTTCCAGGCCCAGCAGCGCAGCCTTGTCGCGGTCGATGTCCACCGTCGCTTGCAGCGACTTGTTCTGCGAGTCGCTGTTGACGTCGCGGAAGCGCGCATCCTGCCGCATGCCTTCCAGGAACCGTTCGGCCCAGCCGCCGATCTCGCCACCCGACACGCTCTGCAGCGTGTACTGGTAGCGCGCCTTGCTCTGGCGTCCGCCCAGTTGCAGGTTTTGCTGGGGCGACATGAACACCTGCACGCCCGGCACAGCGCGCGTGGCCTTGCGCAAATCGTCGATCACGAGGTCCATCGGTGGCCGCTCGCCGCGGGGTTTCAGCACCAGGAACATGCGGCCCGTATTGCCGCCGCCGCTGAACGAGGTCGTGTCCTGCACGTAGGGATTGGCGCGGACGATGTCGACCACCTTGCCCTGCAGTTCGGCCAGCGCGACCGACGACGTGTCTTCGGACGCTTCGACGTTCACACGGATCTGGCCGATGTCTTCTTCGGGGAAGAAGCCCTTCGGCATCGTCATGTACAGCACGGCGGTCAGCACGAAGGTACCCAGCGCCAGCATCAACACCAGAAAGCGGTGACGCAGCGCGGTGTCGAGCGTGCGGCCATAGCCGTTGCGCACATTGGTGAACATGGCTTCGAACCGGCGGCCGATCCACGACATGTCCTTCGGATCGACGTGGCCACCATCCTTGAGCAGGCGCGAGCACAGCATCGGCACGAGGGTCAGCGAGACGATGGCCGAGACCATCACGGCCAGGCCGACGATCACGGCAAATTCGCGGAACAGCAGGCCGATCACGCCGGGCATGAAGAAGATCGGGATGAACACGGCCACCAGCGAAATCGAGATCGAAATGATGGTAAAGCCCATTTCGCGCGCACCGACGAGCGAGGCATGCATCGGCTTCTTGCCCATCTCCATGTGGCGCACGATGTTTTCCAGCACCACAATCGCATCGTCGACGACCAGACCGACGGCCAGCGTGATGCCCAGCAGCGAAATATTGTCGAGGCTATAGCCCAGCCAGTACAGCAACGAGAGCGCGCCCAAGAGCGAGATCGGCACCGTCACCGCCGGGATGAACGTGGCGGCCGCGCGGTGCAGGAACAGGAAGATCACCAGGATCACCAGCATTACCGTGCCCAGCAGCGTCAGATTGACGTCGTGGATCGCTTCGCGGATCGACAGCGAGCGGTCGTTGACGAGCTCGATCTTGATCGAGGCCGGCAACTGCCCTTCGAAGCGCGGAATCAGCGCGCGCACGGCGTCGACCACCTCGACCGTGTTGGCATTGGGCTGGCGCTGCACCATCAGCGAGATCGAGCGCTCGCCGTTCAGGCTACCCATGGCCTTGACCGACTGGTAGCTGTCCTGGACGTCGGCGATGTCGCGCAGGCGCACTGGCATGCCTTCGCGCGTGGCAACGATCAGGTTGGCGAAGTCGGCCGCCTTCATCAGCTGGCCGCCGCCCTGGATCGTCAGCGCCTGAGTCGGACCATCGAGGATGCCCAGCGGCGTGTTCGAGTTGGCCGCGCGCAGTGCTGCCGCCAGCTCATCCATCGAGATATTGCGCGCGTTCATCAGGTCGGACTTGGCGCGCACGCGCACGGCGAAGCGCTTGCCGCCGTTGATCGAGACTTGCGAGACGCCCTGCACGGTCGAGATCGCCGGCGAAATCAGATTCTCTGCGTAATCGTTCAGCTCCGACAAGTCCATCGACGGTGACGTCAGGTGCATGAACAGGATCGGGGCGTCGGCCGGGTTGACCTTGCGGTAGGCCGGCAGTTCCGTCATCTCGAGCGGCAGCCGGCGCTGCGCGACCAGCAGCGCCGCCTGGACGTCGACCGCGGCCTTGTCGACATCGATCGCGGTGTCAAACTCAAGGGTGATATTCGTATCGCCCTGGGTGCTGCTCGACGTGATCAGCTTGATGCCGGCAATGGTCGAGAACTGTTTCTCGAGCGGCAGCGCCACCGACGAGGCCATCGTCTCGGGACTCGCACCCGGCAGGTTGGCCGAAACGTTGATGACCGGCGTGTTATAGCTCGGCAGTGCAGCGACCGGGATCTTCATGTACGACAAGATGCCCACCAGCACCAGGCTGATCGACAGCAGCACCACCATCACGGGCCGGCGGATACACAGTTCGGACAGGTTCATGCCTGCTCACCCTGCTTGGGTTGCGCGGTGGAAGCCGGCTTGTCGGTGGCCGGCTTGGCCGCCTGCGCCAGGCGCACCTTGCCACCCGGCCGCAGGTTCTGCTTGCCTTCGGTGATCACCTGCTCGGCGCCGGTCAAACCCGTGACGGCGGCGTGGTCGCCAAACGCATACACGCGCTTGACCGGCACCTGACGCGCCGAGTTGCCTTCGGCGAGCACGTAGACGAACGTGCCGTTGGTCGACGTGATGATCGCCGTCTGCGGAATCACGAGGGCGTCCTTGAGCGTTTGCACGACCACGCGCGCGGTCACGTACTGGCCGGGCCACAGGCTGGTGTTGTTGTTGGAGAACTCGCCCTTGACGCGGATGGTACCGGCCTGCGCATCGACAGCGTTGTCGATGAAGCTCAGACGGCCGGCGACCGGTTTCGCGTCGGCGCCGCTCGTCACGTGGACGTCGACATTGCCGGCTCTCTGGGCGCCCAGCAGCGCGCCGAGCGTCGATTCCGGCAGCGTGAACGAGACATTGATCGGGTCGAGCTGGGTGACGGTGGTCAGTGACGTCGTCATCTGCACCAGCGCGCCCGGATGGACATCGATGGCGCCCACGCGCCCCGACATCGGCGCGCGGATCGAGGTGTAGCTGGCGCTCACCTGGGTGGCGCGCATCGCGGCCTGGTTCGATTGCACCAGCGCACGCTGGGCTTCCACCTGGCTCAGCAGGGAGTCAAGCGCGCTCTGGGCCAGGAAGTTCTGCGATACCAGCTCCTGGCTGCGCTTGTACTGGCGGTCCAGGTCGGCCAGCGTGGCGCGGTCGCGCGCCACCTGCGCTTCGGCGCGCGCCACATTGGCCTGGTCGGCGCGGTCGTCGAGCGAGAACATCAGTTCGCCTTCCTTGACGAACTGGCCTTCGCGGATATGGACCTTGCGGATGGTGGTGACGGTCTGCGGATGCAGGTTCACGGTGCGCACCGGCGTGACGGTACCGTTAGCGAACAGCTCGACGCCGACGTCGCGCCGCTCGGGCTTGACCACGTTGACGGTCACCGGTGGCTGGCCGCCGCCCTGACCTTTGGCGCCTGGCGCCTGTGCCTTGGCCTCATGGCCCTGATTGAAGTACCAGCCGCCGGCAACGACCAGCGCCGCCACGACGGCGATGACGCCGACATTCTTCTTGTTCATGCTTGTCCCTTGCCGCCAGTGCCGACGGCTCTCTCAGTAATGCTGCCTGGTGATCCTGCTTGTTGATGTGGTCATTGCGCGCGCGCATTGTCCCACACTGTCGTTACGGCTTTATTTTGCTTGTTGGTTTTTTTTGCTATTTGTTCGGGTAATACGTGGGCAGCATCAGCGTCACTTCCAGGCCGCCTTCCGAATGGTTGGCCAAGCTGATGCTGCCGCCGTGCTGCTCCGTGATATTGCGTGCGATCGTCAGGCCCAGGCCGGTGCCGCCCGATTCTCGCGAGCGCGATGTCTCCACGCGGTAGAACGGGTCGAACACGCGCACCAGCTCGCTGCGCGGAATGCCCGGTCCGCTATCGCGGATACGGATGCGCGCGGTGCCATTCGTGCGGTCGACGCAGACGCGTGCATCGCGCCCGTACTTGACCGCGTTGTCGATCAGGTTGACCAGGCAGCGGCGCATGTCGATCGGCCGGCCCAGCACCGCGATCGAGGCCTTGCCGGCCAGCGTCACGGTCTGGCCCGCATCGGTCGCATCGGCACACACGGCTTCGAGCAGCGAATCGAGATCGAGCATCTGCATCGTCTCGGTCGTGTCCATGCTGCGCGCCAGCACCAGGCCTTCGCGCACCATTTCCTGCATCGCCGACAGGTCGCCGATCAGGCGGTCCTGCAGTTCGGTGTCGCTGACCTTCTCGAGTCGCAGGCGCATGCGCGTGAGCGGCGTTTGCAGGTCGTGCGTGATCGCAGCGAGCATCTGCGTGCGCTGGAAGATGTACTGGCGGATGCGCGCCTGCATCGCATTGAAGGCAGCGCTGGCCTGGCGGATCTCGATCGCGCCGACCAGGTCGAGCGGCGCGCGGTTGATGTCCTGGCCCAGGTCTTGCGCAGCTTGCGCAAGCTGCTTGAACGGGCGCGCGGTCATGCGTGCCACGAAGTACGCCAGCACCGCGATGCTGACCAGGAACATCCCGAGGATGATGCTCGTGTCGACATCCTCACCGACCAGCCGCGGTGGCAACACCGACAGTTGCAGTTCGGCGCCATCGCGCAGCCGCACATCGATCGACTCGCAGGCGCCTTCCCATTTCATGCTCAGCAAGCCGTACATCACGGGCTGCGTTTGGACGACGCCGCAGGCAGTCGGGCGCGTGGCGCGTGAGGCAACCAGATAGCCCTTGCCCAGACGCTTGGCCAGCGACGCGGCAAACGGCGTCAGGGGCGCCGCGTCCGGCGGCATGTCGCCCACCTGGAGCTGCAGGCCCGGGCGGTTGGCGACATCCAGGTAGATCGAGCGGGCCGACGCCGGGACGATCTCGGTGGCCATGATCAGTTGCTCGGCGCGTTCGAGCACGTGCGCATCGCGCTGGTTTTCGAAGTCGCGCAGGCGCTGGTAGTCGGCCGCCAGTTGCGTCAGCGCGGCCGAGGTCAGAATGCCCAGCAGCAGCGTGAGGAACACGCGCCCGGTCATCGACCCGAAGAAGGCTTTCACGCCGCCGGCTCCACGGTGACCTGGCCGGCCAGCACGTAGCCGCCGTTGCGCACGGTCTTGATAATCTGTGGCATGCGCGCGTCTTCGCCGAGCTTCTGGCGCAGGCGGCTGATCTGGATGTCGATCGAGCGGTCGAATGGATCGGCGTCGCGGCCCTGCGTGAGGTTGAGCAGCTGGTCGCGATTGAGCACGCGGTTCGGGTGCTCGAGGAATACGCGCAGCAGGCGGAACTCGGCGCCCGAGAGCATGATCACGATGCCGTCCGGGTTGAGCAGGTGGCGCGCAGTCAGGTCGAGCGTCCAGCCCGAGAAGCGCATCTGCTGCACGTTTTCGGATGGCGTGTTCGATGGCATCGCGTGCGAGCGGCGCAGCACGCTGCGGATGCGCGCCAGCAGCTCGCGCGGCTCGAACGGTTTCGGCAGGTAGTCGTCGGCGCCCATTTCCAGACCCAGGATGCGGTCGAGCGGTTCGTTGCGGGCGGTGAGCATGATAACGGGCAGGCTCGAGGTGGCGCGCAGCTTGCGGCACAGCGTCAGGCCATCGTCGCCGGGCATGTTCAGGTCGAGCACGATGAGGTCGGGACGCGTTTCGTCGAGCGTCTTCCACATCGCGGTGCCGTCGGCGGCGCCGAGCGTCCGGTAGCTGTTGGACTCGAGGTAGTCGGCCAGCAGCGTGCGGATGTCGCGGTCGTCGTCGACGATCAGAATCGTAGAGGGATTATCCATAACCGCAATTATCCGAATTTATGACAAGACCGGCGGAAGTATTTGTATCGCTGTGTATATGCCGACAGGCGCGAAACATATGGATACAAAGTGCCCGGCAGGGGAAATCCCGTGGTTACAGTTTTGACCCAGGATGGGTCCTGTGCAGCGAGCGTTTCGGATGCACTTCACCAGACTCTCACACAAAGGACCTACCATGAACACCCTTCGCAAACACCTCGTGATCGCTTTCACCGCTGCCGGCCTGTTCGGCGCCACCGTCGGTGCCCAGGCCCAGAGCGCCGCCCCGGCCGAGGGCCGCCAGGCATCGACATTGACGGCGGAACAACGCCTGGCCAAGAAGGCCGAGTGGCAAGCAAAGGCGGGCGAGCGTCATGCCAAGATGGCGCAGAAGCGCGCCGAGCATCAGGCCAAGCTGCAGGCATCGCTGAACCTGACGGCCCAGCAAAAACCGGCCTGGGATGCATTCGTCGCCAGCCGCGCGCCTGTAAAGCACGGTGAGCGTGCCGGCCGCGGCGACCGCGCCGCCTGGGCCAGCCTGAGCGCGCCGCAGCGCATGGAAAAGCAGATCGCGATGCAGAAAGCGCGCATCGCGAAGATGGAATCGCGCCTCACCGCCCTGAACAGCTTCTACGCGGTACTCACGCCAGAGCAGCGCAAGACGTTCGATGCGCAGGCCCAGCACCGCAAGGGCGGGCGTCATCATCAGCAGCATCGCGCCAACGCATAATCGCTTGCCTCACCTGAAGCCGGCGGCCCACGCCGCCGGCGTTCATTGTCCCAGACGTTCCAGCGACGTCGAAAACTTCTCTGCATTCTGGTAGCCAATCACCCGGCTATCGGCAATCTCCTTGCCTTGATCGTCAAACAGGATGATGCCCGGCGGTCCGAACAGGCCGAAGCGCTTGAGCATCGCCTTGTCGGCCGCATCGTTGGCCGTCACGTCGACCTGCAGCAGCGCGGTATTGGCCAGCTTGGCCTGTACCTTCGGATCGACAAACGTGAACTTTTCCATCTCCTTGCACGACACGCACCAGTCCGCATAAAAGTCGAGCATGACGGTCTTGCCGGCATTGGCGGCCAGGGCCGCGTCGAGCTGGTCCACCGTCTTGATGCGGGTGAACACCAGCCCGTGATGCTGCGGCGTGCCGCTCAGGTGCGCCAGGGGTGCGAACGCATCGCGCCCGCCGCTGGCCACGCCCACCAGTTGCATGCCGCCCATCAGCGCGAACGCGGCGCCAAACGCCATCGACGCCCAGTGGCGCGTGTGACGCAGCAGATAAAAGCCGTAGCCCAAGAGCAGCGCGGCCCACAGCAACATCTGCGCGACCGGCGGGATCACGGGCGAAACGAGCCAGATCGCCATGGCCAGCATCAGCACACCGAACAGGCGCTTGACCGACTCCATCCACGCACCCACGCGCGGCAGCAGCGAGCCGGCCGATACGCCCACCAGCAGCAGCGGAATACTCATACCCACCGCCATCGAGAACAGCGCCGCGCCGCCCAGGAACACATCGCGCGTCTGGCTGATGTAGACCAGCGCGCCGGCCAGTGGCGCGGCCACGCAGGGGCCGACGATCAGCGCCGAAATGGCGCCCATTGCAAACACGCCGGCCAGCTTGCCGGACTGCTGGCGGTTCGACACATTGCTCAGACTGGTCTGCAATGCGCCTGGAAGTTGTAACTGATAGAAACCGAACATCGACAGCGACATCGCCACGATCAGCAGCGCGAAGGTGCCCAGCACCCACGGATTCTGCAGGGCTGCGGCCAGGCCCTCGCCAGCCAGGCCTGCGGCCACGCCCAGCAGCGTGTAGACGATCGCCATGCCCAGCGAATACGTCACCGACAGCAGGAAGCCGCGCGCACGGCTGACGTTCTTGCCTTCGCCCACGATGATCGACGACAGGATCGGCACCATCGGCAGCACGCATGGCGTGAACGCGAGGCCCAGGCCCAGCAGGATGAACGCGGGGATGATGGCGAGCAGGCTGCCGCCGCCGAGGATGCCGGCGATGTTGGAGAGGTCGGATTGTGCTGGTGGTCCTGCTGGGGCTGGCGAGGTGGCGATGGCGGCGGCGGCTGCTGGCGCGGTCGGGGCGCTCTCTGCCATTGGCGTGGACGACAGCGGTGTCGATATGCCGCCCTGCGGGGCTGCGGCGCCGATCGGCAGCGCCGGTGGGGCTGCGCCGCCCTTGCCCGCGCTCAGGCTGGCGGTATGATCCTGCGGCGGGTAGCACAGGCCGGCGTCGGCGCAGCCCTGGCCGGTGGCAGTCAACGTGAACGCGCCGTCACCCTCGACCGGAATGCGGATCGTCAATGTTCCCTTGTAGGTTTCCACGTCCTTCTCGAACGTCTGGTCGTACTTCACGGTGCCCGGCGGAATGGATGGCGCGCCCAGCTTGACAGCAGGATTGCTCGACTTGAAGGCGAAGCGTTCGCGGTACATGTAGTACTTCGGCGCGATCGTGTACGTGACTTCGGCCGTCTGCGGGTCGGCCATGCGTGCTTCGAACTTGAAGGCGATGGCAGGATCGAGAAATTCCTCGGCGGCGCGGCTAGGCGCGGCGGCAAACAGCGTGAAAAAAGCAAACAGCGTCAGGCAGGCAGCAAGCCAGTGCCGTGCAGAAAATCGGGGCATGGAGGTCGAGTCAGTTGTAATAAGGCACGGGCATGGTACACCGGCTGCCAAAGGTGCGCAGAGGAGGCTCGATCGACAGGCGAAAAAAAACCAGGCCGAAGCCTGGTCTTTTCAACGACAGTCGATTACTCGGCGGTCGGTGCTTCTTCTTCCGAAGTCACTTCTGGACGATCCAGCAGTTCAACGTAAGCCATTGGTGCATTGTCGCCAACGCGGAAACCCATCTTCAGGATACGCAGGTAGCCGCCGTTGCGGTTTGCGTAGCGTGGACCCAGCTCAGCGAACAGCTTCAGGACCATTTCGCGGTCGCGCAGGCGAGCGAAGGCCAGGCGCTTGTTTGCCAGGGTGTCGGTCTTGCCCAGGGTCAGGATCGGTTCGATGACGCGACGCAGTTCCTTGGCTTTTGGGACGGTGGTCTTGATGGCTTCATGACGCAGCAGCGAAACAGTCATGTTGCGCAGCATTGCCAGACGGTGGGACGAGGTACGATTCAGCTTACGAAGGCCGTGACGGTGACGCATGGTAATTCCTTTCGGGTGTTTTCAATGCCAGTTCTTCGATCGTTCGTGCCTTGATTGCAAGGCACGTCCGCGGACCGGTTCGGGTTTAATCCGCCTGGACAACGCGTCCGGGCGGGGTGCGACAAAAAACTCTGATTACTTCTCGAGGCCGGCTGGTGGCCAGTTTTCGAGTTTCATGCCCAGGGTCAAGCCACGCGAAGCAAGGACTTCCTTGATTTCGTTGAGCGACTTGCGGCCCAGGTTTGGCGTCTTGAGCAGTTCGTTTTCCGAACGCTGGATCAGATCGCCGATGTAGTAGATGTTTTCTGCTTTCAGGCAGTTGGCCGAACGGACGGTCAGTTCCAGGTCGTCGACTGGACGCAGCAGGATCGGATCGACCAGCGGTGCGCGCGATGGCGCTTCCGCAGCGGCTTCGGTGCCTTCCAGGGCAGCGAACACGTTCAGCTGATCGACCAGGACGCGGGCCGACTGGCGGATCGCTTCTTCTGGCGTGATGACGCCGTTCGTTTCGATGTTGATGATCAGCTTGTCCAGGTCGGTACGCTGTTCGACACGGGCCGATTCAACAGCGTACGACACGCGGCGCACTGGCGAGAACGAAGCGTCCAGGATGATGCGGCCGATGGTCTTGTTGGTGTCTTCCGACAGACGACGGACGTTACCTGGCACATAGCCACGGCCTTTTTCGACCTTGATCTGCATGTCCAGCTTGCCACCGGCGGTCAGGTGAGCGATCACGTGATCCGGATTGACGAGCTCGACGTCGTGCGGCAGGTCGATGTCCGATGCCAGGACTGGGCCTTCGCCTTCCTTTTTCAGGGTCAGGTTGACCGAGTCACGGTTGTGGACTTTGAAGACCACGCCCTTCAGGTTCAGCAGCAGGTCGACGACGTCTTCCTGAACGCCATCGAGCGACGAGTATTCATGCACGACACCAGCGATCGTCACTTCGGTCGGCGCGTAGCCAACCATCGACGACAGCAGCACGCGACGCAGTGCGTTGCCGAGGGTGTGGCCATAGCCACGCTCGAACGGCTCCATCACGACTTTCGCGTGGCCGGCGCCCAGTGCTTCGACGTCGATGATACGTGGCTTCAACAAACTATTTTGCATGAACGTAGTCCTTTTCAATACCCTCGGCTCGTTACACCGATAAGGCTGATGGCTTGATGGAAAACGCCTGCCGGAGCAGGCGGTAAAACGAATTGGGTTACGACGGTGAGGAGGAAACTTTGATTCCAGAGAATTCGCTGCTCTTTGCAAGTGCCGATCCGGGATCGCTGCGCTTGCACAACCACTCCGTCGTTTCCGCGTAGGCGGGAACCCAAGCTGCTCGATCTAGCCGGCAAACTTGGATCCCCGCCTGCGCGGGGTCGACCGCTGGGAGCCGGCAAAGCCGGCTCTGACACGGTCGATTAACGCGAGTACAGTTCGACGATCAGCGCTTCGTTGACGTCAGCAGCGATTTCGTTACGCTCTGGGAACGAACGGAAGGTGCCTTCCAGCTTCTTGGCATCGACCGACACCCAGCTTGGGAAACCGATTTGCTCAGCCAGCGACAGGGCTTCAGCGATACGTACTTGCTTCTTGGCCTTTTCACGAACAGCGACGACGTCGCCGGTCTTGACTTGGTACGAAGCGATGTTCACGACCTGACCGTTGACGGTGAAGGCTTTGTGGCTGACCAGCTGACGTGCTTCAGCGCGGGTCGAACCGAAACCCATGCGGTACGTCACGTTGTCCAGACGCGCTTCCAGCAGCTTCAGCAGCGTTTCGCCGGTGTTACCCTTGCGACGCGAAGCTTCTGCGAAGTAGCGACGGAACTGGCGTTCCAGGATGCCGTACATGCGCTTGACTTTTTGCTTTTCGCGCAGTTGGTTGCCGTAGTCCGAGGTGCGGGCACCCGACTTGACACCGTGCTGGCCTGGCTTGATGTCCAGTTTGCACTTCGAGTCGAGCGAGCGACGTGCGCTCTTGAGGAACAGGTCAGTGCCTTCACGGCGCGACAGTTTTGCTTTTGGTCCGATATAACGTGCCACGTTAGATTCCTTTAATAATTGATCACGCCCCAGAGTGCAGAAGCACCCAGGCGCTAGTCCAGCTCTGGAAAGTCAGGCCGGACGTGGCTTGCATCACCCACCGCTAGAGCAGCAGGCGACAAGAGCCGGGCAGTATATCCCATTTACGGGCAACTGCACCGGCTTTTCTTGAAAACACAACGGGGCTATGCGCCCCGAGCATCGATTACCAAGTACATGGGCTGGCGGCGAACCGCCCTCCCCTGCAACTTAGATACGGCGACGCTTTGGTGGACGGCAACCGTTGTGTGGAACTGGGGTGACGTCCTGGATCTCGGTGATCTTGATGCCGAGGTTGTTCAGTGCGCGCACAGCCGATTCACGGCCTGGGCCTGGGCCCTTGATACGCACTTCCAGATTCTTCACGCCCGATTCCTGAGCGACCTTGCCAGCAGCTTCGGCAGCAACCTGCGCTGCGAACGGGGTCGATTTGCGCGAACCCTTGAAGCCGGCGCCGCCGGAAGTTGCCCACGACAGAGCATTGCCCTGACGATCGGTGATCGTGATGATCGTGTTGTTGAAGGACGCGTGCACGTGGGCGATGCCCTCGGCAACGTTCTTCTTGACTTTCTTGCGGACGCGCGCTGCTGCCGCGCTGCTTTGTTGCTTGGCCATAGTCGGTTCCTAGATTATTTCTTGAGCGATTGAGCTGCCTTACGCGGGCCCTTACGGGTACGCGCGTTGGTGCG
The DNA here is from genome assembly GCF_059685955.1 of Telluria sp. LT2P80. NCBI lineage: Bacteria > Pseudomonadati > Pseudomonadota > Betaproteobacteria > Burkholderiales > Oxalobacteraceae > Telluria > Telluria sp. LT2P80. Next base: position 43,208 of record NZ_JCASIO010000006.1, on the reverse strand, counting down.
GGTACGCTGACCGCGGACCGGCAGGCCCTTACGGTGACGCATGCCGCGGTAGCAGCCCAAGTCCATCAGACGCTTGATGTTCATGGACAGTTCGCGGCGAAGATCGCCTTCCACGACAAACTTCGCGACTTCGTCACGCAGCTTCTCGAGTTCATTATCGTCCAGGTCCTTGACTTTTTTGGTGGTCGCGATACCGGTTGCGTCGCAGATTTTCTGCGAACGCGGACGGCCAACACCGTAGATCGCCGTCAGGCCGATAACAGTGTGCTGATGATTTGGGATGTTAACCCCTGCAATACGTGCCATTCGTTATTCCTCGAAATTAACCTTGACGCTGCTTGTGACGCGGCTCGACGCAGATCACACGGACCACGCCCTTGCGCTTGATGATCTTGCAGTTGCGGCAGATCCGCTTGACTGAAGCGTTAACTTTCATTTTGCACTCTCTTCGGTTCGTTTACTTGATGATGTGTTTTTACTTGGTGCCGAATACGATGCGGGCCCGGGACCTCGATAACGGGGTCAACTTCACCATTACCGGGTCACGCGGGCAGAAGCGAACACGCATTCTACCCGAGATCGACCCCAGGCTCACATTTCGTTTTCCAGCTTCACGCGGAACGTCGCGTTTGGGAGAGTCTTTCGACCCTCCCCTTGCATTCGGATGACATCGTCTTCTGCCATTCGCGCCATGCACCCGACTACTTATCGCGTCGGGACGCCACCCTTGAAGTTCGCCTTGCGCAGCAGTGAATCATATTGCTGCGACATGACGTAGTTCTGTACTTGTGCCATGAAGTCCATCGTCACCACAACGATGATCAGGAGCGACGTGCCACCGAAGTAGAAGGGAACCTTCCACTGGGCGGTCATGAACTCCGGCACCAGGCACACCAGGGTGATGTAGACAGCACCAGCCAGGGTCAGGCGCATCAGGATCTTGTCGATATAGCGAGCGGTCTGATCACCCGGACGGATGCCCGGTACAAACGCGCCACTTTTCTTCAAGTTGTCCGCCGTTTCCTTGCTGTTAAATACCAGCGCGGTATAGAAGAAGCAGAAGAACACGATCGCCACCGCATACAGCAACGCGTGGATTGGTTCGCCCGGCGCCATCGACGCCGCCAGATCCTTCAGGAACCCGATCACCGGGCCGCTGGAATCCTTGCCACGGGTGAACCAGTCGACAATCGTCGCCGGGAACAGAATGATCGACGACGCGAAGATCGGCGGGATCACGCCTGCCATGTTCAGCTTCAAGGGCAGGTGGCTGGTTTGGCCACCGTAGATCTTGTTGCCGACCTGGCGTTTCGCGTAATTAACCAGAATCTTGCGCTGTCCGCGTTCCACGAACACCACCGCATACGTCACCGCAGCGATCAGCAGAACGATCAGGATGGCCGAGAAGCTGCCGATCGAACCGTTCGACACCAGGGTGAACAAGCCACCCAGCGCCGACGGTAAACCTGCTGCGATGCCGGCAAAGATGATGATCGAAATGCCATTGCCAAGACCACGCTCGGTAATTTGCTCGCCCAGCCACATCAGGAACATGGTGCCGGTCAAGAGGGTCACGATGGTGACGAAACGGAAGCCGAGACCAGGGTCAATGACCAGGCCAGGCTGCGCTTCGAGCGCGACAGCGATACCGAACGCCTGGAAGAGTGCCAGCGCAACCGTGAAGTAACGGGTGTACTGGGTAATCTTGCGGCGGCCGGACTCGCCCTCTTTCTTCAACGCCTCGAGTTGCGGCGAAACGATCGATGCGAGCTGCATGATGATCGAAGCCGAAATATAAGGCATGATGCCGAGCGCGAACACGGTAAAGCGGGACAAGGCGCCACCCGAGAACATGTTGAACATGCCCAGGATGCCGCCTTCGTTCTGCTTGAACAGCGCAGCGAGCTGCACCGGGTCAATTCCGGGGACCGGAATATGAGCACCGATGCGGTACACGACCAACGCGCCAAGCAAAAACCACAGCCGGGCCCATGGGAATCCGGAAGCGGCGCTTTTACCAAGTTGTGAATTAGTCGCCAATTTTTGCTCCGATCAGGCAGCGATCGCTTTACGCGACCGAGCCGCCAGCTGCTTCGATTGCCGCTTTAGCGCCGGCGCTCACTTTCAGGCCTTTGAGGTTCACCGCTTTGGTGATCTCGCCGGACAGGATGACGCGCACGTCACGTGCCAGAACCGACAGAACGCCAGCCGCTTTGAGCACCAGGATGTCGACTTCGCCGACGGCCAGGTTGTTCAGATCGGACAGACGCACTTCAGCCTTGAACGTTGCGTTCAGCGATTTGAAACCACGCTTTGGCAGACGACGCTGCAGAGGCATTTGACCGCCTTCGAAGCCGACTTTGTGGAAGCCGCCCGAACGCGACTTTTGACCCTTGTGACCACGGCCGGCAGTTTTGCCGATGCCGGAGCCGATACCGCGGCCGACGCGACGCTTGTAGTGCTTGGCGCCGTCAGCTGGTTGAATGGTATTGAGTTCCATTGATTTCTCCGTTCGCAAGCCCGAGGGCTTACGAAACCACTTTCACGAGGTACGATACTTTGTTGATCATGCCACGCACGGACGGGGTGTCTTGCAACTCGGAGACCGAGTTGACGCGACGCAGACCCAGACCGCGCACGGTGGCACGGTGATCCTGACGGGTACCGATCAGGCCCTTGACGAGCTGAACTTTAACGGTGTTAGCCATGTGATTTCCCCTTAACCCAGGATGTCTTCGACCGACTTGCCACGCTTGGCGGCGATGTCGGAAGCAGTGCTCATTTTCGACAGACCGTCGAGAGTTGCGCGCACCAGGTTGTATGGATTCGACGAGCCGGTCGATTTAGCGACCACGTCCGTCACGCCCATCACTTCGAAGATAGCGCGCATTGCGCCACCAGCGATCACGCCGGTACCAGGCTTAGCTGGCATCATCATGACGCGCGAGGCGCCGTGACGACCGGACACGGTGTGATGCAGGGTACCGTTCTTGAGTGGCACCTTGATCAGGTTGCGGCGGGCTTCTTCCATCGCTTTTTGCACGCCGACTGGAACTTCCTTCGACTTGCCTTTGCCCATGCCGATGCGGCCATCGCCGTCACCGACAACGGTCAGCGCTGCAAAACCCATGATACGACCACCCTTGACCACTTTGGTCACGCGGTTGATCGCGATCATTTTCTCGCGCATGCCATCATCCGGCTTGTCGCTTGCCATTTTCGCTTGCATTTTTGCCATGACGATTCTTCCTTAGAACTTCAGACCGGCTTCACGCGCGGCTTCCGCCAGCGCCTTCACCCGACCGTGGTAACGGAAACCGGAGCGATCGAACGCGACTTCGGTGATTCCTGCTTTCAGTGCTTTTTCTGCGACGCGCTTGCCGACCAGAGCGGCTGCTGCAGCGTTGCCGCCGGCGCCAGTCTGACCTGCCAGCTCGGCGCGCACTTCAGCTTCCAGAGTCGAAGCCGACACCAGTACTTTTGCGTCCGGGCTGATCAGGTTCGCATAGATATGCAGGTTGGTGCGGTGAACCGACAAACGGTTCACGCCCAGCTGCGAGATCTTGATGCGGGTCTGACGTCCACGACGCAGACGTGATTCTTTCTTGTCCATGTCAGCTCCGATTATTTCTTCTTGGTTTCTTTAAGCTTCACCACTTCGTCCGAATAACGGACACCCTTGCCTTTGTAAGGCTCAGGCGAGCGGTAAGCGCGAACTTCAGCGGCAACCTGGCCGACCTTTTGACGATCGATACCCTTGATCAGGATCTCGGTCGGGGTCGGAGTTGCTGCAGTAACGCCTTCCGGCATTGCATGCAGCACCGGGTGCGAAAAGCCCAGCGACAGGTTCAGGGCGTTGCCCTGCACTGCTGCCTTGTAGCCCACGCCGACCAGGTTCAGCTTCTTCTCGAAGCCCTTGGTCACGCCGGTTACCATGTTGTTGACCAGAGCACGCAGGGTGCCGGACATGGCGTTCGATTCACGCGAATCATCGACTACGTCGAAGGTCAGCGTGCCATTGTTGTTTTCCACTTTGACCAGGCCGTTCAGGGCCTGGGTCAGGGAGCCCAGCGGGCCCTTGACGGTGATCGACGACGCGTTGATCGCGACTTCGGCACCGGCAGGGACGGCGATAGGCATCTTAGCTACTCGAGACATCGTCTACTCCTTAAGCCACGTAGCAAATCACTTCGCCACCGACACCGGTAGCGCGCGCTTTGCGATCAGTCATGACGCCTTGCGGGGTCGACACGATTGCCACGCCCAGGCCGTTCATGACGGTTGGGATCTCGTCTTTACCTTTGTAGATACGCAGGCCAGGACGGGAAACACGCTCAAGGCGCTCGATGACCGGACGGCCAGTGTAATACTTCAAACCGATTTTCAGTTCCGCTTTACCACCTTCGGAGGTGACAGCGAAATCCTCAATGTAACCCTCGTCCTTCAGGACGTTGGCAATAGCAACCTTGACTTTTGACGACGGCATTGCGACCGTGGTTTTCTGAACAACTTGTGCGTTGCGAATGCGGGTCAGCATATCGGCGATAGGATCGCTCATACTCATTGCATATTCTCCTATTACCAGCTTGCTTTGGTCATACCAGGAATTTCGCCCTTCATGGCGAATTCGCGGAGTTTAGTACGTGCCAGACCGAATTTACGGAAAGTGCCACGTGGACGGCCAGTGATGGCGCAGCGGTTACGCTGACGGGTCGGTGCCGAATTGCGCGGCAGAGCCTGCAGCTTCAGACGCGCTTCGTAGCGTTCTTCTTCCGTCTTCGACTGGTCGTCGATGATCGCTTTAAGAGCGGCACGCTTCGGGGCGAATTTCTCCACCAGGTCTGCACGCTTCTTTTCGCGGTTAATCAGTGAAAGTTTTGCCATTGCTCTTAGTTCCTGAACGGGAATTTGAAGGCGGCGAGCAGCGCTTTGGCTTCTTCGTCGGTCTTAGCAGTCGTGGTGATCGAGATGTTCATGCCACGCAGTGCATCGATCTTGTCGTAGTCGATCTCTGGGAAGATGATCTGTTCCTTGACACCGATGTTGTAGTTGCCGCGACCATCGAACGATTTACCATTGACACCGCGGAAGTCACGCACGCGCGGCAGAGCCACGGTGATGAAGCGGTCCAGGAATTCGTACATGCGGGCGCCGCGCAGGGTCACCATCGTGCCGATCGGGTAGCCTTCGCGGATTTTGAAACCAGCGATTGCCTTGCGTGCCTTGGTGATCACTGGCTTCTGGCCGGCGATCTTCGTCAGGTCGCCAGTGGCGTGCTCGATGATCTTCTTGTCAGCGACTGCTTCCGACAGACCCATGTTCAGGGTGATCTTGGTCAGACGTGGCACTTCCATCACCGACTTGTAACCGAATTTCTCGGTCAGCTCGGCGACGACTTTTTCTTTGTAAATTGCTTGGAGACGGGCCATTTATTCTTACCCCTTCACTACTTCGCCGCTCGACTTGAAGACGCGGACTTTTTTGCCGTCCTGGTCTTTGAAGCCAACGCGATCTGCCTTGCCGGTCGCTGCGTTGAACAGCGCGACATTCGACACGTGAATCGGCATTGTCTTGTCGACGATACCACCAGTAACACCGGTCATCGGGTTAGGCTTGGTCGCTTTTTTAGCGACGTTGACGCCTTCGACGATGACGTGTTCAGCGTCTACACGCTGTTGAACGACACCGCGCTTGCCCTTGTCTTTCCCGGCCAGAACGATGACTTCGTCGTTTTTACGAATCTTATCCATGTCGTATCCTTACAGAACTTCAGGTGCCAGCGACACGATCTTCATGAACTTTTCAGTGCGCAGCTCGCGCGTCACTGGTCCGAAGATACGGGTACCGATTGGCTCCAGCTTGGCGTTCAGCAGGACAGCGGCATTGCCGTCGAACTTGACCAGGGAACCATCCGGGCGACGCACACCTTTTGCGGTGCGCACAACCACGGCATTGTAAATTTCACCTTTTTTGACGCGGCCACGTGGGGCTGCGACTTTAACGGTGACCTTGATGATGTCGCCAATGCTCGCGTAACGGCGCTTCGAGCCGCCCAACACCTTGATGCACAGAACTTCCTTTGCACCCGTGTTGTCGGCTACTTCGAGCCGGCTTTCGGTTTGAATCATAGTATTTTCTTTCCCAACTTAAGCCGAAGAAACCCCACAATTTGTGGGCCTGCGGTCAGTCTTGGTCCCGCCGTAACGCCCCTGCTGGAGCACCACGATTGGGTGATTGGACTTTCCAATAACGCTTTCGTTACAGGCCGCACTTGCCGAGGGGGACAAACTGCGGCAACACATGAACGAAGCCCGCTAGTATCTCAGATACCAGCGGGCCACGCAAGACAATTTTTAAAGCTTAGAGGACTGGTGCTACCAACAGCACCTGGGTGACCGTCCAGGCTTTCGTCTTCGAGATCGGGCGACCTTCTGCGATCTCGACGGTGTCGCCAATTTTCGCTTCATTCGCTTCGTCGTGCGCGTGATACTTGTTCGAGCGCACGATGATCTTGCCGTACAGCGGATGCTTGACGTGACGTTCGATCAGTACGGTTACCGTCTTGTCCATTTTGTCGGACACGACTTTACCGACCAGCGTACGCTTCAGCGCCGTTTTAGTGGTGTCGTTCATTTGGCTTCCTTCGTGTTCATCACAGTCTTCACACGCGCGATATCGCGACGTACTTTCTTGAGCTGCGAGGTATTCCCGAGCTGCTGGGTGGCGACTTGCATGCGCAGACCGAATTGGGCCTTGAGCAGCTCGTTCAGCTCCTTCTGCAGCGCGTCCTGGTCCTTGCCGCGGAGTTCCGATGCTTTCATATACAACTCCTGTTATTGACCGACCTGGCGAACCACGAACGTGGTAGCCAGTGGCAGTTTGGCAGCGGCCAGGCGGAATGCTTCGCGCGCCAGGGTTTCATCAACGCCGTCCATCTCATACAGGACTTTGCCTGGCTGGATTTCAGCGACGTAGTATTCTGGGTTACCTTTACCGTTACCCATACGAACTTCAGCTGGCTTGTTCGAAATCGGCTTGTCCGGGAAGATACGGATCCAGATACGACCGCCACGCTTGATGTGACGGGTCATGGCACGACGTGCCGCTTCGATCTGACGTGCAGTGATACGGCCGCGGGCAACTGCCTTCAGACCGAATTCACCGAACGAGACCGCGGTGCCGCGGGTGTGCGAAATGCCGGTGTTACGGCCTTTCTGCTCTTTACGATACTTCCTGCGCGATGGTTGCAGCATGCTTATTCTCCTGCTTTCTCAGCTGGGGCAGCAGCAGGTGCAGCGGCAGCCGGGGTCGCCAGCTTGACAGCTGGACGAGCGCGGACAACTGGCGCTGCGGCTGGACGTGCGCCGCCTGCTGGGCGTGGGCCGCGCGATGGCTTGCCATCGTCACGACGTGGGCCGCGTGGCTTCTTGTCGTCCGGCGGGGTGTCGATGACTGGTGCTTCGCCGGTGACCGAACGGTCGCCCTTGTAGACCCAGACCTTGACGCCGATGATGCCGTACGTGGTCGATGCTTCGCTGGTGCCGTAGTCGATATCGGCGCGCAGGGTGTGAAGTGGCACGCGACCTTCGCGGTACCATTCGGTACGTGCGATTTCGATGCCGTTCAGACGACCCGACGACATGATCTTGATGCCGACAGCGCCCAGACGCATTGCATTTTGCATCGCGCGCTTCATTGCACGACGGAACATGATGCGCTTTTCGAGCTGCTGCGAGATCGAATCGGCGATCAGCTGCGAATCGATCTCAGGCTTGCGGATCTCTTCGATATTGACGTGCACTGGCACGCCCATGATCTTCGCCAGCGACGACTTCAGCACTTCGATGTCTTCGCCTTTTTTACCGATCACGACACCAGGACGCGACGAGTAAATGGTGAAACGCGCGTTCTTGGCAGGACGCTCGATGACGATGCGACCGACCGAAGCATTCTTCAGCTTCTTTTTCAGGAAAGCGCGTGCTTCCAGGTCTTCCAGCAGCATGGCTGCGAAGTTGCCGTTACCAGCATACCAACGCGACGACCAGTTACGGGTGACCGCCAGGCGGAAGCCGGTAGGGTGGATTTTCTGACCCATTCTGTGACTCCTTAGTTACCGACAGTCACGTAAATGTGACAGGATTGTTTAGAAATACGATCGCCGCGGCCTTTTGCACGTGCCGTAAAACGCTTCAGGATCGGGCCCTTTTCGACATAGATCTGAACGATTTTCAGTTCGTCGATGTCCGCGCCATCATTGTGTTCCGCGTTGGCGATCGCCGACTCGAGAACCTTCTTGATGATCGTCGCGCCCTTTTTTGGGCTGAATTGCAGAATGTTGAGTGCTGCGTCAACTTTCTTGCCGCGGATCAGATCGGCCACCAGGCGGCCTTTTTGTTCCGACAGGCGCACGCCTTTGAGGATAGCTTTAGTTTCCATTATTTTTTCGCCTTCTTGTCAGCGGCGTGGCCCTTGAACGTACGGGTCAGCGCGAACTCGCCGAGCTTGTGGCCGACCATGTTCTCCGACACATACACAGGAACGTGCAGCTTGCCGTTGTGAACAGCGATCGTCAGACCGATGAAGTCTGGGGAGATCGTCGAGCGGCGCGACCAGGTTTTGACTGGCTTTTTGTCTTTGTTCGCTTGCGCGGCTTCGACTTTTTTCACCAGGTGGGCGTCAATAAACGGCCCTTTTTTCAATGAACGAGTCATTTTTTATCCTTATTTCTTGCCGCGGCGCGAAACGATCATCGACGAAGTACGCTTGTTCGAACGCGTCTTCTTACCCTTGGTCTGCTGGCCCCATGGGGACACTGGGTGACGACCGGCTGCAGTTTTACCTTCACCACCACCGTGCGGGTGATCGACAGGGTTCATGACCACACCGCGAACGGTTGGACGAACACCACGCCAGCGCATCGCGCCAGCTTTACCGATCTTGCGCAGGCTGTGTTCGGCATTGCCGACTTCGCCAATGGTAGCGCGGCACTCGATGTGCACGCGACGGACTTCACCCGAGCGCAGGCGGACCTGAGCGTAGGTGCCTTCACGTGCCATCAGCACGACGCCGGCGCCGGCGGTACGGGCCATCTGGGCACCCTTACCTGGCAGCATTTCGACGCAGTTCATGATGGTACCGACTGGGATGTTGCGGATCGGCAGGCAGTTACCGGCCTTGATCGGCGCTTCCGAGCCATTCATGATGCTATCGCCGACAGCCATGTTCTTGGTGGCGATGACATACTGACGCTCACCGTCCGCGTAGCACAGCAGTGCAATGTGCGCGGTACGGTTTGGATCGTATTCGATACGCTCGACCTTGGCAGGGATGCCGTCCTTCTGGCGCTTGAAGTCGACCAGACGGTAATGCTGCTTGTGACCGCCGCCCATGTGACGGGTGGTGATGTGACCGTTGTTGTTACGGCCGGCAGTTTTCGATTTCTTTTCAACCAGGGCTGCGAACGGACGACCTTTGTACAGGCCTTCAGTCACAACTTTCACCATGCCGCGACGGCCTGGGGAGGTTGGCTTCATCTTAACGAGTGCCATTATTTAGCCTCCTCGACAAAATTGATTTCCTGGCCTGGCTTCAGGCACACGAAAGCACGCTTGGTGTGGTTGCGACGACCGTTGAAACGGCCCGAACGCTTCTGCTTGCCTTCACGGTTCAACGTCTGGACCGATTCGACCTCGACTTTGAACAGCAGTTCGACAGCAGCCTTGATTTCTGGCTTGGTCGCGTCAGGCATGACCTTGAACACGATCTGCTCGTTCTTTTCCGCGACGAAGGTAGCCTTCTCGGAAATGATCGGAGCCAGCAGCACCTTCATCAGGCGCTCTTCGCTAAATTTGATTGCGGCGCTCATGCGTACATCTCCTCGATCTTGGCCAGAGCAGCTTTCGTGACCAGGATTTTCTTGTAGAACACCAGCGACATCGGGTCAGCGTGCTTAGGCTCAACGACCAGAACGTGCGGCAGATTGCGCGATGCCAGCTCGAGGTTTTCATCGATGGTATCGGTGATCACCAGGACCGAGTCCAGACCCATGCCCAGCAGTTTCTGCGACAGCAGCTTGGTCTTTGGTGCTTCGATCGACAGGTTCTCGACGACACTCAGACGGCCTTCGCGGGCCAGTTGCGAGAAGATCGAGCAGATACCTGCGCGGAACATCTTCTTGTTAACTTTGTGCGTGAAGTTTTCTTCTGGGCTGTTCGGGAAGATACGACCACCGCCGCGCCACAGTGGCGACGACGACATACCAGCACGAGCGCGGCCGGTACCTTTTTGGCGCCATGGCTTCTTGGTCGTGTGGTGGACTTCTTCACGATCTTTCTGCTTGCGGTTACCGCCACGTGCGTTAGCAGCGTAGGCGACGACGACTTGGTGAATCAGGGCTTCGTTGTATTCACGACCGAACACTTCATCGGCGGCTGCAACATTGGCGCCGTCTTGACCTTGCTCATTCAGGAGCTTCAGTTCCATGGCTTACGCTCCTTTCTTGAGTTTGGTTTTAACAGCAGGCTTGACGACCACTTGGCCGTTCTTCGCGCCAGGTACGGCACCTTTGATCAGCAGCAGCTGACGTTCGGTGTCGATGCGAGCAACTTCCAGGTTCTGGGTGGTGACGGTGACGTCGCCCATGTGACCGGTCATGCGCTTGCCTGGGAACACGCGGCCTGGATCCTGGGCCATACCGATCGAGCCAGGAACATTGTGCGAACGCGAGTTACCGTGGGTAGCACGGCCCGATGCGAAGTTGTGACGCTTGATGGTACCGGCGTAGCCTTTACCGATCGAGGTGCCTTGCACGTCGATTTTCTGGCCCACTTCGAACAGCGAAGCATCGATGGTGTCACCGGCTTTGAGTTCGGCGGCTTTGGTGGAATCGATGCGGAATTCTTTCAGCATCGTACCGGCTTCGACGCCAGCTTTGGCGTAGTGACCGGCAGCGGCTTTCGTCACGCGCGAAGCACGACGTTGACCGTAGACGACCTGAACTGCGGTGTAGCCATCAGTTTCAGGGGTTTTGATTTGTGCGACACGGTTGTTCGACACATCCAGCACGGTGACAGGGATTGAATCACCCTCGTCCGTGAAGATACGCATCATGCCAACCTTGCGACCGAGAAGGCCCAAGCTCATTTTTTCTCCATTCCCACCTACGATTGGGCGGGGGTAGTTGAACTACTAAATAATACGGGCAATAAAAGACGCACCCGTACCGAAGCCGGCTAGTATAGCGCGCAAACGGCAACGGCGCAACAGGAAAAATCGGCATCGAGACCGGTCCTGTTGCGCTTTTCGCAGTATCTGGAGAATGAAGAATCCGTTCGAGCTGAACGGCACAGACAGGCACAGCGTCGTGCGCCTTGTCTCTACAGGCATCAACCATTGCTGGGAGCCTGCGACTTGAATTTCTGGTGGGCGGTGCAGGATTCGAACCTGCGACCCCTTGGATGTCGACCAAGTATTCTAACCAACTGAACTAACCGCCCGGGGAGCCGAATTATACGAGGCATGCTGGAACTTTTGCAATAGCTTTTTTCGGCGATTCAACTTTCCAGCAGAATTTTGATTCCACGCCAGGCCAGCAGCATTGGCAAATCGCCGGTTGTGCCAGATGCAACAAAATGTTATTGTACAAATGTATTTCGAGGACGGGCTTCGTCGTGTGCACCTGGCGCACGTGATTTCCGGCACCCATGCCGGCGCTGCCCGCCCTCCTCCGCCTGGCGGCCCCGGCCCTGTCGAACGCGCACTTCTTCGTACAACAAAACGCGCTTCGCGCCATCCGCCTTTCCCACGGTCCGCGCGCCTCCCCGGCGACTTCGCGGGCCCCGACCTGCACCGTCAGTCCACCCCTGGTCTGCTGGCGGACGCATTGCTGCAAGGATGTACAACATGACTGTCATTGATACCCAACGCTGGCCCCGCCTGCTCGACCCTTCACGCCTGGTCCTCGCTACCGATCTCGACGGCACGCTGCTGGCTGGCACCCATGAAGCACGGCGCCGCATCCGTGAACTGTTTTCCGGCGCCCTGCCTGGCGCCAAGCTGGTCTTCGTCACTGGCCGCGGCCTGGAAACCGTCATTCCGCTGCTGAGCGATCCGACCGTCCCGCGCCCCCATTACATCATTGCCGACGTCGGCGCGACGATTGTCGACGCCGACCTGCGCCCGGTCGAGCCGCTCGCGCACGAGATCGCCGCCACCTGGCCCGGCACCCATGAAGTGCTGCGCGCGCTGAGCGGCTTCCCGCAACTGGTGCGCCAGCTCGTGCCGCAGGAGCGACGCTGCTCGTTCTATGCGACCGAGTCCGCGATCACGCCAGAACTGCGCGCTGCGGTCGATGCACTCGGCTGCGATCTGCTGTTCTCGGCCGGGCAATACCTGGACGTGCTGCCGCGCGGTGTCGGCAAGGGCGCCGCCGTGCGCCGTCTGGCTGAAGTGGCCGGGTTCGATCCGGCCCATATTTTGGTGGCGGGCGACACACTGAATGACTTGTCGATGTTCGAGGCGGGCTTTCGCGGCGTGGTCGTGGGCGCCGCCGAACCGGCGCTGATCGAAGCCGTGCGCAAGTCGCCGCGCGTGGTGGTGGCCGACGCCGCCGGCTGCGGCGGCATCCTCGAAGCCCTGAGCCGCCATGGCCTGCGCTTCGATGGCGACGACAGCCCTGCCCCCGCTCCAGCCTGCGGCGACGCCGAACTGGTGATGGTGTATCACCGCCTGCCCTACGACGAAGTGGTCGAAGATGGCGTGACCTGTGCGCGGCGCCCGAAAAGCCCGAACGGCATCATGCCCACGCTATTGAGCTTTTTCGCTGGCGGGCGCAAGGGTTCGTGGGTCGCGTGGTCGCAGCAGAACAGCCGCAACCCGGCCGGCTTCGTCCCGCACGTCGCGGTCGATGCGGCGCGCTATCCGCACCTGAAAGCGGCCCGCATCGCACTCACGCCGGACGACATCGACCAGTTCTACAAGAAGTTCTCGAAGGAGGCGTTCTGGCCGATCATCTTTTCGTTCCCTGATAAAGCCGTGTTCCGCCAGGACCACTGGGAACGCTACCTCGAGATCAACCGCCTGTTCGCCGAGCAGACCGCGCGCGAAGCGGCGTACGGCGCCACCGCCTGGATCCACGACTACAACCTGTGGATGGTGCCGGCCTTCCTGCGCCCGCTGCGCCCCGACCTGAAGATCGCGTTCTTCCACCACACGGCATTCCCGTCGAGCGACGTCTTCAATATCCTGCCATGGCGGCGCGACATCATCGGCAGCCTGCTGCAGTGCGACTACGTGGGCTTTCACATCCCGCGCTACGTCGAGAACTTCGTCGACGCCGCCCGTTCGTGCGCGCCGGTGCAGATCGTCGACGGTGTGGGCTGCGCGCCGCGCTTCCTGACCTTCGGCTGCGCGCTGGGCGTGGATCACATGACCACCGCGCTCGAAGTAGGCGGCCGCCAGGTCGCGCTGGGCGCCCATCCGGTCGGCACCAACACGGACCTGATCGACGCGCTGGTGCAAACCGACGCCGTACAGCAGCAGATCGCGGAGATTGACGCCTACCTGGACGGCAAGACCGGCATCGTCTCGATCGAGCGCCTCGATTATGTGAAAGGCTCGCTGGAAAAGCTGCAGGCCTATGAACGCATGCTCGAACAGCACCCGGAATTGCTGGGCAAGGTCACGCTGCTGAACATCATCACGCCGGCCGCCAGCGGCATGGACATCTACGACAGCCTGCGCGAAGACCTGGACCGCATCGTCGGGCGCATCAACGGGCGCTTCTCCACGATGGACTGGGTGCCGGTGCGCTACTTCTACCGCAGCCTGCCGTTCGAGCAGGTGGTGGCCCACTACGCCGCCTGCGACATCGCCTGGATCACGCCGCTGCGCGATGGCCTGAACCTGGTGGCCAAGGAATACGTTGCCACGCGCCATGCGACGGGCCGGCCCGGCACGCTCGTGCTGTCCGAGTTCGCCGGCGCCGCCGTCGAGCTGCACGGCGCGCTGCTGGTCAATCCGTACGACGCCAACGCGATGAGCGCCACGCTGTACGACGCGCTGACGATGGGCGCCGACGAGGTGGCGTACCGCGCCGGGCGCATGGCGGCGATCGTGCGCGGTCATGACGTGACACGCTGGGGCGACGACTTCCTGGCCGCACTGGCGGCATTGCCAGCGCCGGGCGCCGAACAACCGATCGAAGAACGCGCCGCGGCCTGACATGAACTACATCATCCTTGCCAATCCCGTGGCCGACTGGCTGATTGCCCTGGCAGCTATGGTGGCCGTGACCATCGGCCTGGACGCGTTCAAGTCGATCGTCGCGCGGCGCCTGGGTGCGGGGGGCGCGCGGACCGAAGCGGGTACGCACACGCTCCTGCACGACATCGCCGCCGCCACGCTGCGCTCGACGAAGCTGGTGGTGCTGGGCTTCGTCGGCCTGTATGTCGGCGCCAGCCTGCTGACCCTGCCCGCGAAGGCGGACCTGTTCATCGGCCGCTTCGCGATCACGGCGCTGCTGATCCAGGTCGCGCTGTGGGGCGATACGGGCCTGCGCACCTGGCTGCGCGTCACGCGCGCGCAGCGCAGCAGCGAAGACCCGGACCGTGTCACCTCGTCGGCCGCGATCACCTTCCTGGTGCGCGTCGCGCTGTGGGCAATCGTCGCGCTGATGGTGCTCGACAACCTGGGCGTGAACATCACCACGCTCGTCGCCAGCCTGGGTATCGGCGGTATCGCCATCGCACTGGCAGTGCAGAGCATCCTGGGCGACCTGTTCGCGTCGCTCTCGATCGTGCTCGACAAACCGTTCGTCGTGGGCGACTTCATCATCGTCGACAAGATGCTCGGCACGGTCGAGAAGATCGGCCTGAAGACCACCCGCGTGCGCAGCCTGGGCGGCGAGCAGATCGTGTTTTCGAATAACGACCTGCTCAAGAGCCGCATCCAGAACCTGCGCCGGATGGCGTCGCGCCGTGTCGTGTTCGGGTTCGGCGTGTCGCACCGCACGCCCGAACCGATCCTGCGCGCGCTGCCGGCACTGCTGGAAGAGATCGTGCGCGCCCAGCCGCAGGTGCGTTTCGACCGCGCCCACCTGAGCGGCCTGGCCGCGCCGAGCTTCAACTATGAAGTCGTGTACTACGTCGACAATACCGACTACACGATCTACATGGATATCCAGCAGGAGATCTACCTGCGCATCGTGGCGCTGCTGCAGGCGCAGGACGTGGCGCTGGCCTTGCCAGTGCAGACCGTGCAGCTCACGCGTGAAGCGCGGCCGCACGACAGCGCGCAGGCGGGCAACGACGCCGATGCATCGCTCGGAAAAGCTGCCTGACGCGGGTTCGTCGCGCTACACTTGGCGCATGCACACGCCACTTCTCGCCCGCGTCCTGCGCTACGCAGCCCTCCAGGCCGACCGCGACGGCATCGCGCCCACGCCGATCGCCGGCCTGGTCGCGATCCGCGTGAACGAGCGCAGCGCTTTGACCAGCCAGATCGCCCGCCCGCTGGCCTGCCTGGTCCTGCAAGGCAGCAAACAGGTCAGCACGGGCGGGCAAACGCTGACGTTCCATGCGGGCGATTCTCTCCTGATCATGGCCGACGTGCCCACCCTCAGCCAGATCACGCAGGCCAGCAGCGCGACGCCCTATTGTTCACTGGTGCTCGACCTCAATCCGGCCGTGATTGCCGATCTGGCCACCGACATGGCGACGATCGACGACACCACCGGCGCGCCGGTGCGCAGCGCGCCGACCGATGCACACCTGACGGACACCGCCCTGCGCCTGATGGGATTGATCGAGCGGCCCGCCGCACTGCCGGTGCTGCAGGCATCGCTGATACGTGAATTCCATTACTGGCTGCTGGCCGGCCGCCACGGCGCGGCGGTGCGGCGCCTTGGCCTGCCCGACAGTCACGTGCGGCGTGTGGCGCGCGCCGTCGCGCTGCTGCGCACCGACTATGCCCGCCGGCTCCCGGTGGAGCAGCTGGCCGGCCTGGCCGGCATGAGTCCCTCCTCGTTCCACCAGCACTTTCGCGCGGTGACGTCGCTCACGCCGCTGCAGTTCCAGAAGCAGCTGCGCCTGATCGAGGCACGTCGCCTGATGCTCGCCGACGGCGTCAACGCCAGCACGGCCGCCCACGCGGTCGGCTATGAAAGCGTGCAGCAATTCACGCGCGAGTACGGACGCATGTTCGGACTGCCGCCGGTGCGCGACGTGAGCGCCGCGCACGAGCGCCTGCACGCGGCTTGAGCTCAAGCCCTCAAATCGCCTGCCCGCCCGAGACTTCGATGCGCTGGCCGTTGATCCAGCGATTGTCCTGCCCGAGCAAGCTGGCAATCATCGGCCCGATATCGTCCGGCACCCCCACCCGGCCCAGCGCCGTCATGCCGGCAAACACACCGTTCAGGTCCGGCGTGTCGCGCACGGCGCCACCCAGGAAATCCGTCTCGATCGCACCGGGCGCCACGGTATTGACCGCGATGCCGCGCCCGCCCAGTTCCTTGGCGAGATAGAGGCTCAGGATCTCGACCGCGCCCTTGACGGCCGCATACGCACCAAAGCCCGGGAGCGCGAAACGGGTGAGACCGGACGACAGGTTCACGATGCGCCCACCATCGGCCAGCAGCGGCAGCAGCGCCTGGGTCAGGAAGAACACGCCCTTGAAGTGGACGCCGACCAGGTGGTCGAATTGCGCCTCGGTGGTGTCGGCGATGGGTGCCATGGCGCCGTGGCCCGCATTGTTGACGAGATGGTCGAACTGTTCGCGCCCCCAGATTTCTGCCAGCGCCGCGCGCAGGCTGGCGGCAAACGCGGGAAAGCTGGCGACGTCGCCCACGTCGAGCTGCAGCGCCAGCGCCTGGCGGCCCAAAGCGCGGATTTCGTCGACCACTTTCTGGGCCTCGGCTTGGCGGCTTTGGTAGGTGACGATCACGTCGCCGCCACGGCGGGCGATGTGCAGTGCGGTGTTGCGTCCGAGGCCGCGGCTGGCGCCGGTAACGAGAGCAATGGTGGTCATGATGGTGATTCCTTGTTGGTTGGAGAGAGCCACCAGTATGTGAGCCGCGCCGCCCGCGCCGTTGCCGGAAGCTGGCCGGTCTTTGCCTGATCCTCCAGAACACGATGCCGGCTGGCGGGCGTGCCTTTTATCGCCGCAAGTACGTACATCCTCCTATGAAAAACGGTTGAAATCCGCGCGCCATAGCCCCATGTACAATTGATCGCTTACCGCCTATATTGGCGGAACCATCCCCGAGGTTCGCCAGTCCACCGGCGGCCAGTCAACCCTCAACGGAACAAGGAGTTCGTATGGCAATCAGTCTGCAAAAAGGCGGCAACGTCAACCTGAGCAAGGAAGCACCGGGCCTCACCAAGGTCATCATCGGCCTGGGCTGGGATCCCCGCTCGACCGACGGTTCCGCTTTCGATCTGGACGGCAGCGCCTTCCTGCTCAAGACCGACGCCAAAGTGCGCGGCGATACCGACTTCATCTTCTACAACAACCTGAAGTCGACCGACGGTTCTGTGGTCCACGCAGGCGACAACACCACCGGCCAGGGCGAGGGCGACGACGAAAAGATCGCCGTTGAACTGAACCGCGTGCCGGCCGACATCGACAAGATCTCGTTCTGCGTCACCATCCACGATGCCGAAACGCGCCGCCAGAGCTTTGGCCAGGTCAGCAAGGCGTACATCCGCTGCCTGAACGCCGCCGGCGAAACCGAGATCGCGCGCTACGACCTGTCCGAAGACAGCTCGACCGAAACCGCGATGATCTTCGGTGAACTCTACCGCCACGGCAGCGAATGGAAATTCCGCGCCGTCGGCCAGGGCTTCAAGGGCGGTCTGGGTCCTCTGGCCCGTTCGTTCGGCGTCAACGTCTGAGTCGTTCGTCTCGTCTTCCCCGGCCCGCGCTCAGCGCGGGCCATGTCTGCAAAATTTCAGGAATTAGCGCATGCGCGTTTGGTACAACAGGACTTTTTCGTCCGTCAATGCTGCGATCAAGCTGATTCGCGAGGCCGACACCGACGGCCGTTTCACCATCGTTCACAGCAACGCCAACCGCCATGCGCCTGCTGCGCGCCTGGCACACGAGTTTCATATCGAGCCGGTCGGCCTGAAAGGCGAGGCATATATCGACTGGTGCCTGGCCTTCTGCCGCGAACAGAAAATCGACATCTTCGTGCCAGGCCGTGAAGCGACGCTGCTGGCGTCCGAACTGGGACGCTTTGCCGAGATAGGCACGCGTGTCCTGTCGGCCGCGCCGCCGGCCGAACTCAAACGCATCCACGACAAGGCCGACTTCTATGCCGAAACCGTGCTGCCCGACGCGCCGGTGGCCGAATTTCGCGTCTTTGAAAACATCGCCCAATTCGACGCCGCCTGGGCCGAACTGCGCCCGCGCCACGCCAAATTGTGCGTCAAGCCGTCGCATTCGATTTATGGCCTGGGCTTTGCCATCGTCGACGAAGCGCGCAGCAGCGCCGCGCTGCTGCTGGCCGGCGCCGAATACCACGTCGGCTACGACGACCTGCGCCGCGGCCTGGCCGAGATGGGCGAATTTCGCACCATGCTCCTGATGGAGTTCCTCGAAGGCCCCGAATACAGCGTCGACTGCGTCGGCGACAACGGCCGCCTGGTGACCGCTGTCGTGCGCCGCAAACTGCCGCAAGCGGGCAGCGGCCAGCTGATCGACATGCGCCAGGACATCCTGGACGCCACCACGCGCCTGTGCGCCGACTACCGCCTGAACGGCGTGTTCAACGCCCAGTTCCGCGAAGGCGGCGGCCGTCCGCGCCTGCTGGAGATCAACCCGCGCATGTCGGGCGGGATCGCCATGGCGTGCCTGGCCGGCCCCAACCTGCCCTACATCGCACTGCGCTGCTTTGCCGACGGCTTCGACAGCGTCACCGTGCCACCCGTGGCCAACGGCATGCGCGTGGCCGAAGTCAGCGTCGCCACGGAACTGGCATGACCATGGCTGCGCCTTCCTCCACCCTGCAGCGGATCGAACTGCCTACCGGCACGCTCGAACTGCGCATCGACAGCGGCGCGGCCGAAGTCGACGAGCTGCTCGGCTTTGCCGCACGCGCCAATGCCAAGCGCGGTTTCCTCTTTTTGAGCAAGGTGCTGGGCAAGCACTGGCCGGCGTCGCCCGGCGCGATGCTGGCCGTGCACGAGCGCCTGGCGGCCACCGTGCCGCCGGTCGATGGCCCGGTGCTCTTCATCGCGATGGCCGAAACCGCGATTGGCCTGGGCCAGGGCGTGTTCGAAGCCTGGCTGCGTGCGCATCCGGCGCAGCAGGCGCTTTTTTTGTACACCACGCGCTACCGCGTGGGCGCCGGTCCGCTGATCGAATTTGCCGAGGCGCACAGCCACGCGCCGCGCCAGTTCCTGCACGAGCCCACCGATCCGGCGCTGCACGCGCTGTTCATGGCGGCGCGCACGGTCGTGATGGTCGACGATGAAGCCAGCACCGGCAATACCTTCGTCAACCTGGCTGCCGCCTGTCAGCGCCTGAATCCCGGCATCGAGCGCGTGCACCTGGCGACGATCACCAATTTCATGGGCCCGGCCGCCCCGGGCGAGCTCGATGCGCGCTTCGGCCTGCCGGCCACCATCGGCGCGCTGGTCGACGGCCAGTTCACGTTTGCGCAAGGCCCGCTGCCACCGGACCAGGGCGCGGCCCAGCGCTTCGAGCACGACGCCGACCGCGGCGCCAGCAGCGCGTTCGGCCGCCTGGGCATCGATCACGCCGTGCCAGCGCCGACCGCGCTGGCCGCGCGCCTGGCCGGCGAGTTTGCACCCGGCAGCCGCGTGCTGGTGCTGGGCACAGGTGAATTCATGCACGCGTCCACGCTGCTCGGCGCGGCGCTGCAGCAGCTTGGCGTCGACGTGGTGGTGCAGTCGACGACCCGCTCGCCGATCCTGACCTGGGGTGCAGTGGGCCACGCCTTGACCTTCCCCGACAATTACGGCGAAGGCATCGCCAACTACCTCTACAACGTCGCACCCGGCCAGTACGACCATGTCCTGCTGTGCTTTGAAACTGCCCCCGACCCCGCGCTGTTCGCGCTGGCCGATACCCTGCGCGCGCGCCTGTTCCATTTCCAGTCCGAGGACCACGTTGAAGAAGTTCCTGTTCGCTGACCTGGACGACACGCTGTTCCAGACCTTCGGCAAGTGCGGCACGCACCGGGACGCCCCCGATGCGCTGCAGCCTGCCGCCTACTACAAGGATGGCAGCATCTGTTCATACACCACCCCGTCCCAGCGCTCGTTTCTCGCGCTGCTGCAGGACGGGATGACGATGATCCCGACCACCGCGCGCGACCTCGATGGCCTGCGCCGCGTGCACCTGCCGTTCACCAGCTACGCCGTCATCAACTACGGCGGCGTCGTGCTCGAGCCGGGCGGCGCGGTCGACCGGCCCTTTCTGGAAGGCGTGCGCACGGCAATGCACACTGCCCTGCCCGGCCTGTTGGAGCTGGCGGCCCACATCGACACCCATGGCGCGCGCACCGGTTACGCCGGCCGCGCGCGCATGATCGAGGATATCGGCACGCCATTCTTCCTGGTCGTGAAAGACCCGGACAAGCTGAGCGAGCGCCTCGCGCCGCTCGAAGAACACGTGGTGCGGCCGTGGATCGCGGACGGCAACCGCGACTACGTCGTCCACCGCAACGGCAACAACCTGGCGATCCTGCCCAGGGCGCTGGACAAAGCCCATGCGGTCGCGCACATCACGGCGCGCCTGAAGGCCGAACACGGCGAGATCGTCACGTTCGGCATGGGCGACAGCCGCTCGGATGCGCGCTTCATGGCTGCCTGCGACTACGCGATCATCCCGCGCGGCACGCAGCTGGCCGGCGTTACCGTGGGGGCGCTGTGATCGGGCATGCCCCCTTCCCGGGCAGCTATCGCGCCGGTGACGTCGACTTTTTGCTGCGCTGCCTGCCGCAGCAGGACTTCACCAATGTCGCCGAGAAGGAAGCGCTGATCCAGAGCGGCCAGCGTCACTACAGCCAGATGCTGTCGCCGGAATCCGCACCCTCCGGGCGCTACATGCGCCTGTTCGATGCCGCCTGCGCCGCCAACAATCCGCGCATGGCGCAGGACTGCCTGCGCCTGGCGGGCCTGATCGCGGCGCAACGCGCGCGGCAGATCACGATCGTTTCGCTGGCACGCGCCGGCACACCGGTGGGCGTGGTCGTCACGCGCCTGCTGCGCGAACGATTCGGGCGCGACGCCGTGCATTACTGCGTGTCGATCGTGCGCGACCGTGGCATCGACGCGGCCGCGCTGCGCCACATCCTGGCCCAGGGCCACGCGCCCGAATCGATCGTGTTCGTCGACGGCTGGACCGGCAAGGGCGTCATCGCGCGCGAACTGGCCGGCTCGGTCGACGCGTTCAACCTGCGCCACGGCGTGGCGATCGACACGGGCCTGTACGTGCTATCGGACCTGGCCGGCGCTGCCGCCTGCGCCGCCTCGTGCGACGATTATCTGATCCCGTCGAGCATCCTGAACGCGACGGTATCGGGCCTGGTGAGCCGCACCGTCATGCCCGACGATCTGGGCGCGGACGATTTCCACGGCTGTGTGTTCTATGCGGACTTTGCCGGCATCGACCGCTCGCAGGCGTTCGCCGATGATCTGACCGCGCTGGCGCTGGCAGCGGATGCTGTCGAGATGCCGCCAGTGGATGCACAGGCGGCGCGCGCACGCTCGCAAGCCTATCTTGGGGCGGCGATGGGGCGCTATGGCGTGGCGGACGTCAACCTCGTCAAGCCGGGCATCGGCGAAGCCACGCGGGTGCTGTTGCGGCGCGTGCCGCGCCTCCTGGTACTGCGCGACGCGGATGCGCCGGCTGTGGCGCACCTGGCCGCGCTGGCCGAAGAAAAACAGGTCCCGGTCGAGATCGACCCGAGCCTGCCCTACCACGCAGTATCCCTGATCAGGAGTGCATCCGATGGCTAAATCACTGGGCGCGTCGTTGTACGTGCCGGCCAATCACAAGGACCTGGCGGAGATCGCCAATGGCGACCTGATCCCGCAGGCGCGGTCGCTGATCTTCTGCACGGAGGACGCCATCGCCGACCGGGAGCTGAGCTATTCGCTGTTCAACCTGTCGGTGGTGCTGGCCAATATGCGCGTGGACGTGGCGGCCGACCGCTTCGTCCGGGTACGCAATACCGAAGTGCTCGAGCGCGTGCTGGCGATGCCGGGCGCCGACAAGCTCACCGGTTTCGTGCTGCCCAAGATCACCCGCCACAACTTCGACAATTACTACCGGCTGCTGCGCCACACCGAGCACGTGTTGATGCCGACGCTGGAAACGGCCGAAGCCTTTGACGACCAGGAGATGCAGGGCCTGCGCGCTGTGCTCGAAGCGCCCGGCGTACGTCATCGCATCCTGGCGCTGCGCATCGGTGGCAACGACCTGCTGGCGCTGTTGGGCCTGCGCCGGCCGCGCGGCATGACGCTGTACCGCACGCCGCTGGGTCCCGTCATCTCGCGCCTGGTCACCACGTTCCGGCCCTACGGTTTCATGCTGACCGCGCCCGTGTTCGAATACCTTGATCTGCCCGAGCTGCTGGACCAGGAAGTCATCGAAGACCTGGCGCACGGCATGATCGGCAAGACCGCCATCCATCCGACCCAGATCGCGCCGATCGAGCAGCACTTCAAGGTGTCGCCGCAAGACCTGGCGGTGGCGCGCGCGATTCTCGACCAGTCGGCACCGGCCGTGTTTCGCATGAACGACGCCATGTGCGAAGTCGCCACCCATCGCGCCTGGGCCGAACGCACGGTCGAGCAATCGCGCCTGTTCGGTTTCCACGGCGCCGAACTGGATCACAAACCATTCCTGGAAGGGGAACCCTCATGAACATGACCACCTATTCGCGCGGCCAGAAAGGTAAGCTGGCCGATCTGGGCAGCGGCCACGTCTTCAATGTCGACGTCGAGATCGCCGCCAACGGCGCCTCGGTCGATGTCTCCTGCTTCGGCCTGGACGCCAACGACAAGCTGTCCGACGACCGCTACATGGTCTTCTACAACCAGCTGGCCAGCCCGGAAGGCGCGGTGCGCCTGAACCAGTCGCCGGGCCGTGCCAGCTTCGCCGTGAACCTCGACCAGCTGCCGGCATCGATCGCCAAGCTGGTGTTCGTCGCCGCGATCGACGGCGCAGCCAGCATGCGCACGCTGGGCGCGAGCTCGCTCACGCTGGGCAGCGCGCTGCGCTTCCCGTGGTCGGGCGCCGACTTCGGCGACGAAAAAGCCGTGATCGTGGCCGAGCTGTATCGCCGCGACGGCCAGTGGCGCTTCGGCGCGGTCGGCCAGGGTTTTGCTGGCGGCCTGTCGACGCTGCTCGCGCACTTTGGCGGTGCCGAGGCGGGATCGTCAGCGAAGCCGGCAACGCCGACGCCGATGCCGACGCCGACACCTGCTCCCGTTGCGACGCCAGCCGCGCCACGCGTCTCGCTGTCGAAGATCACGCTCGACAAGCGCGGCGACAAGGTCTCGCTCGACAAGCGCGCAGGCGGCGGCTATGGCCGCATCCACGTCAACCTGAACTGGAACCAGGCCGCAATCGCGCCGCCACCGGCGCCATCCACGCCGCCACCGGCCGCCGCAGCCCGGGGCGGCGGCTTCCTCGACCGCCTGACCAGCATGGCCGGCGACCTCGCGCACAAGGCCGGCGAGATGGCCAACAAGGCGCAAGCGTCACGCAAGGGCCGCACCGGCATCGACCTCGACCTGGGCTGCATGTATGAGCTGACGGATGGCCGCCGGGGGTTGGTGCAGGCACTGGGCAACACGTTCGGCGACTACGAGCGCGATCCATTCATCAAGCTCGACGCCGACGACCGCACGGGCGCCGCCGCGAATGGCGAAAACCTGTTCATCAACGGCGAGCGCTTCGACCAGATCAAGCGCGCCGTGATCTTCTCGTTCATCTACGAAGGCGCCGCCAACTGGAGCGTGACCAATGGCGTGGTGACGATCACCGCACCAGGCCAGGCGCCGGTGGAAGTCAAACTCGACGGCGGCAACCGCCAGATCATGTGCGCAATCGCGCTGATCGAAAACCGCGGCGGCCAGCTCGTGATCACCAAACTGGCCGAATACTTCCAGCAGCAAGGCACCACCAGCGCCCACGAACTGATGGACCGCCACTTCGGCTTCGGCATGCGCTGGAAGACCGGCAGCAAATAAGCTGGCCATAACAAAGCCGGGGTCAGGTCTGACATTTGGACACGGCCTCAGCTTTCAAAGCCGGGGTCAGGTCTGACATTTGGACACGGCCTCAGCTTTAGCTAAAGTTCTAGAAAGCTACTAGGACAACTTCGCCAGCAAGCAAACATTTAATCCGACGCTCGGTCAAGGTACGGTAGAGATCGTGTCCGAATGTCAGACCTGAGGTGGTCCGGATAATCTGGACAGTCATTTAGGCACATGGAGTGCGGCTTCGACGGCGGCAGGCGTTTGATAGCCTAAGGTTTGATGTAGCCGCTGCTGATTGTAATACGCTTCGATATAGTCGCCGACCACTGCCTTACCTTCAGCCCTGGATGAAAAAAGTCGATCGTGCATTGCTTCGTTCTTCAGGTTTGAAAAAAAAGCTTTCTGCGACAGCGTTATCCCAGCAATCACCTTTGCGGCTCATGCTGGGCCGCAAGCCGTTCGCTTGCAGCAATTCACGGTAATCGTTCGATCCATAGACGGTCCCTTGATCGCTATGGAAAATCAGTCCTGCTTTAGGCTTTCGCTGCGCCAGTGCCATGTTCAAGGCTGCCATAGGCAAGGTCGTAGCTTGCGTGGCATCCATCGACCAACCCACAACACGGCGAGCAAAAAGGTCAAGCACGACGGCCAAATGAAGTCACCCTTCCTTTGTGCGCATGGCTGTCATGTCGCCTACCCAGATCGTGTTTGGCGCGGTGACGTCGAAGCGGCGCTTGACCAGGTTCGGCGCTGCTGGCTGCACCCGCTGCATCGCTTGAATGGCACGGAAACGCTTGATGCGGGACGTTTGAATATTCTCCAACTTGCGCAGCCGCCTTACGCGGTGCTTGCCGCATTTAATGCCTTTGGCACTGAGCAAACGCCACATCTTGATTGCGCCAGGTGCCCAGCGATGCGCTACGTTTAGCTTGACGATTTCTGCACGCAAGACCAGATCTTCCTGGCTGCGCAGACTCGGCTCGGCCTTCTTAACTGCGTAGTACAGACTGCGACTGATATCGAGCTCACGGCACAGCGACTTGACGGAAAACTCGCTACGGTGCTCATCGATGAATGCGTACTTCACTTCTTTAGGCGAGTTAAGTACGCATCGAACTTTTTTAGAATGGCTAACTCCTGTTCAGCCTTGGCCAACTTCAGGCGCAACTGCTCGACTTCACTGAGCTCGCTAGTAGCCGGTCGACCAGGCTTGCGCAGCTTCTTGTCCGGGGCTTGTTTCTCGAGCTTCTCAGCCCACTTGTAGAGCATGTTGCGGCCAAGACCCAGTTCGATGGCCAGATCAGTGGCGCTTCGCTCTCCCGAATGCAGCCGCGCTACCGCCGTGCGCTTGAACTCGTCGGTATAGGTCGCCCGCTTTCGACTAGCGGCTTCAGATGAAGCAGGAATGATCTCCCGCTTTGATGGCAACTTTTTGTTAGTCATGTATATCCTCCCGGGGCATATTGTCCCCTATTCGGATGTCCATGAAACCCGGACCCTCTCAACCTGACCCCGGCTGTGTCTAATCCGACGCTCGGTCAAGGTACGGTAGAGATCGTGTCCGAATGTCAGACCTGACCCCGGCTGTTTGCCAAGGTATAGTAGAGATCGTGTCCAAATGTCAGACCTGACCCCGGCTGTTTTTGACAGCTACCACGTGCAGCCGGTGCCAGTGATGGTATCGATGGCAAGCGGGATCAACAGCAGTAGGTTGGTCTCTGTGCCGCCGGCATACTTCTTCTGACAGTCCGGGTTCTTCGCCCTCTTGATCGCGCGCGACAGGTTGTTGTCATCGGCTCCACGCAGTTGCTCCGCGGTGCGCAGGCGTTCCAGTGCCGTTGGCACGCGCTCTTTTTCCACCTGCCGGGCCAGGCCGCGCAGCGACTCCATGTCCAGCTTTCCGGTTGGCGCCGATGCAGGTGCCGTCGTCGTTTCGGCTGGCGTGGCCGTTGAGGTTTCCTCCGGCGCAGCGATGATCGTCATCGGCTCAGGGGACGCCGGCATCGCACGCTGTGTGGCGATGCGGGGTGGCCGCACAACCTGGACAGAAACTGGTGGTGGCGGCGCGCTGCGCACCTGCGGCACTGGCGGCGGCTTCACCGGCGCGACGATGAAGGCAAATGCGATGTAATCGACCGGGGTGCTGACGTTGTCTGGTCGGGGACTGGCGTAGTGCACCAAGGCGAGCACGAACAGCACGTGCGCCAGCACGATGAACGCGCCGGAGCCGGCGCGGCTCGTCGCGCCCTGCTCCTGCATCAGCATGGCATGCTGACAGTCGGGCGCGTCCGGTCGACGTGCGCTGTCAGCAATGCCGGACGGTCGAGATACAAGAACACGTACTGCGGCAGCCGCGTCGTTACTTGATGCAGCAGGATGTCGACCTGCGCGTGCTGGTGCATTACCAGCACGCAGTTCGGCTTGTCGAATGGCGTTAGCACCAAGGTATCGTTGCGCGCTACACCATGCCGATGGCGCCACGTCGGCAGCAGCAGGTCGACCGGTTCGACGCGCGCGATTGCCGCCAACGGCAGCGTGCCCTCGACCCGCACCCCCACGCGCAGGTGCAGGGCCTCTGCCGTCATCACATGGCGCCCTGCCCCGATGTGCCAGCGATCCCCCAGCACCCAGGCCAGTGTGTACAGCACGGCGATGGCGCCCAGCACGTGGATCACCAGCAGCGCATCGGGATCCTTGATGAACAGGTGCAGCAGCAGTGCGTGCGTGGGCAGCTCGAGCAGCAGCGCGACGAAGACCACGGCGCGCGCCGTGTTGTAGGCACCGCGTTCGAGGTAAGTCAGTGCGACGCCCTCAGGCAGCGTGACAGGTAGCGGCTTGCCCTGCACGCGGCGCAGGCAACCGAGCCACAGCAGGCGATCGAGCTTGAACAGTCCCGGCAGTTCAGGCGGCAGT
Organism: Telluria sp. LT2P80; assembly: GCF_059685955.1. NCBI lineage: Bacteria > Pseudomonadati > Pseudomonadota > Betaproteobacteria > Burkholderiales > Oxalobacteraceae > Telluria > Telluria sp. LT2P80. The sequence continues at coordinate 16,062 of NZ_JCASIO010000006.1, read as the reverse complement.
AGCGCCGTCACGTGTGCATGCCACGGCGCCCGCGCTGCATGGGCGCCGCGCAGCCGTTGCCACGCTTGCGGGGCATGCGCGATGTCCTTTGCCATCAGCAGCAGCAAAGGCAGCGCAAGACCGGCATGATGCAGCAGCGGCTTGACCGCTTCAGGTGCGAGATTCTTGGCGATGGCAGCAAGCAGCAGCGCACCGACCGCCAGGCCGGCGAGTTCGCGCCATGTCATGGCGCGCAAAAGGGAAACAACGTGCATCTGGCGCATGGACGAGAAATTGAACAAGCAAACCCGTCGATTACATCACGCCCTGCCGAGACCGACAATGCTTGATGGTTGCCAGAGCGTAGTTCATGCACCCGGCATGATGATCACTGGGTCCAGAAATGACAAAAGCCAGGTTGCCCGCAATGCGGTCAACCTGGCTTCTTGCAGCATCGGCGGCCAATGCCGCCAATACTTAAATGCGATTACTGCAGTTTGATTTCGACATCGACGCCAGCTGGCAGGTCGAGCTTCATCAGTGCGTCAACGGTCTTGTCGGTTGGGTCCACGATGTCCATCAGACGCTGGTGCGTACGGATTTCGAACTGGTCGCGCGAGGTCTTGTTCACGTGTGGCGAACGCAGCACGTCGAAACGCTGGATACGGGTTGGCAGTGGGACTGGGCCTTTGACGACGGCGCCGGTGCGCTTCGCGGTCTCGACGATTTCCAGGGCCGACTGGTCAATCAGCTTGTAGTCGAATGCTTTCAGGCGAATACGGATTTTCTGGTTAGCGGACATGCGATTTCCTTTAAAAGAACGTTCCGGCTTGGTGCCGGCAATGTGGTCGAGATACTTCGTTACTGCACAAGAGGCGGGAGTATAACATCGTTCCCACCCAAACAGATGGGGACAGACCGAAAAGTCTGTCCCCATCGTTGTGTCAATCAGACTCTCCCGAAAGAGAGCCGATCCACCATCTTGCCCTGATTAGTTAGGCAGGATTTTTGCAACAACGCCGGCGCCGACGGTACGGCCGCCTTCGCGGATTGCGAAGCGCAGACCTTCTTCCATCGCGATCGGGTTGATCAGCTTGACGGTGATCGACACGTTGTCGCCTGGCATGACCATTTCTTTGTCTGCTGGCAGCTCGATCGAACCGGTCACGTCAGTCGTACGGAAGTAGAACTGTGGACGATAGTTGTTGAAGAACGGGGTGTGACGGCCGCCTTCGTCTTTCGACAGAACGTAGATCTCGCCGGTGAAGTGGTTGTGCGGCTTGATCGAACCTGGCTTTGCCAGGACCTGACCACGCTGGACATCTTCACGCTTGGTACCGCGCAGCAGCAGGCCGACGTTGTCGCCAGCTTGACCCTGGTCCAGCAGCTTGCGGAACATTTCCACGCCGGTGCAAGTGGTCTTAACGGTGTCGATGATGCCGACGATTTCGATTTCTTCGCCGACTTTGACAACGCCGCGCTCGACACGACCGGTCACAACGGTACCGCGACCCGAGATCGAGAACACGTCTTCCACTGGCATCAGGAACGCGCCATCAACAGCGCGCTCTGGCGTTGGGATGTAGGTGTCCAGTGCTTCGGCCAGACGGGTGATGCATTCTTCACCCATTTCGCCCGGCTTGCCTTCGAGGGCCATACGTGCCGAACCCTTGATGATTGGGACGTCGTCGCCTGGGAACTCGTACTTCGACAGAAGCTCACGAACTTCCATTTCGACCAGTTCCAGCAGTTCTGCGTCGTCGACCAGGTCGCACTTGTTCAGGAACACGATGATGTACGGAACGCCAACCTGACGGGCCAGCAGGATGTGCTCGCGGGTCTGTGGCATTGGGCCGTCAGCAGCCGAGCACACCAGGATCGCGCCGTCCATCTGCGCAGCACCGGTAATCATGTTCTTGATGTAGTCGGCGTGGCCTGGGCAGTCAACGTGTGCGTAGTGACGGTTTTCGGTTTCGTACTCGACGTGCGCGGTGTTGATGGTGATGCCGCGTGCTTTTTCTTCCGGTGCCGCATCGATCTGATCGTAGGCCTTGGCTTCACCGCCGAATTTCTTCGACAGGACGGTTGCGATAGCAGCCGTCAGGGTGGTTTTGCCGTGGTCAACGTGACCGATGGTGCCGACGTTGACGTGCGGCTTGGTCCGTTCGAATTTACCTTTTGCCATTTCCAGATTCCTTTAAAGAAACGATATGTTCTGTTTAAAGGGAGACAGGACGTCCCGTCTCCCTTGAATTGCTTGTATTGCTGATTACTTCGACTTGGCAGTGACGATAGCGTCAATCACGTGCTTAGGCGCTTCCGTATAGTGCTTGAATTCCATCGTGTAGGTCGCACGGCCCTGGGTCGCCGAACGCAGCGAGGTCGAGTAACCAAACATTTCCGACAGTGGCACTTCGGCTTTGATGATCTTGCCGCCGCCGCCTGGAATTTCGTCCATACCCTGCACCATACCGCGACGCGACGACAGATCGCCCATCACGTTACCGGCGTAGTCTTCCGGCGTTTCGACTTCGACCGACATCATCGGCTCGAGGATGACAGGGTTGGCTTTACGGCAGCCGTCCTTGAATGCCATCGAACCGGCCATGCGGAACGCGTTTTCGTTCGAGTCAACGTCGTGGTACGAACCGAAGGTCAGGGTCACTTTGACGTCAACCACTGGGTAACCGGCCAGCACGCCCGAGGTCAGGGTTTCGCGCACACCTTTTTCGACTGCAGGGATGTATTCGCGTGGAACCACACCGCCCTTGATCGCGTCGATGAACTCGAAGCCTTTGCCCGGCTCTTGCGGCTCGATCGTCAGGACTGCGTGACCGTACTGACCACGACCGCCCGACTGCTTGACGAACTTGCCTTCGACGTCGGTGACTGCCTTGCGGATCGTTTCGCGGTACGCAACCTGTGGCTTGCCGACAGTTGCTTCCACGTTGAATTCGCGCTTCATGCGGTCAACGATAATTTCCAGGTGCAGCTCGCCCATACCACCGATGATGGTCTGGCCCGATTCTTCATCGGTACGCACGCGGAACGACGGATCTTCTTGTGCCAGGCGGTTCAGTGCCAGGCCCATTTTTTCCTGGTCGGCCTTGGTTTTTGGCTCGACTGCCTGCTGAATCACCGGCTCAGGGAAGACCATCTTTTCCAGCGTGATGATCGACGATGGATCGCACAGGGTTTCGCCCGTGGTTGCATCTTTCAGGCCGACCGCAGCGGCGATGTCGCCGGCGTGGACTTCCTTGATTTCTTCGCGCTGGTTCGCGTGCATCTGCAGAATACGACCAAGACGTTCTTTCTTGTTCTTGATCGGATTGTAGACGGTGTCGCCCGACTTGATCGTGCCCGAGTAGACGCGGAAGAAGATCAGCTGACCAACGAACGGGTCGGTCATGATCTTGAATGCCAGCGCCGAGAATTTCTCGTCGTCCTTGGCTTCACGAATGACTGGCTCGTCGTCTTCATCCACACCCTTGACTGGCGGAATGTCGATTGGCGATGGCAGGTATTCGATCACGCCGTCGAGCATGGCTTGCACGCCCTTGTTCTTGAACGCGGTGCCGCACATCATCGGGACGATTTCCGACGCGATGGTACGCTGGCGCAGAGCGGCCTTGATCTCTTCTTCCGAGAGGTCGCCTTCGTCCAGATACTTGTTCATCAGCTCTTCGTTCGCTTCAGCAGCGGTCTCGACGAGCTTTTCACGCCATTCGTTGGCTTCGTCCTGCAGTTCTGCAGGGATATCGCGGTAGTCGAATTTCATGCCCTGCGACGCGTCGTCCCAGTACACGGCCTTCATCTTGACCAGATCGACCACGCCCAGGAAGTTCTCTTCGGCGCCGATCGGGATCTGCAGCGGAATCGGGTTTGCCTTCAGGCGAGCACGCATCTGCTCGTAGACCTTGAAGAAGTTCGCGCCGGTACGGTCCATCTTGTTGACGAAGGCCAGACGTGGAACTTTGTACTTGTTAGCCTGACGCCACACGGTTTCCGACTGTGGCTGCACGCCGCCGACTGCGCAGTAAACCATGCAGGCGCCGTCGAGCACGCGCATCGAGCGTTCGACTTCAATGGTGAAGTCAACGTGGCCCGGGGTGTCGATGATGTTGATGTGGTGCGGGGCGAAGTTGTTGGCCATACCGCTCCAGAAGCAGGTCGTCGCTGCCGAAGTAATGGTAATGCCGCGCTCTTGCTCTTGCTCCATCCAGTCCATCGTCGCTGCGCCATCGTGCACTTCGCCGATTTTGTGGTTGACGCCCGTGTAGAACAGGACGCGCTCGGTGGTGGTGGTTTTACCAGCATCGATGTGAGCCGAAATACCGATGTTGCGGTAGCGCTCGATGGGGGTCTTGCGTGCCATAATTTTTCCTAAATCTTTGAATGGACAAAACCGAGCATCATCTTGATGATCAAAATGAGCCCGGCCTGAACAACAGATACTACGGGGACGTTAGCACAAGGAAATAATCCCCCTACCTTCGCCCTTTTGCTTAGAAGCGGAAGTGCGAGAACGCCTTGTTCGCTTCTGCCATACGGTGCACTTCGTCACGACGCTTCATCGCGCCGCCGCGGCCTTCAGCCGCTTCCAGCAGTTCACCACCCAGACGTTGCGGCATGGATTTTTCGCTGCGCTTGTTTGCGGCTTCGCGCAACCAACGCATGGACAGCGCCATACGACGAACCGGACGAACTTCCACTGGCACCTGGTAGTTGGCGCCACCGACACGGCGGGACTTGACTTCCACCAGCGGCTTAGCGTTGTTGATCGCGGTCGTGAACACTTCCAGCGGGTCTTTGCCCGACTTGGATTGAATGTGTTCGAATGCACCGTAGATGATGTTTTCTGCAACCGACTTTTTGCCGGACAGCATCAGAACGTTGACGAATTTGGCGACATCCTGGTTACCGAATTTTGGATCCGGCAGGATTTCGCGCTTGGGTACTTCACGACGACGTGGCATTTCAATTCCTTCATGTCTTCAGTTGAGTGCACGCTGTGCACTCGCGAAAGGCCCTCTTGACCCTTCACTTACTCGGCCTTGCGGCCGGCTCAACTTATCTAATTAATGTGACGTGTCTGTGACACGACCATAGAATTACTTCTTAGCAGCCTTAGCACGCTTCGCGCCGTACTTCGAGCGAGCTTGCTTACGGTCTTTGACGCCCTGGGTATCCAGTGCACCGCGAACCATGTGGTAACGCACACCTGGCAAGTCTTTAACACGACCGCCGCGCAGCAGCACGACACTGTGTTCTTGCAGGTTGTGGCCTTCACCGCCGATGTACGAAATGACTTCGAAACCGTTGGTCAGACGCACTTTGGCGACTTTACGCAGCGCCGAGTTTGGCTTCTTAGGCGTGGTGGTGTACACACGGGTGCACACGCCGCGCTTTTGCGGGCAGTTTTCCAGTGCCGGCGACTTGCTCTTCACAACCGCAGCTTCACGCGGTTTGCGAATCAGTTGATTGATGGTTGGCATCGTTCCTAATCCAACAAAGTACTACTCATTAATGACCCGAACCTGCAACGTGCTGATCCGGGGACTGAAACCTAGTCCCGATGACAATGACAAAGACAGGCGACGAAAGCCACTCAGTAAATGGAGCGGCTGCGAATGCGTATACGATGTGCAGAATAAATCGAGAACCTGCGAGTATAGACGCATTGTGATGATGGGTCAACCAGTTTGCTGATTTTGCAGGCAGTCGTTCGCCGTCTTGACGCAGACCGTGGTCGATGTGGCATCACTGCTACAACTCGGCGTGCCGGGCGATCTCGACAAACGCATCCAGGTACGTGGTGCCGGCATCGACTTCGCGCGTGCCCAGGAAAATCTGCTTGAACACGCCCGCCTCCCCCAGCCGCACGGGCGCCACCGGCATGCGGCCCGCGTATTCCTCGACCAGCCAGCGCGGCAGCGCCGCCACGCCGCGACCGCTGGCCACCATCTGCAGCATGATGTCGGTGGTCTCGATTGCCTTGCGCTCGCGCGGAGCGCAGCCGGCCGGCACGAAGAACTGGTTGTAGATGTCGAGCCGCTCGATATCGACCGGGTACGTGATCAGGACCTCATCGGACAAGTCGCGCGGCGTCGCATGCGCGCGCCCGGCCAGCCGATGTCCGCTGTGCACTACCAGCACCTGCTCGAAGTCGAATACGGGCACGAAGCGCAGCCCCGGCTTGAACAGCGGATCGGGCGTGACGAGCAAGTCGATCTCGTAGCCCAGCAGCGCCTTCAGGCCGCCGAACTGGAAACGCTGCTTGACGTCGACATCGACCTCGGGCCACGCAGCCAGATAGGGTTCGACCACTTTCAGCAGCCACTGGTAGCACGGATGGCACTCCATCCCGATGCGCAGCGATCCGCGCTCGCCACGCGCGTAGGCAAGCATCTGGCCTTCGGCATGTTCGAGCTGCGGCAGCACCCGCTCGGCCAGCGCCAGCAGCGCGTGGCCAGCCTGGGTCAGGCGCAGCGAGCGGCCTTCGCGCGTCCACACCGGCGTGCCCAGCCCCACTTCGAGCTTCTTGACTGCGTGGCTCAGCGCCGACTGGGTCAGGCACAGCACGTCGGCAGCGGCGGTCAGTGAACCGCGGCGATCGACCTCGCGGATGATGGACAGGTGAATGCGTTCGATCATGGGGCAGGCGCAGAATGGATGGATGGGCGTATCGATGTGGCCGGGAAAGCCATCAAGGCGCGGGCGCGGCGCCCTGCTGCAAAAAGTCGGCGATCGACTTCACCAGCAAGGGCGAAACAGGCAAGCTCGGGTCGCCATAGCTGGCCACCTGCAGTTCCGCCACCGCGCGCACGTGCTTGAACACGTGGTTCATGCCCGGAATGATCGCCAGCTTCGCCCCCGGGCGGGCGCCGTGCAGCCGGTTGGCCTGCACCACGTCCACCTGGATATCGGTATTGCCCTGCACGACCAGCACTGGCATGGTCAGCTCCGCGATGCGCTGCGCCGGCACATACTTGAACCACGAAATCAGATACGGCTGCACGCTCGGCCGGAACAGCATTGCCAGCGCCGGCGGCACCGGATCGACGACCACGCCGCTTTCCAGCGACACCAGAATGCGCTCGCTTTCCTTCTCCAGCTCGGGTGGCAGCTTGCCTTCGAGCTGCTTGCGCATCAGCGTCGACGCGCCATCGGCAATGCCGGCAATCGACACGAATGCCGCCGCATCGGCCTGCCGCGCCGCCAGCATCCCGATCAGCGAGCCTTCGCTGTGCCCGATCACGGCCACCGACGCGAAGCGCGGATCGGCCTTGAGTCTCGCGATCCAGGCCGCCGCATCGTCGACGAACATCTCGAAGCGCAGCGCCGATTCGGCAGAACCGGCCGCATGGCTGTCACCGATCCCGCGCTTGTCGTAGCGGACCGTCGCGATGCCGGCGTCGGCCAGCCCGGCGGCCAGCAGTTTGAGACTGTCGTTGCGGCCCGGGATCATCGAGCTGTTGCCGTCACGGTCCGTCGGGCCCGAACCGGCAATCAGCAAGGCCACGCGCGGCTTGTCGGCCCCCGCCGGCAGTTCGAGCGTCCCGGCCAGCTGCCCGGTGGGCGTGTCGAGCGTGATCGGTGTCTCGGCCGCATGGGTCTGTGAAGCGATACCACCGATGAACAGCAGCAGGCTGCAAAGACGAACGGCGAAGTTGGCGGACATGGCATCCCTCATGCGTGGTTGGACTGCGCTTTCAGGCCGCGGCGGCAACAATGCCCTGCTCACGGCAAAATTCGATGATGCGCTGCAGCGCGGCCTCGGCCTCGTGCTCTTCCAGGCCGATGCCGAAGTGGTAGCGATGGGTGGCAGTATCGATCTCGATGCGGCCCTGGCCAAAGCCCAGCGCATCCCATTTGCCCTCCGGCGTCCATGCCTCATGTTTGGGCAACAGGCGCACGGCGCGTATTTCGTGGACCATGAGCGCCAGCGGCACCGACGACGGCAAGCTGCCTTCGCGCGCGATGTACAGCGCATCCCGGAACACGAAATTGCGATACAGCGCCCACGCCGCCAGGACCATGATGACCAGCGCGCCGACGGTCAGCAACATGAATCCGAACGACCCGTCGTGCTCCCAGCCATTGCCCAGGCCCGACGCCACGACCCAGACGAAGACCACCGACATGAACGCCGGGAAGCCACGTTTCTGGGTGGGACAAACGATATGCAAGGTGGGACTGGGACGCATTCCTCTTCTTCGGCGGCGACAATGACCGCGCACGATACCATTTTCGCGGCAGTGCAGCGAAATCAGACGTGCTGCAGGCGCCCTGCGAACCAGCCCAGCTCTCCGGCCAGCGCAGCGCGGATCGGTCCCGGGGTGAGGCCCGTCCAGCGCTTGAACGAGCGCCGGAAGTTGGCCACGTCATGAAAGCCCAGGTGGCGCGCCACCGCGTCATTGTCGGCGCCCTCGGCCTGGAACAGCCAGAGCGCCACGTGCGTGCGCACCCCGTCGAGCTCACCCTGGAAATGGGTATGGTGCCGCAGCAGCTGGCGCTTGAAGGTGGCCGGGCTGACGCCGAAGTCGCCCGCCGTGCGCTCGAGCGTGGGCGCGTCGCGCTCGAGCGTGGGCGCGTCGCGCACGCGCGCCAGCAGGTAATCGTAGAGCGCCGCCAGCAGGCCGGGCGCCTCGCGGGGTTCCAGTTCGGCCGCCTGGTGCGCCAGGCGCGCTGCCATCTCGCTGGCGCGCGGCCATGGCCGGTCGAGCCAGCCGGACGGCAGCAGCATCGCGTCGAGCTGGCAGCCGAAGCGCAGTTCGGCGCCAAGATGAACATGATGCTGCTCGATGTGGCGCGGCGCGCCGCGATTGAAGCAGAAGCGCCACGGCAGGCGCTCCCCGCCCAGCCAGCGGCACAGCGCCACTACGGCGGTCATGTGCATCTCGACCAGCGCCGGCCGCAGGCTCGGCGCGCCATACGCATCGACCCAGTACAGCAGCGCTACGTCGTCCCAGGTCTCGAAGCGCGGGCGCAGCAGCGGCGTCAGGCCGGCGTGGAAGCGGCACAGCGTCTGCAGCAGCGTGCGCAGGTTCGGCGCCTGCGCCAGCGCGTGGCTGGCGGCGCCGTCGTGCCCTGGCAGCAGTTGCTGGCCCAGCATGAAGCTGGTGTCCGGGCTGTCCAGCAGGCGCAGGGTGTTCGCCAGCTGCTGCAGGTACTGGCCAGCGGATGTTGCGCTGCCGGCGCCCGGGTCGCCGCATCCGCGCAGCAGGTCGGCGTCAAGCGCATCGCGCGAGCGGCCGTATTCCAGCGCCAGCGCGCTGTGACGGCGCGCCGCGGGCGAGGCTGCCGTGGCGGCCTGCCAGGCGATCACGCGGGGTCCATCTGACGATCCATCTGCCGGCACAGCGCGCTAAGGAGGGCATCGGGCGCGCCGCACGCCGGCGCGCAGCCATGGCGCAGCGTGATGTGCACCCGGCCGCCCGGTGCGTGGTGGCGCATTGACGACACCATGCGGCACAGGTGGTCGGCGGCGGCGCGCGCCTCGGGTTCGCCCAGGCCCGGCATCAGCACGGCAAAGCGGTCACCCGCATAGCGGCACAGCAGGTCGTCGTTGCGCAGGTTCAGCAGCAGCATGTGGGCGACCGCCTGCAGCGCGCGGTCGCCCTCGGGCTGGCCGTGCTCACGGTTGATGCGGTGGAAGGCGTCGATATCGAACAGCACCAGCGAGCCAACGCCGTCCGTCCGTTTGCTCTCGATATGCAGCTGCGCGCGCAGGTAGGCCGCATCGGCCAGCTGGGTGATGCGGTCGAACGGTCGGTGGTTGCGAAACAGCCGTTCGCGCTTGCGCATGTGGTCCGACAGCGTGGCCTGCTCGCGCCGCCAGTACACCATGCCGGCGGTCAGGACCAGCATCCCCAGCGGCAGCAGCGCCTCCAGCACGTTGTCCCACAGCGCCGACTTCTCGACATCGAACACTTCATCCAGGCAGTCGGCCCACGACCCCAGCATGATGCAGGCCAGGCCGCCGGCCAGCAGCCGCGTGACCACGCCGTCGGGCCGGCTGGCCAGCACCAATCCGCACCACAGCGCCGCCAGCAGGGCCGTGCCGCCCTCGCTGGCGATGTCCACAAGATCCCATGCCGCGAACGGGATGGCCGGACCGGCGCCGGCAAACAGAAACACAACGGCGCCGAGCAGGCCGGCGATCAACAGAGCTTGGCGAATCAGGGGAGACATGGGCGGCGCGGTCAGGGAAGATCGCCGGAACATAGCGCAACCAGATGACCGCAGGATGACAGGATGGCAAAACTGTGGCGCCATGGCACAGGGTCAAAACAGCTCACATAAAACCGCGCAGGGCATCCCGGCTCACTGCCCACCCGGTGGTGTTGTCAAAGCCGGCAGGGTCAATTCGGCTCAGGCACACCGTGCACCGCGCCAGACACGGGATAACGACCGGAAGTCGTCACCGATAGGTCACATTCAGGCACCAGAATCCGCCGCATCCCAACCGATTGGATTCTCCCCCATGCGCCACTTTGCCCTCCCCGCTCTTACCGCAGGCCTGCTGGCTGCTGCCGGCGTGCACGCCGCCGAACCGGCCAGCGTGATCGTCACCGGCCAGCGCGCCAGCCTGGCGCGCGCCATCGCCGCCCAGGAGCAGGCTGACAATATCGTCAGTGTCGTCAGCAGCGACGACATCGGCCACCTGCCGGACAAGAACGCGGCCGAAGCGCTGGCGCGGATGCCCGGCGTCTCGGTCCAGCGTGACCAGGGCGAAGGCCGCTACGTCGTGGTGCGCGGCCTGGATGCCGACTACAACAGCGTGACCATCAACGGCGCGCTGGTGCCGTCGCCGGAAGCGACGCGCCGCGCGGTGGCGCTGGACGTGCTGCCGGCCGGGATGATCCGCTCACTCGAAGTGACCAAGTCAGCCACGCCGGACCAGGATGCCAATTCGCTTGGCGGCAGCGTCGAGGTCAAGACCTTGTCCGCGTTCGACCTGCCAGGCAAATTGCTGAACGTCGGCGCAGCAGTCGGCCACGACACCAACACGGGCCAGAACAGCCCGAGCGCCAACCTGCTGTGGGCTCAGCGCTTCATGGACGGCAAACTGGGCGTGGCCGCCGGCATCTCGGGCGAAAAGCGCAAGTTCGGTTCGGACAACGTGGAAACGGGCGGCGACTGGAACGGCAAGCGCCTGGCCGGCTTCGAGCTGCGCGACTACCTGCCCACGCGCGAACGCCGCGCTGGCGCCATCAACCTCGACTACCGCCCGGACGCGGCGACGAGCTACGCACTGCGCGGTTTCATCAGCCGCTTCTCGGACGAAGAATCGCGCGACCGCATGACGATCGGCGATTTCGAAGGCAATGAAGACGGCGTGCTCGAAGGTGAGACGGACACTGCTACCGTCGAGCGCCGCCTGCGCCAGCGCAAGTACACGCAAGAGATCCGCTCGCTCACCGGCTCGCTCGATCGCCGCATGGGCCAGTACTGGAAGCTGCACGCCGAAGCGGCGGCCAGCAGCGCCACCGACAAGACGCCGGATGCGATTGCCGATGCACGCTTCACCAACCTCGAGAGCTTCGATGGCATCGGCTTCACCAATCCCCGCACGCCGCACCTGATCGCCCCCGCCGGCGTGGCCGACGCCGCCAACTACGAGCTCGATTCGTTCGCGCTCGAACGCGCCTCGGCCAAAGACAGCACCCGCCAGCTGCGCCTGGACCTGCAGCGCGACTTCGACGTCGGCGACTGGAACGGCGCCGTCAAGTTCGGCGCCAAGACCACGCGCCGCGACAAGAAGACCGACACCGAAGCCTGGGAATACGGCAGCGACGACCCGACCGATGGCGATTACTTCGGCGCCGGCCCGACCTCGATGAGCGCGTTTGTGAATGGCACGCGCCTGAACTACCCGTTCGGCAATCTTGGTTATGCGATCGATCCGGCCCTGGTGCGTGCACGCCTGGCCGGCCTGGCACGCGACCCGGCCCGCGTGGCCGTCGATTCGGCGCTGGACGACTTCAAGCTGCAGGAAGACATCGACGCCGCCTACCTGCAAACGAGCCTGCGCCGCGGTGCCTGGTCGCTGCTGGCCGGCGTACGGGCCGAGCGCACGCGCTTTACAGCCGATGGCTCGCAAGTGGCCGATGACGTCATCACACCGCGCTCCGCCAGCCGCTCGTACACGAACTGGCTGCCGGGCGTGCACCTGCGTTTCGATGTCGATCAGGCCACCAGCGTGCGCGCTGCGTGGAGCAACTCGGTCGTGCGCGCCAACTTCGCCCAGCTGGCACCGGGCGTGAGCCTGGACGGCGACGACGAAGCGACGATCGGCAACCCTGACCTGGCGCCGCTGCGCTCGCACAACCTGGACCTGGGCATCGAGCGCGTGATTGGCGGCGATGGCGTGGTCTCGGCCTATGTCTTCACCAAGGCTATTCGCGACTTCACTTACACCACCGACCTGGCCGGCAGCGGAGAATGGGCTGACTACGCGAGCGCGATCTCGTACAAGAACGGCGACAAGGCGCGCGTGCGCGGCATCGAGCTGGCCTGGCAGCAGCCGCTGCGCATGCTGCCGGCGCCATTCAACGGTCTGCTGGTCGGCATCAACGGCAGCATCACCAATTCGCGCGCCACGATCGACAGCGCCGATGGCGACGGTGGCCGCGCCGCGCACACGATCCGCATGCCGGGCCAGTCGAACCGCGTCGGCAACGTGATGCTCGGCTACGAAGCCGGCCCGTTCAGCGCGCGCCTGGCGATGAACTACAAGTCGCCGTACCTGCTGGAGCTGGGCGAGGATACGCTGGACGCGACGCAGGACCGCTTCGTCGACACCCAGAAGCAGCTGGACCTGTCGATGTCCTGGAAGCTGGACAAGCGCTGGCAGGTCACGTTCGACGCCAGCAACCTGAATAACGAACATTACTATGTGTACCTGGGCGACAAGTCGCGCAATGCGCAGCACGAACAATACGGCCGCACCTACAAGATCGGCCTGAAAGCGAGCATCTTCTGATGAACAAGACCGTGTCTCCGATCCTGCACGCCGTCCTGCTGGCCTGCTCCCTGGCCGCACCGGCATGGGGCGCCGCACCCAATATCCCGGCCACGCTGAACGACGCCGAAGAACTGGCCGCGCTGCCCGGCGGCGGCTGGCTGGCTCTCGACAAGCGCGCGCTGCGCCTGATCGGCGCCGATGGCCGCGAACGCGCCAGCCTGCAACTGCGTGGTGAACGACTCGACCTGCGCCCGCTGGATGGCGGCGCGCTGGCCATCGTCATCGACGCCAACGCCGAACGCGCGCTGCCGGTGCGGATCGATGTCAAGGCCGGCACACTGCGCGCACTGCCCGTGCTGCCGGACACGGGCTTTGGCATCGAGGCGGCCTGCCTGTACCGCGATGCGCAGCAGCTCGACTACGTGTTCCTCGTTGCGAAGGATGGCCAGGCCCAGCAGTGGCTGCTGGGTAGCGGCGGCAGTGGTGCCAGCAGCGAACACCGGCTGGTGCGCCGCCTGGCGCTGCCGTCCGGCGTCGAGACATGCCGCGTCGACGATGCGCATGGCACGCTGTTCGCGGCCGAAGAAGGCATGGGCCTGTGGGCGTATGGCGCCGATGCCGAAGGTCCGCCGGCCCGCGCCCCAGTGGCGCTGCAGGCGCCGCACGGTCGCTTGACGGGTGAACTGACGGCGCTGGCGGTGCTGCCGGGCGGCGTGGCCGCGATCGACGACAAGGGCGCCCTGCTGACCTGGAAGCGCGACGGCAAGCGCTGGCGCGCGCTGCCGGCCCGCCCGCTCGGCGCGCAGCAACTGGTGGCGCTCGCGCCGGCGTCCGACAAGCTGGCCGTGCGCACGAAGCAAGGCTGGCAAGCCCCGGCGCTGGCCTGGAAGGCCGGCAGCGCGCCGCCCAAACGCCTGCCGATCGTGCTGCCGCGCATGCAGACCGAACCCGTCGCGCAGCTGGGCGACGCGGCCGACGATCCGGCGATCTGGGTCCATCCGACCGATCCTGCCAAATCGCGCATCCTGGGCACCAACAAGAAACAGGGCATGCTGGTGTATGACCTGCAGGGCCGCCAGACGCAATTGCTGGCAGCCGGTCGCCTGAACAACGTCGACCTGCGCCAGGATGTACGCTTTGGCAGCGAGCGCTTTGACCTGGCCGTGGCCACCCAGCGCGACGAGCAGGCGATGGTGCTGTTTGCGATCGATGCGAACGGCGAGCTGCGCGAAGCGGCGCGCCTGCCCACCGGCCTGGGCGACATCTACGGCACCTGCCTGCTGCGCACACCCGAAGGTGGGCTCGACGCGTTCGTCAACGACAAGGATGGCCGTTACGAGCATTACCAGATCACGCGCAGTGGGGGCCAGTTCGGCGCACGGCTGGCGCGCACGTTCAAGCTCGCATCGCAGCCGGAAGGTTGCGTGGCGGACGACCGCAGCGGCCTGCTGTTCGTGGGCGAAGAAGACCGCGGCCTGTGGGTGACGTCGGCGCGCGCCGATCAACCGGCAATGCTAAAAATGGTGATGCCGGTGGGCGAATGGCTGCACGACGATGTCGAGGGCATGGGCATCTACCATGGCGCAAAACGCAGCTATCTGGTCGTGTCGAGCCAGGGCAACAACAGCTACGTGGTGTTCGATGCGGCGGCGCCGTTTGCCGTGCGCGGCGCGTTCCGGGTGGGGCTCGATGCGGTCAACGGCATCGATGGCGCGTCCGAGACCGATGGACTCGACGTAACGTCGGCCAATCTGGGCGGCCCGTTCGCGCGTGGCATGCTGGTGGTGCACGACGGGTACAAGCGCATGCCGGACGGGGCGCAGAACTACAAGGCCGTGGCGTGGGACGATATCGCCAGGGCTTTGCAGCTCGACTAAGAGCACCTGACAAAACCGTTCGACATACCCCCAACAGATGAGCGAGCAGGCAGGTGAAAGGAATGCCTGATGGATGCCTGCTCGTCGCTCATGTCGTATGCGCAGTCTGCTAAAGCGGTGTAGCCAACCTACGGTGCGTTCGACGACCCGCCGCCATCGGCCGAGCCGTTCGCGCGCCTCTACGTCATGGCGCGCGATTCGAGCTGCAATGCCCGATGGCGTCAGCTTTGCAGCTTGTCGAGCTGGAGAAGTCACACACTGTCTCGACCGGCAGTTGTCGACCCATAGAAGACGTCCAACCCAACCCTTGAGCTGGCCCTGCTAGACTTTTTCGGGCTTTGCAACGAGAACCCATGGAATAGAAAACGGACCTGTCAGAGCGACTGTGATGTCTCTTAAGGCAGTTCTTTTCAAAAGGCGTCGTTTAGCAATCAGGTGGCAAGCCACTCCCGAGAGCACCCAAATCAAAGCTGGTATGTATGCAGACAAGATGAACTCCAGATAGTAGTCGCGTCGAATATAACCGATGACGGCATGCTTAAGTTGGCAACGCAATTTGGGATCGGCCGTTGCCTTGACCGTCCGCTTTTGGCCGAACCCGGTCGTTCGCGTCAGCTTAGCAGGTTACCCGGGATGAAAAGCACTGACCGTTACGACAGGCCGCTACTGACCTTTTGCGTAAATTACCTAGCTAGCGACTTCAACCGCTCAATGTTGCCGCCTTACGTCGCCGATTCCTGCTCAGGCGGCCATGGCCGAATCGTGTGCCTTCGTTGATCTTCAAGCGACCAGCTCAGAGGGCGACCTTTGGAGCAAAACCAAGGACAACCCCTGTGCGACCCACCGCTCATAGTGAGCCACATTATCGTCGTAGCCGTACTCGCAGCCACAGCAACGGCAGATCTCGAATGAGTGTCGCAGGTCTTCCGGTGAATCAAATCCAAGACCAGGACCGTAGCCGCAAACCGGACAGTAATCAATCACCATGACGATCCCACTTTTTAGCTACGGATTTTCCAGCCTGCTACCCAAAATGACACGCGTCCGCTGAATAGTGGCAGATATTGCTAACGACCGCTTTTGGCCGAAATCGGCCAGTCGTTGTCAGGCTGGTTTCGACCCAGGCTGTGTAAAAACACCACTTCGTGTAAACGAAACCGGTTGAGGAAACGTTAAGCCAGTATCTCATCAATGCAGGGGCCAGATGAAACGCTTTATTGAAGGTGAAGACCGCGG
>NZ_JCASIO010000005.1:0-362567 GCF_059685955.1 Telluria sp. LT2P80 | reverse complement strand
CCGCGGTCTTCACCTTCAATAAAGCGTTTCATCTGGCCCCTGCATTGATGAGATACTGGCTTAACGTTTCCTCAACCGGTTTCGTTTACACGAAGTGGTGTTTTTACACAGCCTGGGCCGAAAACAGACGGTCGGTAAAGCTCACTGTACGACCATGTTGCCGCCAAAGGAAGTAACAGGTTTTGTCACGCGTTCCGAGCCGACATTGCGCCGCGCCCGGATCAGACGCCGCTGCGCACGGGCGCCAGCCCGCGCCGGCGCGCCAGGCCCCGCTCACACAGCGCGCCGGCGGCATACAACAGCACGAAGGCTGGCGTGACGAACAGGCCATACGCGTCGGGCCACGACAAGAATTCCAGGGCGCGGCCAAGGCCCAGCGCCTGCACCACGACCAGCTGGGCGGCAATCGGCAACTGCAGGAAGATCAACTGCGACGCATCGTCGCCAGCACCGAGCGACACAATACCGACGCAGGCCAGGATGAACAAGGCGTACGGAGCGCACAACAACAAACCGAGTCGGGACATCACAGGAGCAGGGTCGGGCCCTGTTGACAATAGGCGGTACGAATCGTCACGACGTGACAGGGCGACAAACACCGCCACCTTACCACCGCAGCAGAGCCCAAAATCCTCCGAATGTCACATGGCGCGCGAAACGATTAACGTAATGCGAGGCGCATATTTCGGGTGCCGTCCTCACGATCGATCGTCACCTCGAAGCCCAGTTTTTTCACCATCGCGACGATGCGCGAATTTTGCGGCAGCGCTTCGCCGACGATCTCGCCGGTGCCGCGCGCGCGGCAATACCGGATCAGCTTTTCCATCATGATGCGCCCCAGCCCCATTCCTTTGAGGTCCGAGCGCACGGTGACGGCGAATTCGGCGCTCGTGTTGTCGGGATCGGCCACGACACGGGCGACCGCCAGCGTCTCGAACACCCCGTCCGCGTTCTTGCGGGTGGCGATGAAGGCCATCTCGCGGTCATAGTCGATCTGCGTGAAGCGCGCCAGTTGCGACGGCTGCAGCTCGCGGATGCGCACGAACATCCGGTAGCGTACGTCGTCGGGCGTGAGCGCATCGAAGAACGCCAGATGCGCCGGGCCGTCTTCGGGGCGGATCGGGCGCAGCAGCAGCGGCGCGCCCTGCCACTCGATCGTCTCTTCCAGCTCGCGCGGATAGGGCCGGATTGCCAGCCGGTCGAGCGTGCTGCCCGAGCGGTCGGCCAGCGCCAGCCGCATGCGCGCGTCGAGCACGATCGCGCTGTGGCTGTCGACCACGAGCGGGTTGATGTCCAGTTCGACGATTTCGGGAATATCGGAAATCAGCCGCGACACCTGGATCAGCACCGCCAGCACGGCGTCGAGATTGGCGGCCGGCCGGTTGCGGTAGCCGGCCAGGAGGCGCGCCACGCGCGTGCGGTCGACCAGGTCGCGCGCCAGCACCAGGTTCAGCGGTGGCAGGCCGACCGAATAATCATCGAGCACCTCGACCGCCACACCGCCCTGGCCAAACACCAGCACCGGCCCGAACACCGGGTCGAGCGCGGCGCCGACGATCAGTTCGTGGCCGTGCGTGCGGCGGCACATGGCCTGCACCGAAAAGCCGTCGAAGCGCGCCTGCGGGAACAGCTCGCCCAGGCGCGCGCGCATGCGCAGCGCGGCAGCGCGCACGGCGTCTTCCGAATCGAGATCAAGCGTCACGCCGCCGACATCGGACTTGTGCATGACGTCGGGCGTGAGAATCTTGACAGCCACCGGGAACCCGATCGCGCGCGCCGCCACCACGGCCGCGTCGGCGTCGCTGGCGGCGCGCGTTTCAACCAGCGCCAGGCCGTACGCGCGCAGGATCGCCTTGGTTTCGGGGTCGGACAGCAGCAGGCGCTTGGCGGCGATCGCCTCGCGCACCAGCGCGCGCGCAGCGCTGCGATCGGGCGCCATATGGCCGGCCATCGACGGCGGCACTTCCATCAGCAGATTCTGGTTGCGCCGGTAGTTCACCAGTTGCAGGAAGCCGTTGACGCCGTCTTCGGGCGTGCGGTACGTGGGCATGCGCGCCTCGGCTGCAATCGCGCGCGCGGCGACGACCGAGGCGCCGCCCAGCCAGCACGACAGGATCGGGCGTGACGCGGCGCGCGCCAGCGGCGCAATCGCATTGGCCACGTCGCGGCTGTCGACGGTCGCGGTCGGCGAATGCACGATCAGCACGGCGTCGACCTGCGGGTCGGCCAGCAGCACGTCGAGCGCCGCCGCGTAACGCTCGGGCGGCGCGCCGCCCAGCAGGTTGACCGGGCTGGCACGCACTGGATTGCCGGGCTGCGCGCTGTTCCAGCCGGCCGGCAGCACGGCGTCGAGCCGCATGATCGATTCGGGCGACAGCGTCGCCGCCACGCCGCCGCCGTAGCGCAGCGCGTCGCGCGCCAGCACGCCCGGTCCGAGGCCGTTGCTGAGGATGGCCAGGCGCTCGCCATGCAACACGCGCGCGTAGGCCAGCGTCTCGACCGCCGCGAACAGCTGCTCGGTCGTGTGCACGCGCAGCATGCCGGCGCGCCGGATCGCGGCGTCGAACACGTCGTCCTCGGTGGCCAGCGCCCCGCTTTCGCTGGCCGCCGGCCGGGCGCCGTCGGTATCGCTGCGCGACTTGAGCACGATCACCGGCTTGCTGCGCGCGGCGGCGCGCGCCGCCGACATGAATTTGCGCGCGTAGCGCAGCTGGTCGACATACAGCAGGATCGCGCCGGCATTGCCATCGCTGGCCAGGTGATCGAGCACGTCGCCCAGGTCGACGTCGGCCGAGTCGCCCAGCGAGACGAAGTGCGAAAAGCCGATGCCGCGTGTGCGCGCCCAATCGAGTACGCCCGTCATCAGTGACCCCGACTGCGAGACGAAGGCAATCCGTCCCGGCAGTGCGCCGCTGTGGGCCACGCTGGCGTTCAGGCCGAGGCCAGGGACCAGCAGGCCCGCGCTGTTCGCGCCCAGAAGACGCAGCAGATAGGGGTGCGCCGCGTCGAGCGTGGCCTGGCGCAGGCTGCGCCCGCGGGCATCGCGCCCGCGCGCCAGGCCGCTGGTGAGCACCACGGCGGCGCGCGTGCCGCGCTCGCCCAGCTGGCGCACCAGTTGCGGCACGGTGGCGGCCGGCGTGCAGATGACGGCCAGGTCGGGCGCCTCGGGCAAGTCGGCCACAGTGGCGTAACACGGCAAGTCGCCCAACTGCGTGTATTTGGGATTGACGGCAAACAGCTTGCCCTTGAAGCCGCCGCCTTGCAGATTGGCCAGCAGCGTGGCGCCCATGCTGCCCGGGCGCGCCGAGGCGCCGATCAGCGCTACCGATCGCGGCGCGAACAGGTGCTGCAGGTTACGAACGCTCATGAAAGTACCAGGGAGGTGCGCGGCATGGCCGGGCGGTTCAGGAAGCAGGCGGCATGCGACATGGATGGGACCTTTGCGTCAGTGGCGACAAGTAACGCCAGCATACCGCCACGGCGCGCTGCAGCGCGCACAAATTCCCGCGCCGCAGCTAGCGGAAGGCGAACACGCCGCCGATGCGCCGCTCGGGCAGCGCCCGCAGTTCGGCCGAACAAGCGAGCAATTCGCGCATCAAGCCATCGGCCAGGCCCTGCGTATGAGACGCGACGACGTGGGCATCGAAGGCCACGTCGGCCATGCAATTGCGCATGTGCCGCGCTTCGGGCAAGTCGCACAGCGCGATGGCCGCCAGCATGTCGTCGGCCGCCGGCGGCAGCACCGCGTAGAAACGCAGGCGGAACTGACGATCGAGCAGCATGCTGCCGTTCAGGAACCGGTCGGCACCAACATCGAACAGAACGTGCGCGATGACTTCGGCCGCCCTGCCGGCTACTTCTTCCTGATTCTTCCTGCGTCGCAGAGCGAGCAGCCGCTCGATCAACACCATGCTTGCCCTCGTCCCTGAATTGTCATTGAATCAACCTGGCATGCTATCAGCCACGCCCCTTGCCCGGCAAGGTTTCCGGCGGCCTTCATGACAGCAGTGTTGCGCGGACGCCATGCTAGAATTACCGCGTGAATTCAACCGTCCATGTCTGCCTGCGCCGCGCGCTCGTGTGGCTGCTGCTGCTGGCGATTCCCTTCCAGGGCATCGCTTCGGCAGGCATGCTGGCGTGCACACATGCAGCCATGCAGCACGGCGCCGTCGCCGCCGTGACCGCGCCGCACCAGATGGATGCCGGGGCGGGTCACTGCCACGATGCGGGCCCGCAGGTTGCCAAGGCCACCGACCATGCGCCGACGGACCACGACCAGGAGCGCTGCAGCGCCTGCGCCGCCTGTTGCATCGGCGCCGCCATGGCGGGCGCACCAACGATTCCCGCCGCGCCACAGACCTTGTCCACCCGGCTGATCGAGGCAGCCACCGGCCGCCCCGAGGCCGTCGACCTCGCCCTGCCCGAACGACCTCCCCGCTTCCCGCTCGCCTGAATCAGCACATCACCGCGCCACGCTGGCGCGGCACCACTGCATTTCACCGAACGAGGAACCATGTCGACCTTTACCCGACCACAGCTGCTGCTGGCCTGCGTGCTGGCCAGCGCCCTGATGCCTGCCGCAGCGCAGAGCGGCCACGGGGCCACGCCGGCCGCAAACGTCACCGACCCGCACGCCGCCGTCCCGGAAACCCGCTACCAGCCGGCGTATGTGCCACCGGCACGCGCCGCCACCACGACCACGCCTGACCGCGCCTGGCAGGAACACAACCGCATCGTGGCGGCCCAGCCCGGCCATGACGCGCATGCCGGGCACGGCAAACCGGCGCCCGATCCGCACGCGCATCACCATACCCCTGCACAGCCAGAGCACAAGGAGCACCACTGATGGCAAGTCCAATTTCATGGCATGCGACACTTGCCGTAAGCCTGGGCCTGCTGCTGGCTGGCTGCGCCAGCGTCACGCCCGAGCGTGCCTTCGAGGCCAGCGCCGCTGCAGCGCAGGCGCGCACGGGCGTGGATGCGCGCCTGCTGCGCAGCGATGCCGACCGCCAGGCCTTGCAGGCCGAAATCGACACGTTGCTGCAGGCGCCGCTGACGCAGGATGCCGCCGTACGCATCGCCGCGCTGAACCATCCCGGCCTGCAGGCCACCTACTGGGAAGCCGGCATCGCGCAGGCCGACGTGGCCCAGGCCGCGCGCCTGCGCAATCCGGGCTTCGGATTCTCGCGCATGGATGGCGGCGGCAACCGGGAAACCGAGCGCTCGGTCTCGATCGACCTGGCGGGCCTGCTCACCATGCCGCTGCGCCAGCGCATGGCAGCGCGGCGCCTTGACGAAACAACGCTGCGCGTGGCCGCCGCCATCGAGCACCACGTCAACGCCACCCGGCGCGCCTGGATCGAGGCCGTGGCGGCGCGCCAGGCTCTGACCTATGCGCGTCAGGTGGCCGACGCCGCCGACGCGTCAAGCGCACTGATGGCGCGCATGACCCAGGCCGGCAATGCCAGTGCGCTGGACCTGGCGCGCGAGTCCGCCTTCCACGCCGAAGCCGGCGCCGGTGTACTGCGCGCCGACCGCGAGGCCAACGCCGCGCGCGAACATCTGACGCGCCAGCTCGGCCTGTGGGGCGCGCAGGCGCTCTACACGCTGCCCGAGCGCTTGCCCGACCTGCCGGCGGCGCCCGCCGAACTGGCCGGCATCGAGCGCACGGCGCTGAGCCAGCGCCTGGACGTACAAGCCGCGCGCGCCGCCGCCAGCGGCACCGCTGCCGACCTGGGCCTCACGCGCACCACGCGCTTTGTCAATGTGCTCGACCTGGGCTATGCGGACAAGCGCGAGACAGGCGAGCCAAAGAGCGATGGCTACGAGATTGGCCTGGAGCTGCCGCTGTTCGACTGGGGCGGCGCCCGCGTGGCGCGCGCCGAAGCGGTGTACATGCAGTCGCTTGGCCAGGTCGCGGCCGTCGCGGTCAACGCCCGCAGCGAAGCGCGCGCGGGCTACCTCGGCTACCGCGCCAGCTATGACGTGGCGCGCCACTACCGCGACCAGGTGATCCCGCTGCGCAAGCAGATCGCGGACGAGACGCTGCTGCGCTACAACGGCATGCTGGCCAGCCCGTTCGAGCTGCTGGCCGACGCGCGCGAACAGGCTGGCGCGGTGCACGCCACCATCGAAGCGCTGAAGGATTTCTGGCTGGCCCAGGTCGACCTGGAAACCGCCATCGGCATGCGCCTGCCGGCGCCATCGCCCACTGACAAGAAGGACACCCCACAATGACCAACCGCAGATCGTTCCTGACCGGCGCCGGCGCCGGCATCACGGCACTGGGCGCCTCGCTCGTGAGCCGTGCCGGCGCGGCGTCGCTGCCGGAAGCGCCGACCCACACGTCGAGCGCCACCGCCGCGCCGCTGGCCCCGACGGGCGGGCGCCCGTACAACCCCGTCGTCACGCTCAATGGCTGGACGCTGCCATGGCGCATGAAGGACGGCGTCAAGGAGTTCCACCTGGTGGCCGAACCGGTCGTGCGCGAATTCGCGCCCGGCATGCAGGCCAACCTGTGGGGCTACAACGGCCAGAGCCCGGGCCCGACCATCGAAGTGGTCGAGGGTGACCGGGTGCGCATCTTTGTCACCAACAAGCTGCCCGAACACACCAGCGTGCACTGGCACGGCCAGTTGCTGCCGTGCGGGATGGATGGCGTGACGGGCCTGACCCAGCCCGGCATCCAGCCCGGCAAAACGTTCGTCTACGAATTCGTCGCGCGCCATGCGGGCACCTTCATGTACCACCCGCACGCCGACGAGATGCAGCAGATGGCGATGGGGATGATGGGTTTCTGGGTCACGCACCCGAAGAACCCGCGCCAGCATGCCGTCGATCGCGACTACGTGATGTTGCTGTCGTCGTACGACATCGAACCGGGCAGCTATACGCCGCGCACCAACACGATGCTCGACTTCAATCTGTGGACCATCAACAGCCGCGTGTTCCCGGGCCTGGACCCGATGGTCGCGCGCCTGGGCGACAAGGTGCGCATCCGGGTGGGCAACCTGACGATGACGAACCACCCGATCCACCTGCACGGACACCGCTTCGAGGTCGCTGGCACCGATGGCGGCTGGGTGCCGAAGTCGGCGCGCTGGCCCGAGGTGACGACAGACGTCGCCGTCGGCCAGATGCGCGCCATCGAATTCGTGGCCGATGCGCCGGGCGACTGGGCGTTCCACTGCCACAAATCGCACCACACGATGAACGCGATGGGCCATGACGTGCCAACGCTCATTGGCGTTGACCATCGGGGCGTGGCCGAGAAGATCAACAAGCTGGTGCCCGGCTATATGGTCATGGGCGACAAGGGCGGCTCGATGGGCGACATGAAGATGCCGCTGCCGGCCAACACGCTGCCGATGATGAGCGGCGACGGCCCGTTCGGCAACCTGGAAATGGGCGGCATGTTCACGGTGCTCAAGGTGCGCGAAGGTCTCAAGCGCGGCGACTACGGCGATCCTGGCTGGTACCGGCATCCGGCCGGCACGGTGGCGCGCGAATGGACGGGCGAAGGCGCCGAGGCGCTACCGCCAGCGCCACGCGCGCCGGATGCCCGCCCCGCGCCGGCGCCGGCCGGCCAGGCCATGGATGCACGCAAGCCCGGCGCGAAGGACATGACCGGGCACGAGCACCACTAGCCGGCTGCAGGCGCCTCGGGCACCTCAGGTACCTCGCGCAGCAGGGCAATCAGCTGCTGCGGCGCGACCGGCTTCGTGAAGTGCTCGTCGAAGCCGGCCGCCAGCGAGGCGGCGCGGTCTTCCTTTCTGCCGCGCCCCGTCACGGCCACCAGGTAAGGGCGCGGTGCATCCTGCGCCAGCACGCCCGCCAGTTCCAGCCCATCCATGTGTGGCATGCCCAGGTCGAGTACCGCGATCCGGGCCGGCCGTTCGCGGTGCAGGCGAAGCGCTTCTGCGCCATCGTGGGCCACCATCACGGTCGCGCCTTCGGAACGCAGCAGCCAGGCCAGCGATTCCGCTGCATCCACATTGTCGTCGGCCACCAGGATGTGCTTGCCCAGCGCAGCGCCGTCAGGCACCGGGAGCGCGTCGCCCGGCGCCATGGCCGGCTCCTCGCACAGGTGCAGGCGCACGAGGAAGGTCGCGCCGCGGCCCGGTCCGTCGCTGTCGGCCCGGATGCTGCCGCCATGCAGCTCGACGAAGCCCTTGGCCAGCGACAGCCCGATCCCCAGGCCGCCCTGCGCCAGGTGACTGGCACTGCCGGCCTGCACGAACGGATCGAACACGCGTTCGAGCATGTCGGGTGCCAACCCCACGCCACTGTCGGCCACCCACGCCACGGCCTGGTCGTCTTCGCGCCGCAAGCCCAGTTCGAGACCGCCGCCGGGCGGCGTGTACTTGGCCGCATTCGTGATCAGGTTGGCGAACACCTGCGTCAGGCGCAGCGGATCGGCGTCGACCCAGAGCGGTTCGTCGGCCACCCGCAACGCCACCTGGTGGCGCCCGGCCTCGATCAGCGGCATGCTCGTTTGCAGTGTTTCGCGCAGCAACCGGCCCAGGTCGATGCGCACGCGGCGCAGTTCGATCTTGCCGCGGCTGATGCGCGACACGTCCAGCAGGTCGTCGAGCAGGCGCGCCATCTGGTCGGTCTGGCGCCCCACCATGGCGGCGATCCATTCGATGCGTTCCGGCGCCAGCGCCTTGCTGCGCAGGAGCGAGGCCGCATTCGCGATCGGCGCGAGCGGATTGCGCAGCTCGTGCGCCAGTGTCGCGATATAGACATCCTTGCGCCCGTCGGCTTCGCGCAGGCTGTGCATCGCCGCTTCACGTTCGGACACGTCCAGCACCAGCGAGAACACGGTCTGGATCTCGCCCGCCTCGTCGACCAGTACCGAGTTGTACCATTCGCAGCACAGCGCACGCCCGTCGCGGGTGCGGTTGCGGTTGGCCGACTTGGCGTAGCGCGTGCCGGAGTCGATCAGGCGCGCGATCATCGTGTCGACCTGGTCGGCATCGCCCTCGTGGATCATGCCGATGCGGTCGATCCGCTGGCCGATGGCATCGCCTGCGGGCCAGCCGAACAATTCTTCGGCGCGGCGGTTCCACAGCGTGATGACGAGGTCGCGGTCCCATTCGATCACGGCCAGCGGGGTGTTCTCGATCAGGTAGCGGATCTGGTCCAGCGCCCGAGCCAGCGCCGCACTGGCCTCGGTGCGCTCGGTGATGTCGTCGATCACGATCACGGCGGAGGCCAGTTCGGCGGCGCTCTCGCGCAGCGGCGCGCCACTGACCGCGTACACCCGTCTCGCGCCGCCCTGCACGCTCTCGATCATGGCGTCGCGAAACGCCCGGCCGCCGATCGCGCGCGCCACCGGTTCGCAGATCAGGTCGAGCATGCCCCCGACGCCGTCAGCGCCGAAGTGGCGCGCCATCTGCTTCGCCTGGTCGTTGGCCATCACGCAGCGGCCCTGGCCGTCGACGATCAGGACGCCGTCGGGCAATTGGCGCAGCACGGTGCCGAGCAGGCTTTGCCACTGGGCGTGCGCGCGCGTCTCGATCATTTCCTGGAAGGTTGCGTGCAGGCGCGCGTGCAGCGCGATATTGTCGATCGCCAGCGCGCCCAGCACGAACAGCGACGTGGACAGCCCGTACAGCCGCCCGGCATAGAAACCGAGGTCGTAGAGGCCAGTATTGAACACGCAGGACAGGCCCACTTCGAACACCCAGGCCGCCATCGCCACGGTCAGCCAGACATCGAGCACGGTACGGGGGCGCTTTTGCACCGTGGCGTACAGCACGTAGACCGACAGCGCCAGTATCGCCGCCGAGATGCCATGGTAGAGCGGCAAGGTACGCGTGCCCTCGATCAGTCTGGGCAGATACGGCGCACCGGTCGTGCCCACCAACACCAGCAGCGACACGAACAGCGCGGTCAGCAGCGCGCCGATGCGCATGAAGTGTGGCGGCAGCGGCGCCCCGGCCAGGCGTCCGCGCGCGCTGCGCGAGTAGCCGAGCACGAACAGCGGATACAGCGCGTGCCAGGCCGCGTGCAGCCAGGCGGAGGTCTGAAGATTTCCGCCGAGCACGCCCTCGTCGCCGAGCAGGCCGTGAAACGTGAGCATGTGGGCGCCGGCGATCAGCGCCGTGAACAGATAGCCGAGCGCAAGGACGCCCAGCGCGAGCGAGCGCCGGGTGTGGACATGACCGAGCAGCAGGATGCCGGTGACGAAATTACTGGCGATCAGTGTCGACAGATAGATCGGCAGGAATTCCGGCGCATGTGGCAAGGGCACGCCGGCTGCCGGCACCAGGACCGCAAACAGCAGCCCCAGCGCCCCCAGCACCAGCACGGCCCAGCGCAACTGGGCGCCACCGGGCGGATGCTTGACCAGGTCGATCGGTTCTGCGAGTACACCATCTCTCATGAGGATTCCGCTGACGAGGTCGGTCGGAGATGCACAGTGTTCGGTATTGTTCTTTCTACAAAATATAGCCTAAATGAATATTGTTTGGGGGTGTATTTATCCGCTTATCGTCCAGGAAACGCATTGGGCCGTGTGACCGGCCTGCTTCAAACGCCGGCCGTCACCGGATAGCCGGCGCCGTCAATGGCCGCCGCCAGCGGGGCCAGATCGGCGGCGCTGTCGATGCGGACCTTGCCGGTGGCCAGATCGATGTTCACCGTGGCGCCCGGGTCGACGGCGTGGACGGCGGCGGTCACGCGGCCAACGCAGTGCTTGCAGGTCATGTCGGCAACAGTCAATTCGTACATGGGAATTTCTCCTTTGGTTGGGGGCACGGGCACGGGCGCCCCGGTGGTGGGGGTTGAAGTGGCATGTGGTGCGGCGTGCCAGCGGCGCAGCAGCAAGGCGTTGGCCACGACGCTGACCGAACTGAGCGCCATCGCGGCGCCGGCCAGCACCGGATTGAGCAGGCCGAAGGCGGCCAGCGGCACGCCGAGCAGGTTATAAACGAAGGCCCAGCCGAGATTCTGGCGAATCTTGCGCCAGGTACGCTGCGAGACGTCGAGCGCGTCGGCCACCAGCCTCGGATCGCCCCGCATCAGCGTGATGCCGGCGCTGTGCATCGCGACGTCGGTCCCGGTTGCCATGGCCATGCCGACGTCGGCAGCGGCCAGCGCCGGCGCATCGTTGATGCCGTCGCCGATCATGGCGACCGTGCTGCCAGCCTGACGCAGCGCCGCGATGACGTAGGCCTTGTCGGCCGGCAGCACCTCGGCATGCACGCGCGTGATGCCGAGCGCGCGCGCCACGCCCTGTGCGGCGCCGGCGCTGTCGCCGGTCAGCAGCACCGGCGTGATGCCGCGCGCGACCAGCCTTGCGACGGCGTCCTGCGCGCCGGGCTTGAGCTGGTCGCCGAACGCGAGCAGGCCAAGCACGGTGACGGCATCGCCGCGCCGCTCGGCCAGCCAGGACACGGTGCGCCCGGCCGCTTCATGTGCCTCTGCCCCACCCGCCGGTACGCCAAGGTCGTTCATCAGGCGCCGGTTGCCAAGCAGGATCGTCGCGCCGGCGACGTCGGCTTGCACGCCACGACCCGGCAGCGCGCGCGCATCGGTCGCGTCCGGCACGGGCAACGCGCGCCGCGCCGCTTCGTCCAGCACGGCGCGCGCCAGCGGATGGGCGCTCGTTTGCTGGACCGCGGCGGCCAGCGTGAGCAGGCGCGTCGTGTCTGGCCCTTCCAGCGCCAGCAATTGCGGGCGGCCCTCGGTCAGGGTGCCGGTCTTGTCGAACACGACGACGTCGACGGCGTGCGCCGTTTCCAGCGCTTCGGCGTCCTTGATCAGGATGCCGTGGCGCGCGGCCACGCCGGTCCCGACCATGATCGCCGTCGGTGTGGCCAGGCCCAGCGCGCACGGACAGGCAATCACCATGACGGCTACCGCGTTGAGCAGCGCGCCCTGCCAGTCACCCGTACCCACACCCCAGGCCAGCAGCGTGACGAGCGCAATGGCGAGCACCACCGGCACGAACACGGCGCTGACCCGGTCGACCAGGCGCTGGATTGGCGCCTTGGCAGCCTGTGCGTCTTCGACCATGCGGATGATCTGCGCAAGCGTCGTTGCACTGCCGACGGCGGTGGCGCGCACCAGCAACAGGCCGTCGGCGTTGACGGCGCCGCCCACGACAGCATCAAGCGGGCCCTTGGCCTGCGGCAGGCTCTCACCGGTCAGCAGCGATTCGTCGACGTGGCTCAGGCCCTCGAGCACGACGCCATCGGCGGGTACCCGCTCGCCCGGCTTGACCACCATGTCGTCACCCACGCGCAAGGCCGCCAACGGCACGCGGACATCGGCGCCGTCGCGGCGCACGAGGGCGTCGGCGGGCTGCAGTTGCTCCAGTGCGCCCAGTGCCTCGATGGTCTGGCGGCGGGCACGGCCTTCCAGCCATTTACCGAGCAGCACCAGCGTGATGACGACGGCCGACGACTCGAAGTACAGGTGGGACGCTGCATGCCCGCTCTGCGTCAGCAGCAGGTACAGCGACAGGCCGTAGGCGGCGCTCGTGCCGATCGCAACCAGCAAGTCCATATTGCCGGCGCCGGCGCGCAGCGCGCTCCAGCCGGCGCGGTAGAAGCGCGCGCCGAGCCAGAATTGCACTGGCGTGGCCAGCAGCCACTGCACCCAGCCTGGCAGCATCGCGTCGATGCCGAACGGCGCCAGGAACATCGGCAACACCAGCGGGATGGACAAGAGCGCGCCGATGGCGACCGGCCACCAGGTGGCGGCGCCGGTCTTGACGGGTGCGGCAGGCGCGTCAGCCGTCTCGATGCGGGCCGCGTAACCGGCCCCTTCGACGGCGGCCAACAGGGCTGCCGCTGGCGCAGCGCCGTCGATGCGGGCCTTTTCGGTGGCCAGGTTGACACTGGCGCCCGTGACGCCAGGTACCTGTGCCAAGGCTTTTTCAACGCGTGCCACGCAGGAGGCGCAGGTCATGCCATCGATCAGCAGTGTGACCGGCGGCGGTAAGGGAGGGGTCGTGTTGGCATCCATCCGACAAGGATAAACCTTCCCACTACGGGAAGGTCAACACACGCGCGAAGTTTGTCCGGGTTAGCTGCCCAAGTTGAACAGCACGCCCACGGCGAGTTCGACCCACAGCGCGGCAAACACCAGCGCCAGCGCGCCAATGACGGCAAAGCGCTGCCACACGGCCAGACGCGCGACACGGCGGCCCGTGCGCAGACACGTCCAGCCAGCGCTGGCCAGCAACACTGCGGCTACCGCGAAATCCAAGCCCGTCCACTGGACGCCGTGCGCGAACTGCATCCCGGCCAGCGGCACCAGCAGAATCATCGCCGTTGCCAGCGCCACGCGCACGGCATCAATGCCCATCGACGCGCGCAGTGCGCCATTGTTCGTGTGGACGTCCCCGCCCCCTGCCATCGTCATGAAGTGCTCCGGTAAGTTACCGGTCGATCGTGCCGGCACGTCAGTGTAGTCTTATTGTCGCCGCGACAACAGCAATACGTGCAACATCGGCCCGCCATTGAAACATTTCGTTACATTCGTCGCATGGCAGACTTTATATACTGACATACAGTTTCTCTGGACCAGTCATCATGCGCGCCTTGCCGTCCGCTCTATTCCTGTCATGTCTGCTTGTCACGGGCGCAGCGACGGCGCACGTCCCACTGCGGGGCGCCGCGCCTGGCGTTGCCGTTACCAATGCGCAGTCGCCACTGGTGATTGCACTGCGCGATGCTGAGCGGCACCTTGCCGAGGCCGTCGCCACCCGGGATGTCGACGCCCTGCGCGACCTGATCGCCACCGACTACTATCACGTCGAAACCAATGGCCGCGTGCGCACCCGCAGCGAATTCATGCAGGTGCTGACGCGCGATGAATACGAGTTTCGCTCGTACAGCAACGTGAGCATGGAAATCCAGTTGCTCGACAGCGGCCACACGGCCATCGTCCGCGGTCGCATGCAGGCCGATCTGCAGCCAGTCAGCGGTCCGCGCGAGTTTCGCGGGCGCTATGTCCGCGTCTGGCAGTTGCAGAACGACGGCTGGCGCAACACGATGATGCAGAGTACCGAGATCCGGCCGGCGCGCTGATAATTGCCTTCGCGCTCACCCTGCGCGGCAGCCAATTGCAGATGCTGGTATTCTGGACAAGTCAGGGCGCACGCTGAACACGTTTCGGCGGGTGCCCCGGGGTGTGCGTTGCCCATCCCAGGTTGACCAGCACATGCACGACGCCGGGCCGTGACGAACATGGCCCTGGTGCCTCGCTTCATACCGGAACAGCGTTCCCAACCATCTGAACGGAGAATGATCATGCCATACGCATTGCCACCACTGCCTTACGCCTACGATGCCCTCGAGCCACATTTCGATTCGCGCACGATGGAAATCCACCACACGAAGCACCATCAGGCCTACATCACCAACGTCAACAACGCGCTGGGCGAAGCCGGCGTTGCCGAGATGCCAGTCGAGCAGCTGATCGCCGACATCGGCAGCCTGCCGCAAGCCGTCCAGGGCGCCGTGCGCAACAATGGCGGCGGTCACGCCAACCACTCGCTGTTCTGGACCGTGCTGACCCCGGAAGGCGGCAAGCCAACCGGCAAGGTCGCACAGGCGATCGAAGACGACCTGGGTGGCTACGAGAAATTCAAGGATGCCTTCACCAAGGCGGCGCAGACCCGCTTCGGTAGCGGCTGGGCCTGGCTGACCGTCGGCAAGGACGGCAAGCTGCTGGTCGAAAGCAGCGCCAACCAGGACAGCCCGCTGATGGGCCAGTTCGCCGGCATGTCGGGCGGCACGCCGATCCTGGGCCTGGACGTGTGGGAACACGCGTACTACCTGCAATACCAGAACAAGCGCCCTGACTACATCGCGGCCTTCTTCAACATCATCAACTGGGCGGAAGTAGAACGCCGCTACGAAGAAGCACTGGCCAAATAAGCCGGTGCCCGGGCCTGCCACGCAGGCCCGGCTTCAAGCGCGAGGCCGGCCACGACGCCGGCCTCGCGCCGTTTACGTTTGCGACCAAGGACACCCCATGAAACTGCTGCTGGTTGGATCGAGCGGACTGGTTGGAAGCCACGTGCTGGAGATGGCGCTGGCCGACCCGAAGGTCACGTCGGTGGTGGCGCCGACGCGGCGCCCGCTGCCAGTGCACCCGAAACTGCAGGCACCGGTCGTCGACTTCGACGCCTTGCCGCCGGACGCGGCCTGGTGGCAGGCCGACGCCGTCATCTGCACGCTGGGCACGACGATGCGCAGTGCCGGTTCGCAAGCTGCGTTCCGGCGTGTGGACCATGATTACCCGCTGGCGGTGGCTAGCCTCGCGCGCCAGCACGGGACGCCGTGCCATGTGCTGAACTCGGCCATCGGCGCCGATCCCGACGCACGCTTTTTCTACAACCGCGTCAAGGGCGAACTCGAACGCGATCTGGCCGGGCTGGGATTCACGTCGCTGACCCATGTGCGACCGGGCCTGATTGGCGGAGAGCGCCAGGAACAACGCCTGGGTGAACGCGTGTCCGGCGTGGTATTGGGGCTGCTCGGGCCCGTACTGCCGCGGCGCTGGCGCATCAACCCTGCCCCGCGCATTGCGCACGCCCTGATCGATGCCGCGCTGCAGGCGCGCCCGGGCGTGCACATCATCCCCTCGGAGCAGCTGGTCTGAGCGACCTACAACTTCACGTTCAGTGAAATATACGCAGCCCGGCCATTACCGGACGAGAACATCGGCTGTGCCTGGCTTGCCGGCCAGAAGAAGTTGTCGTACCACGCGTATTCGTAATTGCGGTCCGCAATGTTCTTGATCTGGACATCGATGCTGGTGCGCGCCGAGATCGCGTAGCGCACATTGGCGTCGAACAGCACGAAGCCGCCGAACTTGCCCTGCTCGTTCGGATTGTCGATGTAGTAGCTGCCCTGCGAGCGGCCCTGCAGGCCGAAGCGCCAGTTGTCCGAAGGCTTGTAGTCCAGGCTCACATTGGTGATGTGGCGCGGCGTCGAGAACACTTCCTTGCCGGCCAGCGAGACGCCATTCGCGCCCGTGGCCTTGAGCACTTCCGCTTTTTGCAACGAATGCGAGAGCGACAGCTCGAGCTTGTCGGTGACCTTGCCCGAAAGCTGGAAGTCGAGGCCTTCACGGCGCGTCTCGCCCAGCCCGACCGTGGTGCCGGTGGCCGGCATGTTCGCCACCTCGCCGGTGGCATCCTGGCGCCAGATCGCCAGGCGCAAGTCGCTGCGGGCAGTCGGCTTGAGCTTGACGCCGACTTCCTTGCCGGTATTGACCGACGCGTCAAACGGCGCCTGGCCCGGCACCAGATAGGCGGGGCCCACGGAACCCGTCAGGATCTGGAACGTGCGGCCCCAGTTGCCATACACGCTGATGTCCGTCGCCGGACTCCAGACCATGCTGAACTTGGGCTGCTTGATCCAGCCGTAATCCTGCAGCCCTGCGCTCGTGCCACCCGCCAGCGGCTGGTGGCCCGTGAAGCGATCGACCCGGTAGCCCGGCACGAGCTGGATGGTGTCCGTTGCCTTGATCACCGCCTGCACATAGGCGCCGACGTTGTTGAACTTGTAGCGGTCATCGTTCTGGATGCGGGCCGGCGTCGTGAAGTCCGTCGGGATCGCGAAGTTGTAGCGCAGGCGGCGGTAGCCATTGTCCTGGCGCTCGGTATTCACACCGCCATCGACCGTGACGCGCTCGTTCGCACGCCACGTCAGGGTGCTCATGAAACCGAGCTGCTCTTCATCCCACAGACGGCGCTGGCGCGGTGCGTTGCCTTCGGGATTGCTGGTGAAGGTGACGCGGCGGTCATCCTTGTACTCGTTGTAGTACAGCTTGTTGCTGAGGAATGCGTTCGGCGTGATGTGCCAGTCCAGGTGCGCGCTGGCATGGTGCATGTCGCGGTCGGTCTTGTCGTTGGCGTTCTTGCGCGGCGACTGGCGGCGGTCGGCAGCCAGCTCGGCTGCGGTCAGAAAACCCGGCTCGCCCGACGTGTGCTGGTAGGTGCGCACGACCAGGCCGGCCGTGACCGCCTTGTCGTCCGACGTGACGAACCACTTGCCGCCGACCGTGTATTTGTTCGAGTCGCCGTTCGCGCGGTAGCTGTCAGTCAATTGCCTGGCCACGAAATAGTTTTGCGCAAAGCCGTCGGCTTCGCGGCCATATGCGGCCTGCACTTCGCGCGTATTGAAGCTGCCGTAGGTAAACCGGCTGTCAAAGTAATTGCCGCCCTGACGCGTGCCGATGTTCAGGTTGCCGCCGATATTGTGCAGGCCATAGCGCGGGTCGTTCGTGCCGCGCACCACTTCGATATAGTCGACTTCGAGCGGGAAGATCATGTCGATGAAGCGCTGGTTGCCGCTGTTGACATTGCTCGGGATGCCGTCGATCAGCACCTTGATCCCATTGATATAGCCTTCGCCATTGAATGCCCGAAAACTCGCCTTGCCCGACTCGGCGCCCATCCGCGTTTCGGTCAGCTGCACACCGGGCAACTGGCCAACCAGCTCCCAGCTATTGGTCACGTTCTTGTCTTCGATCTTGTCGGCACCCAGCACGTCGACCGATGTCAGGACGCGGCTCGAGCGCAAGGCGCCCGCATCGCGCTGGGCGCTGACGCGCACTTCACCCATGACGATCGCCGGGTCGGCGGCGTGGGCCAACGTCGAACCGAGGGTTGCCAGAGCAAGTGCATGGGCAACAGGAAGGAGCTTGAATGTCATCAGAAAAACCTTGTCATGAACGGCGCAAGCGGCGATACCCGCTGAGTCGATAATGATAAACCATTCTCAGTAGAGATGGCAATATGCAGGGTGTTGTTCGGTATGCGGTATGCTGAATCATCGCCCCAACGGGGCAATCCAACCCGCCATGACAATTCTCCCGATGAAGCATCTGACCGCACTGCTGTTCGCCGGCTTGCTCGCCAACCCTGTGAAGGCGCAGGCCACCGAGTTTCGCTGCCTGGTCTCGGTCGACGCCGCGACGCCAATCCGGCTTCAGTTCGACTTCCCGCAGTCCGAACACGCACGCGCCGCCGTGCGCTACCAGCGCGGCAGCAAGCCGATCCCGCTGCGGGCGCTCAAGACGAGTTCAGTGGAAATGTCGCCAGGCAGACCGTTCGAGTTCACGACGCTCTGGAAAGAACCGGGCAAGAACGGTGGCACGTACACCGTCGCAACCCAAGGCGCGCTCATCAACGAATTCACCTATCGGCGTGCCCGGGACAGGAAGACGATCAGGTTCGAAGAAGACATGGGCGCAATGGGAACATCGCGCTGCGCATGGAAGAAATAGAGGGCAAAAAAAAAGCCGCAGCGCGAATGACGCCATGCCTGGCATCATTCGCGCTGCGGCGGTTGCTCCAGATGCGATCAGCGGTTCGGCACCACGCGCCACACCGTGTTGGCCAGGTCGTCGGCGATGATCAGCGCGCCGCGCGGATCGACCGTGACACCCACCGGACGACCACGTGTCTTGCCGTTGGCATCCCGGAAGCCCGTGGCGAAGTCGATCGCTGCGCCGGCCGGACGGCCATTCGCGAACGGTACGAAGATCACCTTGTAGCCCACCGGATTGTCGCGGTTCCAGCTGCCGTGTTCGCCAACGAACGCGCCATTGGCAAATTTTGCGCCCATCGTCGGCAGCGAGAAGTGCAGGCCCAGCGCCGCGACGTGCGAGCCAAGGCCATAGTCCGGCTTGATGGCGGCGGCCACCTTTTTCGGGTTCGGCGGCATCACGCGCGGGTCGACGTTCTGGCCCCAGTAGCTGTACGGCCAGCCGTAGAAACCGCCCTCTTTCACCGAGGTCAGGTAATCCGGCACCAGGTCCGGACCCAGTTCGTCGCGCTCGTTCACGACTGACCACAGCTGGCCCGTTTCCGGGTTCATCGCCAGCGCCGTCGGGTTGCGCAGGCCGGTGGCGTACGGCTTGTGGGCGCCCGTCGTCACGTCGATCTGCCACACCATTGCACGGTCGACTTCGGCTTCCATACCGCGCTCGGTGATGTTGCTGTTCGAACCGATACCGACGTAGACATAGCGGCCATCGGGGCTGATGGTCATCGCTTTCGTCCAGTGGTGGTTGATCTCGGCGGGCAGCTGGGTGAGCGTCACCGGTTCTGCGGCAGCCTTGGTCTGACCCGGCTGGTAATCAAAGGTGACGACCGCATCCTGGTTCGCCACGTACAGCTTGTTGTTGGCAAACGCCAGGCCGTATGGGGCATTCAGGTTCTCGGCGAACACGGTCTTGAGCTCGTACTGGCCATCACCGTCCGCATCGCGCAGCAGCGTCAGGCGATTGCCGCCCTTGACCTTGGTATTGCCCTGCGCCTTGATGTAGCCGGCAATGACGTCTTTCGGCTTGAGCTTGGCAGCGCTGCCGCCACGCCCTTCCGCCACCAGGATATCGCCGTTTGGCAGCACCAGCATCTGGCGCGGGATCTTCAGGTCGGTCGCGATCGCCGTGATGCTGTAACCCTCCGGCACGGTCGGCTTCTGATCGCCCCATGGGGTAGGCTCGGCAATCTTCATGCTCGGAAACAGGCCGCGCTCGGGCGCCGGCAGTTTCGGATCCGGGCCGCTGGCCAGGTTGGTATTGGCTTCGTTACTGCAGGCGCTGGCCAGCAGGGTCATGCTGAACAGGGCAAGTGCGCTCGAGCGATTCATTTCAGTCCTCCCGAACGTGGGTTAAGGCCTACGACAGCGGTAATGCAAATCAGGATAAAGACGATGGCCGACAGCAACAGGCCGGTCGGCATGAGCGCCCAGGCATCCTTGGCATGCTGGAACGCATTGACCAGACCGATCACGAAGGTCAGCAGCAGCAGCACGAAGTAGTTCAACGGCCGACCGGCCATTGGCCTGGCGCGCAGCAGATTGACCAGCGCGAACACGAGCGCGAGGCCGGCGAACAGCAAGGCACCGGCGTTGAGCCACGAAGCAAAATTGCTCCACTGGATCTGGTAGGTGTTGTAGTAGGTGTAATCGCTGAGCAATGCGCCGAGGAACAGCGACACGCTGCCGGCAAGCAGGATCGTGTGGAGCACGCCTGGCGGACGGACGTAGCCTGCGCTGGCCGTGGTGACAGTAGACATGGGGTTGACCTTATTGGTAATTTTGATAACGCAGACTATAGCGGCTATGCCAACTGACTGTCGCATCGTTGAGCACGGCGCGAATTGTGGGTCGTCCTCACTGCCTGCTTGAAAAGCCGAACAGCGATACGCTTGCTTAGGTCATAAGACTGACCTATAATCATTTTCAGGTGTTCAGCAGTGCCCGTTGCGGCAGCACCGGCGGCCATGCAATGTCATGGCGGCATACAAGAATAATGACCCCTGTTCTGGAGACACCATGTCAGTAGCCGATTCCATCGCCGGCGTGCCCCCGCCCTCCTTCGTCGATCCGCTTATCAGAGCGCAGGAAGCCGACGCCGCCTACCGCAAGGTTCTGTGGCGCATCATGCCGTTCCTCATGCTGTGCTACGTGGTGTCATTCATCGACCGATCCAATATCGGCTTTGCCAAACTGCACTTCGTCTCCGACCTGAATTTCAATGACGCCATCTACGGCATCGGCGCAGGGATTTTCTATGTCGGTTACATCCTGTTCGAGGTGCCCAGCAATATGGTGCTGCACAAGCATGGCGTGCGCCAGACGCTGCTGCGCATCATGGTGTTGTGGGGCCTGTTCTCGGCCGGCATGGCCTTCATGCAAACGCCAACGCATTTCTACGTGATGCGGTTTCTGCTTGGCGCTGCCGAGGCAGGCATGTTCCCGGGCATGCTGCTGTATCTGACCTACTGGGTCCCGCTCAATCGCCGCGCCCGTTTCAACGCCCTGTTTACCGCCTCGATCCCGCTGGCCGGCATGATCGGTGGCCCGCTGTCGGGCGCCATCATGCATGCATTTGACGGTGTCAACGGCATGCATGGCTGGCAATGGATGTTCATTATCGAGGGCTTGCCGGCGTGCGCGCTGGGCGTGTTCGCGTATTTCTACCTGACCGACGGGCCGGCAAGCAGCCCATGGCTGACGGCGCGCCAGAAGCAGATCATCAGCGAAGACCTGGCCCAGCCGGTCACGAAACGCGACCACGGTCCGCAATCGTTCCTGTCGGCGCTGACCAATCCCAAGCTGTACTGGCTCTCCGGCATGGGCGTGGCGGTCCTGGTCAGCACCGGCGGCGTGTTCTTCTGGCTACCGACCATCATTCGTCAATCCGGCATCGACAATGTGATGACCATCGGCGCGCTGTCCGTGATTCCGTTCCTGATCGCCCTCGTGGTGCAATTCATGAATGCCCGCCATTCGGACCAGACCGGCGAGCGCCGTTGGCACGTGGCGATTCCCGCCTTCATCGCCGCCATCGGCTGGGCCTTGCTGCCGTCGGTGCAAGGCAATGTGACGCTGTCAATGCTGATGCTGACGCTGGCCACCGCCGGCACGCTGGGCCTGACGGGACCATTCTGGACCCTGCCCTCGTCGTTCCTGACCGGTAAGGCCGCAGCCGGCGGGATCGCCCTGCTGAGCACCTTCGCCGGTATCGGCAGCGTGTTCAGCCCGATGCTGGTCGGCTGGCTGTCGTCCACCACCGGCAGCCTGGCAATGGGCCAGTACTACTTCGCCGGATTGATGCTCATGGGCGGTCTGTCACTGCTGATCGGCATCAAGCCGCAAGCGCTGGCCGACGTGGGCACCAGCAAGTAATCATTCACCGACATCCAGGATAGCGAGCATGAACGCATTGTCATCACAAGACCTGATCGCCGTGATCGGTGCCGGCGCGATGGGCAGCGGCATCGTCCAGGTCGCACTCAACGCCGGCCACCGCGTCGCGCTGTACGACGCCGCCCCGGCGGCACTGGCCAGGGGCGTGGCGTCCATCGACGCGACCTACCGCCGGCTGCTCGACAAAGGCAAGATCGACGCTGCGACCCACGCCGATCGCATGGCGCGCCTGCTGCCGGCCGAGTCCCTCGACGACCTGGCCAGGGCGGCCCTAGTGGTCGAAGCCATCGTCGAGGACCTCGACATCAAGGCCAGCGTGCTGGTCGAGGTCGAAGCGCTGCTGGGCGAGCACGCAATCATCGCGACCAATACCTCGTCGTTGTCGGTCACCGCCATTGCCGCGCGCCTGAAGCGCCCGGCGCAGGTCGCCGGCCTGCACTTTTTCAATCCGGCGCCGCTGTTGCCGCTGGTTGAAATTGTCAGTGGCAAGGCCACGGCGCCCGAGGTGGCCGACACGCTGTTCGCCACTGCGCTGGCATGGCACAAGGTGCCGGTGCGCTGCGCCTCGACGCCTGGTTTCATCGTCAACCGCGTGGCGCGCCCTTTCTACGGCGAGGCGCTGCGCCTGCTGGCCGATTGCGCCGCCAGCGCCGCCACCATCGACGCCATCCTGCGCGACGTTGGCGGGTTTCGCATGGGCGCGTTCGAATTGATGGACCTGATCGGCCATGACGTGAATTACGCCGTCACCAAATCAGTCTACGACGCGCTGTACCAGGACCCGCGCTACAAGCCGTCGCTGCTGCAAAAAGACCTGGTCGATGCCGGCTGGCTCGGGCGCAAGAGCGGCACTGGCTTCTATGCGTATGGCGACAACGCCGTGCGACCGGCGCCTGTCGTGGCACAGGATGCACCACGTCCGGCGCAGGTGATCGTCGAGGGTGACCTGGGCGTGGCCGCACCGCTGATCCAGCTTGCCCATGACGCCGGCCTTGCAGTCACTGTCAGCCAGGCCGCGGCCGGTCGCGCACTGCTTTGGATCGACGGCGTCGCCATCGCCCTGACCGATGGCCGCAGCGCGCTGCAACGACTGGCCGATGGCGACCCGGCCGGCATCGTGTTCGACCTCGCGTTCGACTACCACAACGGCGGCGCCA
The DNA here is from genome assembly GCF_059685955.1 of Telluria sp. LT2P80. Taxonomy (NCBI): domain Bacteria; kingdom Pseudomonadati; phylum Pseudomonadota; class Betaproteobacteria; order Burkholderiales; family Oxalobacteraceae; genus Telluria; species Telluria sp. LT2P80. Next base: position 339,718 of record NZ_JCASIO010000005.1, on the reverse strand, counting down.
TTGCGCTGGCAGCCGCAGACCTGGCACAGGACGGCGCCATGCAGACAGCCACCGGCTTCTTCCAGGCATTGGGCAAACGCGTGCTGATCGTCGACGATGTACCCGGCATGGTGGTCATGCGCACCGTCGCGATGCTGGCCAACGAAGCGGCCGACGTGGTCCAGCAAGGCGTGGCCAGTGCGGCCGACACCGACCTGGCCATGGTCAATGGCGTCAATTATCCGCGCGGCCCCCTGGCCTGGGCCGACCTGATCGGCGCCGCAGCCGTGGGGCGCGTGCTGGCCAATCTGGCCGCCGCGTATGGCGACGACCGCTATCGCAGCGCCCCGCTGCTGCTGCGCCGGGCCTTGAACGGCCGTCGGTTCCACACTGGAGCTGCAGCATGAGCGATCAGGCATCCATTCCGGTCACTTGCGCACCCCATGGCGACGGCGTGGCCGTCATCACCATCGACCGTCCGCGCCGGCGCAATGCGCTGAACCTGGACGTGAAGCAGCGCCTGGTTGACGCGGTGCTGACACTCAATGCCGATGCAAGCGTGCGCGTGATCGTGCTGACCGGCGCCGGCGGCTACTTCGTGGCCGGCACCGACATCGATGAAATGGCCTCGATGACACCAACGAGCCACACGCTCGGCGCGACCGACCTGGCGTTTACCACACTGCGCCAAAGTGGCAAGCCGACCATCGCCGCCGTCGAGGGCTATGCGCTGGGCGGCGGCTGCGAACTGGCGCTGGCCTGCGACCTGATCGTCGCGGCCGAAGGTGCGCGCTTCGGCCAGCCCGAGATCAAGGTGGGCATCATGCCCGGCGCAGGCGGCACGCAGCGCCTGCTGCGCACCATGGGCAAGTACCAGGCGCTGCGCATGATGCTGACGGGCGAGCCGATCGGCGCGCCGCAGGCATTCGCCTGTGGCCTGGTTTCCGAATTGTGCCCGGATGGCGCCGCGCTCGAACACGCACAAGCGCTGGCGCGCACGATCGCGGCCATGCCGCCACTGGCGGTGCGCGCGATCCGTGACGTGGTGCAGCTGGGCCAGGATGCGCCGCTGGAGACGGCGCTGCAGCTGGAGCGCAAGGCATTCCAGCTGCTGTTCGACAGCGCCGACCAGAAGGAAGGAATGCGCGCATTTCTCGAGAAACGCGCGCCACGGTACCAGGGGAGGTAAGCCCCACGATTTCAAGGGTCAAAAAGCTGGTTCATCAACTTATTCGGCGATAATACGATCTACAGATGGTATGTCACGAAAGAGGAAAACAGTCGATGAAAACAGCAGGATTGCCCGGCACGACCGCGATCGATTTCAGCCGCAGTGCGGCGTCGCGTTACGTGCAGCTGGCCAGCCTGTTCCGGCGCCGGGTCGAATCCGGCCAGTGGCAGGTTGGAGAACAGATACCGACGGTGGACGAACTGGCCGCCGAATGTCAGGTCGCGCGCGCCACGGTGCGCCAGGCGCTCGACCTGCTGGAAGAAGAAAAGCTGATCGCGCGCTACCGCGCGAAAGGCACGTTCGTGATCGGCAAGCCGCAGGAACAGTTCTGGTGCGAAGTCGCGTCGGACTGGTCCGGGCAACTGATTGCGCCGGACGGCGTGACGATCGAGATTTTGCGTGGCCGCGAACGGCGCACGCCCAATCCGCCCGATCCGATGGCCGGCAGCATGGCGCCGTTCTACCAGCACTGGCGGCGGCGCCACTGGCGCAACGGCAAACCGTATTACCTGGGCGATGTCTTTATCGACGAGCGGCTGTGCGAGCGGATCGCACCGGAATCGTTCGAGACCAAGACCTCGATGCGGATCCTGCGTGAGCTGCCGGGACTGGAGATTATCGAAGCGCACCAGACGCTCACGCTCGGCTCGGCCGACCCGACGCTGGCCGAATTGCTGCAACTGCCACTGAACGCACCGGTAGCGCACGTGGCGCGCACGGCGGTCGACGCCAATGGTTGCCTGATCTTCATCGGCCAGGGAATCTACCGGGGCGACGTGGTACGGCTGGATATTAAATTGAAGTAGCGGCCAGCGTGCCGTTACTTTTCAACAATGAAAAGGAATGGCATGAAACTTCACTGGTCCCCCCGCTCGCCGTTCGTGCGCAAGGTTGCGATCCTGCTGCACGAAACGGGTCTCGATGCCAAGGTCGAACGTGTGCGCTCGGTCGCCGCGATCGCCACGCCGAATGCGGCGATCATGGTCGACAATCCGCTCAGCCAGATCCCGACCCTGGTGCTGGACGATGGCACCGCGCTCTACGATTCGCCCGTCATCTGCGAATACCTCGACACCCTGCACGACGGCCCGCGTTATTTCCCGGCTGCGGGCCCGGCGCGCTGGGCCGCCTTGCAGCGCCAGGCGCTGGCCGACGGCATGCTGGCAATCCTGCTGATCTGGCGCCAGGAACGCATGAAGGCACCAGGCCAGCAGCTGCCCGACTGGCTCACGGCGTTCGCCACCAAGATCGCGGCGTCGCTCGCGCGCCTGGAGGCCGATGCCGCCGCCCTGGCAAACGGCCACGACATCGGCCACGTGACGATCGGCTGCCTGCTCTCTTACCTCGATTACCGCTTCGCCGATCTCGACTGGCGCGCCGGCCACCCCGCGCTGGCCGCGTGGCACGCCGCGTTCGAGCAACGCCCGTCCATGGTCGCCACGCGGCCCGACGATGCGCAGACCTGACCTCTACCACACCGAATACATCACAGGAGACAACCATGGCAGGTCCACTCTCGCATATCAAGGTGCTCGATCTGAGCCGCATCCTCGCCGGCCCGTGGTCGGGCCAGGTGCTGGCCGACCTGGGCGCCGACGTCGTCAAGGTCGAACGCCCACAGGTCGGCGACGACACCCGCAGCTGGGGGCCGCCGTTCCTGAAGGACGGCGCCGGCAACGACACGAAGGAATCGGGCTACTACCTGTCGGCCAACCGCGGCAAGCGCTCGGTGACGGTCGACCTGAACACCGAAGAAGGCCAGCAGATCGTGCGCGCGCTGGCGGCGCAGTCGGACATCCTGATCGAGAACTACAAGGTCGGCACGCTGGCCAGGTATGGCCTGGACTACGCCAGCCTGAAAGAAAGCAATCCGGGCCTGATCTACTGCTCGGTGACCGGCTTTGGCCAGGACGGCCCGAAGGCCGAGAACGCGGCGTACGACTTCATGATCCAGGCCATGGGCGGCTTGATGAGCGTGACGGGCGAGCGCGACGACCTGCCCGGCGGCGGTCCGCAAAAAGTGGGCGTGCCGATCGTCGACCTGATGACAGGCATGTACACCTCGGTCGCAGTGCTGGCCGCGCTGGCGCGCCGCACCGAGACGGGCCTGGGCGACTACATCGATATCGGCATGCTCGACGTGATGGTCGGCTCGGTCGCCAACCAGGGCATGAACTATCTGGTGTCGGGCAAGACGCCGGGACGCAACGGCAACAAGCACCCGAACATCCAGCCGCAGGACGTGTTCGCCTGTGCGGACGGCCACATCGTGCTCGTCGTCGGCAATGACGGCCAGTTCGCCAGGTTCTGCGACGTGGCGGGCCGGCCTGAATGGGTGGCGGACGAACGTTTCGCCACCAATGGCAACCGCGTGCGCAACCGCGACGTGCTGCTGCCGATGATGGTCGAGCTGTTCCGCTCACGCCCGATGGGCGAGTGGGCCAGGCAGCTCGATGAAGCCGGCGTGCCGTGCAGCCCGATCAACACGATCCCGCAAGTGTTCGAGGACGAACAGGTCAGGCACCGCAAGATGCTCATCAACCTGCCCCATCCCGCGGCCGGTTCGGTGCCGCAAATCCGCAGCCCGATGCGCTTTACGAACGCCGAACTCGCGTTCGACCGCGCGCCGCCGCTGCTGGGCCAACACACGAACGAAGTGCTCTCCGGTCTCGGCTTTGACGACGAATGCATCGCCCGCTGGGCGCGCGACGGCGTGATCTGACGGCCTGTTTCGATTGACTACCTTATGTCCATGATGACCTCCCTGCCACGCATATCCCTTCCCACGCCCGAGACGATGAACCCGGAGCAGCGCGCAGTCTACGACGACATCGTCGGCGGCCGGCGCGCACGCCTGGTCGGTCCGCTGCGCGCGGCCCTGCACAATCCGGCACTGGCCGACCGCTGGCAAAAGCTGGGCACGCTGCTTCGGTTTGGCACCAGCATTCCGCCGCGCCTGAGCGAGCTGGCGATCCTGGTCACCGCGCGGCGCTGGAACAGCCAACTCGAATGGTTGATTCACGCCGGCGATGGCCTGACCGCCGGCCTGCCGCAGTCGATCATCGACGCCATCGCAGTGGCCACCCCGCCCGTGTTCGACAACGCCAGCGACGCCGCCGTGTATGAATACACGCGGCAGTTGCTGCAGCACGGCGTGGTCAACGATCCCGCCTACCAGGCTGTGCTCGGGCAGTTCGGCGAAGCCGGCGCGGTGGAGCTGACGGCGATTGTCGGCTACTACTCGATGGTGGCCATGACGCTCAACGCGCACCGGATTCCCCTCCCCGACGAGGGGACCGAGGCGCCGCTGCGGCCCGTTGGTAGCAATGCCGCGCACGTGCTCACCGAGATGCCGGCGGTGCAAGAATGAACGCGCCAATCGAGACCGTCACGCCGCGCATGCCGGGCGCACCGCAGCACGCGCTTCCCGTCAACGCCTGCGACAGCCACGCCCATGTATTCGGCCCGTTCGAGTGCTTCCCGCTGGCGCACGCATCGAGCTATGCCCCGCCACTGGCCCCGGCCGCACTGCACCGCGCGATGCTGGCCAGTGTCGGCGCCGCGCGCGGCGTGCTGGTGCAGCCGGCGCCGTACGGGCTGGACATGTCGGCCCTGCTGCATGCCATCGCTCACGGCGCAGGGCGCCTGCGCGGCATTGCCGTGGCCGATTCCGCCACGCCCGAGGCCGCACTGCAGGCCTTGTACGACGGGGGCGTGCGCGGCCTGCGCTTCGTCGGGTTGCGCGCGCCCGACGGGACACCCTACGCCGGCAGCGTCGGCGTCGACCAGCTCTTGATCATGGCGCCCGCCATGCGCCGCATTGGCCTGCATGCCCAGTTGTGGGCGCCGATCGATGACTACCCGGCGCTGCTGCCGCAACTGCGCGCGGCCGGCGTCGATGTCGTGCTTGACCACATGGCGTGCGCAAAGCCCGAGCGTGGCGTCGGCGATCCGGCATTCCAGGCCGTGCTCGCCGCGCTGCGTGGCGGCGGCGTGTGGGTCAAGCTGACGCTGTGCCGCGTCTCGACCCAGGCCCCCGACTACGCCGATGCGAGGGCGCTGCACGATGCGCTGGTGCGCGTCAATCCGCAGCAGCTCCTGTGGGGTTCGGACTGGCCGTACGTGCGCATGGACGACAAGTCACCGGACGCCGGCGCCCTGCTCGACCTGTTCCACGACTGGGTGCCCGATGCTGTACTGCGCCAGCGCATCCTGGTCGACAATCCTGCCGCGCTGTACGGCTTTCCAGATACCGAGGACCAAGCATGATCGCCTTTTCCCAACTGCGCTTCGAACGTGATGGCCACGTCGCCGTTCTCACGCTGGACAGCCCGCCAGTCAATGCCCTGACCCGCGTGCTCAATGACGAGTTAATCCAGGCGCTGGACATCATTTCCGAGACGCCCGACATCCGCGCCGTGGTGCTGACCGGCGCCGGCAAGGTGTTTTGCGCCGGCGCCGATTTGAAAGGCCGCGCCGAAAACATCAGGCAACCGGGCGACATGGGCGCGCACGCACGCCGCACCCGCGAATGCTTCCACGCGATCCGCGAATGCGCCAAGCCCGTGGTCGCAGCCATCAACGGCGCGGCGCTCGGCTCGGGCCTGGCGATGGTCGCATCGAGCGACATCATCATCGCCTCCGAACGCGCCACGCTCGGCCTGCCGGAAGTCGACGTCGGCCTGCTGGGGGGCTGCCGCCACGCGATGCGCCTGTTCGGGCACTCGCGCCTGCGCCGCATGGCACTGACCGGTTATCGCGTACCGGGCGAAGAACTGTACCGGCTGGGCATCGCCGAAGCGTGCACGCCGCACGACGAGCTGCTGCCGCAGGCAATGGTGCTGGCCCAGGCCATCGCGGCCAAGAGCCCGGTGTCGACGCGCATGGGCAAGCATACCCTCAACGTCATCGAAGACATGAGCCTGCGCGACGGCTACCGCTACGAGCAGGACATGACGGCGGCCATCGGCCTGACCGAAGATGCGCGCGAAGCGCAGCTGGCGTTCAGGGAAAAACGCACGCCGGTGTTCCAGGGCCGCTGACGGCGCCTGTCCCATCAACGCCGGCGTAGCCACCGCAGAGTGGCCGCCGGCCCATCGCAGTACCACATCATCAGGAGACAACCCGATGCAAGGCACCCCCACGTTCACGCTGGGCGTCATGGCTTCTGCCATGCTCGCTCTCGCAGGCTGCGGCAGCGACAATCACCAGACCGATCCCGTCACACCACCTTCCGCCGGCCTCGCACCCGATTGCGCCAGGATGCAGGCGCTGACCTGGCCGAACACCACCTTCCGCAGCGCGACACGCATCGAGACCGGCGCCGCCAGTGCCGGCAGCATCAAGCTGCCGGCGCACTGCCTCGTCACCGGTGAAATCAATCCGCGCATCGGCGTGGACGGCGTGCGCTACGGGATCAGCTTCGAGCTGCGCCTGCCGCTCGACTGGAACGGACGCTTTCAGTTCCAGGGCGGCGGCGGCACCGACGGCAACGTGCCGCCCGCCTACGGTGTGCTGAACAACCGCCCGGCCGTCGCACCGGCGCTGAACCAGGGCACGGCCGTTGTCAGCAGCGACATGGGCCACAGCGCTACCGACAGCCGCGACGCCACCTTCGGCCTCGATCCGCAGGCCCGCATCGACTGGGGTTACAACGCGCTGGACCAGGTCACGCAACTGGCCAAATTCGCCGTGGCCAGCTTCTATGGCCAGGCGCCGACGCATTCGTACTTCGTCGGCTGCTCGGGCGGCGGACGGCAGGGCATGATGATGGCCCAGCGCTTCCCGCACCATTTTGACGGCGTCGTCTCGGGCGCGCCGATCCTCGAGCAACACGTGGCGCAAGTGGGCTCGATGCAGATCCTGCAAGAGCTGCGCGCCATCGCGCCGCCCGATGCGGCCGGCAATCCCATCCTGAGCCGGGCCTTCAGCGATGCCCAGTTGCAGCTGGTGGCAAATGGCGTGCAGCGGCAGTGCGATGCCAGGGATGGCGCGGCCGATGGACTCATCGAACAATACGACAGCTGCCGCTACGATCCGGCGGAACTGCAGTGCGGTAGCGGCGCCTCGGGCAGTGCCGGCGTATGCCTGTCACCGCAGCAGGTCGGCGCCCTGACCCGCATCTTCCAGGGCCCAAAGAACAGCGCTGGCGCCCAGCTGTATCCACCGATCCCGTGGGACATCAGCGTGAGCGGCTGGCGCGGCGCCATGCTCGGCACGTCTGGCACGGCCGTGCCGAATGCCCGGCGCGCCACCAACCAGTCGATCCGATACGTCTTCATGACGCCGGCGCGGCCCGACTTCGACTACTTCCGCTTCGACTTCGACCGCGACCCCGCCATCATGACCGCCTCGGCCGCCTTCACCGCGACCAATGGCGTCGATTACAGCGGCTTCAAGGCGCGACAAGGCAAGACGATCCTGTTCATGGGCGTGAGCGACGCCGTGCTCAATGCAAACGGGATGAATCGCTGGTATGACCGGCTCGTGCAGGCCAATGGCGGCGCGGCCGCGACTGGCAAGTTCGCGCGCCTGTTCAACGTGCCGGGCATGGACCATTGCAGTGGCGGCAAGGCTCTCGACGACTTCGATCCGGTCACACCGCTGTACGACTGGGTGGAAAAAGACAAGGTTCCCGAAATGATCCTGGCGCGCGGCGCAAGCTTCCCGGGACGGGTCCGGCCACTGTGTCCGTATCCGCAGATTGCGCGCTACCAGGGTAGCGGCAGCGTCGACGATGCGGCCAACTTCCGTTGCGGCGCACCGTAAGCCTGCTGACAACAGCCGCCTGCACAGGCAGTCGGCTGTTGGCGGTTACACCCGTTCCAGCACCACGGCAATACCCTGCCCGACGCCGATGCACATCGTGCACAGTGCATAGCGCCCTTCGCGGCGATGCAGTTCATTCACCGCTGCCATGGCCAGACGCGCACCGGACGCACCCAGCGGGTGACCGAGGGCGATCGCGCCGCCGTGCGGATTAACCCGTGGATCCGCGCCGGTCAGTCCCAGTTCACGCAGCACGGCCAGGCCCTGCGCGGCGAAGGCTTCATTGAGTTCGATGACGTCCATGTCGGCCAGTGTCAACCCGGTCTGCGCCAGCACCTTGCGTACGGCCGGCACCGGACCGATACCCATGATCCGCGGGGCGACTCCGGCGGCGGCCATCCCGACCACGCGGGCACGCGGCGTCAGGCCGAAGCGTGACGCATGGGCGCCGTCGGCCAGCAGCAACGCGGCGGCGCCGTCGTTGATGCCGGAGGCATTGCCGGCAGTGACGCTGCCGCCTGGACGTACGACGGGTTTCAATTTCGCGAGCGCTTCCATCGTCGTCGCGCGCGGATGTTCATCCTGGCTGACGACAATTGGATCGCCCTTCTTCTGCGGCACCTGCACTGGCGTGATTTCTTCCGCAAAAATGCCGGCCGCCTGCGCCGCCAGTGCGCGTTGCTGGCTGGTCATGGCCATGCGATCCTGGTCTTCGCGCGAGATGCCGAATTCATCGGCCACGTTCTCGGCTGTTTCAGGCATCGAGTCGACGCCGTACTGCGCCTTCATGGCGGGATTGACGAAGCGCCAGCCCATGGTCGTGTCTTCCATCTTCATGGCGCGCGAGAAGGCACTGTCGGCCTTGCCGACGACGAACGGCGCGCGGCTCATGCTCTCGACGCCGCCGGCGATGATCAAGCCCGCTTCGCCGGCCCTGATTGCGCGCGCGGCCGTGCCGACTGCATCGAGGCCCGAGCCGCACAGACGGTTGAGCGTCACGCCCGGCACAGCCGCCGGCAGGCCGGCCAGCAGCGCCGACATGCGCGCCACATTGCGGTTGTCCTCGCCGGCCTGATTGGCGCAGCCGTAGATCACGTCGGACAGCGCCTCCCAATCGACGCCGGGATTGCGGACCATCAGGGCGCGCAGCGGCACGGCGCCAAGATCGTCGGCGCGCACGCCGGCCAGGCTGCCGCCGTAGCGGCCAAATGGGGTGCGTTGGGCATCGCAGATGAATGCGTCGGACATGGATTTCTCCTGTAAGTGGATGATGGGTGGATGAAGGATGGCGTCATGAAAACGCGCACGCGCGCCGGGCCCCGACAGGGTCACGGCGCGCGTTGCTTACGCGGTGGACGGGTGGGCGTTCAGTGCTTGCCCAGAAAATCGAGCACGCGCCGGTTGAACATGGCGGGCTGCTCCCAGTAGGCAGAATGGCCGGTTTCCGGGAACACGGCCATCTCTGCGTGCCTGATGTGGCGGCCGAACTGGCGCAGCACTGGCGCCGGTGTGTACAGGTCGGCGTCGCCCGTGATCAGCAGCGTCGGCATGCGCAGCGTTTCAAGCCTGGCGAACGTGACTTCGATGTTCGAACCGTTGCCCAGCACGGGTTTTGGCGCCGCTGGCGCATCGCCTTTCGTTGCTGGCGCAGCCTGCGGCGTCAGGGTCGGGGCAGCCGGCACGAACGGATAAGCCAGCGCATTCCAGCGCGCCGTGCCCTCCGGATTGGCGGCGCGGTAGGCCGGGCCCAGTTCGCGAAATTCGACCGGCAACGCATTGAACTGCGGCGCCGGGCGCGTGCGCTCGCCCATCTTCAGGTAGTCGGGATCAGTGACAAAGCCGATGCTGTTGGCGATGACCAGGCTGCGCACCTTGGCCGGATGCGCGAGCGCGTACTGGAATGCGGCGCCGCCGCCGGCGGCCGAGCCGACGAGATGGAATTTGTCCACGCCCAGTTGTTGCATGACGGCGTCGATCAGGATCGTCGACGCGGTGCCCGTGCGGTGACCCGGATTGGGCTGGCGCCAGTCGATCGCGATGAAACGGTAGCCGGCGGCGGTAAAGGCCGGTATCTGGTGCACCCACATCTGGCTCTTGCCGCTGGCGGCGTGCAGGAACACGACCGGCGTGCCGGCGCCGCCCGAATCGCGGTACGGAACCACGTTGTTGCCCACCGCAAGGGTGTGATCCTGCACCGTGGCCGACGCCCCGTCCGTCATTACCTGCGGCGCGTGACCGCAGCCGGCCAGCGTCAGTGTCAGCACGCCCAGGCACGCTGTCTTTGCAAAAAAATGGTTCATGTTGTCTCAGGTCCCCTGTTATTTGAACTGCTGCACCGGTTCGACAAACAGCGCCTTGAGTACGGCATTCCATTTGTCGTTGTTCTGCGCTGCCTGCACGGGCGAAATGAAGCGGACCTTCACGTCGTCCAGCTCCGGAAAGCCGCTGTCGACGATGCGGTTCGATGGAATGTGGTCGGCTGCCTTGAGCAGCTTCTGCCCGGATTCGGACAGGATGAAATCGACCATCAGGCGCGCGGCATTGGGATGCGGCCCACCCTTGACGATACCGATCGCATTACCCGTCGCTGTCAATGGCTCCATGCGCACCCAGTTCACGTTCTGCCCTTCACGCTGGGCCATCACCGTGTGATGCACCATTACTTGCAAGCCAACCGGATAATCCTGGCGCGCGACCATGCTCACGATGCGGCGCGGATTGATCTGGATATTGGCGATGCGCTGGGCCGAGAGGCGGCGCAGGTAAGCCATGCCCGCTTCGTCGCCCATCGACAGCAGCACGTTGCCGACCAGTCCCTGGGCCGACGTCGGCGCCAGTTCGGCGCTCCAGGCCATCTTGCCCTGCCACTTCGGGTCGAGCAAGTCATCCCAGGTCTTCGGTGCATCGGCCGGCTTGATCATGGCCGGGTTGTACCCCATCGTCATGTAGTACAGGACGGTCGAGGTCCAGTGACCGTCCGGGTCCTTGAACTGCGCCGGGATCGTGCTGGCGGACGGCGAGATGTACGGCTGCACCAGAGCACGTGCCATCAGCAGCCCGGCGGTCGAGCTGCCGTCAAACAGGTCGGCTTTGACCGCGCCAGCCGTGTGTTCGTCGATGACCTTTTTTGCATTGACCGGCGCGGCGGCGCGCACGACCTGCACGTCGATGCCGGGGTAGCGTTGCTGGAAGCCCTGCCGGATCGGCGCCCAGGCCTCTTCGAGCAGGGTCGTGTACCACAGCAGATGGCCCTCACGCTGGGCGGCTGCAAGCCGGGCAGCATCGGGTTCGGCGGCCTGCGCCAGTGGCGCACCGGCGACGGCGCAGGCCAGCAACAGTGTCACGGCGCGTCTGAAAGCATTGTGCATGGACATTCTCCGGGTCTGTTCGATGAACATGATTGGCCGTTCAGAACCGGTGGGTGATGCCGGCGAAGAACGTCGATGGATGCATGCCCGGATTGACCGGACCGTAGGTCGTATTCGCATCGACCACGGCGTACTGGCTGTTGTCGCCGTTCCTGACGCGGGAATATGCGGTGTAGAGTTCGGTACGCTTGGACAGCTCGTACTTGTAGCCCACCGTGACTTGCTGCGCATCGAAGTCGCGCACGGTCTTGTCGTTATAGCGCTTGTAGCTGGCGATCCAGCGCCCGCCCTGGCCGCCCGGCTGGAGCGTGAAGCCGACCATCAGGCTGTCGTAATCGCGGCTGAAGAAGGCATTGGGCAGCGCAGGCGCCGCCGCGCTGCGCGTACCTTCCCACTTGCCAACCTGGTACAGGAACGCCGGCTCGATCGAGGTGAACTTGTAGCTGGCGCCGATTGTTGCCGTCTTGTCGTTGCCATTGTCCTGCGCATTGGCGTTCGAGCTGAAGCCAATGCCGGCCAGCAGCTTGCCGTCGGTATAGCTGACCAGCACGCCCCTGGCGTCACGGGCGCGCGAATGCTCGGTGGCCGACTCGCCCAGTGCATACGACCCTTTGACGGTAAAGCCACGCATCGTGGGACTGGTGTACACGATGGCATTGTCATTGCGGCCGAGGCCATCACTGCGGGCGCCGGTGGAAATCGTCGACGAGGCGGTGCCCATGCCCAGCTTCCATGGATCGACCGGACGCACCAGGTAGAAGGTGGGCGAATAATCACGGCCGACATGCAGTTGACCATAGCTGCCAATCAGGCCGACCAGCGCCTTGCGGCCGAACAGACGCCCGCCCTGGCCCAGCGCACCGCTATCGAGGCTGATACCGCTTTCGAGCGTGAAGTCGGCTTTCAGGCCATTGCCAAGGTTTTCCTGGCCCCGAAAGCCCAGGCGCGAACCGTAGCCGCAACCGCTGGAGATTTGCGTCGTCGGGCCTTCATTATTGCTCGACACGGCGACGCAGGCGTCCATGATGCCGTAGACGGTGACGCTGGTCTGGGCATGGGCGGAAGTTGAAACGAGCAGGACTGCAGCGGCCGAAGCGGCCTTCATTGATTTCACGACTGTCTCCAGTGACGCTGTCATCGCGCCATCGTTGGTGTAAATAGAATGGGAGTACGGCGTCTTGCGCACCGTGCCGGGCAAACCGACGAATCAATAGTAGGTGCTCAATCCTAAAAGGTCAATAGGTCAGGTATATGGTTTTTATATCTTTTTTTGATCGGTCCGACGCATGGCCTTTCAGCGCACGGGCTGATCATGTCCGGATCGGTGAACTGGCGTCGCAGTCGGTCTGACGCAAGACGGTGGACAGCCGGTCGGATCGACTGTTGCCGGCAACGCACAGAGTCAGCAGGATGGAAGAATCGCCGGTAGTACCGGCCTTCAGTCAGGCCGTTTCGCCGCCAGTGCGATCCGGTACATGGCGCAGGCACCATCGCGCGCCGGACGGTGGTCGATCTCGACCGACAGCAAGGGGCGGCGGGACGCGCCCGAGCCAGCCAGGGTCTCCGCCTGCATATGCGCCTTCCCCTCGGCGCAGACATAGCGCAGGGGGCGTGCCACCGGCCAGTGGGTGCAGGATTGCACACGGGCGTTGCGCGTGAATACCTGGAACACCAGCGGCAGCACGACGAACCGCTGCGCTGCCGCCGACGCCTGCGCGGCATCGCACCATAGTTCGGCGCCATCCGGCGTATGGCGCAGCAGCAGGCCTTCACGCAGCATCAGCGCCGTCGTCTCGAGACTGGGAATGAAGCGCAGATCCATGGCCCTGCCCACCAGATGCGCGTGACTGACCACGATGGCCAGCATGGGCCGGTACCTCGCCATTGCCTTACAGAGCCCGAAGGGAAAGGCAGCGTGGCAGGTGTTCCTGTAGCGCGGCCACGCAGCGCGCGGCCATCTGCTCCTGGTTGCCGATGGCGTTGTCGCTGCCAAGGTCGCTGCCATGGGCGCGGTCGAACTGCGCATACCACAACACTGCCCCTCCTGCCCCTCCTGCCCCCTGTCGCAGGATCAGCGATACCCGCAGCAGCAAAGCGTCCTGACGCACCGCGCCCTCGAGCAGGTAGAGGGCGCGGGGATGCCCGGCTGGCGGCGACGCGCGGTCCCCGCTTGCCAGGCTGAGCGAATGCAGTTCACGGTACAGCCGGAATCCCAGTTCGTCGTTCAGGCCTGCGGTGAAGTGCACGGCCTGCGCGTCGGCGCACAGGCAGATGAGTGGGCTGAACAGCAACAGCGGCGTGGGGACGAGGCCCAAGGGACCCGCCGCCCCGTTCTCGGCCAGTGCGATGCGGGCATGGTAACGGCCTTGCGGCACCGTGATGCGCAAGGTATCGGCGGCGCCTTCGTCCGCGTAATACGCCGTCAGGCGCAGGCGCAGGCGTCCCGCCTGGACGCGGACGATGGGATCGTCTGCGGGGAAATACGATGCGGGATCGCGGCCGAACACGGCAACGCCGATCTCGTGTTCCGGCGGCGACGCAGCCGTTTCGTCGCACAGCAGCGCGCGCTCGACCAGATAGGCGAGCAGCGCCGTGCAGCGGCGCGCCTTGGCAAATCGCTTGCTGGTCAGCACATGCTGCAAGGTCTCGCGGACGGCGTCATCGGAGCATGGCCGTGGCGCATTGCCCACGGCCGGCGCTCCGGTAATGAGTGACAATGCGGGGGGATTCATCGTGCTCTCCTGTAGCGCGCGCTGTACGCACTGTGCCAACCGATCCTATGCCAACCCCGGCATGGCTGCCTTCCGTTTACCTTCCCGCGCCTTCAGATACGGCAAGTCATTGATTCTGCTGATCAAAGCGTCCGTAGCAACCTGCTGCCCCCCGGGCGTGCGCAGCCAGCGATTGCGGCGTCCAACCAGATAACGGCCATCAGTGCAACTAAAAGATTGTCAGGTATACAAAACCATCTTTCACGTGAGATATTGACGGCCTACAAAGTCGGCGGGCTCAGGCCCGCCTGCCCCGGCCGACCGGGATGCGCTTCACCCACCCTCAGGGAGTGATCTTGAACCACGCATCACCACCGGAATTACGTGCGCTGCGAGAGAGTGACCCACTGATCGACGGCGGCCGCTTCCTGCTTGGCGACTGGACGATCGACGTGACGGCGCACCGGATCGTGCGCGGCGACGACATGGTCGCACTGGAGCCACGGCCGATGGCCGTCCTGGCAGAATTGTGCCGTCGGAGCGGCGAGGTCGTGACAGCGGATACCCTGCTGGATGCCTGCTGGCCTGGCCAGGTGCAGGGCGACAACCAGGTGCACAAGGCGATTGCCGGCCTGCGCCGGGCGTTGCAGGACGCCGCCGCCAGCCCCCGCTACATCGAAACGATCCGCAAGCAGGGCTACCGGATGATCGCCCCGATCCGCGTATTGTCCGACGGCGGGCCGCGCAGCCTGAGCGGCGCATGGCGCGGCGCGTCGCCGTTTCGGGGACTGGAACCATTCGGCACGGAACACGCGGCCGTGTATTTCGGCCGTGACGACGCCATCAGGCAATTGCATCGGCGTCTCGGTGAGCAGCAGGCGCGGGGCCACGCGCTGGTCGTGCTGCTGGGTCCCAGCGGCTCCGGCAAGACATCGCTGGTACGGGCCGGCCTCATCCCCGCCATGCTTGCCGCTTGCGTGCCCGGCGATACGCGCGTGCGGGCCTGTACTGCGACGGTACTGGACCTGGGCGCGCTCGACGAGACCGGTCCCTGGCAGGCGCTGGCCGGCGCCCTGCTCGATTGGGAGATCGGCAATGTCGCGCTGCTGTCGGGCCACAGCATTGCCTCGCTGGCGGCGTTGCTGCGCGCCGAGCCGGACGAGGTGCTGCGGCTGCTGCGGATCGGTTTGCAGGCGCGGCGCGCCGGCAATCAGGGCCTGCCGCTGCTGGTACTGGACCGCCTGGAAGGCCTGTTCGGCCCGGCCATCGCAGCGGGCCTGCAGGATTTTGTCGACTGTATCGAGCGGCTGGTACGCAGCAGCCTGGTGCTGGTGCTGGCCGTGTGCCGCAACGATGTCTATCCCAGCCTGTCGTCCCATCGCCTGTTCATGCATGACAAGGAGCACGGCGCACACATGGACCTGGCCCCGCCCGACGCCCAGGCCATCATGCAGATGATCCGCCTGCCCGCGCGCGCGGCCAACCTGACCTACGGCAGCGATGCGAGCAGCCTGAACCGGCTCGACGACCGCCTGTGCGCCGATGCGATGCAGGCCGGCGACGCCTTGCCGCTGCTGCAATACACGCTGCAGGCCCTGTACCTGGCGCGTGCGCCGGGCGACGAACTGACCTGGGCCGCCTACGATGCGCTGGGCGGCCTGGAAGGCGCCATCGGCAGCCGGGCCGAGGCGATCCTGGCGGCCTTGCCAGTCGCCCAGCAAGCGGCGCTGTCGCGCCTGCTGCCGCGTCTGGTCACCGTGTCGACCGACGACGCCTCGCCCAGCAGCCGCTCGGTCACCGGCGCCAGCCTGGCCGACGTGCATGAGCGGGCATTGGTCGATGCGCTGATCGAGGCGCGCCTGCTGGTGGCGGACCGCCTCGGCGGCGGAGAAATCGGCTTTCGCATGGCGCACGAAGCCTTGCTGCGCCGGTGGCCACGGGTCACTGCCTGGATTGCCCAGCACCGGGCGACGCTGAGCGCCCGCGCCGAGCTCGGGCCATGGGTGCGCCGCTGGCTGGACAGTGGCCGTGCCAGGACATGCCTGTTGCCGCGGGTGCCGTTGCTGTGGCAATCGCGGGATGCGGTGCGCGCCGCGCCGCAACTGTTCGGACGTGACGAGCACGACTTCGTGACGCGCTCCCAGGCGCGTCTCACGGCGCTGGCGCGCTGGCGCGTGGCTGCACTGGTCGGCGCACTGGCGCTGGCGTTGACCGCCGCCCTGGTCGCCGTGCACAACGCACAGCTGGCCGACACCGTGACCGCGCGCGAGCGCCAGAGCCGGCGCCTGGCCACGTTCATGCTGGGTGAGCTTGCCGACCAGTTGCGCCCGATCGGCAAACTCGATCTGCTCGGCAGCATCGGTGAACAAGGCTTGCAGGTGCTCAATCCGCAGGATGTCCGGGACGAGCTGCCGGCCGACACCCTGCAGCGTGCCAAAGCGCTCGTCGTGATCGGCGAAGTCAACAGCAGCCGGGGAACACAGCAGCTCGCGATGGCAGGCACGGCGCTGGCGCGCGCCTGGGCCCTGCTCGCGGCCATGGGGCCGGCGCCGGGCATCGATCCTGGCGAGTACTACAAGACGCTGGGTGCCAGCGCGTTCTGGCTGGGCCAGATCGCCTATGACGCCGGCCGCCTGGATGATGCCACCATGCAGATGAACCGCTATCGGACGGCCAGCCAGGCCTGGCTGGCCGCCGCGCCGGCGCATCCCCAGGCCAGGGCCGAGCTCGGCTATGCGCTCGGCAGCCTGAGTTCGATCGCGATGCGGCGCGGCCGCTGGGCTGATGCGCAGCACGGCTTCGAGCAATCGCTCGCGCTCAAGCTGGCGGTGCTGGCCGACCATCCGGACGATATCGACGCGCAGGACGCGGTTGCCAGCGCGCGCGCCTGGCTGGGCCAGCTGGCGCATCTGAAAGGCGGCAGCCGGCGCGCGCTGGCACTGTACGACACCGCCCGTGGCGTCCAGCAGCGACTGCAACAGGCACGCCCCGGCGAAGCAGTGCGGCTGCGCGACCTGGGCGTCATCGAAAGCCGGCGCGCCGAAGCCTTGCAGGCGCTGGGCCGGCCCCTTGACGCCATCGCGGCCAGACAGGCGGGGGCGCACTGGATGCGCCAGGCGCTGGTCGCTGGCGCCGGCAACGCCTTCTGGCAGGCCGAGAGCCTGCTGGCCGACAGCGCCCTGCTGCTGGCGCAGGCGGACGCCGGCATGCCCATCGCCGCCGGGCTGGCCGCATTGGAGCGCCGCATCGCAGATCACGACCAGGCCAGCCAGGCCATGCGCGAGTGGCGCCAGAGCGCCGTGCAGGCGCGCCTCGTGCTCGCCGGGCAAGCGCTGCGGGCACGCGACTGGGCCAAAGCGCGCGCCGTGGCAAGCGCGGCGGCCCAGGACATCCGCGGCCTGATGACGCAACACCCGTATCTGTGGCAGGGCCGGGAGCTGCAGGCACGGGCCGTCATGCTGCTGTTGCAGGCCGAGGCCGGCGAGGCGACTAGCCCCTATCCGGCCGCGCAGTGCAAGGCGGCGCGCAGCGCCTTGCAGCCGGCCATCGACACTGGCCAGGCGGGTTTCGTGCGCGAAACCTGGCTGGTGGCACGAGCATGTGCAGGGGAAGGCGCCGTCACCGGCGCCGATGTGCAAACGCTGACGCAAGGCGGCTACCGGCCGCAATCGCCAGCATTTCTTAAAGCAGTTCTAACCAGGATCGCACCATGACAACAGCAGCGCCGGTCTCCATTGCCGCATCCGTGCCAGGCAGTGCCCCCATCTTCTTCGTGGTGCCCGTCATTCCCGACGACGGCAGCGTGGAAAACGTGTTCTATTACGCGCAGGCTGGCAGCGAGCAGTATTGGGAAAAGATCTCCCCCAAGGACCTCGACGCCAGGCGTGGCGGGGGCGACGCCAATGGCGTCATGCTGTTCCAGCCTGATATCGAGGCCATTCTGCAGCACACGCACCTGACGGGCGACCGGCTTGACCGCAGTGTCACGCTGTACGCGGGCGTAGCGCGCACCCTGTCGGTGAGCGCCGATCCCCTGCCGAGCGCCTGCCTGTTTGACGCCAACCGGTTCATGGTCATTCCGGTGGCTCCCCACACCACACGCGGCGTGATTCTCGTGTTCAGCAAGCAGTCGACCGGCAAATCGCCCTCACCCGTGTTCGAGCTGATTGCCACCACGGATCCCGAAATCAAGAACGGCGTGGGCAAATAGGCCAGCAAGAAATTACCGGGACCCACCAGGGGCGCGCGCCGCGGCGCCCCGCCAGTAACACTGCGCACGGCTGCGCCAGATGATCAGCAGGGTTGCGCACAGCGTTGCCGTGGCAGCCCAGGCGAACGACGCTGCGCCGAAGTGGCCCAGCAACATGCCGCCCACCACGCTGCCGGCGAAGATCGCGAGATTCCAGACCGTCGTCATCATCGACTGCGCCACGTCCTGGCCCGGTCCCGATGCATTCGACAGCGATGTCACGAACAAGGTCGCGGCGCCGCCGAATGCCAGTCCCCAGATGGCAATCGCCACGTACACCACCGCCTGCACGCCGGGCCACAGCGCCAGCATGACGCACGCCAGCAAGAACAGCCCCGTGCTGGCCATGACCAGCTGGCGCAGCCAGCGGTCGACCAGCGTCCCCACCAGCAGCAGGCTCAGCAACGCAGCGCCGCCGAACAGCGCGAGCAGGAAATCCACGCGCGGCGCCAGTCCGGCCAGCGTCACGAGCGGCGCGATATACGTGTACAACAGGTTGTGCGTGACGACGTACAACAGCAGCACCGCCAGCACGGTGCGCACGCCGGGCAGTGCGAACACCTGTGCCACGCTCTGGCGTTGTTGGCCGGGAATGGCGCGCAGCGCCGGCAGCCGCAGCACGATCCACAGCATCAGCAGCGCCGCCAGCGCACTGAGTGCGCCGAACGCGATGCGCCAGCCAACCAGGTTGCCGACATAGGTGCCGAGCGGGATGCCGACCGTCAGCGCCAGCGGCGTGCCCGCCATCGCAATGGCGATCGCCCTGCCCTTGTGCTGCGGCGCGACCATGCGCGCTGCGTAGCCGACCAGCATGGCCCAGGCCAGGCCCGCCGCCACGCCGCCCAGGAAGCGGGCGACAAAGATCAGCACCAGGCTGGTGGACAGCGCGGTGATCGTGTTGGCAATCACGAAGCCGGCCAGCGACGTAAGCAGCAAGGTGCGGCGGCCAACGCCTTGCGTGGCGGCCGCCAGCGGGATCGCGGCCAGGACCGATCCCAACGCGTAGATGCTGATCAGCTGCCCCATCACGGACTGCGAACTGTCGAGGCTGGCAGCAAGCTGCGGCAGCAGCCCGGCGGGCAGGACTTCGGTGAGGATGACGACAAAGCTGACCATCGTCAGCGCCAGCAGTGAGCTCAGTGGCAGCTTCGGCGCGGCAGGTTGATCACGGAGTTCGTCGGGGTGAGGCAAAGTCGTTGTTGTCATGTGTGATGCAATCGCGAACGCCGCTACGGCAGCGCATGCGTGATGCATGCACCGCCGTAGCGGACGCAAAAGAAAGTGAAAAAGGCGTCTGGTGGATCAGCCGGCCAAGTCGGACAGATCGACCCGGCTGCCGCTGCAGTCGGACGCGATGATCGCGTCGATCACCGCATGCATCTTGACGGCATCAAGGAAGGTCGGCGCCAACTGCGTGCCGTCCTCCACGTCACGGGCATAGGCCGCATACAGATGGGCGAGCTCGGCCACGCTGCCGCCGAGAGCATGCTCCGGCAACCAGTCGTACTGCGCCGGCACGGGCAACGCCTGCAACGGCTGGGCGTCGCCCCGCGCGCCTTCGATCAGATTGACCGAGGGGCCGAAGCTGGTCGCATTGGTGATGCGCAGGTCGCCTTCGGTCCCCGTCAGATCGATCTGCACGCCGGCGTTATTGCGCTTGCCCGCTTCGAGCTGCACGGTCAGCACGGCGCCGTTGGCAAAGGTGCCGGTCAACAGCACCTGGTCGGGATTGGTGCGCGGCAGTGTCTCGCCTGTGTCGACGATCGTCACTTGCCGGATCTGGTTGGCCGTCAACGCATTCAGCGTGCGCGGGAAGCCGAAATGCTTGAACAGGATGTCGAGGAAGTGGCCGCCGAAGATCGGCAGCAGGTCCGAGAAATTCTCGGTCGGCACCGTATAGGCCAGATACCCCATGCGGCGCGCACCGAACGCGTCGACGCTGACATGCATCCGCACCGAACGCAATTCGCCGATATAGCCTTCGGCCAGCAGATCGCTCATGTAGCGGTAGCCCGGCGACAGGCGGCGCTGCAAGCCCACGACGTGGCGCACACCGGCTTGCTCGGCCAGCGCTGCCAGCTCGGCCGAGACGGCAGTGCTGGTGGTCAGTGGCCATTCCGAATACACGTCCTTGCCGGCCGCGATGGCGGCGCGGATGGCTGCCTCGTGCTGCGGCGCCTGGTTCAGCACCAGCACCAGGTCGACCTCGGGATGCTCGACGAGCGCCTGCAGCGAGGTGACGGGATTGGCAATGCCATGGCGCGCGGCCAGTGCTTGGGCCTTGTCGGCACTGCGGCTGTAGACGGCCGTCAGTTCGAACTCGGGCAGCAAGGCAAGCGAGGGAATGTGGCCATATTCGGCCCAGGTACCGGCGCCGACGATGCCGACGCGGATTTTGTTGACGGACACTGCGGGAGTGGCTGAAACGGTCATGCGAGGACTCCCTAAAACTGTTGAACCAGCAATTGCTGCATCCAACATTTTAACGGCGCCACGCCGATCCTGCTGCGCGCTGCCATGAAATCCGGGTACGCACCGATGCCGGAAACTGCACGTCATTTGCAAAACCGATCGCCGACCGGCCATGGCCATAACAAATTGCTGAGCGAAAAATTATGCTCTTTCATTAAAAAATGTACGCAATCTTGATTTAAATCTATATCGATATTTTTTATAGTGGATGGAGAATGGATATTCAATTCCCAATCATCTCGACATACCACCATTTGAAAATCGCCATTTGCGGCACATTAAAAAAATGACCGATTACAGATAATTTCGCGCAGACGCAACAATTAAAATTGACCGCGTAATGGCAACTAACCTTGATGTAGAATTTTCCAAAGCCAAGCCGAATGCGCCGCAGTGCATGCGCCGCCGTAGTATTTCTTGTATTGCGAATTCATTTCCACAACAAGGAGACACGATGTCCGATCAATACATGGGCGAGATCCGGATGTTTGCCGGGGGCTATGCGCCTCAGGGTTGGGCAATGTGCAATGGCCAACTGCTGCAGATATCGGATAACCCAGCATTGTTCAGCTTGCTCGGCACGACGTATGGCGGCGACGGCGCGACCACGTTCGGGGTGCCCGACATGCGCGGCCGGGTGCCAATCAGCACGGGAAATAGTCGTGGAAGCAATTACATGCTGGGCCAGAAAAGCGGCGCCGAAAGCGTGACCTTGCTGGCATCGCAGATGCCGGTGCATGGCCATCTTCCCGCCGCCCAGTCGGCGCCAGGAAATCAGCCTCTGCCCACCAACAATGTATGGGCAGCAAAGCAGGTATTCGAGAAACCGGCCGACGCCGCCGCCCTCGTTGCAATGTCCCCCGCCACCATTTCCTCCACGGGCGGCAACCAGTCCCACGATAACCTCATGCCGTGTATGGCGCTGACATTCATCATTGCGATCCAGGGGATGTTCCCGTCCCCGGCCTGATCGTCACAGCACACAACAGGAGAATCATTCATGGCTGAACCCTTCCTGGGCGAAATCAGGTCATTTTCATTCGGCCTGATTCCCCGTGGCTGGCTTGCCTGCCAGGGCCAGTTGTTGCCGGTCCAACAGAATCAGGCCCTTTTCTCGCTGCTCGGCGTCAACTATGGCGGCAATGGCGTCACCGTGTTCGGCTTGCCCGACCTGCGCGGCCGTGTCCCCTTGCACCTGTCGTCGACGTATCCTCTGGGCGCGGCAGCCGGTGAGGCCAGCCATACGCTCACCGTCAACGAGATGCCCATGCATGCCCATGCGGTACAGGCATCCGGAGAGACAGCGACGCTGATCCCGCCACAGGGCAATGTCTGGCCTCAAGGTGCCGATACCTATGCGGCAGGTGCCCCCGACGTCGCGATGGGCGCCCGTGCCGTGAGCACGGCAGGCGGCTCGCAGGCACACGAGAATATGCAGCCCTACCTGACGATCAGTTTCTGCATCGCGATCCAGGGTATCTACCCACCGCGCCCATAAGGAGACATCCATGGATCCCTACATCGGGGAAGTACGCATTTTCAGCGGCATGTACGCCCCTGACGGCTGGGCCGACTGCAACGGCCAGCTCATGACCATCCAGCAGAACTCCGTGCTGTTCAGCGTGATCGGAGCGGTGTATGGCGGCGATGGCAGCACGACGTTCGCCCTGCCCAACCTGAGCGGGCGCGTGCCGATGCACCAGGGCGCCGGCCCCGGTCTGACGCCAAGGCCATTGGGCACGCAAGGTGGCGAGGCGGCCGTGACGCTGCTGGCGGCCCAGATGCCAGCGCATACGCACGTTCCCCAGGCGCTGGACAATCAGGGAACGTCGAGCGATCCGACCGGCGCCGTCTGGACCAAGACGCCGAAGGCGGGCCGCAATCCGATGGACACCAGGGGGTTTGCGCCCACGCCAAACGTCGCCATGCACCCGATGGCGCTGTCGGCTGCCGGCGGTAGCCAAGCGCACAACAATATGCAACCGTATCTGCCCGTGCGATGCATCATTGCGCTGGTGGGCGTGTATCCCCCCCGACCGTAGCCTCGGCACTGGCTGGCGGCGCCCGGCCGCAGCAATTCCCTTTCGATGTTTCTCATCTCCACGCCATGAACCATCCAGACGCGTCCTCGCTATTCCCGTCCGACGCCGCGTTGCCGCTGGCGCCCAACGTCATCGTCTTCGTCGAGGCCGACGTCGCCGATTACCAGTTGCTGCTGGCCGGTCTGGCGCCCGGCGCCGAGGTGCATGTGCTCGATCCTGGACAGGACGGTCTGGCCGGCATGGCGGCCATACTGAAAGGCCGCAGCGGGATCGACGCGCTCCATATCGTGTCGCATGGCGGGGCAGGCGCTGTCTCACTCGGCGCGCTGCAACTGCGCCGCGACAACCTGTCCGGCCACGCCGATGACCTCGCAACGATCCGGCAGGCCCTGCATGCCGACGCCGATATCCTGCTGTATGGCTGCTCGGTCGGCGCAGGCACGGCCGGCGCCGCATTTGTCGATGCACTGGCGGGCGCCACCGGCGCCGACGTTGCCGCGTCCACCGATCTGACGGGCGCCACCGCGCTGGGTGGCAACTGGACCCTCGAGCGCTCGAGCGGCGCAATCGCTGCCGGTAATCCGCTGCCGACGCTATCGCTCAGCAACTATTCCGGCCTTCTGGCCGTCAACGGCCTGGCTGACGGCACCTACGATTTTGGCGGCGCTGACAGCCCGCCCAATTCGGGCGGCGCCGGTTTCGTCAGATTCTCCGACAAATTCGATATCAGCAACGGCATTGGCGTCGACGGCACCCTCATGTACGCCGCCGACCAGATCACGCCCGATACCAGCGGCAGCATCACGATCAAGGTCGGCGGCAGCGCGGGCGTCAGCACATTGACCTTCAAGGACCTGGCGTTCTCGTTCTTTGAAAATTTCCAGGGCTTCAGCGCGTTGTCGATCATCACCAGGGATGTCGGCGGCCAGACCAACGGCAGCCATGTCCTGAGTGGATCGTACATTCCCGGCAATACCAATGTGTTTTCGGCGAGTTCGATCCTGAACGGCGGGGCCTCGTTTGCGGACAATGCGGTCGCATCGATCACCATCACCTGGAAAATCGTCGCCACCGGGCCGGATACGCAGATCAATGAGCCGGCCAACCTCAACTTCAACAGCATCACCGTGGCCAATGTCAGCACCGCGCCGCCCCCGAATACCGCGCCATCCTTCGTGGGCGCGAATACCCCGCTGGCGCTGACGACGAACGCGGGCGCCACCGATTTCTCCAGCCTGCTGCGCGTGAGCGATACCGACAGCGCCCAGACGCTGACCTGGACCCAGAACAGCGGCCCCGTGAACGGGACGCTGTTCTTTTCACCCAGCACGCAAGCGAGCGGCGGCGCCAGCATCACGCCGGGCGGCACCCTGACCTACCAGCCAAATGCCGGCTTCGCCGGCAACGACACCTTCACCATCCAGGTCAGCGACGGCGCCGCCACGGCCACCCGCACCATCACCGTCAACGTCGCGCCCTCCACGCCTGGCGCCCCCGACCTCTCGGGCAACGCCGCCGTCGACACCGGCGTCTCGCAGAGCGACAACATCACCAACGCCGGCATGCTGAGCTTCAGCGGCACCAGCGCCGCGGGCGACAGCAGCAGCACGGTGCGGGTGTTCGTTGACAGCAACGGCAATGCAACCTACGACGCCGGCACCGACGCCACGGGGACGGCGACGGTCAACAATGGCGTCTGGACCGTCAACGGCATCGATGTCGCCAGCCTGGCTGACGGCAATTACAATGTGTATTCCACGGTCACGTCGGCCAGCGGCGGCCTGGTCAGCACGCTCAGCGCCGGACTCGGCATCACGCTGGACCGTACCGCGCCCACGCTGGCAATCACCAGCAGCAGCGCGGCGCTCAAGGCCGGTGAAACAGCCACCATCACGTTCACCTTCAGCGAAGACCCCGGCGCAACGTTCACCTGGGACGGCAGCGTTGGCGACGTACAGGTCAGCGGCGGTACCCTGAGCGCCATCTCGGGCAGTGGCGCGACCCGTAGCGCCACCTTCACGCCGACCGCCAGTACGAACGGCGGCGCGGCCAGCATCAGCGTCGCCGGCGCTGCCTGGACCGACACCGCCGGCAACAGCGGCGGCGGCGCCAGCGTTACGCCAGCGCTGACCTTCGACACCCTGGCGCCCGCTGTGATCTCGATCAACCGCATCGGCACCGCGACCAGCAATGCCACCAGCGTGCAGTACGCCGTCACCTTCGACAGCAGCGTCACCGGCGTTGGCGCTGGCGACTTCCAGCTGACCGGCACGGGCGCCGCGACCGGCACCGTTGCCAGCGTCACCGGCAGCGGGACTGCCTATACCGTCACCGTCAGCGACATCAGCGGCGACGGCACGCTGCGCCTGGATCTGAAGAACGCGGGCACCGGCATCGCCGACAGCGCCGGCAATGCCGCACCCGGCTATACGAGTGGCCAGAGCTATACCTTCGACTACACGTCCCCTGCCGTCACGTCGGTGTTGGTGCCGGCGTCGGCCACCTATGGCGCGGGCGATCCGCTGGAATTCACCGTCAACTTCAATGAGGCGGTGACGGTCGACACCACCAACGGCACGCCGTCGCTTCCCCTCGCCCTCGACAATGGCGGCACGGTGCAGGCCGCTTACGTGAGCGGTTCGGGCGGCACTGCCCTCACCTTCCGCTACACGGTCGTTGCGGGCAACGCCGACGCCGACGGTATCGCCATCAATGGGCCGCTGTCGTTCAACGGTGGCACGATCCGTGACACGGCTGGCAATGCGGCGGCCACCACGCTCAACGCCGTCGGGGCAACTGCCGGCATCCTGGTCGACGCCCTTGCGCCTGCCGTCACCAGCATCGTGCGCGTGGGTAGCGAGCTGACCAACGCCACCAGCGTCGTGTATGCGGTCACGTTCTCGGACAGCGTCACCGGCGTTGACGCAAGCGACTTCACGCTCGTGGCAGGCGGCAGCGTCACTGCCAACATCGGTGCGGTCTCCGGCAGCGGCGCGAACTGGACCGTCACCGTCAACGACATCACCGGCGACGGTGTGCTGCGCCTGGACCTCAACGCCAGCGGTACCGGCATCCAGAGCGGCAGTGGCCAGCCCATCGCGGGCGGCTACACCGCCGGCCAGAACTACACCGTCGACCAGACGGCGCCAACGCTGTCGGGCGCCATCGAGCTGACCGACACCGCGCTCAAGGCCGGCGACACGGCCACAGTCACGTTCCGCTTCAGCGAAGCCGTGCAGGACATCACCGTAGCCGATGTGACGGTCGCCAACGGCGCCTTGTCGAACCTGATGTCGGCCGACGGTGGCCATATCTGGACCGCCACGCTGACCCCACTCGACAACGTCACCGATGCCACCAATGCGCTGACGCTGAACTATGCCGGCGTGAGCGACCTGGCCGGCAATGCCGGCACTGGCACCGCCACCAGCACCAACTACGCGGTCGACACGGCACGCCCAACCCTCGCGTCCGCCATCACGATCTCCGACACCACGCTCGCGATCGGCTCGAGCGCCACCGTCACCTTCACCTTTAACGAGGCCGTGACCGGGTTCACCAGCGCAGACGTCACCGTCCCCAACGGCACGCTGTCGGCATTGACGAGCAGCGACGGTGGCATCACGTGGACCGCAACTCTCGCGCCTGCCAGCGCCAGCAGCGACGCCACCAACACGCTGACGCTGGACTATACCGGCCTCACGGACCTGGCCGGCAACACCGGCACCGGCACCGCCAGCAGTGGCAACTACGAGGTCGACACCGTGCGACCGTCGCTGGCCTCGAGCATCTCGATTTCGGACACGACACTCACCAGCGGGAACACCGCCAACGTCACCTTCACGTTCACCGAAGCGGTGAGCGGCTTCAGCCTGGCGGACGTGACCGTGCCCAATGGGGCTCTGCAACAGCTCGCGTCGACCGACGGCGGCGTCACCTGGACCGCGACCCTGATCCCCGCCGCCGGCACGAGCGCGCCCGGCAATGTCCTGACGCTGGACTATACCGGCCTGACCGACCTGGCAGGCAACGCCGGGGCAGGCAGCGCGCAGAGCGGCAATTACGCAGTCGACACTGCGGGCCCTGTGCTGGCCCAGCCCATCGCCATCGACGACACCGCGCTCAGGATCGGCGACAGCGCCACCGTCACGTTCGTCTTCGACCAGTCGGTGACGGGCTTCACCGCTGCCAACGTCACCGTGCCCAACGGGACGTTAGCGGCGCTGAGCTCAAACGACGGCATCACCTGGACCGCGACCCTGACCCCGAACCCGGGCGCCACTGCGGCCAGCAACGTGCTGACGCTGGACTATGCGGGGATCGAAAACGCCGTGGGCAACAGCGGCGCCGGCAACGCAACCAGCAGCAACTACGCGGTCGACACGCTGGCGCCGACGGCGACGGTCACGCTCTCGGACGTCGACCTGCGCGCTGGCGAGACGGCGCAACTGACGATTGCGTTCAACGAGATCGTCGGTGGCTTTAACGCGTCGGCGGTCACGGCCCCCAATGGCGCCCTGGGCACGTTCACCACGCTCGATGCCGGCATGACCTGGCGCGCGACCTTCACGCCGGATGCCAACATTCGCGCAGCATCCAACGTCATTGCGGTCAGTCTGGCCAACGTGGCCGACCTGGCCGGCAATCCCGGTGGGGGCAATGCGTCCTCGCCCAACTACGCGGTGCAGACCACCCCGCCGGTCATTCCGCCGACCAACCCGCCCGCGTCGGACACGATCGATGGGGTGGCGGTGCAGACCGACATCCTGCCGGTCGATCCGGTCACCGGACTGGCCGGCCAGGCGCTGACGGTGCCCATCATTACCGGCACCCGCAGCGACGATCCGGCCACCCCGAATGGCAACCTGGCCGACATCCCGCTGGGCCTGGGCACCGGTACGGGTCCACGTACCGAACTGATGGTCAGCCTGCCGGTCGGCACCGGCATGCGGGCCGAAGGGCCGTCGAGCCTGCTCACCAGCCAGCAAGCCCTGCTGGACCTGATCCGCCGCATCGCGAACCAGACCGAAGACGGTTCCAGCGCCCAGTCGGGCATGACCGGCAACGGCGCCGGCTTCCTCGACAGCCTGGCGCCGGGCACGCTGCTGCAGAGCCAGACCATCGTGTTGTCCGCAGCGCCCGGCTTGAACTCGCCGCCGACCATCCTGATCAACGGAAGTTCGACCACGCCGGTGGGAGGCGACCAGAACGCCACCGCGATCGGCCTGGTCATCGACGCCACGGGCCTGCCTGCGGGCAGCACGCTGCAGCTGAACAACGTCGACTTCGCCGCCATCGTCGGCGCTGTCACCGTGCGGGGCGGTGCCGGGCGCAACTTCGTGACGGGCGACGATGCCATCCAAAATATCTTTTCAGGCGTAGACGACGACGCGCTTCTGGGCGGCGGTGGCAACGACATCATCGGCAGCGCGGGCGGCGATGACCTGCTCGATGGCGGTTCGGGCAACGACATTCTGGCAGGCGGCATCGGCAACGACCGCCTCGCCGGCGGCGCCGGCAACAACGTGCTTCAGGGCGGGCGCAGCACGCAAGGCGCATGGGAGTTCTACCTCACGGCCGGCGGCGCCCTGACGGCGCGCCATGAAACGGCGCTGTTCGCACCGGGCCAGACAGAACGGCTGACGTTGGCCGAATTGAACGCCTCGGCCACGGAACTGGCTTTTCTCGGCGCCGACAAGCCGATGCTGTCGTCCATCTCGCTGCTGTACCACGCCGCCCTGGGCCGCGCCCCCGACCTGGGCGGCCTGGCCTACTGGGCGCAGGACGGCGTCCTGCTCGGCACCGTGGCCGCGCGCGTCCTCGCATCGCCCGAATGGCTGGCCGCCAGCGGCAGCGCCCTGTCCGATGCCGGCTTCATCGACGCCGTGTATGGCAGCGCCTTTGGCCGCACGCCCGATGGCGGGGGCCTCACCTACTGGCTCGGCCAGCTGACCGGCAGCGCTACTACCCCGGCCATCAGTCGCGCCGACGTGCTGGTGGCGATCGCGCAAAGCGCCGAGCACGAGCGTGCCTGGAACACGGCAGATGGCTACCTAATCGGCGCAGGGGCCGTCGTGCGCGAGACGGACTGGATTGTCGACGATGGCGCCGATATCGGGGTCTATGCCGGCAAGACCGCTGACTACAAGTTCATCATTGATGAGGATGGCCGCCTGAATGTGGAGCACAAGGCGAGCGGCAATCTCGACCAACTGAGCGGTATCGATATCGGCGACTTCAGCGACGGCATGCTGGACCTCGGCTTCCTGCAGGACGGGCCTTCGAAGGTGAAGCAACTCGGCCTGTTGTACCAGACGGTGCTGGACCGCGCCGGCGACCTGGGGGGCTTCCAGTGGTGGCTAGGGCGTGACATCGACGGGGCGCAGCTGGTGCAGGACTTCATCGCCACCACCGAATTCAAACTGCGTTACGACAGCATCGACGATGCTGCCTTCGTCCAGGCGCTGTACGACAACTCGGGCCTGAGCGCAGGTGCGGCTGGTGGCCAGGCCAGCTGGGAGAACTACCTGACGAACCACACGCGGGCCGAGCTGATCGCCACCTGGCTGAACCAGGACGGCGTGGTCGACGCCCAGTTTGCAGGTGCTGGCCTGTGGGTGGTCTGAGCCGGGCAGCGCCCTGAGCACACCTGCTACCTGACAGGCAAGCCGCTGTCTGGCGACGGTCCGCCACCGATCTGGGCGCGCCAACGCAGTTCAAGCCGCATGGCGTCTTCACTGTCCACGGTGAATCCCAGCGCCTCGTACAGGTGGCGCGCAGCCACATTATCCTTGCGCACCGACAGCGCCACCACGTGCTCTGCCCGCGCCGCCTGCGCCTGCAGGCAGCGCAAGGCGTCGCCAGCCACACCCGCGCGGCGCGCAGACGGCAACACGGCAATGTCCACCACGCGTACGACGCCATCGACGGCCGCCGTGACCAGGCGTCCCACCGCCACGCCATCCCGTTCCAGCACCTGATACACGGCCTGCGGATAGCTGTTGCGGTAGCCAGCCACTTGCAGCCGGTGCTGCATGGCGATCAGGCCATCGATCACCGAAGGGTCGACCGACAACGCCAGCAAGTCGTCGCGTGTGCTCCGATACAGGCTGGCGAAGAATGCCACATCGGCGGCGCCGGCGTCACGGATGTGCAGCGTGGACAAGGTCATCGTGGATCTCGCTCAGTTTTGTCACGGGAAAAACCGCGGGTCATAGTTCCACCGCCTCAAGGTCGTCGCCGCAATGGCACCGGCATCCCTGTGCTGTGGATTGATCAGGACGTTATATTCGTCAGGCACGATCACCGAGGGCACCAGCAGCAGCGCCGTGGCACCTGCCGCGACCCAGACATCACCAGCCTGCCTGGAGGCCATCCTGGACGGAACGGCATCCCACCCGCCTGGAAGTGGATCAAGAACCTGACGCACGGCCCACACGGTATCCGGAATATCGATCCGCACCAGATAGCGGTTGAAAGGCAGCCCGCCACTACTCAGGTAGTGAACAGTTTCCAGGGTCGCGAGCGCAATGCTGTCAGCAGCATAGACGATAGGCGTACCCTTGCTGTTCCAGCGCCCGCCCGTCATCTTCGCGCCGGTTCCGCGCAAGTCGTTGGCGCTGTAGGCAGGCGCCTCGACGGCGATGCGCCAGACCTGCTTCGTCAAGCGTAGGCCCCGCTCTGGCTCATCGCCAGCAACTCTGCCACCAGCTTTTGCCCCTCGAAGGTATCCATATAGCTTGCAGGCGTCTCGCCGGCCAGGGCCGGCAATGGCTTCGTCAGCCATTCCGATACCCAGCGCGCGGCATTGAAGCCGGCCGGATCGCCGGATTGCTCGACCATGGCCTGCACCATGCCGATCAGGGTTTCGACACCCAGGACGCGCTCGGATTCGTCCTTCGACAGCAAGGCAGCGTCTTTTTCCTTGCGACTGATCGTCGCCCGCGATAGACCCAGGCTGGACAGCAGGGTTTCCTTGCTCATGCCCATCCGGCCCGAGAGACTGCTGATCATTGCGGCAGGAATACCGTGACGGATGACCGCAATGCGCGCCTGGGGATCTGACCGGTAAAGGGGAATGGCCTCGGCGACATGGGTGCCGGCCCGCGCCGGTGAGGCTGTCCGCTCTGTGCCGATGGCCACGTTTTGCATTCCTGCGCGGGCAGGTTTGACTGTCTCTGCGTGGTGGTCTGCAGGGAGCGTTGCGACTGCTTTAGCGTTCGACATGCTTTGCCTCCTTTGATACGGAAGTATAGTTCAAATGAGACGAATCGCAAGCCTTGGTTGCCGAGGTGAGTTCAGATCGCGAGACGTCGGCAAATCCGCGTGAATGGGGCATACAGGCGCGGCTGATAGCGGCGGGGTCTAGCGGCGGGGGTCTGGTCTGACGTTGCGAAACGGGCTCGGCCTGGGCAGCTGGCTGCGGGCGCCGCGCTTTGCGCGAGCTGGGGCGTTGGGGCGCATGCTTTACTGCAAAAATGTGAATGGGAAGCGCGCCCACGGCGCGCTGCGCTGTGCGCGTTGCGCACAGCAGATGGACGATTCGGAGAGGGCTGCCCAAGTATGGGCAGCCCTTCGAATCCCACGCGGGGGCCATGCAGATGGCCCCCTCGTCTCCGGGAAGTGTTAACGGAAAAAGCTCCCTTGCGGGAGCTTTTTGCTTTTTTCTGGCGGAGACGGTGGGATTCGAACCCACGATACAGGTATAAGCCGTATGCATCCTTAGCAGGGATGTGCCTTCGGCCACTCGGCCACGTCTCCAATCAGTACCAACGTTTCCGTCAGCGCTGAGTGCAAGCATCTTAAGGGTTGGTGCTCATTTGGTCAAGAAAACACACCCAAAAAATTGCAAACTGGCTTAACTTTGTTCGAGATTAAACGACTTGTGCAGGGCGCGCACGGCCAGTTCCATGTACTTCTCGTCGATCAGCACAGAGATCTTGATCTCCGACGTCGAAATCATCTGGATATTGATGCCCTCTTCCGACAGCGTGCGGAACATGTCCGAGGCCACGCCGACGTGGCTGCGCATGCCCACGCCCACGGCCGAGACCTTCGAGACCTTGGCGTCGCCGACGATCTTGGCCGCGCCCAGGATGTCCTTCTGGTCTTCCAGCACCTTCATTGCCTGCACATAGTCGTTGCGCGAGACCGTGAAGGTGAAGTCGGTCTTGCCGTCCACCGACTGGTTCTGGATGATCATGTCGACTTCGATATTGGCTTCGGCGATCGGGCCCAGGATGTGGAATGCGACACCTGGCTTGTCCGGCACGCCCAGGACGGTGATCTTTGCTTCATCGCGATTGAAGGCGATGCCGGAGATGACGGCTTGTTCCATATTGCTTTCTTCCTCAAACGAAATCAGGGTGCCGGAGCTGGCTTCTTCGGCCAGGGGCATCAGGGGATCGGTCAGCGACGACAGCACGCGCGTCGGCACCTGGTAGTTGCCTGCAAACTCCACCGAGCGGGTTTGCAGCACTTTCGAGCCCAGCGACGCCAGCTCGAGCATTTCTTCGAAGGTGATTTTCGACAGGCGGCGCGCCTCGTCGACCACGCGCGGGTCGGTCGTGTAGACGCCGTCGACGTCGGTGTAGATCAGGCATTCGTCGGCCTTCAGCGCGGCCGCAATCGCCACTGCCGAGGTATCCGAACCGCCACGGCCGAGGGTCGAGATATTGCCGTCCTCGTCCATGCCCTGGAAGCCCGTGATGATGACGATCTTGCCGTTGGCCAGGTCGCGCAGCACGCGCGTGTCGTCGATCGACTGGATGCGCGCCTTCGTGAATGACGAGTCGGTGCGGATGCCTGCCTGCCAGCCAGTGTACGAGACCGCGTCCTTGCCGATGGCCAGCAGCGCCATGGCCAGGAGGCCCACGGACACCTGCTCGCCGGTCGAGGCAATCATGTCCAGTTCGCGTGGATCGGGCTGGTCCATGATCTGCTTGGCCAGACCGATCAGGCGATTGGTTTCGCCCGACATGGCGGACGGCACGACGACGATCTGGTGACCTGCGTCGTGCCACTTGGCCACACGGGCCGCGACATTCTTGATACGGTCCGTCGATCCCATCGACGTCCCGCCGTATTTGTGGACAATTAAAGCCATATCAGGAAGGGTTCCAGCTAGGGTAAGGATCAAAAAGGGACCCTTACTCTAGCATGGTGCAGCGCGGCATCACAAGGCTCGTTGGCGGAAAAGCTATACGAAAAGAACATAACCTAATGCTTTTCGCAACGCAGCCGACAGGACGCGTCAGGCCGTGTTCGCTTCCCAGCGCAATTCGATCCTGTCCTCGCCGCCTTCCAGCACATGCGCGCAATCCATCCCGATGCCGGCGGCGAACAACAGCTCACGGCCACGGCTGACGGTGGGCAGGCGCTCGCGCTCCCAGGCCGGCACGCCCAGCGCCTGAAAATGCGCCTTCAGGCCGCGCGTGGGCCGGTTCGCAGCCGTCTTGAGGCGCTCGCCGCCCTTGCGGAAATCGATCATCAACGGCAGCGCGCGCAGCCAGGCGGCGTCGAAACCGCGGGCGGCCGGCACGAAGTGCAGCACGCCGCCATAGGCCGGAAACGCAATCGACGCTTCGCCCTGCCAGCGGAAGCGCTGCCCTTCCTTGACGAAGATGCCGAGGTCGTCAGGATCGCGCATGCCTGCCAGTTCCGGCAAGTGCGGCGTCAGGTACAGCTTGCCGCGATGGCGGCGGATGTGGCAGTCGGGATGCGTGACCTTCAGCTGCGCATCCTCGCGCGCCGAGAACAATTGCCAGACCATCTCGGCGAGCCACGCCGTCGACGGCATCGCCAGTCCCCGTACCGCAAACAGGTGACGCAGGCAATTGTCGATACGATCGGCGCTGAGCGCGCCGAGCACCGCCAGGTCGACCGCATCGCCATCCAGGCAGGCGGCCAGGTCCTGCGCTGCCAGTTCTTCGAGCATGCGCTGGGCCGACGCGACGTGCGCCGCGCCGCGCGCCAGGCGCGCCTGGAAGCCGGGGAAGTTCGCGGCCAGCGCCGGCATTACCTGATGGCGCAGTGCGTTGCGTGCATAGCGCGCATCCTGGTTCGATTCATCCTCGACCCACCGCAAAGCGTGCGTCGCGGCATAGGCCTCGAGCGCCGCGCGCGATTGCGTCAGCAGCGGGCGTGCCATCACGGTGACGTCGTCGCCCAGCAGGTTCGGCGAGCGATTGGCCGCTTCCATGCCGGACAAGCCCGCAGGCCCCGAGCCGCGCAGCAATTGCAGCAGCACGGTTTCGGCCTGGTCGTCGAGGTGGTGGGCCGTCAGCAGCAGCGTCGCGCCATGCTCACGGCACATGGCGCCCAGCGCCGCATAACGGGGGCGGCGTGCAGCGGCTTCCACGCCGGAACCGTCGACCGGAATCGTCACACGACGGTGGTCAAATGGCACGCCCAGCGCGGCGCAGCTGCGTTCGCAGTGCGCAAGCCAGGCGTCGGCATTCGGGCTCAGGCCGTGGTGGACATGGAAGGCAAACAGCGGAATGCCCTGCTGCGCGCACCAGGCGTGGGCCAGGTGCAGCAAGACCATCGAATCGAGGCCGCCGCTGCAGGCGATCGCGATCGAAGTGGGCGCGTAGGTGGTGGACAGGCGCGCGAGCGCCTCATTGCATGCTGCGGGTACCGATCCGGTTGGATCGGTACCGCGATTGGTTCTGCTCACTGTTGAGACTCGCTTACTTTTGTTGCTTACTCTTCGCGCGGCAGCGTTTCCTTGAACTTGCCATACGCCATCAACTTGGCGTGACGGGCTTCCAGCAGGTCCTTGGTCTTCATGCCCTGGAACTGGCGCAGCGTGTCGGCCAGTGCACGCTTGAGCAATTGCGCCATCTGCTTCGGGTCGCGGTGCGCGCCACCCAGCGGCTCGTTGACGATCTTGTCGACCAGGCCCATGGCCTTCAGGCGATGCGCAGTCAGGCCCAGTGCGTCGGCAGCGTCGGCCGCGCGTTCGGACGTCTTCCACAGGATCGATGCGCAGCCTTCCGGCGAAATCACCGAGTAGGTCGCGTATTGCAGGATCAGCACGGCGTCGCCAACGGCGATGGCCAGCGCGCCGCCCGAAC
This sequence comes from Telluria sp. LT2P80, assembly GCF_059685955.1. Taxonomy (NCBI): domain Bacteria; kingdom Pseudomonadati; phylum Pseudomonadota; class Betaproteobacteria; order Burkholderiales; family Oxalobacteraceae; genus Telluria; species Telluria sp. LT2P80. The sequence goes on along the minus strand of NZ_JCASIO010000005.1, from coordinate 304,821 downwards.
CGCCTTCACCGATGATGGTGGCGATCAGCGGCACCTTCAGTTCGGCCATCACGTACAGGTTGTGACCGATGGCTTCGGACTGGCCGCGCTCTTCCGCTTCGATGCCGGGGAATGCGCCCGGGGTGTCGACAAAAGTAAAAATCGGCAGGCCGAATTTTTCAGCCAGCTTCATCAGGCGCATGGCCTTGCGGTAGCCTTCGGGCTTGGGCATGCCGAAGTTGCGCATCGCGCGCTCTTTGGTGTCGCGGCCCTTCTGGTGGCCGATGACCATGCAGGGCTGGCCATTGAAACGGGCCAGGCCGCCAATGATCGACTGGTCGTCGGCGAAGGTGCGGTCGCCGTGCAGTTCATGGAAATCGGTGAAGATCGAATTCACATAGTCCATTGTGTACGGACGCTGCGGGTGACGCGAAATCTTCGACACTTGCCACGGAGTCAGCTTGGCGTAGATGTCTTTGGTGAGCTGCTGGCTTTTCTTGTCCAGGCGATCGATCTCCTCGGAGATATCGACAGCGGAATCATCTTGTACGAACCGCAGCTCTTCAATCTTGGAATCGAGCTCGGCGATCGGCTGCTCGAAATCGAGGAAAGTTAATTTAGTCATTGTCACTCCGGGGTAATGTCTTGGCCGTGCTCTGAGGCTGCGCGGCGGATCAGGGCGCTATTCTACCGTAAGCCGGTGGCGTGTCGGGCGGATCGGGGGCTCAGGCCGCAGGGGCGACCGGGTCCAGGCTGCGCCACAAATACCAGGTCGCCACCGTGCGCCAGGGTTCCCAGTTGGCCGACACCTCGCGCGCATCGCTGCGCGAAACAGGTTCGCCCGAGAAATAATTTTGGCTGATGCCCTGGATCAGGCCGGGATCGTCCAGTGGCAGGACGTTCGGCCGCAGCAGATTAAATATCAAAAACATCTCGGCTGTCCAGCGGCTGATGCCGCGAATCCGGATCAGCTCGGCAATGACCGCTTCGTCATCCATTTCGGACCACAGGTCGGCGTGCACCCGCTTGGCCTTGAAATGGTCGGCCAGGTCGAGAATGTATTCGGTCTTGCGTTTGGACAGGCCGCAACCGGACAACTGGACCGCGCCCAGCTTGATGATCTGGCTCGGCGCCAGGGTCGGGCAGACGGCCAGCAGCTTGCCCCAGGCCAGATCGGCTGCCTTCGGCGTGACTTGCTGGCCGACGATCGAGCGCGCGAGCGTCGTGAACGGGTCGGGCTGGCCACGCAGGTGCAGGTCGCCGAACTGCGGGATCAGCTTGTTCATGATGCGGTCGCGCTGCATCAGCTCGCGCTTGGCTTCGGCCCAGTAGATCGGCACGGCGAGCGCATCGTGCGCCGGCGACGTGCCTGCCAATGCAGCCACGCTGCCCGACTTGTCCTTGTTCGCTGGCATTATGTGCGGCGCCAGGTCGTTCCGTCGGCCTTGTCTTCCAGGACGATGCCCGCCTCCGTCAACCCCTTGCGGATGGCGTCGGCGCCAGCGAAGTCGCGCGCGGCCTTGGCGGCTGCGCGGCGGGCGATCGCATCCTGGATCGCTGCTTCGTCGAGGCTACCCTCGCCCGCATCGGGGCTACCCGCCTGCAGGAACGCCTGCGGCGACCGTTCGAGCAGGCCGAGCACGGCGGCAAGCGCCTTGAGCTGGCGTGCCGCATCGGTCGACCGGGTGCGGTTGACGTCGCCGGCCAGATCGAACAGTGCTGCTACTGCCAGCGGCGTGTTGAAGTCGTCGTCCATCGCGTCGCGCACGCGTCGGGCGTGGGCTTCGTCCCAGTCGACGGCGACTGGCTGATTACCCAACTCGATGCCGTTCAGCGCCGTGTACAGGCGGGTCAGCGCTGCCTTCGCGTCGTCGATATGGACGTCGGAATAATTGAGCGGGCTGCGGTAATGGGCGCGCAGGATAAAGAAGCGCACGACTTCGGCGTCGTACTTCTTGAGCACGTCGCGGATCGTGAAGAAGTTGCCCAGCGACTTGGACATCTTTTCGTTATCGACGCGCACGAACCCGTTGTGGATCCAGTAGTTGACCATCGGCGCGCCGAACGCGCCTTCGGACTGGGCGATTTCGTTTTCGTGGTGCGGAAACTGCAGATCGGCGCCACCGCCATGGATGTCGAAGTGTTCGCCCAGCGTCGCGCACGACATGGCCGAGCATTCGATGTGCCAGCCCGGCCGGCCCTGGCCCCATTGCGAATCCCATTTGGCCTCGGCGGGCTCGGATTCTTTCGCGGCTTTCCACAGCACGAAATCGAGCGGATCGCGCTTGCCGGTGTTGACGTCGACGCGCTCGCCGGCGCGCAGGTCGTCGAGCGATTTGCCCGACAGCTTGCCGTAGCCGTCGAAGCCGCGCACGGCGTAATTGACGTCGCCGTCGGCCGTTTGATAGGCCAGGCCTTTTTGCTCGAGCTTGCCGATGATCGACAGCATTTGAGGGACGTACTCGGTGGCGCGTGGCACGACGGTCGGCGGCAGGATGCCCAGCGCGGTCGTGTCTTCATCCATGTACCCGACGAAGCGGCTCGTCAGTGCGCCGATTGTTTCGCCATTCTCGACGGCGCGCTTGATGATCTTGTCGTCGATATCGGTGATGTTGCGCACGTACTCGACCTCGTAGCCGGACGCCAGCAACCAGCGGTACACGACGTCGAACGCCATCATCATGCGTGCGTGGCCAACGTGGCAGTAATCGTAGACAGTCATGCCGCAGACATACATGCCGACCTTGCCGGCGACCTTCGGGACGAAAACCTGCTTGTCACGCGCCAGCGTGTTGTAAATCTTGAGTTGGCTCATTGAATTTTCGGTTCGCACGAGGATGGCAAACGCTCGCCGGCACCGCAACGACCATCCCGGCGCGGCATTGCATGCGCGCCAGCCGGACGGGTGCGGCGTGGGGTGCGCCTGGGGCCTCGGTGTTATTCTTATTTGATAGAATGGGACGTTGTTTGTAAGCGCTTCTCTTGTGCGCTTCAAGGAAAGTATAGCATTGATAAAAACCCGGCTGGCCCCATACGGACCAGCTTTATTTTTGGGACAACCCTTGACAGCGCCAAGTGCGCGGTCCATCAGAGGAAGCCAGATGTCATCGTCATTCAACCGCCGCTTCGCCCTCGTGCGCGTGGCCGGCGCCACCGCTGCCCTCGCCTGCGGCCTGCTGTTCTCTGGCAGCGCGCTGGCGGCCGACATGCCGCAGTATTCGATCAAGACCAGCATGGGCGAGATCGTCGTCGAACTCGATCAGGAGAAAGCCCCCAAGACGGTGGCCAACTTCGCGGCCTATGCCAAGTTGGGCGCCTATAACGGCACGATCTTCCATCGCGTGATCGAGGGCTTCATGATCCAGGGCGGCGGCATGAACGAAAAGTTCGAAGGCCGCAAGACGCTCAAACCGATCAAGAACGAATCGAACAATGGCCTGTCGAACCAGCCGTACACGATTTCGATGGCACGCGAAGACAATCCTGACAGCGCCACCTCGCAATGGTTCATCAACGTGGCCGACAATTCGGGCATCGATTTTCCGTTTGTCGGCGGCTCGGGTTATACCGTGTTCGGCAAGGTGGTCAAGGGCCAGGAGACGGTCGACAAGATCAAGGACGTCGTGGTCGACGACGTGCGCGGCATGCAGAACGTGCCGGTCGTGCCGATCAAGATTACGTCCGTGACGCAGCTCAAAGGCGACAAGCTAGTAAAATAACGGTTCCGCCGCGCCTGCATCCGGCGCGCATGCCCATCAACCAACAACAAGGACACCACATGACGACGATTCTCATCACCACCAACCAGGGCAACATCACCGCTGAACTGGACGCTGATAAAGCACCGAAGACCGTTGCCAACTTCATCGACTACGTCAACAAGGGCCACTTCAGCAACACGATCTTCCACCGCGTGATCAAGGACTTCATGATCCAGGGCGGCGGTTTCGAGCCAGGCATGAAGCAAAAGCCGACCCCGGCAACCGTCGAGAACGAAGCCAAGAACGGCCTGAAGAACGACAAGTACACGCTGGCCATGGCCCGTACCTCGGATCCGCATTCGGCATCGGCCCAGTTCTTCATCAACACCAAGAACAATGCTTTCCTCGACTACCCGGGCCAGGACGGCTGGGGTTACGCCGTGTTCGGTAAAGTCACCGAAGGCCAGGACATCGTCGACACGCTGAACAATGTCAAGACCAGCCGCGGCGGCATGCACTCCGACGTGCCGGTCGACCCAGTCATCATCGAGAAAATCGAAGTCCTGTAATGCGCGGCGCGCACCAGCATCAGTCGTCGTCTTGAGTACGCCAATGACGCTGCCTGCGCGCCCGTTCGCGCTGTTCATCTCCGACCTGCACCTGCAGGTCTCACACCCGCGCACGCTGGAAGCATTTTTGCGCTTCCTGGCCGAGCGCGCGGTGCATGCCGAGCAGTTGTTTCTGCTCGGCGATATCTTCGAATACTGGGCCGGCGACGATGACGTTGCCGATCCATTCCACCAGACCATCATCACGGCGATCCGCGCCGTCGCCGATGCCGGCGTGATGGTCTTCTGGATGGCGGGCAACCGCGACTTCCTGGTCGGCGCAGGCTTTGCGCACGCCGCCCATCTGACCCTGCTGCAAGAACCCCATGTCATCGAAGCCGGTACGCGCCGCATTGCGCTCGTGCATGGCGACGCGCAGTGCACGCTCGACACAAAGTACATGGCGTTCCGCGCGCAAGTGCGCGCCCCGGAATGGCAGGCACAATTCCTCGGCATGCCACTGGCGCAGCGCAAGGGCATCATCGCCGGACTGCGTGAAGGCTCGCGCGAAGCCCACACGGGCAAATCGTACGAGACGATGGACGTGACGCCCGAGGCTGTGGCCGATGTGTTTGCCTCGCTCGATGCCGACGTCATCATTCACGGGCACACGCACCGGCCCGCCGTGCACGCGCACGGCGACAAGCTGCGTTACGTGCTGCCGGACTGGGAACTCGACGAGGTACCCGCCCGCGGCGGCTGGATCGCGTTGTACCCGGATGGCAGCCTCGTGCGCCACGACATCGACGGCGCCATTCTCTAAGATCCTTCCACGCTCTACCCGCCGCGCATGATCTCGCGTCTGCATGTTGACCTTTGCGCGCCCACTGTTATACTCAACTACAACACCACTTCAACACACCACCATGAGGAGGCAGGCATGTGCATCACGATGACGCCGCACCGAACCACCACGGAGGCCCTAGATGACCGTCGGCTGGAACGATAAGACCCCGATCTACCGCCAGCTCAAGGAGCGCGTCGTCGGCATGATGCTCGACGGCGATCTCAAGGCTGGCGACGCCCTGCCCTCGGTACGCCAGATTGCGGCCGACTATCAACTCAACCCAATCACCGTATCGAAGGCCTATCAGGAACTGGTCGACGAGAACCTGGTGGAAAAACGAAGGGGAATTGGCATGTATGTCACCGAAGGCGCCAGCGAGAAACTGCTGGCAAGCGAGCGCGCACGTTTCATCAGTGAAGAGTGGCCGGCGATGCTCGAGCGCATCCGCCGCCTGGGGCTGGACGTCAAGGAGCTGCTGACCAACGCGGACCACGGAGGTGCCGCATGAGCGCCGTCATTTCCGCGCGGGGCTTGAGCAAGCACTACGGCAAGCGGATCGCCGTCGACAACATCGACATCGAGATCGCCGCCGGCCGCATCGTCGGCCTGATCGGCCCCAACGGCTCGGGCAAGACGACGACGCTCAAGGCGGCCCTTGGCCTGATCCAGTGCGAAGGCGAACTGTCGGTGCTTGGGCTCGATCCGCGCACCCAGCGCGACGAGCTGATGAAGGACGTCTGCTTCATCGCCGACGTCGCCATCCTGCCGCGCTGGCTGCGCGTGAAGGATGCGATCGATTTCGTGGCGGGCGTGCACCCGCGCTACGACCGCAGCAAGGCCGAGCGCTATATCGCCAACACCAAGCTGACGCCGACGATGAAGGTCAAGGAAATGTCCAAGGGCATGATCGTGCAACTGCACCTAGCGCTCGTGATGGCAATCGACGCCAAGCTGCTGGTGCTGGACGAGCCGACGCTCGGCCTGGACATCATCTACCGCAAGGCGTTTTACCAGAATCTGCTCGAAGACTATTTTGACGAGCACAAGACGATCGTCATCACGACGCACCAGGTCGAGGAAGTCGAGCACATCCTGACCGACCTGCTGTTCATCCGCGACGGCAAGATCGCGCTGGCCGCGTCGATGGAAGAGATCGGTGAACGCTACGTCGAAGTCATGGTGGGCAGCGACAAGGTGGCGGCGGCCAGAGCGCTGCAACCGATCGACGAACGCACGGTGTTCGGCAAATCCGTGATGCTGTTCGACGCACTGCGCGCCGGCGGCCTGTCCCGCACCCAGCTGGCCGCACTCGGCGAAGTCCGCAACCCGAGCGTGGCCGACCTGTTCGTCGCCACCATGAAAGGAACCTACGCATGACTACGCCAATGAGCACCATGAAATGGCTGATCCGGCGCGAACTGTGGGAACACAAGGGCGCCTTCTTCTGGGCGCCGCTGGCAGTGGCCGCCGTGATCGTGCTGCTGTTCGGTGGCGGCTTCCTGTACGCCATCATCGCCAACCCGTCGTTCCACATGCAGGTCAGCGGCGAACAAGTCATGACGGTCAACGGTTTGCCGCCGGCGGTGCTGGCCAAGCTGGCCACTGCTGCTGCGTCGAGCTACCTGGTGATCACGGCGCCGCTGTTCTTCGTGCTGCCGGTGGTCGTGTTCTTCTACTGCATGGCGGCGCTGTACGACGACCGGCGCGACCGCAGCATCCTGTTCTGGAAGTCGCTGCCGATGTCCGATGCCCAGACCGTGCTGTCCAAAGCGGTGACGGCGCTGCTGGTTGCGCCTCTGGCGACCATCGCGATCGGTATTGCAGCCTCGCTGATCCTGCTGGTGATCGGCCTGCTGGGCGGCGCCATCAAGGGCATCAACCTGATCGCGCCGGTGCTGGCCAATGTCGACTTCTACCTGGCGCCCGTATATCTGATCAGCTTCCTGCCGCTGTACATCCTGTGGGCGTTGCCGACGGTCGGCTGGCTCCTGCTGGTATCGAGCTGGGCAAAGTCGCGCGTGTTCCTGTGGGCTGTCGGCGCGCCACTGGTGGCGCTGGCAATCCTGGCCTGGTTCGATTTCCTGGCCGGGCGTTTTGCCGGGGTGTCGATGAACGTCAAGTGGTTCGGCGAAGAGATCGTGGCGCGGGTGCTACTGGGCGTGTTCCCCGGGATCTGGTTCGGCGAGGTCAATGGAGAGGCGCTGGCGCAGCAGCAACAGGCCGGGCTGGATGGGCCGCTGCTGCTGGGCACGTCGTATGCCACGCTGCTCACGCCGGGTGTCTGGATTGCGGCCGCCGCCGGCTGCGCCATGATCTACGGCGCGATTCGCCTGCGCCGCTGGCGTGACGAGGGTTGAACGTGATGCGGCTTCCTTCCATCCTGATGCTCGCGATGCTGGTCGGTGTCAACGTCAGCGCGGCCGATACGCGGCCGGACAGCCCGGAGTCCATCCACATCAACGCAATCCGCAAGCCGGAAGTGCGCAAGTACACGGCGATCGTCGCGGGCCTGGACGCCTTCGAGCGCCATCACCGCATGGCACCAAACGCCGAGGCCTTGCGCTTCCGGGTCGAGCGGCGCGCCTGGACCGACAAGACGCCCAAGCCGGGTGAGGCGCCAATGGCGCTGCGCCTGGAAGGGAGGGATGGCTTCTTGCTGCCAATGACCCTGAACGATGCGCTGGAGACAATCGTGCCGCGCAGCAGCGCCGCGCTGGCGGCGGACAGCGAACTGGTGCTCAATCGCAAGCGACGCATGTATCGTGTGACGCCGCTGGTGCGATCGCCTGGCCTGCCAGAGAACGTGCGGCGCCTTGGCGACCTGCGGCTTGAATGCCACGTGATGGTCGCGATCGGCAAGGAGGAGCTCGGCCTGATGCGCACGCTGTTCGTCAACAGCGTGCTGCTGACGCCCAACTGGTGCAACTTCTTCAATGCCGAGCGCGAGGGCTTTCAATTCGACACCCCAGCGACCCTTGCGCGTGCCACCTTGCGTGAAGGGGATCGCACGAAAGATCTGCCGGTCGAGGAGCGCAATTTCCGCGTCGCTCTGAATGACCCGGACTGGAGCGACGATGCGCTGATCGAACTGGCGTTCGAGCCGGTTACTGGAACTGCTGGCGAAACGCCTCGAACTGGCCCTTGAGGTCTTCCATCTCGCCGCGCAGCGCGGCGACTTCTTCTTCGAGCTGCGCGATGCGACCACCCTGGGTCAGGTTGCTCGCGCTGCTGGACGTCTGCTCGCTGCCGGCGACGATGGTGATCTCACCGCCCAGCAGCTGGCCATAACGCGATTCCTTGGTGCCCGGCGCGCGCTCGAGTTTCACGACCAGCGGCGGGTATTTGTCGATCAAAAATTGCAGCGCTGTTTCGACATCAGCGACCGTCTTGAATTCGTGCAGGCGCCCGCTGCGGGTGCGGATCTCGCCGGCGGTCTGCAGGCCACGCAGCATCAGGATCGTGAGCACGGCCAGCTTATCCTGCTCGAGTGTCCACTTGATGCGCATGCGGTGCTCGTACTTGACGACGCGCGCGCCGGCCTGCGAGATGGCGTTCACGAGCTTGCGCTCGGCCAGGCGCTGCAGCGTATCGAGCACGACCGCTTCGCTGATCTGCATGACCGGATCGCGGCTTGACAACTGGTTGCAGCCATTGACGATCGCGTTCAGCGACATCGGATAATTATCGGGCGTCAGGCCTTCTTTTTCGGCCAGTACAGCCAGCACGCGCAGCTCGACCGGATCGAGTACCGCCACCATTTCATTCGTCATGCGTTTCCTTGTTATGCCAAACGGTTCAGTTGTTCGAAGCGAGTTTACCACCGTCGTTGGCGCAGGATGGCCTGGCGTGTTTCGTCGCCGGTTCGGGAAGAGCGTTGCTGGGTGGGGATTTGGTGCTGCGGAGGGATGAAACTGCCCGGATTGCCGCGAGCGCAGCCATCCGGGCATGAAGAACAATCAGCTGTCGCGGCCAATACGCTGGCGGCGTGCTTCATACAGGCAGACGCCCGAGGCCACTGACACGTTCAGGCTTTCGACCGAACCGAACATCGGGATGCTGACCAGCACATCGCAGGTCTCGCGCGTCAGGCGGCGCATGCCCTCGCCTTCCGAACCCATGACCAGTGCGGCCGGGCCCGAGAAGTCGGCTTCGTACAGACCCTTGTCGGCGTCGTCCGTGGTGCCGATCAGGAGAATGTCGCGCTCCTTGAGCTCGCGCATCGTGCGCGCCAGGTTGGTCACCGTGATGTACGGGACCGTCTCGGCGGCGCCGCTGGCGACCTTGGCGGCGGTGGCGTTCAGGCCGACCGCACGATCCTTCGGCACGATGACCGCGTGCGCGCCGACACCGTCGGCCACGCGCAGGCAGGCGCCCAGGTTGTGCGGATCGGTGATGCCGTCCAGAATCAGCAGCAATGGCGGACCTTCGATGGCGTCCAGCAGCTCATCGAGATTGCGCGCCAGCGCGAGCTGGCTGGCAAACGCGATCACGCCCTGGTGACGGCGGGTGCCGGTGATCTTGTCAAGGCGCGCTGCCTCGACGGGCATCACGCGCACGCCGGCTGCCTTGGCGTGGGCGATCAGGTCCTTCATGCGGCCGTCGTTGCGCTCGGCATCGACGAAGATTTCTTCCACCGACTGGGCCTCGTGACGCAGTCGCGAAGTCACGGCGTGGAAGCCGAACATCATTTTATTTTTCATTTGCTACTTTTCGAATACTTTCAGGGACTTACTTCTTGCTGGTTTTGGCTGCGGTCTTTGCTGCGGTCTTCACTGCGGTCTTGGCCGGAGCCTTGACAGCCTTCGGCGCAGCCGCCTCAGCGACAGCCTTGGCTGCGGGCTTGCGTGGGGCAGCTGCCGCCTTCTTGGCCGGTGCTTTGGCTGCGACTGGTTCGGCCGGTGCCTTGCTTGCTGCTGCCTTGGCTGGCGCTTTGACTGCTGCGGCCTTGGCCGGAGCCTTGACTGCCGCTGCCTTGACCGGCGCCTTGACAGCAACGGTTTCGACCGGCGCCTTGACTGCGACTGACTTGGCTGGCGCCTTGACTGCTGCCTTTTTCGCTGGCGCCTTGACCGCTGCTGCTTTGGCCGGCACGTCGACTGCTGCTGCGGCGACTGGCGCTTTCACGGCAGCCGTCTTGGCAGCAGCTTTTTTGGCTGGCGCCTTGACCGCTGGCGCTGCCACGACTGGTGCAGCTACAGCTGGAGCCGCAACGGCTGGCGCTTTCGCGACCGCTTTCTTTGCTGCGGCTTTCACTGGCTTGGCATCGGCAACCGGTGCTGGCGCAGGGGCTGGTGCAGCCGCGACCACGTCGTTGACGACGGCCTTGGCTGCACGTGGCTTGCGCGCGGGCGCTGGGGCCGCGATTGCTTCGGCAGGCTTTGGCTTCGCGACCGGTGCTGGTGCTGGTGCAACCGGTGCTGGTGCTGGTGCTGCAACCGGTGCAGGCGCTGGTTTCTGCGCCTGCACTGGCGCTGGCTTAGGTGCCTGCACTGGTGCCTGCGGCGTCGCTGTCGTCATTGGCGCCGCTGCTGCTGCCGCAGCACGCTCGGCTGCCTTGGCCTTCTGACGGGCTTTGCGCGATTTCGGCTTGGCCTGTTGCGGCTCGATGCCATCCTGACCAAGCGGACGTGCAATCTCGAGTGGCGACTGCTGTGGACGACCTTGCTCGTTATTGCCGCCGTTGTTGCCTGGCTTCGGACCACGCGAACGACCACCGCGCGAACGCTTGCCGTTGCCACCGTTGCCGCCGTTGCTATTGCCGTTGCCGTTGTTGTTGTTGCCGTTACCACCGCCATTATTGTTGCCACCGCCATTGTTCTGACGGCCATCGTTCGTGCGTAACTCGTTGCTGCGCTGTTCCTTGTTGCGGCCGCCCTGATTGCGCTCGCGGCCGGCATCGTCACCCGACGACTCGGCGCCCGGCGCGGACGCCAGCGTCAGGTCGATCTTGCGCGATTCCAGATCGACGCGTGCGACCTTGACGGTCACCTTGTCGGTCAGGCCATAGCTCTGGCCCGTACGCTCGCCGCGCAGCACATGGCGCGCTTCGTCGTACTGGAAGTAATCGGCGCCCAGTTCGGTAACGTGCACAAGGCCTTCGACGAACAGCTCATCGAGCTGCACGAAGATGCCGAAGGTGGTTACGCCAGCGATGGTGCCGGTGTACTCTTCGCCGATCTTGTCCTGCATGAAGAAGCACTTGAGCCAGTTTTCGACGTCGCGCGACGCTTCGTCGGCGCGGCGTTCATTGGCCGAGCAGTGCACGCCCAGGGCGTCCCAGATGGTCAGGTCTTTTTCATTCTTCGGCGCCTTGCCGTCCGCCTTGTCTTTCGCGGCCTGCTTGCGGGCCGAGTTCGACTGCGTCGTGTTCAGCTTGGCCAGGTCGATGCCTTTCGGCTCGTACTTCTTGCCGAGCAGGATCGCCTTGATCGCGCGGTGCGTCAGCAGATCGGGATAGCGGCGAATCGGGCTGGTGAAGTGCGCGTACGCCTCGAACGCCAGGCCGAAGTGGCCGACGTTGTCCGGGCTGTAGACGGCCTGCTGCATCGAGCGCAGCATCATCGTCTGCAGCAGTTGCGCATCCGGCCGCTCCTTGATCTGCTGCATCACGGCAGCGTAGTCGCGCGCGCTCGGCTTGTTGCCGCCGGCCAGGTTCAGGCCGACCTGCTTGAGGAAGGTGCGAAGCTGGTTCAGCTTTTCTTCGGTCGGCGTCGCGTGAATGCGGAACGTGCCCGGGTGCTTGTGGCGCAGCAGGAAATCTGCGGCGCACACGTTGGCCGACAGCATGCACTCTTCGATCAGGCGGTGCGCATCGTTGCGGGTGCGCGGGATGATCTTTTCGATCTTGCCCAGCGCATTGCAGACGATATAGGTTTCGGTGGTTTCGAAGTCGATCGCACCGCGCTCCTGGCGTGCCTTGAGCAGCGCGCGGAACACCTGGTTCAGGTGCTGCAGGTGCGGCACGATGCCCGGACGCTTCTTGGCTTGCTCGCCATTGGCGTCAGCCAGGATGTCGGCCACTTCGTTATAGGTCATGCGCGCAGCCGAGTGCATGACGGCCGGGTAGAACTGGTACGCAGTAACTTCGCCATCCTGCGACACCACCATGTCGCACACCAGCGTGCAACGGTCGACCGCCGGATTCAGCGAGCACAGGCCGTTCGACAGTTTCTCGGGCAGCATTGGAATCACGCGGCGCGGGAAATAGACGGACGTCGAGCGTTCGATCGCGTCAGCGTCGAGCGCTTCGTTCGGCTTGACGTAATGGCTGACGTCGGCAATCGCGACCAGCAGGCGGAAACTGTTCACGCCCTTGATCGCCACCGGTTCGCAGTAGACGGCATCGTCGAAGTCGCGTGCGTCTTCGCCGTCGATCGTCACCAGTGGCACGTCGCGCAGATCCACGCGGTTGGCCAGGTCGGCATCGATGACTTCGTTCGGCAGGCGCCCTGCCTGCTTGAGCGCGGCCGGCGAGAAGATGTGCGGGACACCGAACTTGCGCACGGCGATTTCGATTTCCATGCCCGGGTCATCGAGCTCACCGAGCACTTCGACGATGCGGCCGGTCGGCTTCTGGAAGCGGCCTGGCTGCTCCAGCAGTTCGACACTGACGATCTGCCCTGCACGGGCATTGCCGGTCGGGCCGGTGACGATCACGTCCTGGGCGATGCGCTGGTCTTCGGGCGAGACGATCCATGCGCCCTCTTCATTGAGCAGGCGCCCGATGATGTGCGTGTTCGCGCGCTGGACGACTTCGACGATCGAGCCTTCCGGACGGCCGCGGCGATCCATGCCCGTCACGCGCGCCATGACGCGGTCGCCGTGCAGCACTTTCTGCATTTCGCGGTCGGACAGGAACAGGTCGGGACCCGGTTCATCGGGAATCACGAAGCCAAAACCGTCGCGATGCGCGCTGACCTTGCCGGCCACGAAGGCGGAATGATCAGCCAGCATATAGGTACCGCTGCGGTCGGAACGGATCTGGCCGTCACGCTCCATCGCGTTCAGGCGGCGGCCGAGAACTTCCTGCGCTGCGGGCTGAACATCAAGGGCATGTGCCAGGGCGGCTGCATCGAGCGATTCAGCGGCGTCGCGGAAGACAGCGAGGATTTCCTCGCGGCTTGGAATGGTATGAGTAGGTTGCTTCAAATCGATTCTTTTTTCTTTGGCCAGTAGAGCGCCGCACATCACATAAGGGCGGCAGCGTGGTTAATTGACACCATGACAGGCGTAGTGTAACGGAGGTCTATCCGATTCGCCTAACATGATGTGCGCCAACGACCTGCGCCCGTCACGGGATGCATGCGCGGAAAGCCTGCGCGGGGTACTTGCACGTGAGTCCTTGTCGAGAACTTCACCTTGGGTCTTTGACTATTGAAAATGATCCGCTATAATCTCGCTCTCTTCAGCAACGGCGACAACGCCGGGGCGATGAAAAGCAGTGGTAGCAGAGGATGTTTGATGCGCCGGTCAGCGATGTTTCACGAATAGTTGATCTGGCGGAAAATGACAAACCCTGCTATTGTAGCAGAGATGTTCTTGCAGTGCCCACGTGGCGGAATTGGTAGACGCGCATGGTTCAGGTCCATGTGCCGCGAGGTGTGGGGGTTCGAGTCCCTCCGTGGGCACCAAAAAGTTCATCGGTTGTAAAGTTCGTGTAGTTGCAGTGCCCACGTGGCGGAATTGGTAGACGCGCATGGTTCAGGTCCATGTGCCGCAAGGTGTGGGGGTTCGAGTCCCTCCGTGGGCACCAAAGGTTTCAAGTAGTATGCAAGGTAGCAAGCAGTATCGTTGTTGAGTAGTCCCAGTGCCCACGTGGCGGAATTGGTAGACGCGCATGGTTCAGGTCCATGTGCCGCAAGGTGTGGGGGTTCGAGTCCCTCCGTGGGCACCAAAAGTCTATCTCGTAGTAAGCAGTCTGTAATATCGTTGTCAGCAGTTGCAGTGCCCACGTGGCGGAATTGGTAGACGCGCATGGTTCAGGTCCATGTGCCGCAAGGTGTGGGGGTTCGAGTCCCTCCGTGGGCACCAAAAAATGTAGTGAGTTTGTGGACCCCGTGTCCCGCAAAACGCCGTAGCCTTTGAAACAGGGTTACGGCGTTTTGCGTTAACCCTTCCATTTGGCGCAGCGTCAGTGCGTCGCCAGATCATCGAGGATCGGGCAGGCCGAGCGCGCATCGCCATGGCACGATGCTGCCAGGCTCACAAGCGTGCGGCGCATTGCCGCCATCTCCGCGATCTTGCGGTCCAGTTCCCCGATATGCGTCTGCGCCAGCGCGCGCACGTCGGCACTGGCCCGGCCCTTGTCTTCCCACAGCGCCAGCAGGTTCCTGATCTGGTCCAGCGAAAAGCCCAGCGCCCGCCCACGATGGATGAATTGCAGCACGCGCACCTCGCGCTCGCTGTAGAGGCGATAGCCGGCGCCGGTGCGGCGTGGCGCCGGCACCAGGCCGATCGATTCGTAATGGCGGATCATCTTGGCCGTGACGCCCGATGCGCGGGCGGCGTCGCCGATAATCATGCTCGATGGGGTAGCTTGCACGGTGCACTCCGGTTGTCGTTCACGCACCAGCTTACGCCTTCCCACGGTGGGAAGGACAAGTGCAGGCTTGACTTGCGCGCCGGAACGGCCGAGCATGGGCGGCATGCAGATTCTTCGCTCTGCCGTCCTCGGGACGGCGCTCCTTGTCGTTATCTCTTCCAGCCTGGCTGCGCCGGCGCCGTATTACCAATGGCGCAGCAAGCTCACGGGCGCGCTGGCCTGTTCGCCGACGCCGCTGGGTGAAGGCTGGGTCAAGGCGACCGGCCCCTATCGTGACGCGCGTTGCGAAAAACCCATCGTTGTTAAATAATGAATCCGGCAGACGTCGTTTGTCTGTCATTGTTCAGCTTTCAAAAACAGCTTACCCACTGAGGAGACACCTTATGTTTACCAGCCCGGAACAGTTTGCCAACGCCACGAAAACCCTGTTCGACCTGCAGATGCAGACCTTCAATGCGCTGGCCGGCAAGACCGTCAAGGGCGTCGAGCAGGTCGTCGCCCTGAACATGAACGCCATCAAGAGCACGATGGACAGCACGATGCAGGCGAGCCGTGACGTCGCCCAGGCCGGCAATCCGAAGGCCGCGTACGAGTCGCTCGCGGCGCGCATGCAGCCAGCCGCCGGCGTCACCAACGCGGCCGAGTACACGACGCAGTTGAAAGCCATCATCGACGACATGCATAACGAGTTCCGCGGCGCGGCCGATGCGCACGCCGTCGAAGCGAAGAACACGCTGTCGGCGCTGATCTATGACGTCACGCAGAACGTCAAGCCGGGGTCCGAGAACGCGGTCCAGATCATGAAGGCGGCGATCGACAATGCTTTCAAAGGGTATGAACAGGTGACGGCCGCCACGCGCCAGGCGGTGCAGACAGTCGAAGCGCAGTTCGAACGCGCCAGCACCATCGTCACACCGGGCGGCGGCAAGCAGGACAAACCCGAGTAAGCGCAGGTAAGTCCCCCCGCCAACAACCCGGTCCCTCAGGGCGCCGGGTGTTTCTTCCGCTGGTCTGCCTGGTCGTCGATTCCCAGCAAATCTTCCAGCCGCGCCAGCGACACCTCATCCTTGATCACCGAACGCAGCCAGGTATGCAATGGCTGCTCGCCCCAGCGCGCCGCTTTTTCCGCCAGATACGCAACGGGGCTGTGCGGCTCCGTGCGCCGGAAGAAATCGGCGACCTGGCGCAGCTGCGCCAGCGCCTGATCGCGGTGCCCGACCGGTCCGTCGGTATGCGCCGGCAGCGCCACGGCGATGGCGCCGCCCTGCCCTGCCGTCGATGACGCAGCGCTTGTCACCGCTAGCGGCAAGCCTGGTGAGATCAGGTCGATGACATCGCGCAGCGCCGTGCGGGCCGAGCTGCAGCTGGGACCGTCGTTGCCCAGTTGTGCGTCGACGACGCGCTCCAGTTCCCTCAGAGCCGCGACGGCCGCCTCACAATCAGCCAGCAACGCCTGCACAAACGCCGGCTTGCTGCGTGCACGCAGCGCCTCCAGTTCGGCCACCGCGTCCGGCCCTCGTGCGCGCGCCACTTCCCATGCCTGCAGCGTCAGCGCGCCGCTCTCGTCCAGCGCGACCCCCTTGGCCAGCGGCGCCACGCGGCTGGCCAGCCAGGCCAGGATGCCGATGCGCCGCTCGACGCCGTCTTCGTCGGCCTGCGGATGCACGCCGTCCCAGTAGCGCGCGCACAGCGCGGCCACTAGGCCCAGGCCATCGGCCAGGCCGCGCATGCCGCCGGTACGGGTGCTGGCCTCGGCCAGCCAGGCGGCCAGTTGCAAGTCCTTGCTGCGCGTTTCGAGCAGGGCGGCGCAGCGTTTGCCGACGAACTTCCAGTCGGCTTCCTTGAGCGCCGTGACCCAGGCGCCCTGCTCCAGCGAGGGATCGTCGGCCAGGCGCGCGCGCGCGATCTCGTCGACTTCGGGCGCGAAGGCCAGGTCGGCGCCGCACGGATTGTCCGGCGTGATTGGTGTGAGCAACAGGTCGATAGCGAGCATGGTGTCTCCTTGGAATCAAGTCTGCAATCAAGCCTGGACCGGTTCGATCAGGTATTTGAACTTGCCGGCGCGGGTGGCGCCGACTTTCACGCGGGCGATGGCGCCGCCTTCCATCATCCGTGCCAGTACGCTGTCAGCGATCTCGGGCAGCAGCGTGCCGCCCAGGATGTTGTCGATATTGCGCGCGCCGGAATCGACTTCGGTGCAGCGGCTGAGCACTGCCGCCACCAGGGCCTCGTCGTATTCGAAGCTGGCCTTGTGGTTCTCGAGCACGCGCGCGCCGATGCGCGCAAGCTTCAGACGGATGATATTGGCCAGCACCTCGTCGCCGATCGGGTAGAACGGCACCACGCTCAAGCGGCCCAGAAAAGCCGGCTTGAAATGCTTCAACAGGCTTGGGCGCAGCAACTCGGCCAGCGCGTCGGGCGTGGGCAGGTCGGCCGCCGGCTTGTTCAGACAGGCAGCCATCAGCTGGCTGGCGCCGACGTTCGACGTCAGGATGATGATCGTGTTGCGAAAGTCGATGACGCGGCCTTCGGCATCGTCCATCACACCCTTGTCGAAGACCTGGTAGAACAGTTCGAGCACGTCCGGGTGCGCTTTCTCGGCTTCGTCGAGCAGCACGACGCTGTACGGATTGCGCCGCACCGCTTCGGTCAGCACGCCGCCTTCGCCATAGCCGACATAGCCAGGCGGCGAGCCTTTCAGGCCGGAGACGCTGTGCGCTTCCTGGTATTCACTCATATTGATCGTGATGAGCTTGCGCTCGCCGCCGTACAGGATGTCGGCCAGCGCCAGCGCCGTTTCGGTCTTGCCCACGCCCGAGGTGCCGACGAACAAAAACACGCCCTTGGGCTTGTTCGGATCGTCGAGATTGGCGCGCGCCGTGCGCACGCGCTGGGCCACGACGCTGCTCGCGTGGCGCTGGCCCAGGATGCGCTCGTCGAGCATCGCCTGCAGATTGACGACCGTGCGGATTTCATCCTTGACCATGCGCCCGAGCGGGATGCCGGTCCAGGCGGCGACGATGGCGGCAACCGTGTGCCCGTCGACCTGCACCGGCACCAGCGGGGCGTCGCCCTGCAGGCCGCGCAGGCGCTCGCCGAGCGCGCGCAGTTGCGCGCTGCCGTCCCCCGCTGCGTTTGGTCCCGCGGCTTCGAGTTCTGCGCGCAGCGTGCCGATCTGGTCCGCCAGCACCTGCTCGTCGGTCCAACGACTTTGCAGCGCGACCTGCTCGGCCGCTGCACTGGCGCGTTCTTCGCCCAGCGACGCCAGCGCGGACGCGTGATCGTCACCGGCGCTGGCGCTGGCGTCGCGACTCAGGGCTTTGACGCGGGCGTCGAAGCGCTCAATGCGGCGTCCGCAATCTTCCAGCAATGCCGGCGTGGCGCTCTGGCCCAGCGCCACCCTGGCGCACGCCGTGTCCAGCACGCTGATGGCCTTATCCGGCAACTGGCGCCCGCTGATGTAGCGGTGCGACAGGCGCACTGCCTCGGTGATGGCCTCGTCGTAGATGCGCACGCCGAAGTGCTGCTCCATCAGCGGCGCCATCGCGCGCAGCATCGCAGCCGCCGTGTCTTCGTCGGGCTCCTCGACCTTGATCACCTGGAAGCGCCGCGCGAGCGCCGCATCCTTTTCGAAGTATTTCTTGTATTCGCCCCAGGTGGTCGCGGCGATCGTGCGCAGCTCGCCCCGCGCCAGTGCGGGCTTGAGCAGGTTTGCGGCATCGTTCTGCCCGGCCGCGCCGCCGGCACCGATCATCGTGTGCGCTTCGTCGATGAAGAGGATGATCGCGTGGGGGCTTTGCTTGATCTCGTGGATGACATTCTTGAGGCGGTTTTCGAACTCGCCCTTCACGCTGGCGCCGGCCTGCAGCAAGCCCATGTCGAGCGTGTGGATCTCGGCGCCCTTGAGCACGTCCGGCACGTCACCCAGTGCAATGCGCAGCGCCAGGCCCTCGACGACGGCCGTTTTGCCGACACCTGCTTCGCCCGTCAGGATCGGGTTGTTCTGGCGCCGCCGCATCAGGATGTCGATGGCCTGGCGGATCTCCATGTCGCGCCCGATGACCGGGTCGACCTTGCCGTCGCGCGCACGCGCCGTCAGGCACGTCGTGTACTGATCGAGCGCCGGCGTGGCGCGGCCCGCAGACTGCGCCAGCTCGGATGCAGCATCCGACCCGGGCTCGCTGCTTTCCGCCGCCAACTCCGTTTGCTCTACCGAGCCGCGCGTCAGGCGCTCGAGATCGTGCTTCAGGCGGTCCAGCGGAAAGCGCGCAAACAGCGGCGACGCACGCTGCGCCAGTTGCACCAGCGACGGCTCGGTCAACAGCGCCAGTATCAGATGGCTGCTGCGAATCCGGGGCGGCCCGCCGGCGCCGAGCGACGCGATCAGCCAGGCGTGCTCGAACAGCAGCGGCAGATGGCGTGAAAACACGGGCGTGCGTGCGCTGCCGGTGGCAAAGCGCGCCACTTCGCGGCGCAGGTCGGCTTCGAGGCCCGTGAGGCTGATATCGCAGTGGCGCGCGATCGCGGTCAGGTCGCTGCCCGGCTGCTCGATCAGGCCAAGAAACAGATGCTCGACGTCGACTTCGTACTGGCCCAGCCCGACGCAGATGCTGGCGGCGCGCGTGGCCGCCGCGCGCGTGGTGTCGTTGAGCTTCGAGATCAGCGTCTTGAGGTTGATGTCCATCGTGCCTCCTGGTCGGGTGGGGTCGCGGCCTTGGCAGGCCGGACGGTACGGTTGACGTCGTAGTGCAGCGACGACGGTTGCAGAACGGCGTTGAAGTTGATCGTCTCGTCCTGGCCGTCCAGCGCCAGACGGGCATGAATGACAAACTGCAGGCGGTTGACGTCGCCCGCGTCCGGCGCAAACGCGGCGCGCACGTCGGACAGGCGTGGCTCATGCGAGGCAAGCGCTTCTTCGATGCTCGCGCAGACGGCGTCGCGATCAAGGCTGCTGGTCAGGCAAAACCCGGCGAAGTCCATCAGGCCGTAATTGAGCAAGGATGCGCGCGCATGCGGGTAGCTGGCGAGATGGGCGGGATCGAGCGCGAGGCGGGTATTGAGCAAGGCTTCGAGGTCACGCGCGATGCTGTCCTTGACGCGTTCGATGCCGGCCGGCGCGCCGGCCCCAAGATCGCGGCGCTCGTCCATGAGGCGGTCGAGCAGCCCAGGCGTACAGCCTTTCATGGTGTCTCCGAGGGGGGGTAATTACAACGAACACGCGGCGGCGCGCAGCCGCCGCGTGGAAAGCGGAGGGCGCCGCTCAGACGATCTTGTTGGCCGCCAGGTCCCAGCCGCCCGAGGTGTTGCCGCCGGCGCCGCCGGTCACCTTTTGCTGGGTGTATTTCCACTTGATCTTCGAGAACTTCAGGCCCACTGCTTCGTGGATGATGCTGCCTTCGGCAACGCTTGGCTGGACACCGCCGATCAGCACGTTTTCAAGCTCGATCTCGAAGTACTTGATGCGCTCGCCCTGGCCATCGGCGCGCATGAATTCCAGCTTGGCCTTGGGGATGGTTTTGCCTGCCGAGCAGGTTTGCAACAGGATGGGCGAGGCCAGGTCGGCGAGCTTGGTCAGCGCGATTTCCTGATGCTCGCAGCGTTCGGCGGTGTGACCGCCGCCGGTGGATGCCGTGGCCGACCGGGGCTGGCTCACGCCCCAGTTCACCGAGGTGCACTCGATCCAGTCCTTGTGCCGGTCATCCTGCGACTCGCCTTTGATCCCGTCGATCTGCAGGTACACGTCAATTGCCATGTTCTACTCCAAGTGTGATTGAAACGTCGGTTGAACAACAAGTTGGTTACAGCAGTCAGTTCTTGGTCGATTGCGGCAACTCCGCGACCAAACGGAGCGAAACGGACAGCTCGTCGAGCTGGAAATGCGGTCGCAGGAACGACACGGCGCGGTACACGCCGGGCCGGCCCGGCACCTCGGATACCTGCACGCTGGCTTCGCGCAGCGGGAACTGCGCTTTCTGGTCCTGGCTCGCGTTATCGTCGAGCAGGACATATTGCGTGAGCCAGCGGTTCAGGTAATCCTCGACATTGGACGCTGCCGCGAAGCTGCCGATCTTGTCGCGCATCATGGATTTCATGTAATGCGCTATACGCGACACAGCAAAGATGTATTGAAGTTGCGACGACAGCACCGCATTCGCATTGGCCGCCTCGTTGTTGTACTTGCGCGCCTTCTGCGCCGACTGCGCCCCAAAAAACGCGGCGTACGACGTGTTCTTGCAATGCACGAGCGAGATGAAGCCCAGGTCCGACATTTCCTTTTCGCGCCGGTCCGTGATCGCCACTTCGGTCGGGCACTTGAGCGCCACCTCGCCCTCGTCGGTCTTGAACGTGTGAGTCGGCAGGTTCTCGACCAGCCCACCGCCCTCGACGCCGCGGATCGCCGCGCACCAGCCGTAATCCTCGAATGCACGCGTCAGGCGCGCACCGAACGCATACGCCGCGTTGCACCACAGGTAGCGGGAATGGTCGCTGCCGTCGACGTCTTCGACGTAATTGAAGCCTTCGGTGGTCATGCCGTCGGCCGGGTGGTACGGCAGCCGGCCCAGGAAGCGCGGCAGCGTCAGGCCGACATAGCGCGCGTCTTCCGATTCGCGGAACGCCTTCCACTTCGCGTATTCGACGGTGTCGAACACCTTGGCCAGATCGCGCGGCTTGCCCAGGTCGCCGAAGCTTTCGACGCCGAACAGTTCAGGGCTGGAGGACGTGATGAACGGCGCGTGGCTGGCAGCGGCCACGTGCGACATTTGCTCGAGAAAATAGATGTCTTCGGGCTGGCGCGTGATCTCGAAGTCGCCGATCAGGGTGCCGTACGGTGCGCCGCCGAAGGTGCCGAATTCTTCTTCGTAGATTTTCTTGAACATCGTGCTCTGATCGAATTCCATGGCCGACTGGAAGTCTTTCACCAGCTCGCGCTTGGACGCGTTGAGCATGCGGATCTGCAGGTTCGCGCCCGTCGTGCTGTTCTTGACCAGATATTGCAGGCCCGTCCAGCTGCGCTCGAGCTTCTGGAATTCGGGCGCGTGCATCACGCTGGATAACTGGTCGGAGATCATGCGGTCGAGCTCCGCGAGCCGGGCGTCGATCGTGGCCGACAGGTTCGACGACATCACCATCGTGCCCTGCATGACCTGGCTGACCAGCTCCGAGATCAGGTCGCGCGCCCGCACATGCTCGCTGCTGGACGTGGCCACGCGGCTCTGTTCGACGATCTGGTCGAGCAGCGACGCATCCAGTTCGGGGGCGCCCGGCTGTGCGCCAGTTGATTCGAGGACTGCGGCCATCTCAACCCTCCTTGCCAATGTCGCCCTGCTGCTTGCGCAGGCTGTCGAGCTTTTCGGTGTTGCCCAGCACGTCGGTCAGGATGTCTTCGAGCTTGTCGTTCCCGGCCAGCTTGTTGCGCAGGTCGGCCAGCTTGGTGCGCGCCTCGAGCAGCCTGGCCAGCGGCGCTACCTGGCGCACCACCGATTCGGGCCGAAAATCTGCCATCTCGCGAAACTGAAGCTGCACGCCGAACTCGCCGCCTTCCGGCGACAGGTGGTTTTCCACCTTGAAGCTCGCCACCGGCGCCACGCCCCCGAGCACCTCGTCGAAATTGCTCGCATCGACATTGACGAATGTGCGGTCCTTCAGGCGTTTCTTGTCGACCTGGGGATCGGTTCCGAAATCACCGACCACACCGACCACGAACGGCAGCTCCTTGTTCTCGGTTGCATCGCCGATCTCGACGTCATACGTCATCTGCACACGCGGCGCGCGCACTTTCTGCAACCGTTTTTGTACGCTTTCGTTCTTGGCCATGTCGACTCCAGTGGGGAAATGGGATGGCCGGCATGGCCGGCCACTGGTGAGAAATGCCGCGTTATTTCAGGACGTCGAACGGGCTGCCGCCCGCTGGGGCAGGTGCGGGCCGCGACGGCGCCGCCGCCGTCTGGGTGGACGGCTTGCGCACCGGTGAGCGCGCGGCCGGTCGCGTACTGACCAGTACTTCTTCGCCCAGACTGGTGCGCAGCAGCCTGGCCAGGTCCTGCGCCTCGCTGCGCACCGACCCCTGCAGATTGTTCTTGCGGGTCAGGTCGGCCAGCGCCTTGCTGGCCACGCGCAGGCCGCTGACGGCCAGGATGCTGTAGGCCAGCGTGTCGTTGGGGTCGCGCGCCAGGGCTTCCTGGGCATGGCTGATTGCCTCGCCATACTGGCTGGCGTCAAAACGGATCTGCGCCATGCGCACCCACGGTTTCTTGTCGACGGCATGGGCCACGCTGGCCGATTTGAGCAGCAGGATCGCTTTTTCGGGCTGGCGCGCTGCCAGCGCCGCATCGGCCTGCACGTAGATGTTCCCGGACACGGCGGCGCGCGGGGTGTCCGTACTGGTGCCCATACCGTCGGTGGCGCACCCGGCCAGGACGGCAACGCCGATCAGCATGGGTAACAGTCGTTGGCGAATCATGTTCGGCTCCGGTAGATAAACAAGCCACCATTATTCGCATCGGCACCCGCGTGCAGTTGTGCATGGTCAACAGCGCGTGCATTCAGCACACGGGTGTGGGATCGGTGCGCGAACGGGCTTGCGCTTGCGCTGGCGCAGCGTATGCGGGCGGGAAACGGATTCAATCCAACGCTGGCCTTCAAGAAACTGCACAGGAGAACCAGATGCCCCCAACCCACCGCTGCGCACTGTTGGTGCTCACGTTGACGTTCACCGCAGCGCTGGCCGGCTGCGGCAACACCCCGCATGGTTCGTTCGCCAGTGCGGCGTTGGGCGCGGTGGGGCTGCGCAAGCCGGCCGGGCTGCCCGAATCACAACAGCCGCCCCGTAACGTGCCACTGCGGCTGCACGCAGCCACACGCCTGAACGTCAACGAGCGCGGCCAGCCGCTGGCGCTCGCGGTGCGCCTCTACAAGCTGCGCCAGAAGGACGCCTTCGAAGAAGCGCCCTACGCCGCCTTCCTCGACCCGCAACAGGAACGCGAGCGGCTCGGCGCCGACCTGCTCGATGTCCGCGAAATCATGCTGGTGCCGGGGCAGCGCTACGAAGTGACCGAAAAGGTGGCGCGCGAAGCCGGCCATGTCGGCATCGTGGCGCTGTTCCACAACCCCGCAGCCGGCCATTGGCGCACGACGGTCAGCAGCGCAGACGCAGAGCGTGACGGCGTCAACATCGGCCTGCACGCCTGTGCGATGAGTGTGGCCGGTGGCACCGTCAGTGGCACAAGCACGCTGGCGTCTGTGCGCTGTCAATATACGTCGAAAACTTTCCTGCAAGCTAAACATTTTCGGACACCAAGCGAGGCCGACGTGAGCATGCCATCCAAGGTCTTATGGGACGAAGGATTGTTCCTGCGGCCCCAGCATTTCCAGCAGCAGGAGCGCTACCACGATGCGCGCCTGAACCAGACCGCGTGCGCGCTGCATCCGTATTGCTGGGGCGTGCGCAGGATGACGATCGACCTGGACGCGCTCAGGAACGACGTGCTGCGCATCGAGGAACTCTCGCTGCTGTTCCCCGAGGGCGAGGTGTACCGGGCACCCGATGGCGACATCCTGCCGCCCCAGGTGCGCCTGGCCGACCTGCCGCCCGAGATGCAGACCGTCACCTACCACGCCGCCCTGCCGGCGCTGCGCGCGCATGGCGAGAACTGCGCGATCGGCGCCGGCACCGGCGACGGCTTGCACGAGCAGGAAGACACGCTGCGTTTTTCCCGACACGAGCGCGACACGCATGACCTGTACAGCAGCGCCGCCGAAGCCCCGGTCACCTATCTGCGCAAGACGCTGCGGCTGGTGGCCGACGGCGACGCACTCGAAGCCTACGAGAGCTTTCCGCTGCTGCGCCTGCGCCGCGTGGCCACCGGCGGCTTCGAGCCCGATCCCGGCTTCATTCCGCCGAGCCTGTCGATCGACGCGGTGGCCGGCCCGGGCCTGGGCCTGCACGGCGCGCTGGCGCGGCTGATGGAAAAGCTGCTGGCCAAGGTGACCGCGCTGTATGGCGACCTGCGCGAACCGAGCCGCAACGTGGTCGAGATCCGCGGCGGCGACGTGTCGTCGTTCTGGCTGCTGCACACGGCCAGCGCCGGCTATGCGGCGCTGGCCCATTACCTGCACCACCGCGAGCTGCATCCCGAGCGCCTGTATGGCGCACTGCTGCACCTGGCCGGTGGCCTGATGACCTATTCGCGCAGCTACCGGCTGGACGACCTGCCCGCGTATGTCCACGCCGATCCGGGGCCACCGTTTGCGCGTCTGGACGGCATCATCCGCGACCTCCTCGATACCGTGATCTCGTCGCGCTACTTCACCATCGCGCTGCACCACGACCGGCCGTCGTACTACCACGGCGCGCTCGATTCGGGCCGCATCACCCCGCAGACCACGCTGTACCTCGCCGTGGCCGCCGACATGCCGGCGCTGCGCCTGGTCGAAACCGTGCCGCTGCAATTCAAGGTCGGCGCGCCCGAAGACGTCGACCGCTGCGTACTGTCGGCGCTGCCGGGCGTCAGACTGCTGCACGCGCCGCAGGTGCCCAGCGCGATTCCGGTGCGGCCCGACATGGTCTACTTCGTCCTCGACGTGCGCGGGGCGCTGTACGAGGCCATGCTCAAGTCGCAGGCGATGTCGGTGTACGTGCCCAACGGGCTGCGCGAACTGCGGCTCGAACTGATCGCGGTGTCGGCATGAGCGCGTTCATCGAGCGCCGCGCCGCGCCCAAAGGCGATACGGGCGAGCGAGCCATGCGCACGCAACGCCTCAGCGACATCATGTACGAGGGGTTCTACGCGCTGTTCCTGCTCAAGACCGGGTGTGGACCGCAGGACAAGGTCGCATTTGCCGACAACATGACGAGCTTTCTGATGGACGTCGACCGCAATGCCAAGGCACTGGGGATCGCGGCCGACGACATCCTGGCCGCCAAGTACGCATTCTGCTCGGCGGTCGACGAAATCATCCTGCGCTCGACCTTCGACGTGCGCGACGCGTGGGAAACCCGGCCCCTGCAGCTGCGCGTGTTTGGCGACCAGCTCGCGGGCGAGCATTTCTTCCACCGGCTCGACGACCTGCGCGCACGCGGGGCGCAGCAGGTCGAGGCACTCGAGGTCTTCCACATGTGCCTGCTGCTGGGGTTTCAGGGCCGCTATGCGCTCGACGGCAAGGACAAGCTCGATTACCTGGTGGCGCGTCTGGGCGACGAGATCGCCCGCATGCGCGGCCGCACGCGGGGCTTCGCGCCGCACGCCGGGCGGCCGGACCAGGTGGTCAACCGCGTGCGCAGCGACCTGTCGCTGTGGGTGCTGGGGATAGTGTTCACGGTGGCCGGGCTGGGCGCGTACGTGGGCTTCCGGACCGTGCTGGGCAACGACACCGGCTATGCGCTGGCCCATTACAACGATCTGGTGACGCTGCCGCCGAAAGCGGCGAACGTGACGATCACATTGCCGTAAAGCGTGAATGGACCCGGCCGTAAGGCTGGGGCGCTTTACTGGAGTACCTTGAACTCGATGCGCCGGTTGCGCGCCTTCCCTTCCGGCGTGCGGTTGTCCGCCACCGGCCGGTCGGGCCCCTCGCCCGATACCGCGATCGAGTCGGCCCCGATGCCCTGGGCCACCACATATGCCTTGACCGCTTCGGCCCGCGCCTGGCTCAGTGACAGGTTGCTGGCGCGCGAACCGGCGTTGTCGGTGTGGCCGATGACGCCGACCTTGACGCCCTTGATCTTGCGCAGCGCGACCGTCATCCCGTCCAGCACGGCGATGCCGGTGGGCGTCAGCGTCGCCTTACCCGATTCGAATTCAATGATGCGGTCAGCCAGCGCCGTATCGAGCACCACTTGCTGCGACACCTGCACCCGCAAGCCGTTGTTGACGGTGTAAGTGGGATTCAGGCTCGCCGCGATGTCGCCCGCGATCTTCTGGCGCTGCTCTTCGCTGGCCACGTCGCCGCGCAGGCTGACGCTGTTGCCGTCGATGTGCAGCTGGCCACCTTTCACCAGGCGCAGGTTGGGGCCAATCAGTCGGCCGACATACGTGTTCCAGTTGGCAGGCGTCGACACGGTGCCGACTGACAGCTGGTCGACCACGCGCGCGGCGCCGTAGACGCCGCGCAGGCGTTCCAGCAGCGCCGCCCTGGTCGCCTCGTCGGCCACGGTGCCGGTCACCAGCACCGGTGCGTCGGTCTGGGTCTGGGCCGTGGCTGCGCCGTGCTGCAGGCCCGCCAGGCACAGCATGACGATCAGTGTGCGAAGTATCACGTCAGGCTCCGATGAAGGTTGTCATGAACAGCGTGCGCGCCAGCGCCAGCGGCAGGTCGGGCTGGGCCAGCTGGCTGGCCAGCGCGCGCACGTCGGGCTCGAGCTGCAGCTGCTCGTCAATCCAGGCCGTGTGCTGCAGGCGCACCTGCAGGTCGGCGCCCACCAGCGGATCGATCATGGCGCGCAGCGTGTCGGCCAGCGCGGCGCAAAAGCCCACCACCAGCACCTGCCGCCCGTCCTGGTGCGTGATGAACAGCGCCAGGTCGAACCCGGCGCGCCGCAGGAATGGCGCGATCAGCCCGAGCCAGAACGCCGCCACCGGATAGCGCGCCGCCGGGTCGGCCGGCAGCGGCAGCACGAGACTCTTGTCGAGCGTGCGGGGCGGGCTGCGCATCACGGGCTGCAGCAGCAGGCCAAGCGCCAGCACCAGCCGCGCGACACCGCAGTCGTCCAGCAGCGCGTCGAGCGAACCCACTGTGCCGGCGTCGATCCAGGCCGTGCAGGCGCCCACATCCCCCAGGCCAATCGCGCTGTCGGCGATCGCCTGCAGCGACGATGTGGGATCGGCATCTGCCAGCACGTTCGGGCAGATTTCCTGCAAAAACGTCCACAGCGGGGCAAAAGCGACGGGACAGTGCGCCACGAACGCGGCCGGATCGGCCACCGTCAGCGTGCGCGTGGCCAGAAACGGAAAGCGCCGGCCCGACTGGTCGCGGCTGGCCAGCAGATGCCCGGCCACCGCATGGTGGCGCGCCGGACCGACGAGGGCGAAGCTCACCGGCGCCATGGCGTCGTAATGCACGCGCCAGCGCGCATCGGACGGCAGCAGCGTCATCACCTGCGCCAGCCAGGCGTCGAGCATCCCGATCGTGGCCGGTTCGTGCGCCAGTTTGACGAAGTCGGCGCGCGCGGGCAGCTTGCCGAAGTAACCGATCCGGTCGGCGCGCATCACTGGCCTCCCGTGCTGGCCAGTGCGGGCGCCGCCGCATCGAAGCGGCCAACGATTGCCGGCGGCAGGCGCATGCCACGAAAACCCTGGCCCTGGGCCTGCCCGCCCCCGCCTCCGCCCGCCTGCGGACTGCTGACGATCTTCAGGTCCACCGCCACCGTCACATTGTTGCTGCTCCAGCGCAGCTCGAACACGCCGTCGTCCTTCTTGGTGCGCTGCGCCGACTCGAACAGGCGCTGCAGGCCGAACTGGCCCGGCTGGTTGAACAGTTCCACCGTGCGGCCATCGAACGTCACGGCCGACACGCGTGCCCCCGATACGCCCTGCGGCCCCGGATGCACCATATTGCTCCAGCTGGCCGGGGTGTTGCGGTAACGGAGTTGCTGGCCATCGATCTCGAGCGTGTATTCGAGCGTGCCGGGCGCCGTGAGCGGCAGTACCTGGAACACGGTCTGCGCCGCCGTGCCGGCCGCCACGCCGTTGTTCGACAGCGGCGCGATCCAGGCCGGGAACGCGGCCACCGCCTGCGGCGCGAGCGAGATGCCGATGTCGGCCCAGGTGCGCGCGGCCAGCACGTCGCCGCGCCGCACCACGAGCGGGCCCATGGCCGTGCCCACGAATTTGGCCACCGCGCCGTCGGGCCCGAACACCTGGCCGATCTCGCCGGGCGTGGCCTCGATGCTTGCGCCTTGCGCGAACGGATACTTGGCCGCCAGCGTGCGCGTGAACGGCTCGACGACCTGCGCCTGCCAGGTCTTGTTGATCTCGGCCTCGGACGGCAGCACGATCATCGCGAAGGTCTGCGTCAACGGCCGCACCAGCAGTGGCCGCAGCGCGCTTTTCTGGCTCTCGCTCATCCCGGTGAGCATCTGCTCATCGACGTAGCGCAGCGCCTCGGCCAGTTCCGAGCCGGTCCCTTCGAGTGTCTGCTGCATGAACTGCTTGGCGCCCGGCCCCGGGTCGCCCTGGTTCTTCAGCGTATTCAGGCGCGTGCGCAGGCGCGACAGCGCGTCGAGGTAGCCCGTCATCAAGGACGCCTCCTTCTCCTTGGAACCGACGAGGCGCGCCACGCCGGCAAATTCGCGGCCGATCGGGCCCGCGCTTTGCAGCCCGCCGGTCAACTCGGCCGGATCGATGGTGTCGGCCAGCGTGCGTGCATCGGACGGCGCCCGGCGCAGGATCTTCTGCTTGATCCACTCGGCGACGCCCCGTTCGGTCTTGCTCGCGGGCTGGCGCAACCCGCCCGGATTGTCCCAGGCGGTCTCTTCATGGATCGTGCGCAGCAGCCTGGCGATGGGCGACGTCTGCGGGTCGCCCAGCCGATTCATCGCCTGCACGCTGGCGTCGAAGCCGCGCAGGTCCGTGATCGCCACGCCCTGGACGAACTTGACCCACTCGCGTGCATAGTCGGCCTTGTACAGATCGATCAGCGCCTTCTGGATCTGCTCCGGGCTGCCCTCGAGCGTCAGGTCGTCGCGTGCCGTGGTCTTGAGCACCCAGTCCACGGTATTGAGTTCGCGGTTCGAGGCTTCGCGGATCGCGCCCAGCACGAATTTGTCCCACGCCGCGCGGGTGAATGCGCCGCTGACCGCGTGGCTGCCGGCGACCAGCGCGCTGTCCTGTTCGCCTACGATGCGCGCCACCGTCACCGCCGGGAAGCGCGTGGCGGCGCGCGTGCGGATGTCGGCGTACACGCGCTCGCGCGCCGGGGTGCCGCGCACCACGCGGCGCAGATGCTCGCGGGTGGTGTCGAGCAGGCCCAGCTTGAGCGTCATCTGCGGCCAGGCCGGGTCATTGATGTTGGCCAGGTGGAAGCTGAGCAGCCGTTCGGCGCTGCGGATCATCTGCTCGCGCGGCATCGCGCCGCGGTGCGCTTCCAGCCAGCCGCGCCAGTAGCGCGTGAGCTGGTCGTTCAGATGCCCCGACTCGGCGTGGGTTTTATCGCCCAGCATCAGGTAGGTCTTGAGCGCGTTGTAGGCGTCGCCGACGCTGGTGGGAGACGTGTCCTGATACGGCTGGCCGGGCCGGGCCGCCGGCGTAGCCGCCTGGCGCGCCGGATCGAGGCTGGCCGCATTGTTGTTCACTTCCGTCAGCATGGTCTCGAGCGCACCCGTGACCGGTTCGACCATCACGGCGCGCACGCCAGCGAAGTATTCGTCGCGCAGCTTGCGCGACAGCTGCCCACCCTGGTACAGGCCGAAGCCCAGCGCCCACGGCTTGTCCTGGCTGTAGCCATCGAGCAGCTCGATGCGGTCCTGCAGGATGTCGAGCGCTTCGAGCCGCGACTGCAGGTCGATGCGGCCAGCCTGCAGCCTGGTCACCTTGTCGAGATCGGCCTGCACATTGGCCACCAGCTGGCGGTTGCCCATGTAGGCCCAGGACCAGCCGCCCATCGCGCAGCCCAGCAGGATCGTGGCGGCGAAGAACACACCCAGCTTCCAGCGCGCCGCCGCCGGATGCGTGTAGCGCCTGACCAGGTCGCGGTCGGCGAAGATCACCTTGCGAAACAGGTCCAGCAGAAAGTAGCCGGACTGCCCGGCGGCCGGCTCGGCCACCGCGCCTTCACGATTGGCCAGCGCCAGGTCGAAGCGGCTGGCCACGCGCTGGCTCGACAGGTCTTGCACGCTGCCTTCCTGCAGCGCGCTGGTGAAGTAAAAGCCGCGAAACACGGGTTTGAACTGGTAGGTGTTTTCGTCGAACAGCGTGGCCAGGAAGGCGCGCAGTGGCGTTCTGATCGCCGCAAATTCGAGGGGAAACGTGAACACGCCGGGGCGCATCAGGGTGCTGCGGTTGGCGCCCATGCCGGCCAGGCTCATTTCTTTCAGGCCATCGACGAGCGCCTCGAACTCGTCGTCGAAGAAGGCCAGCACGTCCTGCGGCGCACTGCGGCGGTTGTAGCGCAGCGTGGCGCCCCAGATGCGCTCGCGCTCGGCCTGTTCGCTGCCATGGAAAAAGTCCACGAAACCGGCCACCAGATCGACCTTCGTGAACACGACATACACGGGCGGATGCACGCCCAGGCGCTCGGTCAGCTCCTGCATGCGGGTGCGCAGGTTCTTCGCCAGTTCGTGCGATGCGGTGGCCGGGCCGGCCATCAGTTCGGCTACGCTGACGGCGATCAGGATACCGTTGACCGGCGCACGGTGGCGATGGCGGCGCAGCAGGTCGAGAAAACCGAACCACTCGTCGCGATCGTCTTCCTGCACCGAGTAGCGCCCGGCCGTGTCGAGCAGGATGCCGTCGGTGGTGAAGAACCAGTCGCAATTGCGGGTGCCGCCGACGCCCTGCACGGCCTTGTTGCCGGGGATCGGAAACGTCAGTCCCGAGCGCACGATGGCGCTGCTCTTGCCCGCCGCCGGGTTGCCGATCACCATATACCACGGTAGTTCGTACAGCGCCGCCGCGCCGCGTGTCAGGCCCAGCTTGGACGTCTTGATGGTGCTGACCGCATCGAGCAGATTCTTGCGCAGCACGGCGACGTCGCCCTTGCCGTTGTCGTCCATCCCATCGTCCGTGGCGTGACCACCGCCCTCGCCCTCGGCCATGGCCGACGCCAGCCGGGCGCCTTCGCGCGCGCGCCAGGCGCGCCGGATCATCCAGCCGGCGCCCCAACAGCCAAGCAAGGCCAGGCCGACGATGGCGGCCCAGACGATGGCGATGTCCAGCGCCACGGCGCCAAGCACCAGCAGCGCCGCGATGGCGAGCACGCCGATCAGGATCAGCATGCGGCTGCTGGTCAGGAAGTTCCAGAATCGCGCCATGGCGGGGCCCAGGTCCGTTGAAAAAAGAGTCTCACAGGAAATGCTCGCACGCGTATGGCTGCCGCCGCTTGAGCGGGCGCAACACGGTGGACTTGGTGCAGCGCCGGCGCTTGCCGGCAAGCGCCGCATCATCACCATGTCAGCGCCGCATCACCCCGCGCAGGCGCAGCTCGGTGTGGCCAAAATCCATCATCTTCCAGCGCCCGCCCCAGGTCAGGCCGAGCGACTCGGCCACCTGGCCGTAGGCCTGATAGCCGCGCATCGCCCACGGGTCTTTTTCGGAAATCACGAGTTTGCCGTCGCGCAGGAACGCGCAGTCGCCCGCCAGGCCGTAATGGTGCCAGCTCTGGAACGCGCGCGCGTTGGTGACATTGCTGCCACTGGCGGCCAGCGCATCCTGGCGCGCCGGGCTGCGGTAGCCTTCGAGCAGCGCCATCTCGTAACCGTGCTGCTCCTTCATGATCTTGAAGGCCAATAGCAGGCGCGCGCTGAAGTCAGGGTGCAGCAAGCCCCAGTTGCGGCTCGCGCCCACCAGCATCGGCCGTATCAGCTCGACTTCGGCGGTCGTAAACACGTCGGGCGGCAGCGCCACCGGGGGCGAGAGCTGTTCGCCAGCCAGCAGCGCCGCCACCTGTTCATCTGGCATGGCGGCGCTGCCCTGATACACGGGCAGCATGGCGGGATTGCTCAGCGCCAGCGCCAGCAGCGAGGGAATCAGGATCACCGGCACGACAATGGCGAACACGACCCGATGCCGGCGCAGGAAGCGCAGCAGGCGCTTGCGCAGCGTGAGCGCGGCCGCATCGCGCGCGGCGCCCAGCGCCCGCCCGCCCGCGTGTCCCCAGGCGCCGGCATGCCGCGCCAGTGCGCGCAAGCGGCCGATGCCGCGCGTTGCCAATGCGCGACCTGTCGGGAAAACGGCCAGCCAGATCAGGCCGGATGCGCCACAAACGTACAGAAGCGCGATAAAGATCAGCATCGGTACCTCCAGGATTGTTTCTAATCGGAACTGGAAAAACCCCATCTTAGGAGTGCTGCCGTGCGTTCATCAGACGAACATCAAGCGAACCCCACGCAACCGCATCTGCGGCCCGATCTGATGTCATCGGCGCGGCACGGCGGCAACGAAGACAGCATTCTCGCCAGGCTCGAACGCGAGCCGGTGCGCCGTGCCGCGCCCGGCGGCACGGGCGTGAGGGTGGCCTGGTATGGCGGCGCCGTGCTGGTCGCACTGGGGTTGACGGGCGCCCTGGCCTGGCTGGCGGCGGGGCAGGACACGCCGCACAGGGTCGAGCCGACGCACGCAGGGATCGCGGCGCGCGCAATCGTGGCCGACGAACCTGCTGCGCCGCTGGCGGCGGCCATCATCGTCGACGCTGCTCCAGCGCTGCCGCCAGTATCAGCACCAGCGCCCGCAGCCAGCACGGCGCACGTCCTGCCACCGCCGGTGCCACCACTGCGCCTGTTGCGACCGGCGAACGGAGGGCGAGCACCCGCCAAACCCACGCACACGGCTGCTGCGCCCGAACGCAGCGCGGCCAAGACCCCGGTGCCGACGTTCCAGGCGCGCGCCAGCGTACCGCGCCAGGCGGCGCGGCCAACGAAACATGCCGGACCGGCGCGGGTAACCGAGACGCCCGACAGCGATGTCGCCCTGATCTCGGCCGTCATCTATCACGCCAATGGCCATGCCCTGCCCGACCCGGAGATGAACGCGGATCGCTGCAACGGCGACGCCTGTCGTCCACGGCCAACGCGCTAGCAGCGCGCGGGACGATCGCGCCCGAAACTGCTGGATTCCCTGTCCACGCAGGCCTATACTGTACATAAGAACAGTAACGCGGGTGGTCATGATCAGGTTGTTGGAAAACGAGTTTTATTATCTGGACAACTTCCAGCGCGTTCTCGACTGGATCGGCGAACGCTATGCCGACCTGCTCGACGCGCAAGAGCATGCGTTCCTGGCCGCCTTCCCTGCCCTGCCGCATGCGGCGCGCGCGCTGTTCGTGCGCATGGTCATGCGAAAAGGCACGCTGTTTCGCGCCAGTAAACTCCGCTACGCCGAGATCGGCTGCCCGGTGGAGGCGGCCGGCCACCTGCTGGGCACCGGCTGGATCGAAGCCGATCCCGAACTCTCACTCGACGAACTGTTCGACCTGCTCTCCAAGCCCGAAGTCGCCCAGGCCTTCCCGCACCTGCGCCAGAAAAGCGCGCGCAAGGGCGATCTGCTCGAGGCCTTGCGGGCCGACTGCGCCGATCCACGCCGTTTTTCCGGCTGGTACGGCGACTGCCCCGACGTCGCCTGGCGCATCCACGTCAAGCCCCTGTGCGACCGCCTGCGGCTAGTTTTCTTCGGCAACCTGCGCCAGGGCTGGACCGATTTCGTGCTGTCCGACCTGGGCCTCTTCCGCTACGAGCAGGTCGACATCTCGCCAGCCTCGCGCGGTTTCCGCCAGCGCGCCGACATTGACCACTACATCCTGCTGCACGCATGCCGCGAGCGCTTCGCCGCCGGCGAAGCCGTCGAGGATGTCGTGCGCGATCTTCCCGAGCATGCGTTCGACAACGACTGGCTGGCCAGCCGGCGCGAAAAGCTCGTGTTCCAGATCGGCCAGCACTACGAGAAACAAAAGGACTGGGATGGCGCTTTTGCCGCCTACGCCCGCTGCCGCTACCCCGGCGCGCGGGGCCGCGCGATTCGCGTCCTCGAAAAACACGAGCGCTTCGACGACGCCTGGGCCCTGTTGACTGAGGCCCAGGCCACCCCCGAGAACGACGCCGAGCGCCAGCACCTGGCCCGCATCGCGCCGCGCCTGGCGCGCCGCCTGGGTCACGCGCGCCTGGGCCGGCTCCCGAAAACCGAGGTGCAGCGCATCGACCTGTGCCTGGCGCCCCCTAACGGCGAGCGCTGGGTCGAGGGCGCGGTGCGCGACCATCTGGCGCAAGAACAGGCGCCCGTGTTCTACGTCGAAAACGCGCTGGCCAATACGCTGTTTGGCCTGCTGTGCTGGCGCGCGATCTTCGCCGCCATTCCCGGCGCCTTCTTCCACCCGTTCCACCGTGGACCGGCCGATCTGTATAGCGCCGACTTCTACGCGCGCCGCCTGGCCGAATTTACTGCCTGCTTCGACGAACTCGATTCCGGCGCCTACCGCGACACCATCCGCGCGACCTACCGCGACAAGGCCGGCTTGCAATCACCGTTCGTGCACTGGGACGGCATCAGCCTCGAGCTGGTTGAACTGGCCCTGGACTGCATCCCGGCCGCGCACCTGCGCAAGTGGTGCGAGCGGATCCTGGCCGACGTGCGCGAAAACCGCACGGGCTTTCCCGACCTGATCCAGTTCTTCCCCCTTGAAAACCGCTACACGATGATCGAAGTGAAAGGCCCGGGCGACCGCCTGCAGGACAACCAGCAACGCTGGATCGAGTACTGCGCCGCGCATGCGATGCCGGTGGCCGTCTGCTACCTGGTCTGGGATCTGGCGCCCGAGATGGCGGCCTGATTTGACCGGCACCACGCAACCCGCCTACACGATCGCCGTGCGCGCACTGTGCGAGTTCACCGCCAAGGCGGGTGACCTCGACCTGCGCTTCACGCCCTCGCCCAGCGCCCAGGAAGGCATCGCCGGCCACGCCGTCGTTGCCGCGCGCCGGGGCGACGGCTACCGCGCCGAGCTGCCGCTGTCCGGCGAATGGAACGGCTTGCGCGTGCGCGGCCGCGCCGACGGCTACGACGAAAACGAGAACCTGATCGAAGAGATCAAAACGCACCGCGGCCGCCCCGAGTCCATTCCCGACAACCACCGCCACCTGCACTGGGCGCAGGTGCGCGTGTATGGCCATTTGCTGTGCCAGGAGCGCGGTCTGGATGCGGTCAACCTGGCCCTGGTCTACTACGACATCGGCAGCGGCGTCGAAACCGTGCTGCGCGAGCAGCGCGACAGCGCCTGGCTGCAGACCCATTTTGCGGGCCTGTGCGAACGCTTCTCGAGCTGGGCTGCGCAGGAGAGCGCGCACCGCGCCGCGCGCAACGACGCGTTGACGCACCTGCGCTTTCCGCACGCCGACTTCCGGCCCGGCCAGCGCCACCTGGCCGAGAGCATCTACCGCGCCAACACCAGCGGGCGCTGCCTGCTGGCGCAAGCGCCGACCGGCATCGGCAAGACAGTCGGCAGCCTGTTCCCGACGTTGAAGGCCATGCCGCAGCAGGGCATCGACAAGGTGTTTTTCCTGGCCGCGAAGACGCCGGGCCGGCGCCTGGCACTGGATGGCGCGGCCAAACTGTGCTCGGCAACGTCAACCCCGCTGCGCGTGCTGGAACTGACCGCGCGCGACAAGGCTTGCGAGCATCCGGATAAAGCGTGCCATGGCGAGGCATGCCCGCTGGCGCGCGGCTTCTATGACCGCCTGCCGGCCGCGCGCGCCGCTGCGGCCGAGGTCCTGGTGCTGGACCGCGAAGCGCTCCGCACGGTCGCCCTCGACCACGACGTCTGCCCGTACTACCTGGGCAGCGAGATGACGCGCTGGGTCGACATGATCGTTGGCGACTACAACTATTATTTCGATGGCGGCGCGATGCTGTACGCACTGGCGCAGGCCAACGGCTGGAAGGCGAGCGTGCTGGTCGACGAAGCGCACAACCTGGTCAACCGCGCACGCTCGATGTACAGCGCCGAGATCGACCGCGAACTGCTGCGCGCCGCCCGCGCCGTCGCACCTCCAGCGATCAAGAAAGCGCTCGAGCGCGTCGGGCGCGCCTGGACCAATGTCGACAAGGGCGCGCCCGCACCGTACCAGCTGCTCGAGTCGATGCCGGCGAAACTGGTCGATGCGCTGCAGGATGCGTCCAGCACCATCAACGAACATCTGGCGGCGTTCCCCGGTCCGCTCGAACCCGACCTGCAGCGCTTCCACTTCGACGCGCTGCAATTTGCGCGCCTGGCTGAGTCGTTCGGGCCGCACTCGCTGGTGGACCTGTCGCGCGACGCCGACCGCCCTACCTTGCGCGATTCGACGATCTGCATCCGCAATGTGGTGCCGGCGCCGTTTCTCGGACCGCGCTTTGCCGCGTCGCATTCGAGCACGCTGTTCTCCGGTACGCTCGGCACCTGGCAATACTGCACCGACACGCTCGGTCTACCGGCCGACACGGCCTGGGTCGAGGTCGATTCGCCGTTCACGGCCAGCCAGCTGGACGTGCATGTCGCCAAAGGCATCTCGACCCGCTACCAGGCGCGCGCTGGGTCGGTGCAGCCGATCGCCGAACTGATCGCCCGCCAGTTCCATGAACGCCCCGGCAACTACCTGGCGTTCTTCAGCAGCTTCGACTACATGGACCAGGTGGCCGGCGCGCTGGCGAAGTTGGACCCGGGCGTGACGGCCTGGCGCCAGGAACGCCGCATGAGCGAGACCGCGCGCCAGGGCTTCATCGACCGCTTCGCCATCGGTGGCGCGGGCGTGGGCTTTGCGGTGCTGGGCGGCGCGTTCGGCGAAGGGGTCGACCTGCCGGGCGAGCGCCTGATCGGCGCGTTTGTCGCCACGCTTGGCCTGCCGCAGGTGAATCCCGTCAACGAGCAACTGCGCGAGCGGATGCAGACGCTGTTTGGTGCCGGCTACGACTACACGTACCTGTACCCCGGCATCCAGAAAGTGGTGCAGGCAGCCGGCCGCGTGATCCGCACCGAGCAGGATCGTGGCGTGGTCTGGCTGATCGACGACCGCTTCGCCCAGCCGGGCATCCGCGCGCTGATGCCGGCCTGGTGGGAGCTCGGCGCACACAACTCGCGCTAGGCGCTTATGCCAGCAATTCGCGGATGCGCTGGTAGCCGCTGCGGCTGATGGGCAGCTTCACGCCGTTTTTCAGCACGGCGCAGTGATTGTCCTTGCTGACCGGTTCGATGCGCGCAATGGCACCCAGGTTGACGATATGCGAACGATGGATGCGCACGAAGACGGCGGGATCGAGCTGCGCCTCAAGTTCGGCCAGGCTGCCAAGCTTGAGGTACTGCCTGCCGTCCGCGCAGACCGCGACGTAATCGTCCTGTGCCTCGATGTAATCCACGCTCGCTGTTGGCACCACGTGTACGCGGGCGCCGTCGCGAATCAGGATGCGCTCGAGCGGCGTGTGGCGCGCCGCTGCCTCCTTTACCACCGCCTCGATCTGCGCCGGCCGGGCGTTTCGCAGACGCGCCTGCGCCAGCGCTTCGCCAAGGCGCGCGCGTGAAAACGGCTTGAGCAGGTAGTCGATTGCATGCACCTCGAACGCGCGCAGCGCAAACTGGTCGTAGGCGGTGGCAAAGATGTAGTGCGGCTTGCTGCCGGCCAGCTCGACCACCTCGAAGCCGTCGAGCTTGGGCATCTGGATATCGAGGAACACCAGTTCGGGGTCGAGCTCCGCAATGGCCTTGACTGCCTCGAAGCCGTTGGCACATTCGCCGACGATCTCGACGTCGGCGTGCGTCGTCAGGTATTCGCGCAGCACGGCGCGCGCCAGATGTTCATCGTCCACGATCAGAACCCGCATGCTGTCAGTCTCCCGTGTCTGCGGGCAGGATCAGGTCCACCCGAAAAATCGCCCCATCGCGCATCGCATGCACGCTCGCGTCGATGCCATACACGGCGTGCAGGCGCTGGCGCACGTTTGCCAGGCCGACGCCACCGCCCTTGCCGGCTGGCCCGCCGTCCGGATCGACATCGTTCTCGACCCGCAGCTTCAGTTGCGAGCCGGCGCGCGCTGCCTGCACGCGCACCACGCCGCCCTGTGGCAGCTGGCCGATGCCGTGCTTGACCGCGTTCTCGACCAGCGGCTGCAGGATCATCGGTGGCAGCAGACAGCGCGCCGCGTCATCCGCCATCTCGCACGCGAACGTCAGGCGCGGGCCGAAGCGCACCTGCTCGATCGCCAGAAATCGCTGCGTTAGTTCAACTTCGTCAGACAGCAGAACCTTGCGGTGCGCTTCGAGTCCCAGCGTATGGCGAAAGAAGCCGGCCAGTTGCAAGGTCATGTCGCGCGCGGCGTCGGCATTGATGCTGGTGAGCGCGCTGATCGAATTGAGGCTGTTGAATAAAAAGTGCGGGTCGATCTGCGTGCGCAGCATGCGCAGTTCGGCGTCCTGCGCGAGCAGCTTCAATTGGAGTTCGCGTGTTTCCAGCCGGCGCGCGCGTTCGAACTCCAGCGCCAGATAATGCGCGCAGGCCGTCATCCCGTACAGCAGCACGCCGACGCCGAACATCACTGCGGCGACGGGAGGCGAGAGCAGCACGCCGCCCATCGACGGCGCCAGCCAGCGCCACAATGCCGCCCACGCCACCGCTGCTGCACACCACAGCAAGGCAGCGCTGGCGGCCGTGACAAAGAACACGACCAGCACCGAGCGCAGCGACTTGGTTGCCAGCGGGTAGGCGCGGCACAGGTAGTAGCTCGAATAGCCGCACACGCTCGCATACACCAGCATCAGCGGCAGCGCGAATAGCAGGCTGGCCACGATCCCAGCGCCGATGGCCGCGTTCAGCAGGCCCGCGAGCATCAGCCCCAGCATCAGCCAGGCCGCCAGATACAGCGCGGCGCTGCGCCCGGCCCAGAACATCCGGCCCATCAGTTGCGGATTTCCACACCGCCCATGATCGCGTAGCCGCGAATGACGAGGCGTTTGCTGCCATCGGGTGGTACGGCGGTCTTTTCTTCGAAGCCGCCCAGGATCGGCGTACCGAGCAGGATCACGGTCCAGTCGGGCGGACACTTGATGGTCACGCCGCCCCAGAACGCGAACACATTGATCACCGCCTCGCCACGGATCGAAGCACCGCGCATATCGAGTTCGCACCCGCCCATGACCGCCGTGATTTCACCGCCACGAAAATCCTGTGTGGCCACGCGGCGCTCGTAGCCGCCCAGGATTGCCGTGATGTCGACGGTCTCGCCGCTGCCCGTATCATCGAGCATCCCGGCGCCCAGGCTGCCGGCGCCGCTGCCCGGCACGCCGCGGTTGCGCAGCGCCTTGGCAACCAGGAAACCGCCCAGGCCAATCAGGATCAGCGGCCACATGGTGCGCACACTGAAGTTGATGATATCGAGCCGGTCCAGCATCATCAGGATGCCCACGCCAACCAGCGCAGCGCCGAGCAGCGTGCCACCCTGGCTGCGCGTGTCGCACAACTTGACTGTGCCGACGATCACGAACAGCATCGGCCAGAACGAGACCGCGCGGTGCATGTCAACCAGGCCGAGGTTATCGAGCAGGAACAATAGGCCCATGCCGATGACGAGCACGCCAAGTACGACCTGGCCCGTCACGCCCCTGGGCAAGCGATCATTTTTCATGGCGGCCCACCTTCTGGTTATTGAGAAAACGACGGGCGATGAACGGGTCGAGCACCAGCTTAATGCCCCACATCAGGATGAACAGCGGCCAGCTGTTACGGAACGTCAGGCCGAATGCATTCTCGAGCACCGCAAACAACCACAGGCCGGCAAACACCGTCCACAAGCCATTGCCGAATTCCTTGGGGCTCGGGTAGCCGATGGTCTGGCTGATGCCCACGGCAACGAGCAGCAGCGGCGCGTAGTGCCAATAGTCTTCGGCGTTGATGTAGTACAGGCGATCGAGCAGCACAACGGCGCCGACGACGATGAGCAGCAAGCCCCAGACGATTTGCTTGCGCCAGCGATAGGATTCTTCGGATTGCATGGTGCGGACCTCCTTGTGATCGAATAGGGATCACGATAGCAAGGGTCGGCACGCTGGCGGAAGTGGTTTTCGGCGAATGGCGAATCCATACCGGCGAATGGCGAATGAGCGCCCTTGATCAACATACGGGCGAAAAAAAACCCGCCGTGATGGCGGGTTCAGTGTGCAGCGCAGGTGCCATCAGGCAGCGCTGGCGGCTTCCTGGCGCTTGATCAGGCCCTTTGGCACGTTGCGGTACTTGGCGCGTGCTTCAGCCTGGCGTACGGCTTCACGTGCAATATTGGTACGCTTGATCTCGATGCGTTCTGCCTTGCCGCGATGTTGGGCGATGTGCTTGCTTCCGATTCTCTTGGTCATAACGGTCTCCTTGGTTGAACTATGCGCCGCGTCCTTGACAGGACGTCGACGCGAAAACGTGTGCGAAGGCTAGTTGCGGGTCGGGGCGATCTTGAGCGCCGCCGGGATCAACGTCGCCCAGCCAAGCTGGCGCCGGATTTCTTCTGGCGCCGGTGGCGGCTTCGGATCGCGCGAGCGGCGCGCGAGATATTCGCGCACCAGGTGCTTGGCTGGATGCTTGACATCGTACATGGCAACCTCCGCTTCCTTGCTGCCCGGTGCAGGCACAAGGCCCGCACCGGTCATGAAATTGGTGCCGATCCTCGAGGCGACCGGCTAACCTGTTGAGGTGTCGGATGGCTGCGAATTACTTCGCGCGTTCCTCACTCAGACAGGAGCATCTTAATGGCTGCACCCAACTTTCACCGTTAGATGCCGCACACTTTGGGCGTCAATACGGATGAGCTCGACAGACGCATGCAAAAAGGGGGCCGCAGCCCCCTCCTCTTTCGCCGCATGCCGCGATCAGAACTTGTAGCGCAGGTTCAGATAATACTGGCGACCGCTGACGTCGAGCTTTTGCTGCTCTTCTTCGCTGTAGCGATATTGCGCGCGTTTGGCGTTGGTCAGGTTGGTCGCGCTGAACGCGAGCTCCAGGTTGTCGGTGAAGTAGTAGTTGGCCGACAGCGCCAGCGTTGTCACTGCATCGGCGTAGGTCGGCGCGGTCGGCATCGCCACGCCGTTGATTACGGTCAGGCCCTGGCTGTTGGCCGTTGGCGCCGGCGCGGTCGTGCTGTTGACGTACTCGCCGCGGTAGTTTGCGACCAGGCGTGCCGACAGCTTGCGGTCTTCGTAGTACAGACCCAGGTTGCCGGTCCATTCGGACGCGCCCACCATCGGCCGGCCATCGTCGACCTTCGTCTTGGCGCGGCTGACGTTCGACGTGAAGCCGAAGTTGGTCTGGCCGAACGGCTGCTCGTACTGCAGCTCGATGCCATTGATCTTCGCGCCCTGCTGCGAGGCGGTGTTGACGAAGAAGGACTTGACGGTCTGGTCGCGCGGGTCCTGCAGGTCGATCGTGGTGCTGCCCACGGCGCCCGTTTTCGGATAGCCGTCGATCGACGAATGGAACACGCTCAGCGCGATGATCGAGCGCGGTGCGAAGTACCACGACCACGACAGGTCGACGTTGTCGGCCGTTTGCGGTTCGAGGTCGGGATTCGGGCCCGTCACGCGGCAGCCATTGGCATCGCAACCGGGCGTGCCGAAGCCGCTGCCCAGCAGGTTGTAGTTCTGACGCCCGATCGTGCGGCTCGCGCCAAAGCGCGCCAGCATGTCGTTGCCCATGTCGTAGCGCACGTTCAGGCTT
The DNA here is from genome assembly GCF_059685955.1 of Telluria sp. LT2P80. Lineage (NCBI taxonomy): Bacteria > Pseudomonadati > Pseudomonadota > Betaproteobacteria > Burkholderiales > Oxalobacteraceae > Telluria > Telluria sp. LT2P80. Next base: position 262,844 of record NZ_JCASIO010000005.1, on the reverse strand, counting down.
GGCAGCCAGTTGTCGAAGGTGCGCTTGGTCGGCGTCTTGTAATACAGAATACCGGCCAGTGGATTGAACGGCGTGCCATCGAAGAACGCGGTGGCGTCGCCGGCATCGGTGATCGCGCCCGGATAGGCGGCGCAGGTCACGGGCGACTGGCCCGGCGCGACGCGCTGGCAGGCGCCAGCGGGAATCGGCGTGGCGATATTGGCTTTTACTTCAGTGCGCGAGAAGCGCACGCCGACGTTACCCGACCAGCGATCACGTTCCAGATTGGCCATCAGGTAGGCCGCGCTCTGGCGTTCCTGCATGTCGATCTCGGAATTCACGCGGCGTTCGAACGCGTCGCTCGTGACCTTGGTGTTGGCCGCGATGTACTCCTTGATCGCTTCCGGCGTGTAGGTGAAACCGGTGTTGTCCCAGCCGGTCGGGCCATCCAGGCCATCGCCGAAGTCACCCGGGAATGCTTGCCAGCCGGTGGTTGGCGTCGGCGTATTCGACGTGACGCGGCCCGTGACCGGGTTGAGCGTGATGCCGTTGCGGAAGGCCGGGCCACGGCGCGCGCTGGTACGCTTGTGATCCGAGAAGCGCACGCCGCTTTCCAGCGACTGGAAGATGCCGCGGTCGACGCGGTATTCGGCGTCGAACTGTGCGCTCCATTCCTTGTCGACGGTGCGCACGCCCGAGGCGGCGCGGTCGACGATGGTGTAGCCGCTGCCGTCGGCGTTCAGGCCGGGCTGGTTGCCGCCGGCGTTCTGATACTGGACGAACGGCGCGTCATGCAGGCCGCCGAGCGCGTACGAGATGCCGGTGCCGTAGCGGGCCAGCGTCAGGCCCTGATCGAGTTCGGTCGTGCCCACGCCGCGCGTGCTCGAGAGCAGCGTCTTGATCGTGAGGTCGTCGTTGACACGGTACTTGGCGTCCAGGTCGAGGAACGAGCTCTCCGCCTTGGCGCCATCGCGGTAGAAGCCTTCCGAGTTGCCGACATACTGCGGCGTGGTCCCGTCGGGGAACACGATGTCGGCGGCCTTCAGTACCTTGAGCTGGTTGCCATACACGGTGGTTTCGTTGACGATGACCGGATTGCGGATCTGCGCGAACACCTGCTGTCCGTTCGAACTGGTGTTGGCGGCGGTGGCCACGGTGCTGCCCAGCGGCGCGTTCTTCCCGAGCAGCATCGAGTAGATGGCGCTCGACGTCAGGCGGCCGTGGTTGTCGGCGTCCATCGATGAGTGAAAGCCCGTGAGCGTCACGTCGAGATCGCGGTTCGGCTTGAATTGCAGCGACAGCATGCCGCCCTTGCGGTCGCGCACGGATTCGACGAACTCCGAGCTCATCGAGCCCGGCAGGCGCACGCCGTTCAGGTCTGCTGCCGTGTAACCGGTGCCGGCGAGCGACGCATCGGTGATGCCTTTCATGGTGCTGGTGTTGATCACGTCCCAGCCGCTGTTGGTGCCGTAAGCGAACCGCGAGACCGAATCGCGCCGCACGTAGCGCTTTTCGGCAAACAGCGCCGCCAGAACGCCGAAGGTGCCGGCCTCGTTCTTCCAGTTGACCGAGCCGTTCATGTCCGGCGCGTAGCGGCCTGGCAGATCGGCATAGCTGGCGCCGACGCTGATCACACCCGACAGGTTCTCCTTGGCCGACAAGGGCTTGCGCGTGGAGACATTGATGGTGCCGGCCAGGCCGCCATCGACGATATTGGCCTGGGAGGTCTTGTAGACGACCGCCTGCTGCAGCACGTGCGATGGCATCAGGGACAGGCTGGTCGAGCGCGAGCTCGAGCCCTGGTCGGCCACGTACCAGTCGGCGCTGCTGACGGCGTGGCCATTGAAGATGATCAGCGACATGTCCGGGTTGGTGCCGCGCATCGAGACCTTTTCGGCCTCGTCATAGTCGGTGCGCACGGCCACGCCGGCCAGGCGCTGCAGCGAATCGGCCAGGTTTTTGTCAGGCATCTTGCCGACGTCTTCAGCCGTGATGACCTCGACGTTGGCCGACGCATCGCGCTTGACCGCCAGCGACCGGGCCAGCGAGGCGCGAATGCCCGTCACTTCCACGGTCTGCATCGGCACTGCGGCTGGGGTCTCCTGGTCCTGCGCTTGCGCCTGCGCCAGCACTGGCAACGTGGCAAGGCTCCAGACGGCCATCGATACGGCCGCGGCAAGCGGCTTCTGCTTGAACATCATCTCTCTCCTGGGAAGGGTGCGATTCTTGGTAAAGTAAGGCAAATTTTTAAATGCTTGTGCCGAGTATTGATGATGGATTGCCATCATGAATAATCACTTGTGTTCGCTTTCGTATAACTGGGAGGAATGCATGTTTCCGCCGGGTCGCTCAGGTTATGGGTAGATGCGCAGAATTCATTATCCCCAACGCACACGCCGGATTAGCGTGACACTTTCCCTTCTACCGAGATGACCTCCATGCGCCTTGCCTGCCTGCTTCTTGCCAGCGCCGTCCTGACCGGCTGCGCCAGCCCTCCTGCCGCCACGCCGCCGATTCCAGGTGCGCCACCGCCACCCACGCCGCTGGCGGCCCTGCTGGACAAGCCGATCTACAAGATGACGCCGTTCGAGACCGGCCAGTACATTCCGCACATGCAGAGCGCGCAGCCCGACCTGCGCAAGCGCATCGCCGCGATCGGCCGCCAGAACATCGGCCAGCCGTATTCGCTGAACCTGCTGGGCGAGTTCCCGTTCGAGATCCACGACAGCTTGCCGATGTACAGTCTCGAACAAAGCGATTGCGTCGTCTTTGCTGAACACACGTATGCGATGGCGCTGTCGCAATCGTGGGAAGAGTTCTTCTGGATGCTGCAGCGGATCCGCTACCGCGACGGCGTGATCGGCGTGGCCACGCGCAACCATTACACCGAGCTGGACTGGAACGTGGCCAACCGCTGGCTGGTCACGGACATCAGCGCCGACCTGGCCGGCCCGAATGGCCCCGGCTACGACATGCGCGTCGACCGCGCGCACTTCCTGCGTACGCGCCACAACACGGTGCGCGACATCCCCGTCGAAACGAGCCGCCAGACCTACGTGCCGAAAGACGGCGTGGGCGCCATCCTCGACCAGTTGCAGGAAGGCGACTTCGTCAACGTGATCTCGACCCGTAACGGCGAGTACTGGGCCTCGCACGTGGGCCTGGTGGTGCTGGGGCCAAACGGCGAGCGGCACTTCCTGCATTCGTCGGCGCCGAAGGTGCGCGAAGAAACGTTCGCGTCGTACATGGCGCGGGTGGCGGGACGCGAAGCGGACAACGCGCGCGCCGGCAAGCCGGGCCAGATGCTGGCCGGCTTCAAGTTCCTGCGCCTGAACGAGACGATCACGGTGCCGCCAATGGCGCCGCAGCCGCGGCCGGGCCGGCCGGGCGCGTAATACATTGCTTTGCGTTCCCGGCTTGCCGAGCCGGGAACGTTACCCTCCTCCACTTGAATCTTCATTCAAGATATAGGGAATTAGAAATTTAATTCCCTAATTCTATTTCTACTTCCCCCAAACCGTTTTAACCACGCTCGATCGCTACTATCCCTGAGCGCTGTTGAGTGACCTCAATCCCGCCATGCAGCCAGGATCGGATAATCAACTCGCAAATAACCGGCAATCAAATTCATGTTAATTCGATCCGTATGTCGGAGTAATCAGCGCGCATTCTTTTGATGGTTTCTTGAATCAATTTCTTAGAGTGCAGCACATGATTTTTCAAGCAACGAAGTGATTGCCATGGCTTCTCGATATGCCGTACTGCCTGGTGGCCTTTCGCGGAAGACATGGTGTCGAATTCAATCTTTTTTTCTTTCGGTAGGGTTATTTATTTTCGCATTTCTTTATTCGGATTCTCCCCCACCATTAGTCAGTTGATTCAAATTCTGTCATGCCGGCGTTGATTCAGGCAGAACAGGTGCAATAACACGCTGCTGCACCATCGGCCCAAGAAATTGCCGGTTTTATTCTTACCCGTATCTGCCACTGTCACTGTCGAGGAACCCATGCGAGACGATATCCAATCAGTTCATCTGGAGCAGCTGCTGACCCGGCTGCGTGAGCGCCACGCCGTAATTGGCATCATTGGCCTTGGCTACGTCGGGCTGCCACTCGCGCTGCGCTATGCGGCCGAAGGCTTTCACGTACTGGGGATCGACATCGATGCCGCCAAGGTCGACCAGCTCAACCGGGGCGAGAGCTATATCGCCCATATCAAGGGACCGACGATCGCTGCGGCGCGCGCCGCCGGGCTGGTTGCCAGCAGCGACTTTTCGCGCGTGGTCGAAGCCGATGCGCTGATCATCTGCGTCCCCACGCCGCTCACCGCCTACCGCGAACCCGATTTGTCGTACGTGATTGGCACGGTCGAGTCGCTGCTGCCCCATATGCGCCCCGGACAGTTGCTGTCACTTGAAAGCACCACCTATCCCGGCACCACCGAAGAAGAACTCCGGCCGCGCCTGGAAGCGCGCGGCCTGCGCGTCGGCCACGATGTGTTCCTCGTGTTCTCGCCCGAACGCGAAGACCCCGGCAACCCCGACTACCACACCCGGACCATCCCCAAGATTTGCGGCGGCTCCACCGACGCTTGCCTGGAAGCCGGCCTGGCCCTGTACCGGCAGGCGATCGACACCGTTGTCCCGGTCAGCTCGACCCGCGCAGCCGAGCTGACCAAGCTGCTCGAAAACATTCACCGCGCCGTCAATATCGGGCTGGTCAACGAGATGAAAATCATCGCCGACCGCATGGACATCGACATCCACGAAGTCATCCGGGCCGCCGCCACCAAGCCGTTCGGCTTCACCGCCTATTATCCCGGCCCGGGCCTGGGCGGGCACTGCATCCCGATCGACCCGTTCTATCTCACCTGGAAGGCCCGCCAGTTCGGACTGCACACCCGTTTCATCGAACTGGCCGGCGAGATCAACAGCGACATGCCGGCCTGGGTGATCGCCAAGGTGGCCGACGCGCTGAACAGCCGCAGCCGCGCCCTCATGGGCAGCCGCATCCTGGTGCTGGGTATCGCCTACAAGAAAGACGTCGAAGACATGCGCGAGTCACCCTCGGTGGCACTGATGGAATTGCTGCGCGCGCGTGGCGCCGTGGTTGAGTATTCCGACCCCCATGTGCCGGTATTCCCGCGCATGCGCGAGCACCACTTCGACCTGTCCAGCGTCGAACTTACACCGACCTCGCTCGCCTCGTATGACGTGGTGTTGCTGGCCACTGGCCACAGCGCCTTCGACTATGAACTCGTGCGCCAGAACGCCAGCCTGATCGTGGATACGCGCGGTGTGTTCCCAAACCGCTCGCCCAACGTCGTGCAGGCTTGAGGCCAGGGACAGCGCATGCAATCCATCGACCCGCGATCGCAGGACGAGACGGCGCGAAGCCTGATCAACAGCCGCATCCAGGCTGTTTTCGACCATGGCCAGCGCAACATGGGACCTGAAGTCGCCGAACTGGAGCAGCGTCTGGCCGATTACACGGGCGCGCGTCATTGCATCACCGCGTCGTCTGGCACCACGGCACTGGCGATCGCCCTGATGGCCACTGGCGTCGGGCCAGGTGACGACGTCATCACCACGCCGTTTGCCGCCAGTGCAGCAGCCAAGGCGATCGTGCTGGTCGGCGCCAGGCCCGTGTTCGCCGACATCGAAAGCGCCACGTGCACGCTCGATCCGCAGCTGATCGAAGGCACGATCACACCGGCCACGCGCGCGATCATCCCGGTCTCGCTGTACGGCCAGCCGCCCGACATGGACGCCATCAACGGCATCGCCGCCCGCAACGGGCTGGCCGTGATCGAAGACGGCGCACAGAGTTTCGGCGCGACCTACCGCGGGCGCCAGAGTGGCAATCTGTCCACGATCGGCTGCACGAGCTTTTTCCCGACCAACCCTCTCGGTTGCTATGGCGATGGCGGCGCCCTGTTCACCAACGACGATGTGCTCGCCAGCGCGATGCGCGACATCCGCATGCACAGTCAGGCGCGGCGCCATGCGCATCACCGTTTTGGCCACGACGCGTGCATGGAGACGCTCCAATGCGCGATCGTGCTGGCCAGGCTGGAACGGTTCGATTGGGACATCAGGCAGCGCCGCCGCATCGCGGCTGCATACGACGAGATGCTGCAGCCGCATTTGCCTGTCATTGGCTGCCGGTCCGACCGTACCAGCGCCTGTGCGGGATATGCCGTGCTGGTCGAGCAGCGCGAGCAGGTGCGCGCCATTCTGGAGCATGCCGGCGTCCCGACTGCCGTGCACTACCCGGTGCCGATCCACCGGCGACCTGCCTACACTCAGCTGGGAGCCGATGCGTCATGCCCCATCGCTGACGCGATGGCATCGTCCCTGTTGAGCTTGCCGATCGGCCCACACCTGGGGGCGGCAAATGTCCGTCATGTCGTCCAGTGTCTGCTGCACGCGACAGGGCCGCTGCAAGCGCGGGTGGTGGAATCGGCCGAGCTGCAGGAGTGACGCCATGGCGATCGACCAGATGGCGTCAGCGCATCTCTTCGACGAGCTTGAGCCCCTCGGCAAAGCGCCAGATACGGCGGATCTCGATCACATCGAAGTTCGCGGCGACATTCGGCGGAAACGCAGCGTAGCGCGCGTTCAGGCGCACGAAGCGGCGCACGGCATCGTCCATGTCGGCGCGGCCGCTCGAACGCACGATCGTGATCTCGTCGATGCTGCCGTCACTGCGCAGCGAGACGCTCACCAGGGGATCGATGCGTACGTCGCGCAGCGACAGGCGCGCGCCGCCGAGCACCGCGTTGCGCTCGAGTTTCTGGCGCACGCTGTCAACGTACAAGCGCAGCGGTGCATCGCGCTCGCCGCCGTCGGCCACCACGCGGCGATTGCCGGCCGGCCGGTCGCGCGGCAAGCCGGAGGCGTCCACATTCGGGATCGTCACCCCACGCAGCAACTCGCGTGCGCGATTGCCTGGCAGGCCAGCCATGGCGCCCGGCCCGGGTTGCATGCCCGCCCCGCTGCCCACGCCGACGCCAGCGCCAATGCCGTCCGTGCGCGCGGCGGCAGCGCCGCCAGCGGCTGGTCCTGCGCCTGCCCCCGCAGCCGGTCCGGAAGCCTGCGCCTGCAAGCGCTGCGCTGCCTGACGGGCGGCTTCTTCGGCAGCGCCCCGTGCCAGCCGCTCGGCGTCCACACGCGCCTGCTCGACCGCTTGCTGACGTGCGCGGTCCTCGGCGAGCCTGCGCTGCGCCAGGTCCTCGGCGCGCTGGCGTTCGGCGGCTTGTAGGCGCGCCTGTTCCTCGGCCAGCTTGCGCTGTGCCAGTTCCTCGGTGCGCTGGCGCTCGGCCGCTTCCTGCACCACGCGCCGCGCGGCATCTTCGGCGCGCTGGCGTGCTTGTAACTGCGCCTGCGCCAGGGCTTCCTGCGTTGCCGCTTCCTGCGCCGCACGCTGCGCAGCCAGATCACGCGCCGCGGCGGCCTGTTGTTCGCGCTGCACCAGCGCTTCCTGGTCGCGCAGCGCCTGCTGCTGCTGCTGCTGCACTTGCTGTTGCTGCTGCTCGGCGAGCCTGCTTGCCTCGGCGGCGTTGCGTTGTGACTCTGCCTGTGCCTGTGCCAGCCGCGCCTGCTCCTGCTCTCGCTGCAAGGCAAGCTCCTGCTGCAGCGCTTGCTCACGCTCTGCGCGCTCCGCCTCGGCATCCACGACAGGTTCCGGGGTGACTGGCATGTCGCTCACCGCCACTTCCTCGGGTGAGTCGACCTGCTCAACAACCGTTGGCGGCGAACCGGCGTCAACCTCGGGCAATGGCACCGCGACCGCAAACTCGGACTCCGGGTTCGCTTCAATGGCAATCACGGGCGTTGCCAAGTCGCGCAAAACACGCTTGGGCACAACTGGCGCCGGCCGACGCGCACGTGGCTTCGGCGCCGCTGCAATCTGCGCAACCGGGGGTGGCGGCGGTAGGGGTGGCAAATCGACCAGACGCAAACCACGCGCAGGCGCCGGCGCTGGCGGGACAGCGGCGACGGGCAGCGCAGGCGGTGGCTGGACAGGTGTTGGGACTGTTGGCGTCGGCAAAGCAGCGACGGTTGGCGCCGGCACAGGCAAGGCCGCTGGCGCGAGCACAACGCTGAGCGGTCCGCCACCGCCGGCATCGCTGCCCGGCACGCCGAACTGCAGCGACAACAGCAAGGCATGCAGCAGCAACGAAATGGCAATGCCACCGACCAGGCGCCGGTTGCTGCGGGCGTGGCCGGCGCGGCGCGTGCTGGCGGTCGCAGGATGCATAGCGTCGTTGGGAGGTATTGTCAGGCTTGCATCTTAGCGTTAACGCGGCCGTATGGCGATCACGCCGCCTTGCCGGGCGTTCGAATATTGGACGTGCCCGGCATGCCGCCAACCAGTGCTGCCAGGCTGGTGCGTGCCTGCCACCATGGCGTGCCTTCCAGTGTCTGCATGCAGCTCGGGCATTCTTCAAGTGGATTGCAATCGTGGTCAAGCGCCACGTAATTCACGCCAACCACCGTCTTCCCTTGGTAGCTGTCCACGCGACCGGAACCCGCCTTGGCGCCAGGCCTGGCTGCACCGCCGGCTGAGGCAGATGCCGAGGTGGATGCAGATGCAGAAGCAGCATCGATCCACTTGGCAAACGGCTCGGTGGCGACGCCATCGGCCACATACCAGCGGCGGCGGGTGGGATTCCAGCGGGCGCCGAGCGCCTTGGCGGCGTCCTTTTCGGCGTAGGGGACGGTGAGAAAAACCATGTGCGAACTGCTCCGGGATCGATATGCTTGCGGATGGCTATTCTACCGCGCCGGACTGGTCGCCGGACCGGGCCACGACCGCCAACCAGCATGATACTCAAGGTTCCTTCTGGCGCCGGGCCCATGCCGCATCGCTGTCGCGCTGTTCGCGCCGATCCTTGCGCCATGTATACAACAGGTTGCCGATGGTGCTCAGCAAGGCGCTGAACATGCCGATCAGCGCGCCGATATCTGTCAGCGTCAAGTCGGTGGACAGTCCGGCCAGGTTCGCGTCCATCAGACGCTGCAATGTTTCAATGATCATCGTGTCTCCCCTGTGCTTGCGGCGGTACCTGCACCGGCAAGCCCACGCCTACCCTGCGCCACATCAATGCGATGGATGAAAGTATAGGAAAACTATACCACAGCAGTAAAGAAAAGCTATACTTCAATGTATAGATTTCCTTTACCATACGCATATGGACCTACAAACAATGATTGCTAACTGGGTGAAAGAAGCGCGCACCGCCGCCGGCTTGTCGGGCACGGCACTGGGCGCCCGTCTCGCGCTCGAACTCGGTACCGACCGGGGCCATACCAAGGCCAATATCTCGCACTGGGAAAATGAAAAGCACAGCCCCAACCTGAAACAGTTGCTGGCGATCTCCCGCGTCACCGGCTGCCGCCTTCCGGCCGAGATCCTGGCGCCGCTGGGTGGTGGCCCGGCAAATAACAGCGGCGCCCTGCCCGGCCTGCCTGGACTAACCGGGTTACCCAACGCACTGCGCGTGGTTGCCGAAGGCGATGACGATGCCTTCGTGCCCATTCCGATGGTCAAGCTGCGCCTGTCAGCGGGCATCACCGGGTACCGGGCCGAGCCAGAAGCCCGCGACGGCGGCACACTCGGCATGCGCCGCACCTGGCTGGAACGCAACCAGTACAGTCCGTCGCATCTGATCGCGATCTATGTCAAGGGCGAAAGCATGGAACCATCGCTGTACGCTGGCGACATCGTCGTCATCAACACGCTCGACACCAAGCCAGTTGCCGGCGCCGTGTTCGCGTTCAATGTTGAGGGCGAAGCCGTCGTCAAGCGACTGGCGCGCGAGGCAGCCCAGTGGTGGCTTACTTCCGACAACCCGGACCAGCGCACCTACCACCGCAAGCTATGTCAGGGCGATGAGTGCATCGTGATCGGCCGCGTCGTGCGCAAGGAAAGCGACCGCATCTGACACGCGCCGCCGGCTGTCACGCGAACACCTGCGGCGCCCGTTCCAGTATCCGCCGCAGCGCCGGATGGTGTACCCGGCGCTCGACCGTCACGGCATAGACCTGCTCGACAATGGCGTCGATCACCCCCACCGGCGCCAGCCAGTATTGTTCGCATAGCGAGTCCGCGAGCACGGTCGGTGCCGCCATGAAGCCTGCACCCGCGCCGGCAAATGCGCCCAGCAGCGCCCCGTCATCGAATTCGCCAACGACGATCGGGCGCAAGCCCTGCGCCTCGAGCCACGCCATCAGCTGGCTGTGCAGGGCCGCACCCTGGCCCGGCATCAGGAACGGCGCACCTTTCAGACGCTGCGGAAAATCGCCGGCCCAGCGCTGGCACACGTCGGGGTGCGCCACGACCGTCACGGTGCTTGAACCGAGCAGATGACTGTGGCCGCGCACGGCGCCGCCAGGCGGCAAACCCTGGTCCGAGATCAACAGGTCGAGTCGATGTGCGCTGAGGTCTTCCATCAGGTCGCCAAAACGCCCTTCCCGACAAACCAGGTGCATGGCGAGCCCGGCATCACGGGCCGGCTGCAGCAGCCGGAAGGCCATCGTTTTGGCGATCACGTCGCAAAGGCCTACCCGCAGTGTCTCGGTCTCGGTGAACAGGCCACGCCGCACTGCCTGCTCCAGTTCATTACCGAGACTGAATATCTGGTCCGTATAACGCAGCACGGTCTTGCCGGCTTCGGTCAGTACCAGCCCGCGCCCCTTCTTGCGTAGAAGTTCCTCGCCAAACTGGTCTTCCAGGAGCTGCAATTGCGTGCTGATCGCTTGCGCCGAGACGTGCAACTGCTCGGCCGCGCGCACGACGCTGCCGGCCGTGGCGACTGCATGAAAGTACTGCAGGTGCTTGTAATTCATTCGCCGTTACCACCAAAAATATTGAGAATTGCTAAAGATTATTCGATTTTACTTTAGCATTGCGCAACCGTATATTGGTGACTCAGTTCACATGAAGCGAGGAAGCAATGAGAAATTACCCAACCGACAGTCCCAAGGCCATGAGCCGCCTGCTGGCCCTGGCGATGATCGCCGACGGCCGCCTGGCGCCCCAGGAGCTCAAGACGCTGCACCGCAGCGGCGTACTCGAGGTGCTGGGCGTGAGCGAAGACACGTTTGACGATGCCGCCGGCGAGCTGACCCAGGATCTGCTGACCCACAGCACGAACCATGCTGCCGGCATGGTCGACATCGAACCGGCGACGATCGACGCGCTGCTGGACGAAGTGCAGGATCCGGCGCTGCGCGCGCTGGTGCTCAAGGGCATGCTCAAGATCGTGCGGGCCGACCAGATGATCGATCACCGCGAGCGTCGCCTGCTGCGCCGCGCGCTGGCGGCCTGGGGTGACGGCACCGAGCCGTTCCCGGCCGCGGCATGATGACCGCACCGCAGCGCGCTTACAAAGCGTAACCATGTCGGCGGATTGGCGGATATGGCCCAGCCTATAATCGGACATCCCAATGCCCGAGGCCTGCCATGTCCGCCTACCCCACGCTGGATTTTCTGGATGACCTGACCCGGTCGGAAATGAACTGGGCCTGGCGCCTCGACCTCGACCCCGTGCGGGACGCCGAACTCGGCCAGTTCTACGGCCGCACCGCCCGCTACAGCACGACCGATCCGTATGCGGGCGAGGACGATATCTTCGTGTTCCACGCCACCGCCGGCATGGGTTACACGGTGCAAAGCGGCAGCTACCACGATCCCTTCCAGCTGCGCATCTACGACGACGCCGGCAATGCGATTGCTGCCGATGACGGCAGTGGCGCCTACGGCTACGATTATGCAGCGTTCACCGCGGCCTATACCGGCTGGTACTACATCAATGCCTCATGGGATCAGGATTATTACGATACCTATGCCAGCGTGAACGTGTACGAGAGCCGCTTGCCCGCAACCACCCGGATCATCGGCACGGACGCGCACGACACCTTGTACGGCACGCGCACGAATGACATCGTCGATGGCGGCGCCGGCATCGATACCTTCGTGCTGGAAGGCCGGCGCAACGAATACACCGTCAGCCTGCGCGATGGCGCGATTACCGTGACTGACCTGGTCGGCTACGACGGCACCGATATCCTGCGCAGCGTCGAGCGCCTGTCGTTCGACGATGGCGCCTTCATCTCGTATGAAACGCAGGGCTTTCCTGCCGAGGCTTACCGCCTGTACCAGGCTGCATTTGATCGTACGCCCGACGCGGGTGGTCTGGGGTACTGGATCGGGCAAATGGGCCAGGGCCAGTCGTTGAGGTCAGTGGCGCAGGCATTCGTCAACTCGCCCGAATTCAAGAGCCAATACGGCGCCGCGCCCACGGACGCCGCCCTCGTTACAGCGCTCTACGCAAACGTGCTGGACCGGGCGCCGGACGCCGCCGGCTTCTCGTACTGGCTCGGCGCGCTGGAACGCAATGCGATTACCAAGGCAGATCTGGTCGTGCAATTTAGTGAAAGCGCGGAAAATCAGGCGCAGGTTGTCGGTTCGCTGCAGGCTGGGTATGAGTTCATTGTGACGTGATGGGGGAAGAAGTTTGGGAAATTAGCGTGGGCTCAGAAAATCGAACGCGCAACCGTAGCTGTAAAGTCGGAATCACCAACCATTTTTGCTGAAGTCTAGACAGTACCTCGTAGGTCTCGGTGAGCATGATTTATTCCCTGATTCCACATGGGAAGTCGTCGACTCTATTAAGACTTGCTGCTGAAATCGCGCGACAGTTCAATTTCGAAGGTCCAACTCCCTCTGGATCATTGGCTTATCCACAAGCACTGTTTGCAGCAGGAGTTCTGAGAAAAGCACAATCGACGACTAATCCGGGTGGAAGTGTGCGTCTCAGCCCAGCGACGAAACCACGCTATTTCTACAGCAATGCAGTCCCATCAGGAAGTCTTCTTTCTTCCCTTACCAGCAGTCTGATTTTTCCTCTTAACCATGGACGCCAAATCGGCGTACTTCCCTGACAACGTTGCGCCAAGAATACAGGACTACGGATCCACGATAAATGTGTCCTATACACTTCATTTTCATGTACCTTTACTAACATTTTTCTGGAAATATACATGCGATTCAAGCATGGTCGGATCGACAGCATTGACGCAATGCGAGTGCTTGCAATGCTTGCAGTGATCCAAATTCACACGCCATGGTACTCCAAGGTCAATGTCACTAGTTTGGACGTCGCAACAATAGCCGACCAGCTCGCGCGTTTTGCCGTTCCATTTTTCTTTGTAATATCTGGATACCTTTGGGCTTCCCGCTCGTTCGCCGCCGCTGACTACTGGCCACGTTCAGTGGCGGTTAGTAAGCGTGTGCTTATTATATTTTCCTTCTGGTCATTCATTTACGCAATCGGCCCTTCCTTATATGTAATAAGACAAGAAGGATTAGACAGCTTGCTCGCAAATATGCTAAGCGTTGTCTATCCATTCGATTCAATTCGATTTCTCAGTGCGGTTCTGGAAGGCACTAAAAATCATCTCTGGTTTCTGCCAGCGCTTGCAATTGCAGCACTGATAAGCGGCGCGTTGCTATCAAAAGGTCGCGAGCTCACATTATTCGTATTGGCGATTTTACTCTTCGCTGTGGGCTTGGCTGGGAGTGCGTATTCCGATACGCCGTACGGATTCACATCCAACTTCAACTTCAGAAATGGTCCGTTTTTCAGCCTGATAATGTTTTCCAGCGGCTACGCGATTCATCGCTACGGCCAACGTCTTCCCCTACTTCCGATCGGAATAGGGCTAGCTACCGGTGGATTTGCATTGCAACTTTTTGAAACGACATGGATTCACCGGCAATGGGGCACTCCCCTCTTGCACGACTATATCGGTGGAACATACTTTTTTGGATTGGGGATGAGCATGATTGCACTTTCCAATACACGCTACTTGCGTGTGAAGGCGCTTTCTGCTATTGGCCCCCTGATTCTGGGCGTATATGCATCTCATTATTATTTCGTAGAGCACGTACGCTGGCTGCAGCAGATCGTAGAGAATCCTTACCTCATAGGACCTGCGTACTTAGCAGTCGTCTTTTTACTAGCACTTGGCACTTCGTACATGCTAGCGCAATGGCGTGGGACGAGACAATTTGTTACCTGATGCCGCAGCCGGTGTTAAAGAGTCCGCAGCTCTTTGATAATTAGTTCTCCCCCAACCATAATGCTTGGCTCGTCGGCCAGTACCGAGATAGTTGATGACAGGCTCAGATGAAAATTTTGGTATGTGCACAGCGCCAGCGCAAGCTGTCGCGCTACCATTCACACAGGCGCACCTATGTAACTGAGTCTGGTTTGTGATCCTGCGTTGTATTCACGTCGTTCTGGCGAAATGCTGACTTGAACGCACGGTTGAAAATCGTCATTGGTCTGATGCAGTTTGCGACATTCAGTGTCATGTAGAGTTCGACGTCACTCTCCGGCCTACTGGCTAAGGGAAAACGAGCAGCTTGGACGAGGCGGCGAGCAGGCTGAATGCTCACTGTTGCGTTAAGCATGCTATAGGCGTATGAATAACGCGAAGTCTTCGGCTCAACACTGCTGAATAATTACTGCGTTGGGTTCTATGCGGGAGTAAGGCCTGCTGGCTGGCTAGCTGGCTGGCGGTCAATGCGGCGCCCACGGCGATAAAGCCAGCAATGGCGACTGATTAACGCTTTGGAATAATGAGGAAAATCTGGCCCGCCCTGAGGGAATCGAACCCCCGACCCACAGCTTAGAAGGCTGTTGCTCTATCCGACTGAGCTAAGGGCGGTGCAAAACGATGAGACCGGAAAACAAAACAGGCCGTCGATGACGGCCTGTTCTGATGAATCTTGCTGGTCGGAGTACAAGGATTCGAACCTTGGACCCCCTGGTCCCAAACCAGGTGCGCTACCGGGCTGCGCTACACTCCGCCGTGGGCAACATTATATGCCAATCATTCGCGAAGCGCCAGCCCTTGTGGGTTCAATTCCAGCGCACCGCTCGCACTATTTATGCCGACAACTTGGCCGCGATGCGGCGTGCCAGGCTGTCGGCAAGTTCCGCCTCTTTCGCCTCGACCATCACGCGGATCAACGGCTCGGTGCCCGATGCGCGGATCAGCACGCGACCGTTGTCGCCCAGCTCGCGCTCGACTGCTTCCTTCTCGGCGACCATCGCCGCATCGGCCGTCCAGTCGAAGCCCGGCGCGACTTTCTTGTTGATCAGGGTTTGCGGGAACAAGGTGAGCTCGTTGCAGCATTCGGCCAGTGACTTGTTGCCGCGCACCAGTGCGGACAGCACCTGCAGGGCCGAGACGATGCCGTCGCCGGTGGTGTGCTTGTCCAGTGCCAGCAGATGGCCCGAACCCTCTCCGCCGAACAGCCAGCCCCGCTCCCTCATGACTTCGAGCACGTAGCGGTCGCCCACTTTGGCGCGGGCAAAGCCGATGCCCATTTCCTTGAACGCCACTTCGAGCGCCATATTCGTCATCAGGGTGCCCACGGCGCCGGCCACGGGGCCGGTGCTCATGCGGTCGCGCACCATCACGTACAGCAGCTCGTCGCCGTTATAGACGCGGCCGGTGGCGTCGACCATGATCAGGCGGTCGGCGTCGCCATCGAGCGCGATGCCCAGGTCGGCCTTGTTGGCGACGACGGCTTCCGACAGCGCCTGTGGCGCGGTGGCGCCAAAGCCGGCGTTGATGTTGAAACCGTCCGGCTGGGCACCGATGGAAATGACTTCGGCGCCCAGTTCATGAAATACGTGCGGAGCGATGTTGTAGGCGGCGCCGTGGGCGCTGTCGACGACGATCTTCAGGCCGCGCAGGTCGAGCTCGTTCGGGAACGTGCTCTTGCAGAACTCGATGTAGCGGCCTTGAGCGTCGCGCAGGCGCGATACGCGGCCAAGTTTGTCCGACGACACGCAGCCCATCGGCTGGTCGATCGCGTCTTCGATTTCCAGCTCCACCGAGTCCGGCAGCTTCGTGCCATGTCCAGAGAAGAACTTGATGCCATTGTCCTGGAACGGGTTGTGCGACGCCGAGATCACGACGCCGGCCTGCAGGCGCAGTGCGCGCGTCAGGTAAGCGATGGCCGGGGTCGGCATCGGGCCGGCCAGCATCACGTCAACGCCGGCCGCCGAGAAGCCGGACTCCAGCGCTGCCTCGAGCATATAGCCCGAGATGCGGGTGTCTTTGCCGATCAGGACGACAGGGCGGCCGCTGCTTGATTTTTTACCCTTTGCCAGCACGGTGCCGGCGGCATAACCGAGGCGCATGACGAAATCAGGAGTGATTGGTGCTGCGCCCACGAGGCCACGAATGCCATCGGTGCCGAAATATTTCCGTGCCATCTAGTTCTCTTTTCTCTTATTGAAACGAATTTTTATGGATGCATGGCCGCGTGCCATACCTTCAGCGCATCGACCGTCTCCGCAACATCATGCACACGCACGATTCTAGCGCCCTGCGCTACCGCAGCCAATGCCGCGCCGACACTACCGGCGGTGCGCTGCTCGACCGGACGCCCGGTGACGGCGCCGATCATCGACTTGCGTGACATGCCGGCAAGCACCGGCAAGCCAAGCTCGTCGCGGATGCGGCCCAGGCCGCGCAGCAACGCGTAGTTGTGCTCGACCGTCTTGCCGAAGCCAAAGCCCGGGTCGACGCAGATGCGGCTGCGCTCGATGCCGGCCGCCGTCATCGCGTCAATCCTTGCTTTAAGGAACGCAATCACGTCACCCACGACGTCATCATACCGGGGCGCCTGCTGCATCGTGGCTGGCGTGGCTTGCATGTGCATCACGCACAGACCGCAGTCGCTGTCCTGCACCGCCTCCAGCGCGCCCGGCGTACGAAAGCCGTTGACGTCGTTGATCATGTCGGCGCCGGCAATCAGCGCCTCGCGCATCACTTCAGGTTTGGTCGTATCGACCGACAGCGCGACGTCCAGCGTGCGCAGCGCGTACAGGGTCGGCATCACGCGGCGCAGTTCTTCATCGAGAGGCACGCCAGGGGAGCCAGGGCGGGTCGACTCGCCGCCGATGTCGATCATCCTGGCGCCATCGCGGATCATCGCCTCGGCGTGCGTCAGCGCGAATTCCAGGCCCTGATAGCGGCCGCCGTCGGAAAACGAATCCGGCGTGATGTTCAGAATGCCCATCACGACGGGCTCGAGGGACGCGGCGCCATCGAGCGCGAAGCTGAACTGGCCGCATTGCAGTGTCTTGTTCATGGTGTCAGTAGTACGGGCGCTGCAGGCTGCTCAGTAAGTCAAACCAACAAGCGAACGCCATCATGAAAAAAGGCACCCTTGCGGGTGCCTTCGTGGGGTAGCGCGAGCGTCAGGCTGGTGCGGTGGCGTTTGGCGCCACACCACCAGGGCCGCTGTCGCCTGGCGGCGTGCGCTTGGTCAGCACCGTCGTCGGCTTGCGTGGTTCCTGGCCCGCCATGATGTCGTTGATCTGGTCGGCATCGATGGTTTCCCAGTCGAGCAGCGCCTTCGTCATCATCTCGACCTTGTCGCGATTCTCTTCCAGCAGGCGACGCGCCAGGGCGTACTGCGTATCGAGGATCGCGCGGATCTCGGCATCGACCTTTTGCTGGGTCGCTTCCGAAATGGTCTTGGTAGCGCCGCCGAAGAAACCTTCGTTTTCGCTGTCTTCGTAGACCATGACGCCCATGCTGTCGGACATGCCGAAGCGGGTCACCATCGAGCGCGCCAGCTTGGTGGCACGCGAGAAGTCATTCGACGCGCCGGTGGACATCTGACCGACAAAGATCTCTTCGGCAATACGGCCACCGAACAGGATCGAAATTTCTTCAAGCATCTTGTCTTTATAGCCCGACAGTGCATCGTGCTCAGGCAGCTGCCAGGTCAGACCGAGCGCATAACCACGCGGCATGATCGTGACCTTGTGCACCGGATCGGCCTTCGGCAACAGCTTGGCAATCACCGCGTGGCCCGACTCGTGGTAGGCCGTGTTGCGGCGCTCTTCCTCGCGGATGACCATCGACTTGCGCTCCGGACCCATGAAGATCTTGTCTTTCGCATCTTCGAAATCGATCATCTCGACCAGGCGCTTGCTGCGGCGGGCTGCGAACAGCGCCGCTTCATTAACCAGATTGGCCAGATCGGCGCCCGAGAAACCAGGCGTACCACGTGCCAGGATGTCGGACTTGACGTCGGTGCCAATTGGCACTTTGCGCATGTGCACGTTCAGGATCTGTTCGCGGCCACGGATGTCCGGCAGGCCCACCATCACCTGGCGGTCGAAACGGCCCGGACGCAGCAGTGCTTTGTCCAGCACGTCGGCGCGGTTGGTCGCAGCGATGACGATCACGCCCGATTGCGCTTCAAAGCCATCCATCTCGACCAGCAACTGGTTCAGCGTTTGTTCACGTTCGTCGTTGCCGCCGCCCATGCCGGCGCCACGGTGACGACCGACCGCGTCGATCTCGTCGATGAAGATGATGCACGGCGAATGCTTCTTGGCGTTCTCGAACATGTCGCGCACACGGCTTGCACCGACGCCGACGAACATCTCGACGAAGTCGGAACCCGAGATCGAGAAGAACGGCACTTTGGCTTCGCCGGCGATGGCGCGGGCCAGCAGCGTTTTACCGGTACCTGGAGGACCGACCATCAGCACGCCGCGCGGGATACGACCGCCCAGCTTCTGGAACTTGGTTGGATCGCGCAGGAAGTCGACGATCTCGGAGACTTCTTCTTTCGCTTCATCGCAACCGGCGACGTCCGAGAACGTCACGGTGTTGTTGGTTTCGTCGAGCATGCGTGCCTTCGACTTGCCGAAGGAGAACGCGCCGCCCTTGCCGCCACCCTGCATCTGACGCATGAAGAACACCCACACGCCGATGAGCAGAAGCATCGGGAACCACGAGATGAAGACCTGTTGCAGGAACGAAGGCTCTTCTGGCGGCTTGACATCGAAGCGAACGCCGTACTCGCGCAGGTCACCGATCAGGCCACGGTCGAGACCAGTGGCGGTCGCGCGCACCTTGGTGTCATCAGCGCGCGTGGCGGTGATGTTGGTGCCCTCGATCAGGACTTCCTTGATGCGGCGCGACTTCACTTCATCGAGCAACTCGGAATAAGCGATGGTCTTGCTGCCGCCAGCGACGCTGTGGGTGTCAAACTGCTTGAACAGCATGAACAACAGCAGCGCGACGACCACCCAGATGGCGGATTTGGAAAACATATTATTCACGAGCACTCCTCCGATGCGTACGCATCTCTACCGATTTCAGTATTCTGATTTTACCCGCAATAGGCCAACGCTGCCACGCAACTCCAGCCGTAGTGTCGAAATACCATCGAATGACTGTCTTATTCATTCCCGACATCGCCAACTGCCCGAAACGCAGTCGCAATACAAGGGATCACGCGGCAGATGTGGTGGCCGCGCGGCTGAATTTCAAGGGGCGATCTGTCACCACACGCCAATTACGCACTCGGATTTTTCAGACCCCTGCCCAGCAGGAAAATCTCGGACGATTTATCGCGGCTGGCCTTCGGTTTGATTTGCTTCACGGTCGTAAACTCGAGGCGGAATTTCTCCAGGATCTGTGTAAAACCCATGTCCTTGAAACACTTCACCAGCAGCGCGCCGCCCGGTTTCAGATGCGCCTGCGAGAATTCGATCGCCAGATCGATCAGATGTTCCATGCGGGCCGCGTCGGCGTGGCCGATACCCGACAGGTTCGGCGCCATGTCCGACAGCACCACGTCGACTTTGCGATCGGCCAGCACGACGTCGAGCTGCGTCAGCACCTCTTCTTCGCGGAAGTCGCCCTGGATATATTGAACATCGGCGACCGGATCCATTGGCAAAATATCCAGACCGATGATGGTGCCGTGAATGCCGCCGCCGTCCTTGCCGGCCAGCTTGCGCCGTGTGTACTGGGCCCAGCTGCCTGGCGTGCAGCCAAGGTCGACAACAACATTGCCCGACTTGATGAGTTTTTCAGCCTCGTCGATTTCTTTCAGTTTGTAGGCGGCACGGGCGCGGTAGCCCTCTTTTTGCGCGAGTTTGACATAGGGATCGTTAATATGGTCGTGTAACCAGTTTTTGTTTAATTTGTTCTTGGCCATTCGCGTAGAATACTGCTTTTATAGGTCCATCAAAAATTTATTATGCTTAAACTCACTCCGGCCGAGCGCAGTGCTCTGCGCGCAGAAGCCCACGGGCTCAATCCTGTTGTCATGATCGGCGCCGACGGCCTGACCGAATCCGTGATGAAGGAAGTCGCCAACAGCCTCGACTCGCACGGCCTGATCAAGGTGCGCGTGTTCGGTGACGACCGCGAAGCGCGCGTTGCCATGTACGACAAGATCAGCGCCGACCTCGACGCGGCCCAGGTCCAGCACATCGGCAAGCTGCTGGTGCTGTACCGTCCGAAGGTCGAGACGGCCAAGGAACGCAGCAGCAAGGCAGGCCCAGGCATGCGCGAAGTCACGATCGTCAAGGCCAGCGCCAGCGGCACCAAGAAGCCGAGCGTCACCAAGGTCATGCTCAAGGGTAACGAGCGCGTCACGGCAGGCGGCAACATCAAGCGCGCCAAACCGCGTCAGACCAGCTCCAAGAAGAGCTCGCTGAACAAGTAAAAAAAACCGGGGCAACCCGGTTTTTTATATCGGTGTCGCGTACGGTGTTCTAAAAATCACCGCAGTTTGACGAGCAACCATGCTCCCAGCACGCTCTGGATCATGTGAAACACCTGCGACACGCCATGCATGACCGCAAACTGCGTCCAGTACGGCGACGCACGCACCCCGGCCTCACCGGCCAGCACGCGCAGATGCGCCATCCCGGGCTGCAAGCCCACGAAAATCACCAGCGCGCACGCCAGCATCGCGATCACGAGCCAGCCCAGAAAGCGCCGGCGCTGCGGGGCGAAGTCGGTCGAGCGCCACAGCAAGAGCGCCAGCACAACCGCACAGCCGATCGACAACCACGCCTGGCGCGTGAGCAGCACGGCGACCAGATCCCCGGCCTGCCCGCTGCCGAGCACCTTGAAGGCTGTTGGCGCGGCGATATAGCCCAGCGCCCACAGGCTGCCGGTCCACAGCGCCGCCACCAGCAGGCGCGCCGCCGGCAGGCGCCCCGCCCGGCCTGGTGCCTGACCTGCTGCGAGCCCCTGCGCGGCGCTGTCCATCAGATGTAGCGCACTTCCAGGATTTCGTATTCGCGCGGGCCGGACGGCGCCTGCACTTCAACGACGTCACCGGCGTATTTGCCGATCAGCGCGCGCGCGATGGGCGACGTGATCGAGACCTTGTTCATCTTGAGGTCGGCTTCGTCCATGCCGACGATCTGGTACGTGACCTTCTGGCTCGAATCGAGGTCTTCCAGGTCGACGGTGGCGGCGAACACCACGCGGCCTTCGGCGTCGAGCGTGGTCGGGTCGATCACCTGCGAGGTGCTCAGCTTGCTTTCCAGCTCGGCGATACGGCCTTCGACGAACGCCTGGCGCTCCTTGGCGGCGTCGTATTCGGCGTTCTCGGACAGGTCGCCATGCGAACGCGCTTCGGCGATCGCGTCGATCACGCTGCGGCGTTCCTTCGTCTTGAGCTGGTGCAGCTCTTCTTTCAGGAGTTCTGCGCCGAATTTGGTCAGTGGTGTGGTCATGGTTCTCTGCTTGGTTTGTTTGACGGGTCCGCCGGGGCGGATAGTACCAACGCGACAAGAAAGCGAAAACCACAGAGGCACGCGGCGCCAAGGCCGCGCGAGCTCTGTGGTTGACTGGACTTCCAGTGTGACGGGTACTGCGTCTGCTTAGTTTAAGGTTTTATGCAGACCTTGTAAATCATACACACGCAGTTCGTCGATATGCGGCATGCCTTCGATGGCCGCTTCGGCGCCGGCGATCGTCGTGTAGGTCACCACGTGGGCGGCCAGCGCCGACGTGCGGATCGCGCGCGAGTCGACGATGGCACTGCGCTTTTCTTCAACCGTGTTGACGACCATGACGATTTCGCGGTTCTTGATCATGTCGACGACGTGCGGACGGCCTTCCAGCACCTTGTTCACGGCGCGCACCGGAATCCCGGCGGCGGCGATCACGGCGGCCGTGCCCTTGGTCGCGACCAGGTCGAAGCCCAGCGCCACCAGGTCACGTGCCACGCTCGTTGCGCGTGGCTTGTCGGAGGACTTCACCGACAGGAACACGGTGCCCGAGCGCGGCAGCTTGATGCCGGCTGCCAGCTGCGACTTGACGAAGGCTTCGCCGAAGGTCATGCCAACGCCCATCACTTCGCCGGTCGATTTCATCTCCGGGCCCAGGATGGTGTCGACGCCCGGGAATTTCACGAACGGGAACACGACTTCCTTCACGCTGAAGAACGGCGGGATCACTTCCTGCGTGATGCCCTGCTGCGCCAGCGTCTGGCCAACCATGCAGCGCGCGGCAATCTTCGCCAGCTGCAGGCCGGTGGCTTTCGAGACGAACGGCACGGTGCGCGACGCACGCGGGTTCACTTCCAGCACAAAAACAGTATCAACCGTTTGACCGTTTTCTTCCTTCTGCTGGATCGCGAACTGCACGTTCATCAGGCCGACCACGTTCAGGGCCTTGGCCATCAGCGAGGTCTGGCGCTTGAGTTCATCGATCGTCGCTTGCGTCAACGAGTATGGTGGCAGCGAGCAAGCCGAGTCACCGGAGTGCACGCCAGCCTGTTCGATGTGTTCCATCACGCCGCCGATGAAGGTGGCTTCGCCGTCCGAGATGCAGTCGACGTCGACTTCGATGGCGTCGTTCAGGAAGCGGTCGAGCAGCACCGGCGAATCGTGCGAGACCTTGACCGCTTCGCGCATGTAGCGCTCGAGGTCACGCTGCTCGTGGACGATTTCCATCGCGCGCCCACCCAGCACGTACGATGGACGCACGACCAGCGGATACCCGATTTCTTCGGCCAGCGCCAGCGCATCGGCTTCGGTGCGGGCGGTGCGGTTTGGCGGCTGGCGCAGGCCCAGCTCTTGCAGCAGCTGCTGGAAACGCTCGCGGTCTTCGGCGGCGTCGATCATGTCCGGCGAGGTGCCGATGATCGGCACGCCGTTGGCTTCCAGGTCGAGCGCCAGCTTCAACGGGGTCTGGCCGCCGTATTGCACGATGACACCGACCGGCTTTTCCAGCTCGACGATTTCCAGCACGTCTTCCAGCGTCAGCGATTCGAAGTACAGGCGATCCGACGTGTCGTAGTCGGTCGAGACCGTCTCTGGGTTGCAGTTGACCATGATGGTCTCGTAGCCGTCTTCGCGCATCGCGAGAGCCGCGTGGACGCAGCAGTAGTCGAACTCGATGCCCTGGCCAATGCGGTTCGGACCGCCGCCCAGCACCATGATCTTCTTCTTGTCGGTCGGGTTCGACTCGCACTCTTCGTCGTACGTCGAGTACATGTACGCGGTGTCGGTCGAGAACTCGGCCGCGCAGGTGTCGACGCGCTTGTAGACCGGACGGATGTTCAGCGCATGACGGCGCGCGCGCACTTCTTCCGGCTTGACCTTCAGCAGGAAGGCCAGGCGACGGTCAGCGAAACCTTTTTGCTTGAGCTTGTACAGCAGCGGCTTGTCCAGGCTTTCCAGCGTCTGCGTCTCGAGCCACAGCTCGATGTCGACGATTTCCTTGATCTGCACGAGGAACCACGGATCGATCTTGGTCAGGTTGTGCACTTCCTCGAGCGTGAAGCCCTGGGCAAACGCATCGCCCACATACCAGATGCGGTCCGGACCAGGCTCGCCCAGCTCTTCTTCGATCTTTTCGCGGTCGCGCGTTTTTTCGTTCAGGCCATCGACGCCCACTTCGAGGCCGCGCAGCGCTTTCTGGAACGATTCCTGGAAGGTGCGGCCCATGGCCATCACTTCGCCCACCGATTTCATCTGCGTGGTCAGGTGCTTGTCGGCGGTCGGGAATTTCTCGAACGTGAAGCGCGGGATCTTGACGACGACGTAGTCGATCGACGGTTCGAACGAGGCTGGCGTGGCGCCGCCCGTGATGTCGTTGCGCAGCTCGTCGAGCGTGTAGCCGACGGCCAGCTTGGCCGCGACCTTGGCGATCGGGAAGCCGGTGGCTTTCGAGGCCAGTGCCGACGAACGCGAGACGCGCGGGTTCATCTCGATGACGATCATGCGGCCGTCTTTCGGGTTGATCGCGAACTGCACGTTCGAGCCGCCCGTGTCGACGCCGATTTCACGCAGCACGTCGATCGACGCGTTGCGCAGGATCTGGTATTCCTTGTCGGTCAGAGTCTGCGCCGGTGCGACGGTGATCGAGTCGCCCGTGTGCACGCCCATCGGATCGAGGTTCTCGATCGAGCAGATGATGATGCAGTTGTCGTTTTTGTCACGCACGACTTCCATCTCGTACTCTTTCCAACCGAGCAGCGACTCTTCGATCAGGAGCTCCGAGGTTGGCGAGGCTTCCAGGCCGCGCTTGCAGATCGCTTCGAATTCTTCTTCGTTGTAGGCGATGCCGCCGCCGCTGCCACCCATCGTGAACGATGGACGGATGATGGTCGGGAAGCCCATCTCGCGCTGGACGACCCACGATTCTTCCATCGTGTGCGCCACGCCCGAGCGCGCCGAACCCAGGCCGATCTTGGTCATCGCGTTCTTGAACTTCAGGCGGTCCTCGGCCTTGTCGATCGCTTCCGGCGTCGCGCCGATCAGCTCGACATTGTATTTCTCGAGCACGCCATGGCGGTGCAGGTCGAGCGCGCAATTGAGCGCGGTCTGGCCGCCCATCGTTGGCAGGATCGCGTCCGGACGCTCTTTCTCGATGATGCGCTCGACGACCTTCCAGGTGATCGGCTCGATGTACGTCACGTCCGCCGTTTCCGGGTCGGTCATGATCGTGGCCGGGTTCGAGTTCACCAGGATGACCTTGTAACCCTCTTCGCGCAGGGCCTTGCAGGCTTGCGCGCCGGAGTAGTCGAATTCGACGGCCTGGCCGATGACGATCGGGCCAGCGCCGATGATCAGGATGCTTTTGATATCACTACGTTTTGGCATATTATTTTTTCTCCGCTGCTTGCATCAGGCCGATGAAGCGGTCAAACAGGTAGGCGACGTCGGTCGGCCCAGGCGAGGCTTCCGGGTGACCCTGGAAGCAGAACGCGGGTTTGTCGGTACGCTCGAAACCCTGCAGCGAGCCGTCGAACAGCGACACATGCGTGACGCGGCAGTTTGCCGGCAAGGTGGTCGGATCGACCGCAAAGCCATGGTTCTGCGACGTGATCAAGACCTTCTTGGAATCGAGGTCCTGCACCGGGTGGTTGGCGCCGTGGTGGCCGAACTTCATCTTCATGGTCTTGGCGCCGGAGGCCAGCGCCATGATCTGGTGACCGAGGCAGATGCCGAAGATGGGGATACCTTTTTCGATCAGCTCGCGCGAGGCGGCGATGGCGTAGTCGCATGGTTCCGGGTCGCCCGGGCCATTGGCCAGGAAGATACCGTCCGGGTTCAGCGCCAGCGCGTCGGCGGCGGTGGACTGCGCCGGCAGCACGGTGACCTTGCAGCCGCGCTCGGCCAGCATGCGCAGGATATTGCGCTTGACGCCATAGTCGAAGGCGACCACGTGGTACTGGGGATTGGTCTGCTTGCCGAAGCCTTCGCCCAGCTTCCATTCGGTTTCGGTGAACTCGTATGGCGCTTTCACCGAGACGACCTTGGCCAGGTCCATGCCGGCCAGGCCAGGGAACGAGCGCGCCAGTTCGAGCGCTTGCGCGGTCGATGGCTCGGCGCCTTGCGCAGCGGTGAGGATCGCGCCGGCCTGGGCGCCCTTCTCACGCAGGATGCGGGTGAGCTTGCGGGTATCGATGCCGGCAATCGCGACGACGTTCTCGGCCTTCAGGTAGTCGCCGAGCGACTGCGTCGAGCGGAAGTTGGACGCCAGCAGCGGCAGATCGCGAATGATGAGGCCCGCGGCATGCACTTTCGATGCTTCCACGTCGGTCGTGTTGACGCCATAGTTACCGATGTGCGGGTAGGTCAGCGTGACGATCTGACGCGAATAGCTCGGGTCGGTAAGGATTTCCTGGTAGCCGGTCATAGCGGTGTTGAACACCACTTCGCCGGTCGTGTGACCGACGGCGCCAATGGAATAACCTTTGAAGATGGTCCCGTCGGCAAGGGCCAGAATGGCCGGAACAGAGGGGCCGGAAAAGAATGGCGGCAAGGGCAACTCCCGTAAAAGTTGCCGTAGCTGCGCCACGTCAGACCGACATCCAGCTAACCCCGCTGCACTGCTTGCGCCGGGTGTTGGAGGTCATGTTGAATGAGGGTTGGTGGGTATGCGCTACGGCGAAGTTTGAATTAGATAAACTTCCGAATTATAGCGCGTACAACGGCATTCGGCAATGCGGCGTTGCAGCAAATACGGGCGCCGATGATGCAAAAATCATGCGCCCGTACGCTCGATTTACGCCGCGCCCAGGGCGGCAATACCGGCTTTGGCGATCTGCACATCCTCGTTCGATTTCACGCCCGACACGCCGACCGCGCCGATCACGTGGCCATCGACGATGACGGGCACGCCGCCCTCGAGCATGCCTTCGAGCTTCGGCGCGCTGAGAAACGACATGCGCCCGCCATTGATCACGTCTTCATACACCTTGGACTCACGGCGGCCGAGCGCGGCCGTGTTGGCCTTGCTGGGTGCGATGTGCGACGAGATCGGCGGCGAGCCGTCCAGGCGCTGCTGCCACAGCAGGTGGCCGCCATCATCGACGATGGCGATCGACACGGCCCAGCCGTTGGCAAGGGCTTCGGCTTCGGCGGCAGCGCCGATCTGTTTGGCGTCCGCCAGGGTCAGGTAAGGTTTGGTGTTCATCGTGGGCTTTCTCAGGGAACTTGCTGTTTGAGTTTCAGTTTGGCCTTGATTTGCGGCATGACGGCGGCGGCGGCCTGCTCGCCCGCCAGGATGGCCAGGTTGCGGCCACCGAAATCGCTCGAGCCCATATTGCCCAGGGCCGGCGTGATGACGATGTCGGCATCCTTGAGCTCGAAGTGGTTCAGGCGCTGGCCCATGATCGAGAAGGTCTGCATCAGCACGTCGAGCGAGCTGGCCGTGGCAGCGCCCTCGGTCGCGCTCGAGATATTGACCGCGATGATGAAATCGGCGCCCATGTCGCGCACGTAGCGCACCGGCACCGGTGCCACCAGGCCACCATCGACGTAGCTCTTGTTGCCGATGACGACTGGCTGGAACACGCTCGGCACGCTGGATGACGCGCGCACGGCCATGCCCGTATTGCCGCGGCTGAACAGGATCGGTTGGCCCGTTTTCAGGTCGGTGGCCACGGCGCCAAAGCGCAGCTTCAGCTTTTCAATGGGCACGTTGTTGACGGCCTTGTTCACATAGCTCTGCAGCGCCTCGCCTTTCAGCAGGCCCGTCGATTTGCTGAACAGCGGCAGCGCCCAGTCCGAGATGGTGGCCTCGTCCATGGTCATGGCAGTCTTTTGCAGCGCAAAGCCGTTCACGCCCGACGCATACAGCGCGCCGACGACGGAACCGGCGCTGGTGCCGACGACGATTTCCGGGTAGATACCCTGGGCTTCGAGTGCCTTGATGACGCCGATATGGGCGAACCCGCGCGCGGCGCCGCCACCGAGGGCCAGGCCGATACGAATTTTCTTGGGAGGCAATGGCGCCGCCTTGGGGGCGGCAACGGGAGTGACGGGAGCCGGGGTCGGGGTGCTGCCGCAGGCGGCCAGCAACAGCGCGGCGCAGGCCACGAGGGAAGTACGTCGAGAGAGCATAGAGGAGGCCGATAAGAACGAGGCACGATTGTACATCGGCGCGTTCTTGATGACATGCCTGGGCGGGCACGACGGCAAGCTGGTTATTTGGTCCGCTCGGAGCAGTTGCAAAAATGTTTTGAAATGAGAATGATTCGCATTATAATTCCTGTCGCATTACTGCCCGTCTAATCCGATCAACAACCACAAAGCGCTTACCATGACCAATATCCTGCTCTCCTCCCTCGTCGCCATGCTGGTCGCAGCGCCTGCCGCACAGGCCCACCAAATCTGGTTCGAGCAGGACGGCAAGGCGGTCAAGCTGCAGTTCGGCGAGTTTGCCCTGAACCAGCGTGAAACCACGCCGGGCCTGCTCGACAAGTTTGGCGCTCCGAGCGCGACGCTGCTGGGCGCCAAGGGCGAACGCACACTCAAGCTGGACAAGACGGCCAAGGGTTACCTGGTCAGCGGCGCCACGCCGGCGGCGGGTGACGCGATCGTCGCCGAAGACAATGCCTACCCGAGCTGGGAAACAGATGAGAACGGCAAGAAACTCAACCACATCTGGGTGCCGGCCGCGCGCATGGCCACCAGCTTCGCTGCGCAGCAGCCGAAACTGACGCTCGACCTCGTCCCGACGGGCAAGGCCGGCGAATTCAAGGTGTTCTACAAGGGCCAGCCGTTGCCAAAAGCAAAGGTCAATGCGATCGTCCAGAGCGGCTGGGCGAAAGAAGCGGAGTCGGATGACAGCGGCGTCGTCAGGTTCGACATGCCATGGAAAGGCCTGTATGTGCTGGAGACCGAGCACACCG
This sequence comes from Telluria sp. LT2P80, assembly GCF_059685955.1. Taxonomy (NCBI): domain Bacteria; kingdom Pseudomonadati; phylum Pseudomonadota; class Betaproteobacteria; order Burkholderiales; family Oxalobacteraceae; genus Telluria; species Telluria sp. LT2P80. Next base: position 234,351 of record NZ_JCASIO010000005.1, on the reverse strand, counting down.
ACAAGACGGCGGGCGAGCGTGCCGGCCTGCAATACGCGACGTCGAGCTACACCACGTCGCTGAGCGTCGTGCAGCCAAAAGGCATCGCAGCCGTCGCGGCTGGTCCGGCCATGGCCCCAAGCGCCGATCACTGATCCGGCTGACCGTGTATCCAGTGATGCCATCCGTCGTCTGAAGAAAGGCCCGGCTTCATGACCACGACCACCTGGCGCTACCGTGGCGGCGTCACCGCCCGCGCGGTGGCCGCGATCGGCGGCGGCTACGTGCTCGCCGCGCTTGCCGGCGCACTGATTGCGCTGGCCCTGCCGCTGCCACGCGCCGATGCCGTCACCATCGCCACGCTGCTGGCGTTCGTCATCTATCCCTGCGTCATCCTGTGGGTCTTTGCCACGCGCAGCGCGCTGCACGCCTGCGTCGGGGTGGCTGTGATGTGCGCGAAGCTGTGGATGATTTTGTGGCTGGTCGGAGGAACGGCATGAAGGACGGCTTGCGGCAATCGATGGCATGGGTGCATACGTGGGCTGGCCTGCTCGTGTGCTGGCTGCTGCTGCTGGTGTTCATGGCCGGCACGGCGGCGTATTACCGGCACGAGATCACGTTCTGGATGAAGCCCGAGCTGCACGCGGCAGCCGCTGCGCCGGCCACGCTCTCCCCGGCGCAGTCGGCGCAACTGGCCGTGCGCACGTTGCAGGAGCGCGCACCGGGCGCGACGCGCTGGACGATCGACCTTCCCGATGAGCGCAATCCGCTGATCCAGGCTGCCTGGCAGAATCCGCCGAAAAAAGACATGTCGCGCGCAGAGCGCCGCAATGCGCTGCGTGACCAGAATGTCACGCTCGACCCGACGACAGGCCTGCCGACGGCCAAACCGCGCGATACCCGTGGCGGGGACTTCCTGTACCGCCTGCACTTTGATCTGCACTACATGCCGGCGATCTGGGGCCGCTGGATCGTCGGCATTGGCGCGATGTTCATGCTGGTGGCGATCATCAGCGGCGTGATCACGCACAAGCGCATCTTCAAGGACTTCTTCACGTTCCGGCCAAAGAAGGGCCAGCGTTCGTGGCTGGACGCGCACAACGCGACCGCCGTGCTGGCGCTGCCATTTCACCTGATGATTACCTACACGGGCATTGTCACGCTGATGTTCATCTACATGCCCGCGCCCACCAAGGCGCTGTACGGCGACGAGCAGAACACGATGTTCAGCGACGTATTCGGCAACTTCGAGCGCGGCAAGCCGGCGGACATCGCCGCGCCGCTGGCCGACATCGGGCCGATGCTGCAGCAGGCCGAGCGGGCATGGGGCGTGACGCCGTTGCGCGTGGCGATCAGCCATCCGAACGATGCGGCCGCGCGCGTGGAATTGTATCGGCCATCGGGCCAGCAGTTATCGAATCTCGAGCCGGCGATGACGTTCGATGGCGTCAGTGGCGCTCTGGTGTCGGCAACGCCGCCGTTGAGCACGGCGCTGGCCACGCGCGCCGCCATCTATGGCATGCACCTGGCGCACTTTGCCGATCCGCTGCTGCGCGCACTGTTCTTCGTGTGCGGCCTGGCCGGCAGCGCGATGGTCGCCACCGGCGCGCTGTTGTGGGGCGTGCGGGAGCGTCAGTCGTACGCCAAGATCGTGGCCAACGGCGGACGCGTCGGCTTCGGCGTGCGCCTGGTTGACGCACTGAACATCGGCGCCATTGCCGGCCTGCCGATCGCGTTTGCCGCGTTCTTCTGGGCTAACCGCCTGCTGCCGGTGGACATGGCGCAGCGCGCCAGCGCCGAAGCCAACTGGTTCTTCATCGCCTGGGGCGCCGCCGCCCTCCTTGCCCAGATCCGGCCGACACGCGCGATGTGGCGTTTCCAGCTAACGGTGGGCGCGGTGCTGTTGGCGGGCATCCCTGTGCTGAACGTGTTCACGACCAATTCACACCTGGGCGTGTCGCTGTTCGGCGGGCCGGGCCTGCGGCCAGTGGCGGCGTTCGACATCGTCGTCCTGATGCTGGGCGCATTGCTGGGCTGGGCCGCCTGGTGGCTGGGACACAAGGCCAAACAGAAAGCAGCGAAAAAACAGACGGCGGCTGACGCCGGATCGACCTCGACCATGGAGCCCGTATGAGCATGCTATTTCTCAGCAGCGTTTCCCTCGCCTTCAGCGCATTCGCCGCCAAAGGCATCGTGATGGACCGCCACTACGCCGACCTGCACGGCCGCGGCAAGGAGCCGGCGCCAGCGCTGAGAATGCGCATGCGCACACTGGCCTGGCTGGGCCTGGCACTCTCCTTTGCCGCCTGCATCGCCGCACGCGGCTGGCACGTCGGCCCGGTGCTGTGGTGCGGCGTCCTGTCGGTCGCGGCCTGGACCGTCGCCGCCATGCTCCAATACGCCCCCCGCAAAGTCGCCCAAGGCGCCTGGATCGGCATCCCGGCAGCCGCCCTGACCACCGCCCTCCTCCTGCTGCACTAACAATCAGGAACAATTAGGGTCAGAGTCGAATTGTTGGCCAATTTCCCACTCGCACGACGACGTTTTACCGCCCCTCAATTTCCTAGCCTCAGCTTACCCAAAAGACAATTAGGGTCAGAGTCGAATTGTTTGACAACTTTCGAAGTTGCTCATTAATTCGACTCTGACCCTCATGTTTTTCGGGTCAAAAAAGCCGAAAAAAGTACCTCCATATATTGAGCGATTGCTTTGCTTGCTCGTGCCCATCGTTCTAGTCGAAATCAATTGTTCTTCTCACCAAAACGCCGAAAAAACAATTAGGGTCAGAGTCGAATTGTTTGACAACTTTCGAAGTTGCTCATTAATTCGACTCTGACCCTCATTGTCCCAAACAAACGTTTCCGTACAATTTGTGATCAACCGGACGATCTCCCCGGCATGTCACAAAGTTATCAACCAATTCGACTCTGACCCCAATTGGAAGGCAATTGCTTTAGGTGTTGGAGGGTTACGCTGGTAGCGAGGTGTTCGGGAGCGTGGCGGCGAAGGTGCTGCCTTTGCCGGGTTGTGAGGTGATCGTCAGCTTGCCGCCGTGGCGCAGCAGCACGTGCTTGACGATGGCCAGGCCCAGGCCCGTGCCCTGCGTTTCGCGCGAGCGGCTCTTGTCGACGCGGTAGAAACGCTCGGTCAGGCGCGGGATGTGTTCCGGGTCGATGCCGATGCCGCAGTCGGTTACCGCAAACGCCAGCGCGTCGGGGCCGCGTGACCAGGCCAGGCGAATCGTGCCGCCATTGGGCGAGTAGCGCACGGCGTTCGACGCCAGGTTGGCGAAGGCGCTGCGCAGTTCTTCCATGCTCCCCATCACGTCCGGGCCATCCACCGCCACCTCGATCGTGTGCCGGCCGCCCGACAGCGCGCGTGCTTCAGCGGCGATCGATTCGACCAGAATCTTGATATCCACCCGCTCGCGCTTGAGCGGAAATTCGTCCGACTCCAGCCGCGACAGGGTCAGCATGTCCTGGATCAGCCGCTGCATCCGCTGCGCCTGCTCGGTCATCAGGCTCAGGTGCGCCGTACGCGTGGTCACGTCGAGGCCCGGATCGGCCATCGCGATTTCGAGGAAGCCCACGATCACCGTCAGCGGCGTGCGCAATTCGTGCGAAGCGTTGGCGATGAAGTCGCGCCGCATCGCTTCGATCCGTTCGGTGTCGGTCGCATCGTGCGTGACCAGGATCTGGCGCCGGTTCTCGAACGGGATGATGCGGCATTCGATCTTGCGGCCTCTGAACGCCAGCGTCAGCGGCTGCTCGTAGCGGCCCAGAATGATGTAGTCGATGAAGTCGGGATGGCGCACCAGATTGGTCACGCGCAGGCCCTTGTCGCGTTCCATCGTCAGGCCCAGATGGCGCTCGAGCGCAGGATTGCACCATTCCAGGAACAACACGTCGTCCATGATCGCGACGCCTTCCGGCAGCAGGTGCATCGCCTGGCGGAAGCGGGCCAGCCATTCCGTGAGTTCAGCCTGGTGCTTCTTGTCGTCGCGCCGCAGGTGGTACAGGCGCGCGAACGCTTCGGTCCAGGCGCCCCAGCCATCCGGCAGGCGCGTCTCTTGCGGATGCTCGAGCCATTCGCCCAGCTTCTGCAGATACGACAGCTGGACGATGATGGCCGTGACGGTGGCGGCCAGCGCCAGCGACAGCCCGGCCACCAGCCCCATCCACCACCAGACGAGGCCCGCAAAGGCAAACAACAGCCCCAGGCGCAACAGCGCCGGGACCCAGAACAGCAATTTGGGATTCATCGCGTCCTTCGACACAGACTATTTTTCGGACAGCATGTAGCCAACGCTGCGCACCGTGCGGATCAGGCCATCGGCCGATTTCAGCGCCTTGCGCAGCCGCAGCACGTGCACGTCGACCGTGCGCTCTTCGATCACCGCATGGTCGCCCCACACCTTGTCGAGCAACTGGGCGCGCGAAAACACGCGCTCGCGGTGCGCCAGCAGGTACTTGAGCAGCTTGTATTCGGCATTACCGATGTCGATCTGCTGGTTCTCGACCGTCACGGTGCAGCTGTTCGGATCGAGCGTCACGCTACCGGCGCGCAGCGGCGCCTCGGCCAGGTGCGGGCTCTTGCGGCGCAGCAGCGCGCGCGAACGGGCCAGCAGCTCGCGTGGCGAGAACGGCTTGGTGATGTAGTCGTCGGCGCCGCTGTTCAGGCCCGCCAGCTTGTCTTCTTCCATGCTCTTGGCGGTCAACATGATGACCGGCAGCTCCTGGAAGTCGCGGTCGGCGCGCAGGCGCGACAGCAGGCGCAGGCCGCTCTGGTCGGGCAGCATCCAGTCCAGCAGCAGCAGGTCGGGCTTGCCCCGGCTGATGCTGTCCCAGGCGCCGGCCGCCGTATCGGCCGTGCGGATTTCCCAGCCTGCTTCGCGCAGCGAATAAGTCACCAGCTCGACGATCGCCGGCTCGTCCTCGACCACGAGGACGGAGGTGGTGTCAGCCATGCTCACAGTACCGGCGGCTCGCCGAGCGTCGGCTTGCTGTGGCGGATGTCGCGGCCTTCGACCACGTAGATCACGTACTCGGCGATGTTCTTGGCATGGTCGCCGATACGCTCGATGGCCTTTGCCACCCACAGCGTGTCGAGCGCCGACGAAATCGTGCGCGGGTCTTCCATCATGAACGTGACCATCGTGCGCAGGATGACGCGGAACTCGTGGTCGACCACTTCGTCGCCCGCGATGATCTGCAAGGCCTGCTTGCCGTCCAGGCGCGCGAACGCGTCGAGCGAATCGTGCAGCAGTTCGGACGTCGCCTTGGCGATCGTGCGGATCATGTCGAAATGGGCAAAGCCCGTCGCGCCCCGCTCGTGCAGGCTTTTCGCCGTGCGCGCGACCTTGGTCGCTTCGTCGCCGATGCGCTCGAGGTCGGTGATCACCTTGATGGTGGCCATCACGGTGCGCAGGTCGTTCGCGGTCGGCTGTCGTTTCACGATCAGGTGGCTGCAGGCGTCGTCCAGCGCGACTTCAAGCTGGTTGACAGCCTGGTCTTCGGCCATCACGCGCTCGGCGCGCGCGATGTCGCCGATGCGGAAGCATTCCAGCGCTTCTTCGAACTGGGTTTCCACCATGCCGCCCATCAGCAAGACCTGGGAACGGATCCCTTCGAGTTCCTGGTCGTACTGCTTGGATGAATGCTCGCCTGTCATACAAACTCTCCGTCAATATTCTTGTGAAGCCGGACCAAGTGGGCCGGCCGATAAAGTCTCAGCCTGTTCGATCAACCGAAACGGCCGGTAATATAGTCTTGCGTTTCCTTGCGCGCCGGCTTCATGAAGATCTGGTCGGTCTCGCCGAATTCGACCAGCTCGCCCAGGTACATATAGGCGGTGTAGTCGGAGCAGCGCGCGGCCTGCTGCATATTGTGGGTCACGATCGTGATCGTGTAATCCTGTTTCAGTTCGCTGATCAGTTCTTCGATCTTGGCGGTCGAGATCGGATCCAGGGCCGAGGTCGGCTCATCGAGCAGCAGCACGTCGGGCTTGACTGCCACGCCGCGCGCGATGCACAGGCGCTGTTGCTGGCCGCCCGACAGCGACAGGCCGCTCTTGGACAGCTTGTCCTTGGCTTCTTCCCACAGCGCCGCCTTTTTCAGGGCCCACTCGACGCGCTCGTCCATCTCGCCTTTCGACAGGTTTTCGTACAGGCGCACGCCGAACGCGATGTTGTCGTAGATCGACATCGGGAACGGGGTCGGCTTCTGGAACACCATGCCGACCTTGGCACGCAGCATGTTCACGTCAACGCCTGCGTCGAGAATATTGCCGCCGCGGTACATGATCTTGCCTTCGGCGCGCTGGCCCGGGTACAGGTCGTACATCCGGTTGAGGGTGCGCAGCAGCGTCGACTTGCCGCAGCCCGACGGGCCGATGAAGGCCGTCACCTGCTTGGCGTGGATGTCGAGGCTGACATTCTTCAGACTCTGCGTTTTACCGTAAAAGAAGTTCAGGCCTTCGATTTCGATCGTCTTGGCTTTGGCCGCAGCCGGGGTCGGAGTCGTATTGAGCATGGCTTGGTTCATCACTTTATCGTTTATCAGAGTGAATTAATTCGGGGTTTTTTGGCTGAACAGCGTACGCGACAGAATGTTCAGCAACAACACGGTCGTGGTCACCAGCAATGCACCGGCCCAGGCCAGCGAGCGCCAGTCGTCATACGGGCTCATGGCGTAGGTGTAGATCACCACCGGCAGGTTCGCCAGCGGCGCATTCATGTCATGGCTGTAGAACTGGTTGTTCAGCGCGGTGAACAGCAGCGGCGCGGTTTCACCCGTGACGCGGGCGACAGCCAGCAGCACGCCGGTCACGACGCCGGCCTTGACAGCGCGCAGGCGCACCGTCAGGGCGACCTTCCAGTGCGGCGCGCCCAGCGCATAGGCTGCTTCGAGCAGGCTCGGCGGTACCAGGCGCAGCATATTGTCGGTGGTGCGCACGACGACCGGGATGGCGATCAGCGACAGTGCGATCGTACCGGCGTAGCCCGAAAAGTGCTGGACCTTGGCGACGTAGATCGCGTACACGAACAGGCCGATCACGATCGACGGGGCCGACAGCATGATGTCGGTCACGAAGCGCGTGACTTGCGCGAACTTGTTGTTCTCGCCGTATTCAGCCAGATAGATACCGGCCAGGATGCCGACCGGCGTGCTGATGAGCGTCGACAGGCCGACCATCATCACGCTGCCGAGAATGGCATTGCGTAAGCCGCCGCCAGGCGTGCCCGGGGCTGGCGTGTCAGCCGTGAACAGCGTGGCCGACAGGCCGCCCAGGCCGTTGTACAGCAGCGTGAACAGAATCCAGGCCAGGAAGGCCAGACCGATGCCCATCGCGCACACCGACAGCGTGATGCCAATGCGGTGCGCCAGCAGGCGACGGCGATACACCGGGTTCTTGGTAGCAGTGTTCATCTTATTTCGTACCTTCGTTACGGGACATACCGAGCAGCATGATCTTGGCCGCCGACAGCACGATGAACGTGATGCCAAACAGGATCAGTGCCAGCGCAAACAGCGACGACGAATGCAGCGTGCTGGCCGCTTCGGCAAATTCGTTGGCGAGCGTCGACGAAATCGAATTACCCGGCGAGAACAGCGAAGCCGACAGCGAGTGCGCGTTACCGATCACGAACGTCACGGCCATCGTCTCGCCGAGCGCGCGGCCCAGGCCCAGCATGACGCCACCCACCACACCGTTGCGGGTATATGGCAGCACGACCTTGCGCACCACTTCCCAGCGGGTGCAACCGAGGCCATACGCCGATTCCTTCAGCACGGTCGGCACGATCTCGAACACGTCGCGCATCACCGAGGCGATGAACGGGATGATCATGATTGCCAGAATCAGGCCGGCGGTCATGATGCCGATGCCCATCGTCGGGCCCTGGAAGATGACGCCGATGACCGGCAACTGGCCGATGGTTTCCTTCAGCAGCGGCTGCACGTGGTCGGCGAACATCGGCGCGAACACGAACAGACCCCACATGCCGTAAATGATCGACGGCACGCCGGCGAGCAGTTCGACAGCGGTGCCCAGCGGGCGGCGCAGCCAGGCCGGGCAGATTTCGGTCAGGAACAGCGCGATGCCGAAGCTGATCGGAAACGCGACAGCCAATGCGATGATCGAGGTGGCCAGCGTGCCCCAGATGGCGATCATCGCGCCAAACTCGTCGTTGACCGGATCCCACTCGACGCGGGTGATGAAGCCCGGGCCAAACTGCGAGAACGCCGGCGCGGCGCCGATGGCCAGCGAGATGATGATCCCGATCAGCACCGCCAGGACCGTGGCAGCAAACAGCAGCGTGATTTTGTGGAAGAAGAAGTCCTGGATGCGCTGGTTGCGCATCGTCGTGCGCAGTGCAGCGTAACGGCGGGCGTCTTCGGCTGCTGCCTTTTCAGGCAGATCCTGCACGGACAAGGATGGGTGGGCGCTCATATGTGTGGAAGACTCGCTATAAGACTCGTAATCAATATCGTTTTGTCAATATTGCTGGCATGCAGAAGGACCGGTCGGGCCGGTCCTTCGATGATGAAAACTAGTGGATTACCAGAGCGCCTTGCCGGTGGTGTCTTTCAGATTGGTGCGCCAGGCGTCCTGCACCAGCTTGATGACTGGCGCAGGCATTGGCACGTAGTCGAGTTCAGCAGCCGAGGCGGCGCCGTTCTTGTATGACCAGTCGAAGAACTTCAGCACTTCCTTGCCCTTGGCCGCGTCCTGGGCCTTGTGCACGAGGATGTACGACGCGCCCGTGACTGGCCAGCTGTCCTTGCCTGGCTGGTCGGTCAGGATGACCGCAAAGCCCGGGGTACCCGACCAGTTGGCGCCGGCAGCGGCGGCCTTGAAGGCGTCGTCGCTTGGTTGCAGGAACACGCCATCCTTGTTCTGGAGCTGGGTGTGCGACATCTTGTTCTTCTTGGCGTAGGCCCACTCGACGTAGCCGATGCCGCCCTTGATGCGCTGCACGTTGGCGGCCACGCCTTCGTTGCCCTTGCCGCCCACGCCCACTGCCCACTTGACGGTGGTGCCGGCGCCGACCTTGGTCTTCCACTCCGGGCTCGATTTCGACAGGAAATCGGTCCACAGGAACGAGGTGCCCGAGCTGTCGGCGCGGCGCACGACGGTGATCTCGGCGTCCGGCAATTTCACGCCAGGGTTCAGCGCGGCGATCTGCGGCGCGTTCCACTTGACGATCTTGCCCATGTAGATGTCGGCGATGACGGCGCCGCTCAGTTTCATCTGGCCCGGGGCGATGCCCGCCAGATTCACGATCGGCACGACGCCGCCCATCACGGCCGGGAACTGGAACAGGCCGGCGGCGTTGAGTTCAGCGGCTGCCAGTGGCATGTCGGACGCGCCGAAGTCGACGGTCTTGGCCTTGATCTGCTTGATGCCGGCGCCGGAACCGACCGACTGGTAGTTCAGGCCATTGCCCGATGCTGCCTTGTACAGCTCGGCCCATTTGGCGTAGATCGGATAAGGGAACGTCGCGCCTGCGCCGGTGATGTTGGCGGCCTGGGCGGTTGCGGTGAATGCCGAAGCGGCAACGGCGATCGAAACGAAGAGATGCTTCATGCGCATATCTGATCCTCTGAAAATAGAACGACGGGACGATCCCGCTGACGATGAAGCGCAGTCTAGCGGGCGAATATGACAAGTTCATGACATATTCTGAAATGTGACACGAACATGACACGGCCGCAAGCATGGCATTGCCGGTGGGGATGCGGCGCGCGGCTGGGCGTGCACCAATATTTTTCCACCTACGCCAACCTTGTAAATACCGTGTCAGCTGCTAACCTGAAGTGTCGTTTTCACATGGAGGGAATGCCCAACGGCGTTGATGATTGTATGCTGGACATGATGGTCATGGGGATCCTGGGCGGGCTGGCGGCACTGGTCGCGTTCGAGATCTACCAGGAAGTACGTGGCAGTGCCAGGGAACTCGAAGACCGCTATCACGAATAGCGACAAACCCGCTCAGCGGGTCAGACAGCAAGCGGCGAGGCCTCAGGGCGCTCGCCGCTTGTCGCATGGCGCGTAGATGTCAGCGTCGATGTCAGGGTCGCTGTCAGCATTACTGTCAGCGCAGGAAGCGCGCCAGCGCGGTCACGGCTGCCAGGTCAAGGCTCTGAAACTGAAACCCCACCTTGTACTCACCGCCGCTGAAAATGCAGTGCAGCGCTTTGGCACGGGTGTCGATCGTCGTGAAGCGACCGTCGATCATCAGGTCGAAACGCAGCTGGCTGGCGAGTCCGACCGGCATCGGGTCGGGGATGTTGACACTGATGCCGTTGGGGCTGACATCGACGCTCTTGCCGGTGAATGGCGCCCGACCGTCAATGGCCAGCAAGACTTTGGTACGCAATACTTTGCGCGGGGACTGCCTCTGCTCTTGTAACACGTGTTTCCCATGATGCCTGAAAAGAGACACTATTATAGGAACATCCACAGGATCCGGCACGACATTGTTGCGCCGTGCCGGTTTGCCATGCGCCTAGTCGAGTTCGCGCAATTTGTTGAACGCTTCTTCGATGCGTTCGACGGCGATGATCGTCATGCCCTCGATTTTCTGCTTCGGCGCATTCGCCTTCGGGATCACGGCAATCGAAAAGCCCAGCTTCGCCGCTTCACGCAGGCGTTCCTGGCCACGCGGCGCCGGCCGGATTTCACCGGCCAGGCCCACTTCGCCGAATACCACGAGCCCGCGCGGCAACGGTTTGCTGCGCATCGATGAATTGATCGCTAGGAGCACGGCCAGGTCGGCCGCCGGCTCCGTGATCTTGACGCCACCCACTGCGTTGATGAACACGTCCTGGTCGAATGCGGCGATGCCGGCATGGCGGTGCAGCACCGCCAGCAGCATCGCCAGGCGGTTCTGTTCGAGACCGACCGACAGGCGGCGCGCATTGGGCAGGTGGCTCGTGTCGACCAGCGCCTGGATCTCGACCAGCAGCGGGCGCGTGCCTTCCTGCGTGACCATGACGCAGGAGCCCGGCACCGGGGTGTCGTGCTGCGACAGGAACAGCGCGGACGGATTCGACACGCCTTTCAGGCCTTTTTCGGTCATCGCGAACACACCCAGCTCGTTGACGGCGCCGAAGCGGTTCTTGATCGCCCGCACGAGGCGGAAGCTCGACTGCGTGTCGCCCTCGAAATACAGCACCGTGTCGACGATGTGTTCGAGCACGCGCGGGCCGGCCAGCGCGCCCTCTTTCGTCACGTGGCCGACCAGGATGATCGTCACGCCGGTCTGCTTGGCCACGCGCGTCAGCTGGGCCGCGCATTCGCGCACCTGGGCCACCGAACCGGGCGCGGACGTCAGGGCATCCGAATACACGGTCTGGATCGAATCGATCACCGCCACTTCGGGCTTGAGGTCGGCGATCGTACCGAGGATTTTCTCGAGCTGGATCTCGGCCTGCAGTTTCAGGTCTTGCGCGTCGACCGCGAGCCGGCGCGCACGCAGCGCGATCTGGGCGCCGGATTCTTCACCGCTGACATATAACGTGGAGCGCGTTTTTGACAGGCTGGCCAGCGCCTGCAGCAGCAGCGTGGATTTGCCGATGCCCGGGTCGCCGCCAATCAGCACGACGCCACCGGCCACCAGGCCACCACCCAGCACGCGGTCGAATTCCTCGATGCCGGTGCCAAAGCGTGGCACGTCGATTGCCTCGATATCGGCCAGCGACAGCACCGGCGCGGTCTGCGCCAGCGCGCGGTGCGGGGTTTGGGACATGCGGTTCACGCCGGGCGCCTCGACGACGGTTTCAACCATCGTGTTCCAGGCCTTGCAGTCGGCGCACTGGCCCATCCAGCGGGTGGCGATTGCGCCGCATTCGGAGCAGGTGTAATTGGTTTTTGCTTTTGCCATGTTCTCTATCGGTTATCCATCGGTGCCCAGGCGGCCTTCGGCGATGCGCACGCGCGGCGCGACGGCGCACATCAGCTCGTAGCCGATCGTGCCGGCGGCCTGCGCGACGTCGTCGATCGGCAGGCCATCGCCCCACAGCGTGACTTTGCTGCCGATGCGCGCATTGGGTACGGGTGAGAGGTCGACCGTCATCATGTCCATCGAGACGCGGCCGATCAGCCCCGTGCGCACGCCATCGACGATCACCGGCGTGCCATGCGGCGCGCTGCGCGGGTAGCCGTCCGCATAGCCACAGGCGACGACGCCGATCGTCATCGGGCCGTCGGCCACGAAGCGGCTGCCGTAGCCGACCGTGTCGCCACGCTCGATGTGCTGGATGCCGATGATTTCCGAGCGCAGCGTCATGGTCGGGCGCAGGCCGAAATCGCTGGCGCTGCGGCCACCCGGCGTGCCGCCGTACAGCATGATGCCGGGACGGACCCAGTCGTTGGACAGGTGCTCTGCAAGCTCAGCCTGATGCAGCACGCCGCCCGAATTGGACAGGCTGCGCTCGCCGGGCAGGTCGCCGGCGCCGGTCTGGAAGCGGCGCACCTGTTCGGCGATCGTCAGCAACGGATGTTCGAGCTCGTCAGCGTTGGCAAAGTGCGTCATGTGCGTGATGTTGCGCACGTCGGGGATCGCGCGCAGCCGTTTGTAGGCGGCCGCGTATTCGTCCGGGCGCAGGCCCAGGCGGTTCATCCCCGTGTTCATTTTCAGGTAGACGTCGATCGGGCGGTAGAGCTGGGTGTATTCGAGCAGCTTGATCTGTTCGACCGAGTGCACGGCTGTGACGATATTGTGTTCGGCCAGCAGGGGCACGTCGGCTGCTTCGAAGAATCCCTCTAATAACAGGATCGGCTTGATCCAGCCGAGTTCGCGCAGGCGGATGGCGTTTTCGAGCTCGATCAGGGCCAGGCCGTCGGCCGTGGCGAAGCCGTGCATCGCGCGTTCCAGGCCGTGGCCGTAGGCATCGGCTTTGACGACCGCCCAGATCTTCGCCATAGGCGCGCAGGTGCGGGCCTGCGACAGATTGTGCTGCATCGAGTCGGGGTGAATGGTGGCAAAAAGTGGGCGCGGCATGGTCGGCGATCGGGATGAAACCGGTACGAAAAGTTGGAGTGGCTATTCTACCGGAGCAGGCCCGGGGGCGTTGCCGGGGCAGTCACGGTGCATCGTATTGGCTTCGCCACGCCAGCCATTCATGGTATAAAGCAACCCGGACCGAACTTTAGAATTTTAGAATGAACCGTGGTTTTTATACCATCATGGCGGCGCAGTTTTTCTCGTCGCTGGCAGATAACGCGCTCCTGTTTGTCGCGATCAGCCTGCTCGTCGCAATGGACGCCCCGGCATCGCTCACTCCGCTGCTGAAGCTGTCGTTCGTCCTGTTCTATGTATTGCTGGCCGCCTTCGTCGGCGCCTTCGCCGATGCGCTCAACAAGGGCCGCGTGATGTTCATCGCGAACATCATCAAGGTGTTCGGCTGCGCGCTGATGTTCTTCACGGTGCACCCACTGATTTCATACGCCGTCGTCGGCTTTGGCGCGGCCGTGTATTCGCCTGCCAAGTACGGCATCCTGACCGAACTGCTGCCACCGGAAAAACTGGTGCCGGCCAATGGCTGGATCGAAGGCCTGACGGTCATGTCGATCATCCTTGGCACGGTACTGGGCGGCACGCTGGTGAGCCCGCGCGGCTCGGGCTTCTTGCTCTCGTTCGACCTGCTGCCGAGCCTGGGCATCGACACGCCGGCCGAGGCCGCAATGGCCGTCGTCGTCGCAATCTATATCCTGGCCGCCATCTTCAACCTGCGCATCCCCGACACCGGCGCGCGCTACGAGCACCAGGAACGCAATCCGATCAAGCTCATCACCGACTTCGCCAATTGCTCGGCCACGCTGTGGCGTGACAAGCTGGGCCAGATTTCGCTGGCCGTGACAACGCTGTTCTGGGGCGCCGGCGCCACGCTGCAATTCATCGTGCTCAAGTGGGCCGAAGCATCGCTCGGGCTGCCGCTGGACCAGGCGACGAACCTGATCGGCGTGGTTGCGATCGGCGTCGCACTGGGCGCCGCCATGGCCGCCCGCATGATCCCGCTGCGCAAGTCGCTCACGGTGATCCCGATGGGCATCATCATGGGCCTGGTGGTGACCAGCATGGTGTTCGTGAAATCGGTCACGCTGGCCTACCCGCTGCTGGCCTTCATCGGCTTCCTGTCGGGCTTCTTCGTGGTCCCGATGAACGCGCTGCTGCAGCACCGCGGCCACGTCCTGATGAGCGCCGGCCATTCCATCGCGGTGCAGAACTTCAACGAGAACCTGTCGATCCTGACGATGCTCGCCGCCTACGCTGTGATGATCACGCTGAACCTCGACCTGAACATCATCATCGTCATCTTCGGCCTGTCCGTCGCCGGCATCATGCTGCTGATCCAACGCCGCCACCTGATGAACCAGCGCGAACACGACTCCCTCGGCCTGATCGGCGAAGGCAAACACTAAACTAGGGTCAGTGTCGAATTGTTTGACAACGTTTCGCCTGACCCCTTTCCGTGAAGCTTGCCCTGCCCGGCATATGCCGCAGGCAATAGCTCACCACAGCCACTCTGTCCCTACTTTCTCCGCATTCGCGAGAAATTGCTCAATAATTCGACTCTGACCCTAATTGTTTGGCGGGCCTGAACTTGCTGGCCGCTACGCATTTATCAGCGCTTTCCGAACCGATTCAGCCATCGGCTGAATTTGATGCTTGCAGACAAACTAAACGAATCCTGCAAGCAAAAAAATAATGAGGGTCAGAGTCGAATTGTTTGACAACTTTGGGGAATTGCCCATTAAATCTACTCTGACCCTACTTTGTTTGGCGAGCTGATCGGCGGGGTTCGAGGCAGGGTCGGGGGCTATTTATTGGGCAATTCGGGAAATTGCTCAATAAATCGACTCTGACCCTCATTGAGGATTAGGGGTGGGCGGTTTGGGCGCGGGTGCGCCAGTCGTTGGGGACGATGAAGCCGCGGTCGGCTTCTTCCAGTGCGTTGTCTTGTGGGCGGACGCGCGCGATCAGCGCCGGGGTGTTTGATATTGCGAAGCGGTCGGCCAGCTCGGCTGCCAGTTGTGCGCGGGTCATTGTCCAAGTCGGTGAAGCGATGCGCAGTGGCGCCAGCCATTCGAGTTTTGGCAGGATGACGTAGATGTCGTCGGGCAGATTGTCCAGCTCGCTCAGTGCGCACCAGAAGCCGCGGCAATGGCCTTGGGTGATGCCTTGCATTGCCGGCCAGCTGCCGGCGGGGTAGAACAGCCAGCCTTTGACCAAAGCGCCGGCTTTGTCGACGGGACGTGGCAATTGCGCTTGCGCGGCCGGGTGTTGGCCGAGTGCCAGCTGGCGTTCGAAGATCTTGCGCATCTTCAGGCCCAGCGTGTCGGCCAGGTTCGGGCCAACCAATGTGTCGAGGCCCCCTGCGCCGCCTTCGCCCTGCAGATAGAATTTGGTGGCGAACTCGATGTGTTCCAGCGCATCCGGGCCATTTTCGAGCAGGAAGTCGAATTCGCCGACCGTGTCGTTGCGGTTGGCGCGGATTTGCAGGCCGTGCGCCACCAGCCGGCCCTGCTGCGCGAAGTAGAACGCCATCAGCTTTTCGGCGTACAGCCCCAGTCGCGTGTACGGTTTCTCGCCGAGCGCGGCGTTCAGGTCTGCTGGGTCGGCATCCAAGTGCGCGAGCCAACTGGCGACCTCGTCCGTAACCGGGCCCAGCGTGGACACGCGCCCGGCCCATGCCGGTGCGGCGCCATCGAGCAGGTCGGGCGAATCGAGCAGCCAGGCCAGCGCGCGCACCGGTGGCAGCGTCAGGTGCCGCCAGCGCGCGTGGAACGCGGCCTGATAACTAGGTGCGGGGTGCAAGGGAACGCGCCCGGCACAGGTCGGCCCAGGCCAGCGCCTTGTCGGCGCCGCGCAGAAGCAATTCGCCTGGATGGAGGGTGGCGACCAGCGGCACTTCGCCCAGCGCATGCACCTGACCACGTACGCCGGCCAGCGGCTCGTTCAGCGCGCGGCCCAGCAGGCCGTTGGCGGCGACCTGCCCCATCGTCAGCACCGTCGTTGCGCCCGTCAGCGCCAGCTCGCGCTCCAGGAACGGCCGGCACGCCGTGATTTCGTCAGGCGTCGGCGCGCGCTCGCCGCCCCTGGCGTTGACCGGGCGGCACTTCACCAGCGGCGTGACATACGCATCGCGCTCGCGCGACAGGCCGACCGCGTGCAACATATTGTCCAGCAGCTTGCCCGGATCACCCGTCAGCGGCTGGCCCGCCTGCTCGTCGAGCGCGCTTGGCGTGCCGGCGGCGATCAGCCAGACCGCCTGGCGCGGCCCGCTGCCATACACGGGCTTGCGCCCTTCTCCGCATGCGCAGTCCTTGCAGCCGGCAATCGCCTGGCGCAAGCCCGCCCAGTCGAGCGTCGACACGTCGGGGGCGGCCGGGGCGGCGTCACTGCCGTCGTCCCACGCAGCGTCAGTGGCGACGGGCGGCGGATTGCGATATGGCGGCGCCGACAGCGGCGTCATCCCGCGCGCGAGCGGAGCAGGATCGGGGACCGGCACCGGTGCAGAAGCCGGAACAACCGCCGGCGCAGAAGCAGACGCCACCGCCGGCGCAGTGTCGCCAGCGGTATCAACATCGCTGGCGACAACATCGTCACCAGCAGCATCCGCGGAAGGCGCAGCCGTCCGCAACTGCCACAACGGCCCGATCCCCATCTCGTTCAGGAACAGCGCATCGCGCCCGCTCACGGTCTTCATAAATCCAGCCTCATCACGATGGCATCTTCACGGCCCGCGGCGCCGGCCGGATAATAGCCCTTGCGGCGCCCGATATGGACATAGCCATGGCGCCGGTACACGTCCAGCGCGCGCTCGTTCGACGGCCGCACCTCGAGCAGGATCGACGTCATGCCCTGACTGCGCGCGCGCGCCGCGAGCACGGCCAGCAAGCGCCGGCCCAGTCCCTGGCGCTGGCGACTCGCCGCCACGGCGACGTCGAGCAGGTGCGCTTCGTCCAGTGCGTACATCAACAGGTAGTAGCCTGCCAGCGCACCCGCGCCATCGCGCACGGTCCAGCAATCGTAGCCGCTGTTGAGCGAGTCGATGAAGTTCCCGCGACTCCAGGGAAACGGAAACACGCTCGCCTCCAGCGCGCACACCTCGCCCACATCGGCCGCGGTCATCGGCGCCAGTTGCAAGCCAAGATCTTGCAGGTCGCTCATGCGGCGGCCTTGGCGGCATTGATCACCAGGCGCTCGGCCGTGGTGAACGCGATCTTGTTGCGCAGGTAAATCGGCTGCGCGTGCGCCGCCGGCACGCCCTCGCCGGCCGCCAGTGCGTCAACGGCAAGCAGGGCCATCTCGCGCGCATGCGGCACGATGTCCGCCATGGCGCCGGCAGCACATGCCTGCCCGGCGAACGCGTCGGCATACGCCTCGAAGCCGTTGCCGCATGCCTGCAGACCAGCCACGGCCTGCGGCGCCACGGCCTGCGGCGCGCTCAGCGTGGGCGCCACGACTTCGCGCCATGCGCCATCGAAGCGGTACTGCGCCCAATAGACTTCGCCCATGCGCGCGTCGAGCACGGTCAATACTTCAGTCGCGCCGCAGCGCGCCCGGCAGCTTTCAGCCATCGCTGCCAGCGTCACCATCGGCAGCACCGGCAGATTGGCGCCGTACGCCAATCCCTGCGCGACGCCGCAGGCAGTACGCACACCGGTGAACGAGCCGGGACCGGCCCCGAAGGCAATGGCATCGCAGTCCGCCAGCGCAATGCCGGCTTCGCGCAGCAGTTCCTGCACCATCGGCAGGATCGATTGCGAGTGGCTGCGCACGCCGGCCGTGGCACGGGAAATGACGGCGTCGTTGACCAGGAGCGCGCAAGACGCCAGCTCGGCCGAGGTTTCAATGGCAAGAATGGTAGGCATCCCGTATTTTAACCGCTTGGCCGGGCGCCATCCATGCCAGCCGGCCTTCACCCCCACATTGCAGCGCAACACGGAGTAAAATGCGCTCCATGCATAGCCTGACCCTCGATTCCTCGACCCTCGACGCCGCTGTCGCCGCCGTCCATGACGACGCCTGGACGGTCGCCTGCCTGTGCGCCGCCTGGTGCGGCACCTGCGCGACCTACCGCGCCACGTTCGAGAACCTGGCCGCGCGCCACCCGGACAAGCACTTCATCTGGATCGACATCGAAGACCAGGCCGCCCTGGTCGGCGACCTTGATGTCGACAACTTCCCGACGCTGCTGGTGCAGCGCGGCGACACTGTAGCGTTTTTCGGCACAATGGTGCCCGATGGTGGCGTGGCCGATCGGCTGATCCAGGCCCAGGCCGAAATCGCGCCGGCCGAACTGGCGCGCCTGGCCCAATCGAGCGCTGAGCGCCGCGAATGGCAGCGCGACTGCAATCTGCGGCTGCTGCTGGGCGGCGCGGACTAACCCTGCCCGCCCCAGCGCGCCAGAATCTCGCCTGCCGCCACCGGCTTCCCATACAGATACCCCTGCGCCAGATTGCACCCGTGGCGCAGCAAAAACGCCGCCTGATCCGCACGCTCGACACCCTCGGCAATCACCGACAGGTTCATGCTCTTGCCAAGCTGGATGATGGCAACCGCGATGGCCTCGTCGTCCGGCCCCTGCGAGATATCCTTGATGAAGCTGCGGTCGATCTTGAGCGTCTGCACCGGCAACTGCTTCAGGTAGGCCAGCGATGAATAGCCGGTGCCGAAATCGTCGATCGCCAGCCCCACGCCGATCGCGTGCAGGTCCTTCACGTACTGCAGCGCGTCGCCCGTGTTCATGATGATCGACTCGGTCACTTCCAGCTGCAGGCGGTGCGGCGCGAGGCCGGTCGATTCCAGCACCTCGGTCACGATCGCCGCCATGCCGCCGCGCTCGAACTGGCGCACCGACAGGTTCACGGCGATCTTCGGCATGCTCAAGCCCTGCGCTTCCCACGCCACCATCTGGCGACAGGCTTCCTGCAGCACCCACTGGCCAAGCTGGCCGATAAAACCGGTGTCTTCGGCCAGCGGGATGAACTGGCACGGGCCGATCTGACCCAGCTCGGCACTGTGCCAGCGCACCAGCGCTTCCACGCCGGTCAGGCGGCCAGTGTCCATCTCGACCTGCGGCTGGTACGCCAGATAGATCTCGTTCTTGTCGATCGCGCGGCGCAGCAGGCCTTCCATGCGCAGGCGTTCGACGCCGTCGCCGCTCATCGACGCTGCATAGAACTGGTAGCCGTTGCGCCCGCGCGCCTTGGCCTGGTACATCGCCACGTCGGCGTTGCGGATCAACATGTGCATGTCCTGCGCATCCTGCGGATACAGGCTGATGCCGACGCTGCCGGTGACGAACAGCTCGTAGCCGGACACCATGAACGGCTGCTCGAACATCGCAATCAGCTTGGCCGCCACGCGGGTCGCGCCGGCGACGCCGCCGATATCCTCCAGCAGCACGATGAATTCGTCGCCACCCAGGCGCGCCAGCGTGTCGCCTTCACGCAGGCACCGGGCCAGCGCGAAGGCGGCCTGCTTGAGCAGTTCGTCGCCGACGTGGTGCCCCAGTGTGTCGTTGACGTTCTTGAAGCGATCGAGGTCGATGAACAGCACCGCGAGCTGCTGGCCGTCGCGCTGCGCGCGCGTCATCGCGTGGCGCAGGCGGTCGTGGTACAGCAGGCGGTTGGGCAGCGTGGTCAGGGGATCGTGGTGTGCCAGGTGGTCGAGCTGATTCTGCGATTCGCGCGCGCGGGTGATGTCGCTGAAGACCGACACATAATGCGTGACCGCGCCGGCGTCGCCCTGCACCGCCGTGACGGTCAGTGACTCCAGATACGCTTCGCCATCCCGGCGCGTATCCCAGATCTCGCCGCGCCAGAAGCCCGTCTCGTCCAGCTCGCGCCACAGCTTGTGATAGAAGGCGTCGTCCTGGAGCCGGCCGCGCATCATGCTCGACTCGCGCCCCACCGCCTCTTCTTCGCTGTAGCCGGTGATGCAGGTGAAAGCCGGGTTGATGGCGACGATCCGGCCCGTCACGTCCAGCACCATCACGCCATCGGCGATGTGTTCGAGCACCGTGGCCGACAGGCGCAGCTTTTCTTCGGCCAGCTTGCGTTCGGTGATGTCGGCGAACACCCAGATGCTGCCTTCGTCCGGGTACGCCGGGTCGAGCGCCGAGCCGCTCACCAGACACCAGAACAGGCTTCCGTCGCGATGGCGAAGCTGGTGTTCCTCGCCCAGGTCCATGCGCCGCGCCAGCAGCGGGTATTGCGTCATGGCGGTCTGCTCGTAATCCTCCCGCGTGGGGTACAGGATCTCGGTCGACTGGCCGACCATCTGGCCCTCGTCGTAGCCGAACAGCGTTTCGCCGCGCCGGTTGCTCGAAACGATGCGGCGCTGGCGCACGAACAGCACGCCGAACATCACGTTGTCGAGGATCGCGCCCTGTTCGGTGAGCAGGGCCTCGATGCGCATCTCGTTGTGCTTGCGCTCACTGATATCCGAGATGATGCCGTCGATCCGCACCGCGCCGTCCAGCGCAGCCGCGCCCGACAATCCCTGCGGCTGGCCGCTTTCCTGCACCCAGCGCTCCACGCCGTGGGCATCGATAATCCGGTATTCCATCTGATACGCGTCACCGACGCGCGCGGCGTGGCGCACCGTGTGGCTGTACCGGCGCCGGTCTTCCGGATGCACGATATCGCTCCAGTCGTCGGTCGTGGCGCGCATCAGGCGCTCTGCCGAGTGGCCGGTGATGTCTTCGATCGCATCGCTCACGAATTCGATGGCCCCGCCGGCGCGCACGCGAAACACGGCGCCGGGGACCTGGTTCACGATGCTGCGAAACTGTTCTTCACGCCGCGCGATGTCGGCGAACAGATCGCGAATGGCCAGGCGCATGCGCTCCATCTGCCGGCCCAGGCGCCCCAGTTCGTCGGCCGCCGACAGCGCGAGCGGCGTATCGAAGTCGGCGCGCGCCAGCCGGTCGGAAAACCGCATCAGGCTGCGCAGCGGCGAGAGCAACCGGCGCCGCAACAGCAGCGCGATCAGCAGCAGCGAAACGGCGACCTGCCCGACAACGACCAGCGCATAATTGCGCTGCTTGCGGCGCAGTTCCTGGCGGCTGAGGTAGTCGTCCATCTCGAGACGCACGGTGCCGATCGTCTCGCCGCGCATCACGACCGGCCGTTCGGCGCTGAGCACCTGGCCCAGCGGCCGCGCGGGCGAGCGTACCCGCAGCGCGACCTCGCCTTCCGGGCCATGCAGCTCGACCATGACGACGGCCGGGTCGCGCAGCATCGCATCGAGCAGCGGCCGCGCCGTTTCCGGATCCAGATTCCAGAGCGGCTCCTGCACGCCGAGCGCGAGGATCTCTGCATTGCGCTGCAGGGATTCGTCGAGCGCCGCGGCAACCGCCGCGCGCTCCTGGACCCCGATCAGAAGATAACTGCCCACCGCGGCCGGTCCCGCCAGTCCGACGAACACCACCAGTAACAAGGCGCGGTACAACGAGCGGCCATACAGGCTGCCCAGACGCGACAGGATGGTGGGGGTGGTGGATGACGATGTGGACATGGACGTTGGCGCCGCCGGCGCTGGTTTTACTGATTTGATGTAAAAAACGCGATTATGCGCCGTCGCTTGCTAAGCGTCACTAGCTAACGGCCCATAACTACTGGTCGGCAACGCGCGACCAGACTTGCTATGATGGATTGTCATGAACGCGTTTCTAATCAAGGAGAATCTGATGAGTCATTCCCTGTACGCCGCTTCGGTGCCAGTGTTTCGCCAATTGCTCGACGCCCTGGCCGGCGTGCTCGAAAAAGCCGAGGCCCATGCGCTGGAGCGGCGCATCGAACCGGATGCCCTGTTACAAGCCCGCCTGTTCCCCGACATGTTCCCGCTGGCGCGCCAGATCCAGCTCGCCACCGATTTCGCCAAGGGCGCCGGGGCGCGCCTGGCCGGCATCGAGTCGCCACGCTACGAAGATGGCGAGCGCACCTTCACCGAACTGCAGCAGCGCATCACACGCACGGTCGGTTTCCTGGACAGCCTGGAACAAGCCGACATCGACGCCGGTGCAACCCGCCCGATCACCCATGGCAGCGGCGAACGCGCACGCCATTTCGACACCGGCGCGGTCTACCTGACCCACTTCGCGATGCCGCAGTTTGGCTTCCACGTGACGACCGCGTACGCGATCCTGCGCCACAACGGTGTGCCGATCGGCAAGCGCGACTTTATCGGCAGCTATTAATAACGCTAACTAACAGCGGTCACTTGTTCCGGCGCGGGTAACCCTGCGCCAGGATGCGCTGCCAGACGAGCTCCTTGGCATCGGCGCTCATCGACACCCAGTGAGCAACCTCGGCCACAGTGCGGCCGCAGCCGCGGCAGACTTCGTCGAACGTGGTCGAGCATACCGCCACGCACGGCGTGTCCGGCCGACCGGCCGGGGTTCCGGGTGTTACCGGCGTCACCCGTGCGGGGCTGGCCCCGCCCGCTTCACGCTGGTCCGACATGGAGTTTGTCCCAACCGTCGTGTCCCAGCTGTTCCATCGTCTCGATATTCTTTTCGAAGATATCTTCCGCCTGCGGGAAGGCTTCCACGGCGCGCTCGATGCTCTCTTCGCGCAGCAAGTGCAGGATCGGGTATGGCGCGCGGTTCGTGTAATTCGAGATATCGTTGATGTCGGTGTCGGCGAACTGATATAAAGGATGGAAGCTGGCCACCTGCAGCTCACCATCGAGCTGCATGTCCTCGAGCGCGGCATCGGCCACGTCCAGGAACTCGTTGTAATCCTCGAAATCACCCAGCACGAACGGGTGAATGATCAGCGTGGTGTCGATCTTCGCAGCATCGGTATCGGACAGGTGCTGCAGCTCGTCCATCAGGGTTTCAAGCAATTGCTCGGGCGTGGTGGCGGTGGCAACGACATAGCGCACCTGCTCCTTGACATACACGGCCTTGGCAAACGGGCACAGATTCAGGCCGATCACCGCGCGTTCAAGCCAGTTGCGGGTCGCCCCGATGATGGCATCATCGTCGGCGTTGAGGTTGGGAGTGCTCATAGAAGGCTTTCAATAGCAATGCAGACTGCAAAAGCGGGATTGTACGCACTCTTTGCGTGTGCTCATAGATCGGCTCAGCTCCACGGGTAACGTTTGCCGGACGCCGTCGTATGCGCAGTGGATAGCGGCGCCAAATCCCGCTGCTGCTGACTAAAAATACCGGCGGTTCATTAATTTCGATGATCCTGATTGCATCTTCTGTTTTCATGATGTCAACGCGCGCGATTCTAGAGAGCATTTTTATTGTAACGAAGGCGTCATACATCTTGACTCGCTCGACAATCCCTTCGTACACTGCCTCCTGGTCCTCGGTCCGTTCGTTCCCGAACGCAACATTGGAAAGCTATGCACAACACGAAACGTCCTACCTTCGCACTGGCTGCATTGGCCTTCCTGGCCGCGTCACCCCTCAGTTTTGCCATGGACGCAGCCTCACTGCCTACCGTCCAGTCTGCCGCAGTCGGCAACCGCACCGCCGCAGCACCGTCGCAAGTCCAGACCAAACTCGATGAATACCGCGAAACCGACGTGTGGGGCCGCATTCGCAGCGGCTACGCGATTCCCGATCTGAACAACGCGCTCGTCACCCGTCATACCCAGGCCTACGCCAATCATCCCGCCACGCTGTCCCGCATCTCCGGCCGCGCTTCCCCTTACCTGTACCACGTGGTGTCCGAGCTCGAAAAGCGCGGCATGCCCACCGAACTGGCGCTGCTGCCGGTGATCGAATCGGCCTTCAACCCGCAAGCCATGTCGAGCGCCAACGCCGCCGGCCTGTGGCAGTTCGTGCCGGGTACGGGCAAGGATTTCGACCTCAAGCAGAACATGTTCAAGGACGAGCGCCGTGGCGTCGTGGCCTCCACCGATGCAGCGCTGAGCTATCTGCAGCGCCTGTACACGATGTTCGGCGACTGGCCGCTGGCCCTGGCTGCGTATAACTGGGGCGAAGGCAATGTGCAGCGCGCCATCAAGAAAAACCAGGCCGCAGGCAAGCCAACCGATTTCGAAAGCCTGGCCGACCTGATGCCGGCCGAAACACGCAACTACGTGCCAAAGCTGCAGGCAGTCAAGAACGTGATCGCCAATCCGGGCAACTATGGCGTCGTGCTGCCAGCGATCGACAACCAGCCCTACTTCACCACGGTCGACAAGACCAGTGACATCGATCTGGCAGTCGCCGCCCAGCTGGCCGAAATGTCGCTCGACGAATTCAAGGCGCTCAATCCGCAGTTCAAGAAGCCGGTCATCATCGGCGGCGCCCAGACCCAGATCCTGCTGCCGAAAGAAAACGCCGAGAAATTCCACCTGAACCTCGCGCAATGGGGTCAGGCGCTGTCCACCTGGACCACGCACAAGATCACCGGTGCGCGCGTAAGCATCGCTTCGCTTGCCTCCAAGTTCGGCACCACGCCGGAAGTCATCCGCCAGGCCAACAACATCCCGGCGCAGTCGCTCCTGAAAGTGGGTTCGACGATCCTGGTGCCGAAAATCTCGACCTCGAGCCACAGCGACATCGCCGAGAACATCATCGACAATGCCGTCGTGGCGTTCGAAGCCGACCGTGGTATCGTCAAGCGCGCCACCAGCCGCTTCAAGACCAAGGCCGGCGTGAGCAAGGACAGCAAGCGCATTTCCCGCAATACGTCGTCCAAGCGCAAGCAGCGCTGATCTCTGGCCAGCATCCCCGCCACGGGGGTGCTGGCAGTCGTTCCGCACGCAGCCAGTTATACGATTTTCAAAGGGTCCGTGCACGAAGGCCGAAAAACCTGTATAGTTCGGTTTGTGCACTGCGACATCGCGCCCTGTTCTGAAAACATTCAGGTCAGGCAGCAGCAAGGCAGTCATCCAAGCAGCACCGCAAACCCCAGGCAGCTCATTAGAGCGCCTTTCTAAAGCCCTCCCGCCCTGTGTGTCGCTTTCAGACACCGTCCCGGCGCAAAGCTTTTGTGCCGAAATTTCTTTCATTCTGAGTCATTTCGTTTGTTGGTTCGCGTTGCATTTTTTCGTTCGCGCCATCCGTGCGAGCGTATTTGATTTATTCCGAAAGTACAGATCACATGAGTTTTGAAGCCCTAGGCCTCCACGCGTCCCTCGTCCAGGCTGTTGCCGATACCGGTTACACCACCCCTACGCCAGTCCAGGCGCAAGCCATTCCTGCCGCCATCGCCGGCCGTGACCTGCTGGTCTCGTCGCAAACCGGTTCGGGCAAGACTGCCGCCTTCATGCTGCCAGCACTGAACAAGCTGGCCAACGCCGAAGAAACGCCAGCCGGCAAGACCGCTGCGCAAGAAGCGCAGGCTGCCCGCGCCAAAGGCGAGCGCGTCCGTTTCAAGGCTGCCCAGCCAAAAATGCTGGTGCTGACCCCAACCCGCGAACTGGCCCTGCAAGTCTCGGCTGCAACCGAACAGTACACGGCGCACATGCGCCGCCTGCGCTGCGTCTCGATCCTGGGCGGCATGCCATACCCGAAACAGATGCAACTGCTGGCCAAGAACCCTGAAATCCTGGTTGCTACCCCAGGCCGTCTGATCGACCACATGGAGTCGGGCAAGATCGACTTCTCGCAGCTCGAGATCCTCGTGCTCGACGAAGCCGACCGCATGCTGGACATGGGCTTCATCGACGACATCGAGAAAATCGTTGCCGCGACCCCGTCGGCGCGTCAAACCATGCTGTTCTCGGCCACGCTGGATGGCGTCGTCGGCAACATGGCACGCCGCATCACCACCGATCCGATGACGATCCAGATCGCCAGCGCGACCAACCGCCACGAGAACATCTCGCAGCGCGTCCACTTCGTCGACGACCTGTCGCACAAGAATCGCCTGCTGGACCACCTGCTGCGCGACGAATCGATGGACCAGGCCGTGGTCTTCACCGCCACCAAGCGTGACGCCGACACGATCGCCGACCGCCTGAACATCGCCGGTTTCGCTGCTGCCGCATTGCATGGCGACATGCACCAGGGCGCGCGTAACCGCACGCTGGACAGCATGCGTCGTGGCAGCATCAAGGTGCTGGTCGCGACCGACGTCGCCGCACGCGGCATCGACGTGCCGAGCATCACGCACGTCGTCAACTACGACCTGCCGAAGTTCCCGGAAGACTACGTCCACCGCATCGGCCGTACCGGTCGTGCAGGCCGTAACGGTGTCGCCGTGTCGCTGGTGAACCACGCTGAAAGCATGAACGTGCGCCGCATCGAGCGCTTCACGCGCCAGCCGATCCCGGTCGCTGTCGTCGAAGGTTTCGAGCCAAAGCGCGCTGCAGCACCGGCCCGCGCCGGCTGGAAGCCAGGCGATGGCCGCAGCCCATCGGCCAAGCCGGCATCGCGCGGTTTCTCGAAGCCATCCGGCGCCCGTGAAGGCTACGCCGATCGCGCTGCCAGCGGTTCCCGTGGCGCCCCGTCGGAAAGCCGTTACGCTGACCGTGGTCCGCGTGAAGCCGGTCCGGCACGCGCACCAGGCGCCGCACCACGTGCGCCAAGCGCGCCACGTGACGGCAACCGTTTCAGCGCCCCGCGTGAAGGCCAGCCGGCCCGTCGCGAAGGTGGCTACAAGGGTGCCCACCCACGTTCGGCCGACGGCGTACGTCGTTCGTTCGGTGAGTAATCACCCTGCGTGAATCAAGAAACGGCTGCTTCGGCAGCCGTTTTTTTATGGGCGCCACCTCCATTCCTGGCACCCTGCCTGGCACGTCCACGCCACATGGTGGATAATCCAAGACGATCAACGATTACCGGACATCCCATGAGCACCAGCGACCAACCCATCAAACTCACCTCGTTCTCGCACGGCGGCGGCTGCGGCTGCAAGATCGCGCCCGGCGTGCTGGCCGAGATCCTGAAGTCGTCGCATGGCTTCCCCGTGCCGAAGGAACTGATGGTTGGCATCGAGACGGCCGACGATGCCGCGGTCTATAAGCTCAACGATGAACAGGCCCTGATCGCCACCACCGACTTCTTCATGCCGATCGTCGACGACCCGTTCGACTTCGGCCGCATCGCCGCCACCAATGCGATTTCGGACGTGTATGCGATGGGCGGCACGCCGATCATGGCGCTGGCGCTGGTCGGCATGCCGATCAACAAGCTGCCGCTCGACACGATCGGACAAATCCTGCGCGGCGGCGAGTCCATTTGCGCCGAAGCGGGCATTCCGATTGCCGGCGGCCACACGATCGATTCGGTCGAGCCAATCTATGGCCTGGTGGTACTGGGCCTCGTGCATCCGTCGAAAGTCAAACGCAATGCCGACGCCCGCGATGGCGATGTGCTCATCCTCGGCAAGCCGCTGGGCGTGGGCGTGCTCTCGGCCGCGCTCAAGAAAGACAAGCTGGGCGCCGACGGCTACGCGGCCATGATCGCCAACACGACCAAACTGAACAAACCCGGACGCCTGCTGGCCGACATGCCGGGCGTGCACGCGCTGACCGACGTCACCGGCTTTGGCCTCCTCGGGCACCTGCTCGAACTGTCGCGCGGCGCGAAGCTGCATGCCACGCTGGACATGCCGAATATCCCGCTGCTGCCGGGCGTCCTGCAACTGGCGCAGGATGGCTACTTCACGGGCGCATCGGGCCGCAACTGGGAAGCGTATGGCAAGGACGTGCAGCTCGATGCGGCGATCCTGCCCGAGCAGCGCGCGCTGCTGACCGATCCGCAGACCTCGGGCGGCTTGCTGGTGGCCTGCGACCCTGCGGCTGCCGACGAGGTGCTGGCGCTGTTTGCACGCGAAGGCTTTGCCGACGCCGCGATCATCGGCCGCATGGCTGCCGGCACGCCCGGCGTGAGCGTCAAGCCATAACGGCAGGTATCAAACGAACAGCTTGTCGCGCGCCAGCGTACTGATCGCCACCGTCGCCGGATGACTCATCCGGCGCTCGGTGGTGATTGCATACACCTGCTCCACCACCCCATCGATCTGGCCCAGCGCCACTACCTGGTATTGCTGGCTCACCTGCGCCGCAATCACGGTCGGCACGAAGAACACCCCGGCCCCTGACTGGCCGAACGCATTCATCATCGCGCTGTCGTCGAATTCGCCGACGATGTGCGGATGGACCTCGGCCTGCTCCAGCCAGCGCAACAGGCGCTGGTGGATCGCAAAATCCTCTCCCGGCAACAGCATTGGCGCATTGTGCAGGCAGGCCGGAAACGGCTGATCGAACGTCGCCGCCAGCGCCTGCGTGCACAGCGCCGTCATCGGACTCTGGCCGAGCAAGTGGTTGTACGCGCGTACGCTGAAATGTCCGGGAATCGGCCGGTCGGCAATGACCAGGTCAAGCCGGTGCACGGCGAGGTCACCGATCAGGCTATCCAGCCGCCCTTCGCGGCAGATCAGCCGCACCGGTTCCTTCAGTCTCAACGCCGGCTCCACCAGCTGGCAGGCAATGAGCTTCGACACCGAATCGGCGCAGCCAATACGGAACGACATCGTGGCGAAGCTTTTATCACGCACCAGTTCGAGCAATTCGTCGCCAGTGCTGAAGATCGTTTCGGCATAGCTGACGATGCGGCGGCCCGTGTCAGTCAGCTCGAGGCTGCGGCCCGACTTGCGAAACAGCGCCACGCCCAATGCATCGGCGAATTCGGACAATTGCCCTGAAATCGAATGGGGCGTCAGGTTCAGCTGCGAGGCTGCCTTGGCGATGCTGCCGGTCTTGGCCACCATCCAGAAGTAACGCAGATGCTTGTAGTTCAGCGCAGACATTCACTCTCCAATACATCGTTAAATTCGATGTTATATGAAATTATATTCGATTTGTACGATGCTTCGTGCTCCCTTATAGTCAAGTCCTCACCACAAACTATAGGTGCCATA
Source organism: Telluria sp. LT2P80 (assembly GCF_059685955.1). NCBI lineage: Bacteria > Pseudomonadati > Pseudomonadota > Betaproteobacteria > Burkholderiales > Oxalobacteraceae > Telluria > Telluria sp. LT2P80. The sequence continues at coordinate 205,518 of NZ_JCASIO010000005.1, read as the reverse complement.
CCAATGACACATCCTGTCCACCATTCCTGCGCACGGGCGCAGGACAACCGGCTGCACGAGCTGCGCCATGAAGGGAGCAACCAATGAACGGTCTGGAAACAATTGCAAGCCCCATGATGTGGGCTGGCTTCGTCGGCTTCGTGCTGGTGATGCTGGCGCTCGACCTGTTCGTCTTTGGCGGTAACAAAGCGCACAAGGTCAGTGTCAAGGAAGCGGGTATCTGGTCGCTGGTCTGGGTCAGCATGGCCCTGCTGTTCAATGCCGGCCTCTGGTGGTATTTGAAAGGCAGCGTCGGCTCGGAAATCGCTGACCAGAAAGCGCTGGAGTTCTTCTCCGGTTACCTGATCGAGAAAGCCCTGTCGGTCGATAACGTGTTCGTGTTCCTGCTGATCTTTACCGCATTCCAGGTGCCGCAGCAGTACCAGCGTCGCGTCCTGATTTACGGTGTGCTCGGTGCGATCATCATGCGCGCCATCATGATCAGCGCCGGTGCGTGGGTCGTGAGTGAATTCAGCTGGGTGCTGTACCTGTTCGGTGCGTTCCTGCTGTTCACCGGTATCCGCATGCTGGTGGCCGTCGATGCCGAACCGGACGTGGTCAACAACCCGATCCTGAAGTTCGCCCGCAGGCACCTGAAAGTGTCCGAAGGCGACCACGGCGAGAAGTTCTTCGTGCGAATCAACGGTGTGCGCTTTGTCACCCCGCTGTTCCTGGTGCTGATCCTGATCGAAGTGACCGATCTGGTGTTCGCAGTCGACTCGATCCCGGCCATCTTCGCGATCACGACCGATCCGTTCATCGTGTTCACGTCGAACATGTTTGCGATCCTGGGTCTGCGTGCACTGTACTTCCTGCTGGTCGACGTGGCTGACCGCTTCCACCTGCTCAAGTATGGCCTGGCGATGGTCCTGACCTTCATCGGTGTCAAGATGCTGATCATGCCGTGGTACCACGTGCCAGTGCAGGCTTCGCTGACCGTCGTGGCTGTGCTGATCGCCGGTAGCTGTATCGCCAGCGTGTTCATCACCAAGAAGGACGACAAATAAGCTAGTCGTTAGCCCGTAGCGCCCCCAACGGCGCCAGCAGCACCCGGAACTTACCGGGCTGCGTCTGGCGCCGTTGTCATTGGGTCTTGCGCCGCATCGTCGGGCACCAGGCCAACCCGCTCGTACTCCGCGATCACCTGCGCGCCCAGGAGCAGCAGCGTGGCTGCAATCTCGAGCGAAAACATGACGACAATGGCCGTCGTCATCGAGCCATACACCAGGTTCACCTGCGACAGCGTCGAGAAATACCAGACCAGAATGTGGCGCGCCGCTTCCCACAGCAGCGCCGCCGTCACGCCACCGATGGCGGCGTGCCATATCGACAGCCGCCCCACCGGCATCACCAGGTAGATCGACGTGAGCACGAGAATCTCGCCGATCAGCCCCAGCAGATACAGCAGCGCACCCGACACGCCATTCAGCGACCATTCATAGTTGAACAGCCACACGCTTTCGCGCCCCATGACCTGCAGCGCGCCCGCCACGAGCGTGACGACCATGATGCCGACGCCCAGCGCCAGGATGTAGCAATACGGCAGCACGGCCGACACCAGGTAATGCCGGCGCCGGATCGCCACGCGGTGCACGAAAATCACGCTCATCGCGTTTTCCAGCACCGTGAAAGCAAGCGAACTGAAGAACAGCATCGTCACCGCCAGCACCCAGGTGATGAGTTGGCGGTCGTCCAGAAAGTGCGCCACCTCGGCCACGATCGGCGCCGACTGCCCCGGCACCAGCAGTTGCAGGTAGCGGCTGAGCGTTTCCAGCAATTCGGTTGGGTTGATGAAATGCGACAGCACCACCATCACCAGCATCAAAAACGGCACGATCGACAGCAGCGCGTAATAGGCCACGGCGCCCGCCAGCAGCAAGCCCTGGTTGGCGCGGAACCCTTTCAGGACTTGCAGCGTGAACTTGAGCGGATGATTCAGGATATAGACATTGGCGCGCTGATCCTTCAGGCGCGCCGTCCAGTCACGCCGACGACTCATCGGGCGAGGCGAATGCCGGAAAATTGCCAGCGCGCGCCTGTCGGGAAGAAGTTGCGGTAGCTGGGCCGGGCGTGGCCGCCCGGCGTGGCGCACGACGAGCCGCGCAAGACATACTGGTTGATCATGAACTTGCCGTTGTATTCGCCGATGGCGCCCGGTGCCGGTGCGAAGCCGGGATACGGTGCATAGCTGCTGCTGGTCCATTGCCAGCAGGCGCCGAACATCTGTTGCAGGCCGGCGCCGCTGGCGGCGTCCGGGTGATGCGCCGGGCCGCTGCCCAGGCACGCCTGACGCGCCGCGAATTCCCATTCGAACTCGGTCGGCAGGCGCGCGCCCGACCAGCGCGCGAACGCATCCGCCTCGTACATCGAGACGTGCGTAACCGGCAGCTCGGGATCGAGCGGTTGCAGGCCGTGCAGCGTGAATTCGTGCCAGCCATCGGCCTCTTCTACCCAGTACAGCGGCTGGGTGATCTCGCCACTGTTGACGCGGTCCCAGCCTTCGGCCAGCCACAGTGCCGGATCGCGGTAACCGCCCGCCTCGATGAACGCGCGGTATTCGCCGTTGGTGACCAGGCGCGAGGCCAGTGCGAACGGCGCCACGTAGGTGCGGTGGCGTGGCAATTCGTTGTCGAAGCAAAAGCCCTTGCCGCCATAGCCAGCTTCGGCCAGGCCGCCTTCGAAATCGAGCCAGACCAGTGGCTCGGCCGGTGCGGACGGCGCCATGGCGTCGGTCGCATACGCCGGGTACAGCGGATTCTGCGCCAGCAAATGCTTGACGTCGGTGAGCATCAGTTCCTGGTGCTGCTGTTCGTGCTGCAGGCCCAGCTCGATCAGCGTGGCCAGCGTCTCGTCGATGCCGCCCGCCAGCAAATCGGCGATGCGGCGGTCGACGTTCGCGCGGTATTCCCGAACGACGCTCATGCCCGGGCGCGTCAGGAGCCCGCGCTGGGCGCGCGGATGCTTGTTGCCCACGCCGTTGTAGTACGAGTTGAAGAACACCCGGAACGCCGGATGAAACGGCGCGAAATTCGCTTCGCGCGGTTCGAGGATGAAGGTTTCAAAAAACCACGTCGTGTGCGCCAGGTGCCATTTCATCGGGCTCGCGTCAGGCATCGACTGCGCGACGCAGTCTTCGTCGGACAAGCCCTCGGCCAGCTGCAGCGAACGGGTACGTACCTGCGCAAAAGCGCGTGGCAAGCTGTCATCGCGCATCATGTTCATGATGCGATCGCCTGGGCGTGAATGACGGCAAACCAGCGCTGCGGATCGGTCCAGACGCGCGTGGCCTCAAAACCCGACCGCTCGAGCAGCCCGATCGCGTCGGCCTGCTGGTATTTGTAGCTGTTCTCGGTGTGGATGCGTTCGCCCGCTTCGAAACGGCGCTCGCCACCGCGCCAGTGCACGGTCTGCGCCGTACGCGCCTCCAGGTGCATCTCGATGCGGCCCATGGCCGCGTTGTAGGCGCCCCGGTGCTGCCAGCCCCTGATGTCGAAGTTGGCGTCGATCAGGCGGTTCACGTGGCGCAGCAGGTTCAGGTTGAAGGCCGAGGTGACGCCCAGCGCGTCATCGTACGCGGCGTCGAGCGTGGCAGCATCCTTGGCCAGGTCGATGCCGATCAGTACGCCGCCATCGTTGCCGCACTGTGCACGCAGACGCGTCAGAAAACCCTGCGCTTCGTCCGGCGTGAAGTTGCCGATCGACGAGCCCGGATAAAAGAACAGGCGCCGGCCGGTATTGACCTGCGGCGGCAATTCGAAGCTCGATGAGAAATCCATCCCCAGCGCTTCCATCGCGATCTGCGGGAACCGCTGGCGCAGGCGCGCCAGGGCGTCGTGCACGAAGTCGGTGGAAATGTCGATGGCCACGTACTGCGCCGGCTGCAACAGCGGGAACAGCGCCGCCGCCTTGGCGCAGTTGCCGGCGCCGAGGTCGATCAGGGTGGCGCCGGTGCCCGCGGAACGGGCGATTTCGGCGCCATAGCGCTCAAAGATCGACGCTTCGGTGCGTGTCGGGTAGTACTCTGGCAGTTCGCAGATCGCTTCGAATAACTTCGAGCCAAGTGCGTCATACAGGTATTTGGGGGAGATCCAGGCGGCTGGCGCCTGCAGACCGGTGTGCAGTTCGTCGGCTTCGTGCGCGCTGTGACGGGGCGCCGCGACGTCTTCGGGTGTACAGGATGTCAGCATAGGGTTTATCATTCGTGCCGCCACGACGCACCATGCGAGATGGCCTGTGAGTTTTGCTTCGCGTAGTTCTGGTATTTCTTTATTTATTTCTCTGTGTATTGCTGTTTTAGCTATCATAGCGGATTCCTCGGATTCGCCTAGTCTGCCTCACGCCAAGCGTGCTGCCCCTCGGGTCAGCCTCGTTTCATTACTTTTTAGACAAGAGCCACCATGACCCTGTCCTTCCGCCGCAACGTTCTCAAAACCCTGTGCGCCGCCGCTGCCGGCACGATGCTGATCGCGGGCGCCGCCCACGCACAGAGCAACGGCGTGCTGCGCGTTTCGGCCATCCCCGACGAATCGCCGACCGAACTGCAGCGCAAGTTCAAGCCGCTGGGCGACTACCTGGCCAAGGCCACGGGTCTGAAGGTGGAGTTCACCCCGGTGACCGACTACGCTGCTTCGGTGGAAGGCCTCGTCAACCGCAAGATCGACATGGTCTGGTTCGGCGGCTTTACCTTTGTCCAGGCGAACGTGCGCAGCAAAGGCCAGGTCACCCCGCTGGTGCAGCGCGTGGAAGATGAAAAATTCCGCTCGGTCTTCATCACCACCGTACCGACCATCACCAAGCTGGAAGACCTGAAGGGCAAGACGCTGGCCTTCGGTTCGGAATCGTCGACCTCGGGCCACCTGATGCCGCGCTCGTTCCTGCTGCAAGCCAAGATCAATCCGGACACCGACCTGAAGCGCATCGCGTTCTCGGGCGCGCATGACGCCACCGTGGCTGCTGTTGCCGGCGGCAAGGTCGATGCGGGCGCGCTGAACATCTCGGTCTGGGAAAAACTGGTCGAGGCGAAAAAGGTCGATCCGAAGCAGGTGCGCGTGTTCTACACGACGCCTGGCTACTTCGACTACAACTGGACCGTGCGCACCGACATGGACCCGGCGCTGAAAAAGAAAATCACCGACGCCTTCCTGGCGCTGGACGATTCGACCCCACAGGGCAAGGAAATCCTCGAACTGCAACGCGCTACCAAGTTCGTGACCACCAAGACCGCCAACTATGGCGCGATCGAAGCAGCGGCGAAAAACGCCGGCCTGCTGAAGTAATCGCACAATGGCGACCTTTCGCCTGCGCGGCGTGACCGTGCGCCACCTGACGGGCAGCCGCGCGGCTGCCCTGCACGCGCTCGACCTCACGATCGGCGCCGGTGAACAGGTCGCCCTGATCGGCCCGTCCGGGGCTGGCAAGACCACGCTGCTCGCCACGCTGGCCTGCGCCCACCAACCGGGCGCGGGTGCGCTGGAGATCCTGGGCCAGGAGCCTTGGAATCTGCCGCACGCCGCGCGCCACCGGCTGCGTGCGCGTTTGTTCCTGGCGCCGCAGACGCCGCCGCTGCCGGCGCGCCAGCGCGTCGTCACGGCCGTGCTGGCGGCACGCTTGCCGCACTGGACGCTGTGGCAGGCCTTGAAGTCGCTCGTGCGTCCGAACGATCCCGATGCGGCGCACGCTGCGCTGTCGCGCTTTTCGCTGGGCGACAAGCTGTATGCCCGCGTCGACCGGTTATCCGGCGGCGAACGCCAGCGCTGCGGCCTGGCGCGCCTGCTGCTGTCCGATGCCCAAGCTTTGCTGGTCGATGAGCCGATCTCGGCGCTCGACCCGGCGCTCGCGCGCCACACGCTGGCCACGCTGCGCCAGGAAGCCGCCCAGCGCAACGCCACGCTGGTGTGCAGCCTGCACCAGGTGGATCTGGCGCGCGAACAGTTCGGTCGCCTGGTGGGCCTGCGCGACGGGCGCATCGTGTTCGACGCGCCGCGCGAGCAGGTCACCGACACCATGATCGCCGACCTGTACGCCAACGAAAACGTCGAGCCGCACGTGGCCCCGCCACACGACACGCCTGCACAAATCGCCGTCGGCGCCTGTTTCTAGGCATGACGAGCAAGACGGTGCTGCATCCCGATCCGGCCTGGCGCGCGCGCCTGATGGGCGCTGTCGTCTTCGTCCTGCTGCTGTACCCGCTGCTGGTCGCGGCAGAATTCAAACCATGGCTGCTGTTCGACGCGCAAAGCCTGCGCGCGGCCGGCGGCTTCCTGCGTGATTTCCTGACGCCCGAAACCGATCCTGCCTTTCTGGCGATGGTGCTGCGCGAAACCTGGCAGACCGTGGCAATCGCCACCGCGGGCCTGACACTGGCGCTGATCGTCGCCATTCCGGCCACCTTCGTCATCAGCGAGCGCTTGTCGATCTCGCGCCTGGGCACGGGCCGCATCCGTCCGCTGGCGGGCGTCGTGCGCCAGGTGCTGCGCTGGATCCTGATGGTGCTGCGCTCCGTGCCCGAGCTGGTGTGGGCGCTGCTGTTCGTGCGTATCGTCGGCCTGGGCCCGACGGCCGGGGTGCTGGCGATCGCGCTGTCCTATTCGGGCATGCTGGCCAAGGTGTATGCCGAAATCCTCGAATCGTCCGACGCACATGCCACCGACGTCCTGCTGGCCAATGGCAGCGGGCGCCTGCCCGCCCTGCTGTATGGCGCCCTGCCCGATGCCAGCGCAGAACTCGTGTCGTACACCGTCTACCGCTGGGAATGCGCGATTCGCGGCTCGGCCGTGATGGGCTTTGTCGGCGCCGGCGGCCTGGGCCAGCGGCTGGATGAATCGACCAAGATGATGGCCGGCGGCGAAGTGGCGACGATGCTCATCATGTTCGTGCTGCTGGTGGCCGGCGCCGACCTGGTCTCGAAACTGCTGCGCCGGAGGATCGGATGAAGGTGGCTAACTCCCCGCGCACCGCGATCCCCGCCCCGCCGCCACGCCAGGCCGGCACCTGGCTCATTCTCGGCGGGCTGCTGGCGCTGATCGTCGCCAGCTTTGCCTCGCTGCCGCTGCAGTGGAGCGCATTCTTCACACGCGAAGCGATCGATTCGGCGTCCGAATTCCTGGCCGGCTTCGCGCCGCCCGACACCGCCCCGGCGTTCCTGGCCAAGACGCTTGTCGCGTTCTGGGAAACCCTGGCCATGTCGGCCATCGGCACCATCCTGGCGGCGCTCGTCGCCATGCCGCTGGCGCTGGCCGGCGCCGGGCGCATGGGCCGCACAGCGCGCGCCGTGACGCGCCTGGTGCTCAATGTGCTGCGCTCGATCCCCGAACTGGTATGGGCGGCGGTGCTGCTGGTGCTGGCGGGTCTGGGGCCGCTGGCCGGCACGCTGGCGCTGGCCGCGCACACGGCCGGCGTGCTGGGGCGCCTGTTTGCCGATGCGCTGGAAAACATCGAACCGCACGCCGAGCAAAGCCTGCGCACGAACGGCGCGCGGCCGCTGGCAGCGTTTTTGTACGCGACGCTGCCCCAGGCGCTGCCGCAGATGCTGTCATACACGCTGTACCGCTGGGAAAACAATATCCGCGCGGCGGCAGTACTGGGTGTGGTGGGCGCCGGGGGCCTGGGCCAGATGCTCAAGTATCACCTGTCGCTGTTCCAGATGCCCAGCGCCGCCACGGTCGTGATTGCGATGCTGGTACTGGTGGCGCTGGTCGATGCCGCCAGTTATGCGCTGCGCCGCGCATTGACGCGTTAACCCTTACTTGCGGACACCTCACCCGATGCTCGAACTCGACCAGCTCACCAAATCGTATGGCGGCCGCACCGTGCTGGCCGAACTCTCGCACGTGTTCAAGGCCGGCGAATTCGTCGCCATCATGGGCGAATCCGGCGTCGGCAAGTCGACGCTGCTGAACCTGATCGCGGGCCTGGACACGCCCGATGGCGGCCGCGTGATCATCGACGGCACGCCGATCTCCAACCTGGACGACGACGCCGCCACGCGGCTGCGCCGCACCCGCATGGGCTTCATCTTCCAGGCCTTCCACGTGCTGCCGCACCTGACGCTGCGCCAGAACGTTGCCCTGCCGCTGCTGCTGAACAAGGCGCCGCTCGAGCGCGCCGATGCAATGCTCGATGCGGTCGGGCTGCATGGGCGGGGCGGCGACTTTCCGCGCCAGCTGTCGGGCGGCGAGATGCAGCGCGTGGCGATCGCCCGTGCACTGGTGCACCGCCCGGCCCTTCTGCTGGCCGATGAACCGACCGGCAACCTCGACCCCGAAACTGCCGGCAGCATCCTGCAACTGCTGCGCGACGAGACGCGTGCACATGGCGCCGGCGCCATCATGGTCACCCACTCCCACGCCGCGGCCGCCATGGCCGACAAGGTCCTGCTGCTGACCCACGCCGGACTGAAATTAGCGTAAATTCCGAGAAGAAACGCTCGATTAACGCGAAATTAGTTAAATGACCCGAAACGTGCGCGACGCAATCGTAGTAATATCGCAACGACCTGCCGCAAACAGCTGTCAAAACAGGCAAGGATTATCCAGAACAACCGGTCTGTCCTGAATCATGTATTCATCAGGGAGAATCGACATGACCGTACGCCAGAAAAAACAGGAGTTACTCGAAGCGATGCAACGAGCGCGCGAGCTGGAGCCGTCGAGCTTCGTGCCCAACAAGCTGCTCGACACACTGATCGAGCGCATGCAGTTGAAGAATGACGCGGAGCTGTGCCGCGTGCTCGAAGTGCAGCCTCCGATCATCAGCAAGATCCGCCATCGCAAGCTCAATGTCGGCGCGACGATTCTATTGCGCATGCACGAGAAGTCGAATATCCCGATCCGCGAGCTCAAGGAACTCAGCAGCGCCGCGGCGCTGCACTGACGGCGCGCGACGGCACCGAAGTCACTCCTGCGCCGGTGGCCGCCCGGTCTTGAGCTGCGGCAGCGCCGCCAGCACGCCTTGCAAGGTCGCCACGTCGAGCTGGCCCAGCAGGGCCACGCCAATGCGCAGCAGCTCGCTTTTCTTGACGTCGACACCGGCGCGCAGGCACGCCTGTTTTACTTCCAGCAGCACCGCATACTCGTTTTCCGGCATCGTGAAGCTGTCGCGCACCAGTGCCGGACGCGCTTCCACGGCCGGCGCACGTTCGACGATCGGCACGACCGGTGACTTGGCGACGGCGCGTGGCGCGACAGGTTTGCGGGCCGGGCTGCTGGCCAGCGCCTTGGCGGCCGATTTGACCACCGACTTCACACTGGTTTTTGCAGCGGGCCTGGCTGGCGCCGCTGGTGGCGCGACGGGCTTGGCGATTTTGGCAGTCTTGGCAGTCTTGGCGACGGCCTTCACGGGCTTGGCAGCGCGCGTGGTTTTCGCTGCCGCAGGCGCGGCGCGGGATGCTGATTTGGCGGCAGGTGTGCGGGGCATGAGCCGCTCCTTCGTTGAGAAGGCAAACAATATAAACGATTTGCCAGTATGCTGTCGGACAGGAATGCAGGATGGGTAAGGACATCCCGCCGGCAACCGAAGCCAATCCGGGTGACAATACAGGCCTCATAGAGCGAGGTTTCTGTTTTTTCGAAGTAAAGCTTCGGCAAACTCCTCTTTTGCAGGAGATACACCTGAATTATCCTGCCAAGGCGACGACTCTGCTGTAAACTTGTCGGCGCCGCGAGCTTCTTCTCGCTGGCCCCTGCGCACCCCAGTAATTTATGAACCCGACCCAGGCCAGTATGCGCACCAAGACTCAATGGATCCTGCCGGTGCTGTTTGCCACCGCGCTGGCCCTGCTGCTCCAGCACTTTCTCGGCTCGATCGCGTGGGCCGGCCTTCTGGCCGTGATCACCTGGCCGCTGTACCAGCGCATGCTGCACCGCGGCTGGCCGCCGCTGGCCAGCGCCACCTTCATGCTCGTGCTGCTGATCGTCAGCTTCGTGGGCCCGTCCGTCCTGCTGTTCCACACGCTCAGCAGCGAACTGGCCAGCCTGCAGCGTTTGCTCATCAGCTTCAACCAGACCGGCGTGCCGGTACCGGCCTGGCTGACCGGCCTGCCGCTGGTGGCCGAACCGGCTGTCACCTGGTGGCTCGAACACCTGGCGGTGCCGGGCGGCCTGAACGCACTCGTGCGCACGACCCTGGGCGACTTCATGCCGCACCTGACCGACACCGCGCGGGTCTGGGGCTCGACCATCCTGGCCAATGCGCTGTACCTGTTCCTGACGCTCCTGACGTTGTTCGTGCTGTACCTGCACGGCGCGGCCGTGATGCATTACATCGACGGCGCCGGCCAGCGCCTGGCGCCTGTCCAGTATGCCAAGCTGCGCCGCGTGCTGCCGCTGTCGGTACGCGGCACGGCGCTCGGCCTGGGCTCGATCGCCATCCTGGAAGGCATCGTGCTGGGCGTGGCTTACTGGATCGCCGGCGCGCCGGCCCCGGTGCTGTTGGGCGTGATCACCGGCTACCTGGCGCTGATCCCGGGCGGCGCGCCGCTGTCGTTCACGATGGTCTCGCTGCTGCTGTTCGGTCAGGGCAACTCGGCCGAGGCGCTGGGCCTGTTCACCTGGGGCGCGGTCGAGCTGTTCCTGGTCGATAAATTCATCCGTCCAAAACTGATCGGCAAGCGCGTGAACCTGCCATTCCTGGCAGTGCTGTTCGGCTTGCTGGGCGGCGTATCGACGCTGGGCGTCATCGGCCTCTTTGTCGGCCCGTTGATGATGGCGATCCTGTTCGGCTGGCTGCGTGACAGCACGCCAGTGACACCGTTGATCGTCGATCCGGCGGCCGTTGATGCGTCAGGCGACGTCCATCGGATCGGCTAGCCTGCCAACGAATGCGTCGGCGCGCTGATGCAGGTCCCACAGCGCGCCCACGCGCAGGCCGGCGGCCACCGGCGTGACTGCCGCGATGTCCAGTTCTTCCATCAAGCCATACAGCAACGCCAGCCCGCCGGCCAGATGCACGCCCTGGCGGGTGGCGATGATGGCATCGCGCAAACCTGCGAGATCGGCCCGTGTCAGCGGCGTGTCCACATTACTGCCCCGGTGCGCGTGGCCAGCCAACGCACGCACCGTCCCGCACGCCCCATACGCCATGCCCCAGCCGCGCGCGCCGAACCCCGCTTCGGCAAAGCGGCTGCGGCTCGAACGCACGGCGGCGTCGAAGCCCGCCGCGTCGATCTGCCCGTTCGCGAAAAACGTCAGGCTCTGGCGCACCGCCCCGAGCGCGAACGACTCGATGCGCCGGATCGCGGCGCCCTCCCCGACCACCAGCTCCGTCGAGATGCTGCCGATGTCGAGCACGAGCCGCGGTGCAGGGTCGGCTGCGCCCAGCGTATTGGCCACGCCCAGATAGACCAGGCGCCCGGCTTCGTCGCCCGCGATGATGTCGACCGGGTGACCGAGCGCGCGCCCGGCCGCCGGCAGGAATACAGAGGCATTGCGCGCCATGCGCAGGGCCGCAGTAGCCACGACGCGCACGGCGTGCGGCCGCCAGGCGTCGAGCGCACCCCGGAACTGCCCCAGGCAGGCCAGGGCGCGGCGCAGCGCTGCGCTGTCGAGCATGCCGTCTTCGTCGAACGACGCTGACAGCTCGACCTTCTCGCACATGGTCGCGACGAGCTCGAGCCCGCCATCACCGAAACGGCCGATGTGCAGGCGAAAACTGTCCGAGCCAAGCTCGACAGCGGCATAGATGGGTGATTCGTGATCGATGGTCGGCATGGGGCATGAGCATAAGCGGCCACCGTGACGGGCGCGTTACATGACCCTGCGCAGCGGGCCCGCGCGCTAGATATCGGCGACCGCTTCGCTGGCAGGCGCCACGCGATTGCGGCCGGCCCGCTTGGCGCGCTGCATGGCCTCGTCGGCGCGCTGGAACAGCGAGGTGGTGCTGTCTTCGGGCCGGATCGTCGTCACGCCAAAACTGGCGGTGAGCTTGATCATCGCCCGCTCGCTCTTGACCGGCGTTGTGTCAATGGCGGCGCGGATGCGTTCGGCCACAAGCACCGCTTCATCGAGGCTGGTGCGCGGCAGCAGGACAGCAAATTCGACGCCCACCACGCGCCCCAGCTGATCGCTGTCGCGCAACTGGCGCCGGCACAGCGCGACCATCTGGTGCAGCACGACGTCGCCGGCCGGATGGCCGTAGCTGTCATTGACGCGCTTGAAGCCATCCAGGTCGAACACGATCAGCGCCGTCGGCAGGCCGGGCCGGCGCGCCAGCGCCAGCCACGGCGCGAGCAGCTGGAAGAAACCACGCCGGTTCGGCGCGTCGGTCAGAGGATCGACCGTCTCGAGCCGTTCGAGCGTGTCCTGCAGGCGTTCGCGGGTCAGGAGCAGCACGCCGAAGGCATTGCCGAGCAGGAGCAGGTACAGGGCGCCACTGGAGAATTGGCTCAACAGGTCATTCGAGAGCCAGCCCCAGCCACGGGGGAGCAGCAGCACCGACAAGCCGCGCGCCGCCACCACCAGCGCCAGCGCCGCCGTCGCCAGCGCCAGAAAGCGCTGCAGCAGGCTTGCATCACGCCAGCGCCAGGCGAGCGCCACGGCGCCGGACAGGTAGAACGCGCCCAGCAGGAGCGATGCGGCCACGCTGCGCAAGCCCTCTTCGTCGACCAGATAGCACAGGAAGAACACGAGGACGGCCACGCCGACCAGGATCAGGGTCGGTGTGCGCCAGGCCGGGCGGCGCGCTGCTTCCCACGAGGCGCCCGCTTCAATCGCCACGCCGGCAAACAGCAGCGCGTAGCCGCCAGGGATCGAGATGGGGGCCGGCACCACACCAGAGTCACCCAGCGCCAGCAGCAGCCAGGCGCCGCCCTGAATCTGTTTCGACAGACTCCAGAACGTCATCGCAGGGGCGCGTACGGGACCGTGATTGAAAAAGGTCAGCAGCGCGCACAGGGTCAGGTTGCCCAGGGCGAGCACCAGCACCATCGTCGACGCATCCAGCATAGGCATGTTGTTACTCATGTTCGGCGTTCCGGGTGCCGGCACCCGGCTGGCGGGCCGGAGTGCGGGGTGATTGATTCGCGCCTGGAGGCCGGCAGAAGGCGCACGGGCGGCTGGCGGCCAGCTTATCAGAAAGTGATGCCTTGCAACAAGCCAACCCTGCCACTCAGCCGGCGAAGCGGTTGAATACCTCGCGTACGGCCAGGCCACCACCGCCAATGAGCACGCTGAAATAGATGATGGTCACGACATTGCTGATGTGACCCAGCAGGATGCAGACGCCGTCGCGTTGCAGCAAGCCGATGGCCAGGAACAGGATCGCCACGGCCGGGAACGTGTTGCTGAACGGGATTAGGCCGAACGGCATCATCAGCAGCACCGCACCCAGAATCAGGGCCGCGTTGTTAAAGAACGCGACCGGACCGGCGGCCACCAGCCACTGGATGCGGTTGGGCTTGCTGACACGCTCGAGTTTCTTGAGCCACGACAGCGCCTTGCGCAGAAGTGGACGCAGCTTGCGCGTGCCGATGACACGGTGTTCGAGCTTCGATGGAATCCACAGATCGCGCCCGAACAGGCGGCTGACGCTGATGAGCAGGATCGCGGCGCCGAACACGGTGCTCACTCCCGGAATCGAAATCGGGATCAGGAACACCAGCGTGAGGAGCGCCACCAGGATCAAGAGGCCGTCGTTGCCGACGCTACGGATCAGTTCACTGAGGGTGATGCCGGTGCGCGGCATCGAGCGGACCAGCGCGCGCAGACGCTGGGAAACGGGTGGTTCACTGTGCATGATGTGGTCGTGTGGTGCGTTCGGCTAGCCGAACAGGATGGCTTACTGGCCGACGCAAATGATCCGGGTCTCGTACTCGGCTGCTTTGTCTTTCTTGGTCGTGGCCCAGGCGATGACTTCGTCCGCTTGCGCGATCGTCATGATCGTCGCTTTCTCCTTGTTCTTGATGAAGGAGACGCCCTCGAACTTGCCTTCCTTGCTGCGCATGACCTTCGCGAAGACGGGTGGTTTCTTGCCGTCGTCCGACCGTTTGTCCTGGCGGACGAGATAACGCTGCTCTGCTGGTTCCATAAAAATAATCCGTGCGTGATCGATCAAACCGCTATTTTACGGTGCGCGCATTGCGGACACGTGAAAAGTTCACCGCCCCACGACGCCGATCACTTGTACGAGCACGATCTTGAGCACCGTCATCGACGGAAAAATCATCGCGTAACCGATGTCGGGGCGGTCCGTCGGCGCGATCCGGTTGGCAAACGCGAGGATGGCCGGATTGCCCGTGGTGCCGGCCACGATCCCGACCACGCTGTCGAACGGCAGGCGAAACACGAACAGGGCAATGACCATCGTGACGATCACCAGCGTGGCCGCAATCGCGCTGCCCAGCAGCAGATACAGCAAGCCATTGTTGGCGATCGCGGCGGCAAACGTCGCGCCCGACGAGATACCCACGACCGCCAGGAACAGCGTCAGGCCAAAATTGCGCAAGACCAGGTTGGCCGGAATCGGCATCGCCCACTGGAACATCCCGCTGCGGCGGCGCCAGCCGAGCACCAGCGCGACCAGCAGCAGCCCCGCGAACCCGAACGAGAACTGCCCGATCAGCGGCAACGGCCAGACGATCGCGCCGAACGCCAGCCCCAGCGTCACGCCGACGCCGATGCCGATATAGCTTACCTCCCCCGTGCTGCGCACCGAGTCGCCGAACAGCTTGCGCAGCGCGGGAAAGCTGCTGCGCGGCGCGAGTACGCCGATGCGGTCACCCATTTCGAGCAGCCGCCCCGGGTTCAGGACCAGGTCGGCATCCCCACGCCGCAGGTGCAGAACGCGGGCATTGAGTCCAGTCGGCAGCGCCAGAGCGCTCAATGGCAGGCCGGCCATCCTGGCACTGGAAATGAAGAAGCGGTCGTAGTCGAGGTCACTCCGATCGTGCAGCATGGCGCCCGGATGCGCCGGGCCGAAGCGCGTGGCGACCTCGTGCAGCACGGTCTGGTCATTGCCGGCGACGAGCAAACGGTCGCCCGGTTCGATGCGCATCGCGCTGTCGGCCACCAGATTGTGCTCGCCGCGCCGCAGCGCAACGATCGCAACGCCGTCCGGCAAGCGCGCCGCAGCCTCAAACAGCGTCATGCCCAGCACGGAGAATTCAGCCACGTCGATTTCTTCCAGATGCAGCGCGGACGATGCCGGCGCCGGGCTGGCCGGCTTGAACACAGCGTTGTACAGGCCAAGCAGCAGGATCGGCACGGCCACGCCGACCGGGTACGCAACCGAATACCCGGTTGCGGCCGACGTGCCGAACACGGCCAGCGCCGCCTGCAGCGCCGCCGTGCTGGTGCCGGCGCCGGCAAAGGCGCCCAGCGCTTCAGGCAGCGCAAAGACCGGGAACAGCCACGCCACGCCAACCGCCAGCGCCAGCGCCGTGATGACGGCCAGCAGCGCCGCCAGATTGGCCTTGATGCCGTCAGGCGTCGTCAAGCCGCGAAAGAACTGGGCGCCATAGGCAATGCCGACGCCGTACAGGAACAGCAGCAGCCCCAGGTTGCCGAGCATGCCGGGCAAGACCAGGTCAGGCACGGCCGCGCCGACGGCCAGGCCGACGAACAGCACCGCGCCGGAGCCGAGCGACAAGCCCTTCACGCTGACCGCCCCCAGCAGGTAGCCCGCAGCGATGGTGAAGAACAGCGCAAACATCGGCTGGTGGCTGAAAAACGTGGTGATGGCGGTCATGGACGTTGCCTGGTTGCATGTGTGTGATGCAGTCTACGGCATGGGGAGATGGTTGCCGGGTGTTAATGCGATATAAACCCAGGACGTCATGCCGATGATCGGCGCGGCGTTGAATCATGGCCGCGTCGACAGGCTGGGTACAGACTTACGCTTGACGCTCGCCGCACTCGGTACAAAACTTTGTGCCTGGCTGCAGCGTCGTCGAGCAGGCGCGACAAGCAACGTGCTGGGCAGTCCGGTGGCCACACTCCGGGCAGAACTTCGCCCCATGGGTTTCGGCCCGGCATTGCGTACACACCAGCTGCATGTTCTGCGTGACGTCCAGGCGTCCACCGCGCGTCTGGCCCTCGGCATTTGCCTTTTCGGACGCGGCCGACACTTCGCCCTGGGCACGTGCCTGCGTGATCTTCACCTTCACATTGGGTGCGCAGTTGAAGCAAAGGCCGTTCGCGTTGTCGAAGCACTGGTTGCAGACGTAGTCGTGACAGTTTCCGCACCGGTTGAAGTGCGTCTTGCCAGCGGCCAGTGCCTCAGTAAAGGCTTCGTCGCGTGCCGAATGCCAGCCCGCCTGGGCCATGCTGTCGATCACGCTGCCTGCATTGCCGAGCAGGCCACCGAACATGCTTGCCCCCTTTTGCAGCCAGCCCGAAGCCTGGGCGCTGCGGTACGGTTTGAAGTGCGTGCGCCAGCGGTCACTGCAGCGCTCGCAGGAGAATTCGAACTGGAACCCTGCATCGACGCCTGTCGAGTTGCTCAGATCATGATAGTTGTTAGCAAACTGCATTTCGGACATAGGCTGCTATTCCCAGGGTTATAAAATGTAGAGTTTATCTGGGCTGAGGAAGCGCAATATCACGCAATCTCACACCAAGCGCTTCCGGACAATCGATTTGCTGGCTGCTTCATTAAAATATCGCCGCCTTTCGTGAAGCCGGCGAACAATCGCGTCGACACTATACGTCGTTGTCGCAGAACCGGTCACGTCCTGCTGACTTCGCCTGATAAAGACGGCGATCAATCTGGTCGAGGAACGCCTTGGCGTCATCCTGGGCGCCTGGCACGATGGTACCGATACCCATGCTCACGGTAACCAGCTGGCCGACGCCGGAGCGGGCGTGCAAAATCGCCTGCGCGGCCAGCAGCTCACGGCAGCGCTCAGCCTTGCTCCACGCCGCCTTCCGGTCCGTGCCAGGCAACAGCAGGACGAATTCCTCGCCACCGAGACGGGCGCACAGCTCGTCCGGATCGGATGCCGCTGCGTCGAACACTTGCGCCACGCGTCGCAGGCACTCGTCACCCTGCATGTGACCATAGTGATCGTTGTACTGCTTGAAGTGATCGATATCGATGATCACGAGAGACAGCGGGTGACCGCTTTCGCGCGCTTTTTCCCATGCCACGGGATAGAAGGTGTCGAACATGCGTCTGTTGGCAACACCCGTGAGGCTGTCGCGGTACGACAGAAGCTCGAGTTCGCGCTGCAATTGAACGATCTTGTCTTCGGCCTCTTTTCGCGCCGAGATGTCAAACATGAAGCCGACCAACGACTCCACACTGCCGTCAGGGCGACGCACGACGTGAACCACATCCCGGATCCAGACATGGTCGCCTTGATGCGTGATGGCGCGGTAGTCAGCCTCGTGATCAACGCCTTTTTGCGATTGCGCCACACAGAACTCGACCGTCCTCTGACGATCTTCCTCATGGATGCGATCGGCCCAGTCGTTCACGGTGAGCCAGCTTGCCTGGCTCCATCCCAGCAGTTCTTCGATCTGCGGCCCAATGTAGGTAAACCGCATCGTCGCCCAGTCTATTCGCCACGGAATTGCCTTGGTGGATTCCAAAAGCGTCCGGTACACGCCGGGATCTTCGCAAACAACGGACGGAGGAATTACAGGTGGCAGCGTCATGAACAAGTGGCCTGAAATGAATGGATATCCTTGAAAGTGGGCCCGTTTCTGACCCGCACGAGGCCCTCATGCCAGCATGATAGGTTGCCGTTATGAAAAAGTCACGTACTGTCAATACTGCGGGCTGCGGGACAGAAGCAACCCTTCAGCTGCCGATGACAGACGTGATGGCGGGCTGTGGAGCAGGCTGACGGCGCTGCGCACGCATTACTGCCGGAATCGTACTCAAGGGTATGAACACGTGGATGAGAATCAACCACCACAGACTCTGTGTCCAGGCATATGCAATGGTGAAAAAGAACGCCGAGATGATCGAGCCGATAAGCTGCTTCGGATTTGCATAGCCATGCCCGATACCGTAGGCGAGCGCGGATGCGGCAATCGCCAATGGCAGGCCAATGACAGGCGACAGCACCAGCAGCAAGAACCCGCGATAAAGCACCTCCCAGCCGCCCGTCACGATCAGCATACTCGCGGCGAAAGCGAACGCTTCAACCAGGTTACGCGGCCATATGGACGAAGACGCCAGCATCTTACGTTCGTCCTCCGCACGCGCCTGCGGTGTTTTACGACGTTCGATCATGCTGCCGATCGCCCACAAGCCGCACATCAGCAGAACTGCACATCCCAGGCCCCACGCGCCGGCGCTCGACAGCGGCATGTCGAAGCCGAGCTGTTCCAACGTATACCCGGCCTGCGATGAACCGGCCCACAAGACGCCCAGCAAGGCGAGCGAATGCGCGCTCATCGAACAGTACTGGCGCAGTAGTGAACGCGGCGGCTTGCCACGCTTGGGACGCAGGCTGCGCCAGAGATTCCACGCCGGGAAAATGATAAGCAGGTAGGCTGCAAGTAGATGATTCAGCATATGTGAACAGGTCGAGGCAGGCCAAGCGCCGTCCTACGGTTCCCTTAACAACTTGAACTGCCTCGCCTGCCGGTGATACGTATCCACCGACTGCTTGACATACCGCGTGAGCGCATCCCCCGTCAGCGCGAACGGATACAACCCGGCCTGCGCGCGCATTTCCGCGAACGCGGGCGAGCTCTCGACGCCATCGAACGCCTTCACCCAGCGGCGGTAATCCGCCTCGCGCACATCCGGCCCCATCCAGACACCGCGAATGACCGGCCAGACCACGTCATACCCTTGCTCCCGCGCCGTGCGCACGCCGGCCAGCGCACCCGGCAAACGCCCTTCGGACAGCACCGCCAGCACGCGCACATTGCCGGCTCTGGCTGCCAGCAGCGCCTCGGACGTGTCGCCCGACACCGCCTGCACATGCCCTGCCCCCATCGCGATGAATTGCTCGCCGCCCCCCTCGAGGGCCACAAAGCGCAGTTTGCGCGGGTCCACGCCCGCCATGCGCGCGAGCAGCGCCATCTTGATCCAGTCCTGGCTGCCGACCGTGCCGGACATGCCGATCAGGACCTGCTTCGGATTGCGCTTGATCGCGCCCAGCAGGTCGGACAGTGTCTTGTAAGGGGAATCGGCGCGCACGGCGACCATGCCGTAGTCGGCGCCGAAAGCCGCGACCCAGCGCACGTCGTCGACGTCGGCCTTGCCGAATTTGCCCAGCGCGAGATTCAGGACCGAGCCGCCCGAAAACGTGACGAGCGTATTGGCTTCGCTGCGGCGCTGCGAGACGACCGAATGCCAGGCCACGGCGCCGACGCCGCCCGGAAGGTAGCTGAGCGTGAGTTCAGGCGCGCCCGGTTGATCGTGCAGGGCTTTTTGCGCCAGCTTGCAGGTGAGATCCATGCCGCCGCCGGGTTTCGACGGGATCAGGCATTCGGCGGCGCCGGCGTGCGGCAGGCCGCCGAACGCCAGCATGGTCAACAGGAAGACGTGCGAGGTTTTCATGGCACCCATGATACCGCCGCACGGTGTAGCAGGGAATCAGAAGCGGTGCTGCATGCCCGCGGTGATGCCGCTCTGGGTCGATCCGAACCCCGGATCGTCGCGCGAGAGGCCAATCAGCTGGCCGTTGTCCGCCTTCGCGTGCGCCAGCGACAAATACAGGTCCGTGCGCTTGGACAGCGCCAGCATGGCGCGTGCGACGAACATCGTCGGGTCGGCGTCCAGGTTGGCAGGCAGGTTCTTCGTGTTGATGTGATAGACCGCGCCCGTCAGCGTGACCGCGTCGATCGTGCGCGTGATGCCGCCCCAGTAGGTGTCGCCGCGCAGGTCGGCCAGGTTGGTCCGGCCCTGCGCCAGCTTGTAGCCACGCTTGCCGGCCGTGTAGCGCCACGGGCCGCTGCGGTAGTCGACCGCCACGTGGTACGCCGTCGTTTCGTCCAATCCATTCGTGGCGGTGCCCTCGATGGGCGTGCCGTCGATCCGCTCCCACGAGGCCATCACGCCCAGGCCGTCGCCGAACCACGAGCCGCCCAGCGCCAGCTTGCGCCCTTCGCGCGAGCTGCCCGACCGTTCGCCCAGGCCGACCGTGGCGCCGTACGTGAAGCCGCCCGTGCGCCCCGTGTACTTGATCAGGTTATCGAACTGGGTCGTCATGCCGTAGCGCGATGGCCTGGTGGCGCTGCCGCCCGTGGCCCACGAATAGTTCGGCGCAAAGCCCAGCGGATCGAACTTGATCACCAGTTCGTACACGGTGGTGAACGAACGGCCGATGACGATCCGGCCCAGGTCGTTCTCCAGTCCCACGTAGGCCTGGCGCTTGAAGATCGCGCCATCGCTGGCGCCCGTGTCGAGCAGGATGCCGCCTTCGAGATTGAAGACGGCTTTCAGGCCGCCGCCCAGGTCTTCGCTGCCGCGAAAACCCCAGCGCGACGTATTCTTGCCGCCCGAGATGACGCGCACTGCGTTGCCGCCGTCTTCGCCGGCATGGTTGACGAATTCCGCGCCGGCGTCGATCAGGCCATAGACCTGGACGTTGCTCTGGGCGAGGACGGGTGCGGAAAGGGACAGCGCTGCCAGGACGGCAAGCGCGAGGGCCGATTGTTTCATGTGTCTCCAACGTTGTTATGGTGATCTGCTGCAGCTGGATCGCTGCTTGTGGGCCGACTATAGGGGCACGCGCCTTTCAGTTCGCTTTCAGTGGTGCTTTTCGGGAAAGCCGCTTTGCGTTTACACTGGCGCGATGAGAATCCTGCTCGTTGAAGACCATGTCGAACTGTCCCACTGGGTGTCCAAGGCCCTGCGCGACGCCAAGCTCACCGTCGAATGCGCCGCCACCGGCGCCGATGCCGACGCCCTGCTCCACACCCAGGACTACGCGCTGGTGATCCTGGACCTGACGCTGCCCAAGATGGACGGCCTGGACGTGCTGCGCCGGCTGCGCGCGCGCGGCGGCGCGCGGGGCGGCACGCCGGTGCTGATCCTGACCGCGCGCGGCGGCCTCGAAGACCGCGTGCAGGGCCTGAACCTGGGCGCCGACGACTACCTGCCCAAGCCGTTCGAGCTGGCCGAACTCGAAGCCCGCGTCAAAGCGCTGCTGCGGCGCCGCAGCGGCAACGAAGCACTCGTGCACGAATGCGGTGGCCTGCGCTTCGACACCGTCTCGCGCATGTTTACCATTTGCGGCGAAGCGCTCGCGCTGACGCCACGCGAGCACGCCGTGCTGGAAGCACTGATTGCACGCCCGGGCCGTGCGCTGTCGAAAGAAAAGCTGTTCGACGAAGTGTTCGCGCTGGCCGACGACGTCAACCTCGACGCCATCGAGCTATACATCCACCGCATCCGCAAGAAGCTCGAAAAGTTTCCGGATGCCCGCGCGATGATCGTCACGCTGCGGGGCATCGGCTATCTGATGCAGCAACGGCCCGATTGAGCCGCAGCACGCGATGACCCTGCGCGCCTCCCTGCTCCAGATCACCGCTGGCCGGCCACTGGGCAGCCTGCGCGGGCAACTGCTGCGCTGGCTGATCCTGCCGCTGGTGCTGCTGGTCGCGCTCAATGCGGTGTCGCTGTACCGTGATGCCCTGGAGGCGGCCGATGTCGCCTACGACCGCTCGCTGCTCTCGTCCACCCGCGCGCTGGCCGAGCGGGTCTCGGTCCAGGATGGCAAGGTCGTCGCCAACGTGCCCTACGTGGCGCTCGACAGCTTTGAAACCGATACGCTGGGCCGCATCTACTACAAGGTCACGGGTCTGCACGGCGAGACGGTATCGGGCTACGACGACCTGCCGCCGGTGCCAAAGAACGTGCCGCGCACCGACCTGTATCCGGCGCTGGTGCGGTTTTACCACGCCACCTACAACGGGGAGCGGGTGCGCATCGCGGCGCTGCTGCAACCGGTCTACGACGATTCAATGCGCGGCATCGCCCTGATCCAGGTCGGCGAAACGCTCGACGCGCGCCAGGCCCTGTCGCGCGACATCCTGATCAGCACCCTGCTGCGCCAGGCCCTGCTCGTGCTGGCGGTGGCGGCGATGGTGTGGTTCGCCGTGCGCCTGGTACTGCGACCCCTGATGCTTCTTAAAAACGAGGTCGAAACGCGCGCGCTGTCCGACCTGTCGAATATCGACCCGGCGCTCGTCCACAAGGAAGTGCGGCCGCTGGTGGCGGCGATGAACGGCGCGATGGCGCGCACGCAGGACCTGATCGCCAGCCAGCGCCGCTTCATCGCTGACGCCTCGCACCAGTTGCGCACCCCGCTGGCGGTGCTCAAGACGCAGGCCGAACTGGCCCTGCGCGAAAACGATCCGGCTGCGATGCGCGCGATCGTCGGCTCGATTGCCGGCACTACCGACGGCGCGATCCACCTGGCCAACCGCCTGCTGACGCTCGCCCGCATCGAGCATGGCAGCGGCAGCACGCCAGACGCGCCGGTCTCGCTGGCAGAGGTGGCGCGCCAGGTCGGACTGGAACTGGCGCTGCCGGCCGTACAGAAAGGGATCGACCTGGCGCTCGAAGCCGATGCCGACGACCTCACCACGGTGCCCGGCCAGGGGTTGCTGCTGCACGAAATGGTGTCGAACCTGGTGGACAATGCGATCCGCTACACGCCGGCCGGCGGCAGCGTGCTGCTGCAGGTCGGGCGCGAAGGCGACCAGGTATCGCTCGCCGTCAGCGACAGCGGACCGGGTATCGCAGCAGCCGACATGGACAAGGTGTTCATGCCGTTCTACCGCGCCCAGGCGACCCTCGAAGCCAATCCGGGCGGCACCGGGCTGGGACTGGCCATCGTGCGCGATATCGCCAACCTGCATGGCGCCGGCATCACGCTGGGCCCATCCGGCGATGGGCCTGGCTTGAGCGTGCGCGTGATATTCCCCGCACCAGCGATCGTTGAAGCGTCAAGTGCACTGAAAGCCAATTGAAAGGCACGCACCCCTATAGTTGGTGCAAACAGCAGCACACCAACGACAACGATCGGAGACAACATGCACAACCCTGCCCCCGCGCACGCCGCCCTGGCCGCGCTTTCCCCCGTTTGAACCGCGCCTGAAAAAAACGGCGCGCGATCGACCGTGCATCGGCCTGCATGAAGCAGCCGTGCACCACCACACCACGCGCCACCTGCACCAACCCCACGGGCCCCAGCGGCCCACACACCGCGTGCGGCAAGCGCACCGGCAAGGAGAATGATGATGATGTTGACCATCCTGGCGTATTCCATGGTCGTCGTGTTCATGTACCTGATCATGACCAAGCGCCTGCCCGCGCTCGTGGCCCTGATCGTGGTGCCCATCGGCTTCGGCGTGATCGGCGGCTTCGGCCCGCAACTTGGCCCGATGATGCTCGACGGGATCCGCAACCTGGCACCCACCGGCGTCATGCTGATGTTCGCCATCCTGTACTTCGGCATCATGATCGATTCGGGCCTGTTCGATCCGGTCGTGCGCCTCATCCTGAAGCTCGTCGGCGGTGACCCGTTCAAGATCGTCGTCGGCACTGCCGTGCTGGCGATGTTCATCTCGCTCGACGGCGATGGCGCCACGACCTACATGATCACCGTTGCTGCCATGCTGCCGCTGTACGTGCGGCTCGGCATGAGCCGCCTGGTGCTCGCCTGCGTCATCATGCTGGCCGGTGGCGTCTTCAACATCCTGCCATGGGGTGGCCCGACGGCGCGCGCCGCCACCGCCCTCGGCGTGGACGTCAGCGACATCTTCGTGCCGATGATCCTGCCGATGGCCGTCACCTCCCTCTGGGTCGTGTTCGTGGCCTGCGTGCTGGGCATGAAGGAGCGCAAGCGCCTGGGCATCATGACGCTGCCGACGCAGGCTGAAAAAGCCGAAAAAGCGGCCCAGGCGGCGCAGAATGTCGCCGTGCTGCAGCCGGCCGTGGCCGCCGCCGAAATGAATGGCACCACCGGCCACTGGAGCCCGAGCGCCGCTGCATCCGCCTACGATGGCAATGTGCACCAGCTGGCGGGCGGCCGTGTCGAATCGACGGTGACGCCGTCGGCGGAACCGGCCCTGGCCACCGGTGGTGGTGGCGGCCATGGCGGTGGCGATGACAACGACGTCTCGAACGCTGCGATCAAGCGTCCAAAGCTCATCTGGGTGAACCTGGTGATGACCACCCTGTTGATGGCGTTCCTGATCAAGGGCGTGCTGCCACTGCCGGTGCTGTTCATGATCTTCTTCGCTGTCGCGATCATGATCAACTACCCGGGCCTCGAAGAGCAGAAAGAGCGCATTGCGCATCATGCCGCGAACGTGGTCCCGGTGGTGTCGCTGATCTTCGCAGCCGGTATCTTCGTCGGCATCCTGCAGGGCACCAAGATGGTCGATGCCATTGCGCTGTCCGTCATCGCCGGCGTGCCCGACTGGATGGGTCCGTACCTGGCGGTCGTCACGGGCCTGCTCAGCATCCCGTTCACGTTCTTCATCTCGAACGACGCGTTCTACTTCGGCATCGTGCCGGTGCTGGCCAAGGCGGCCGAAGTGTATGGCATCACGGCGGCAGAAATCGGCCGCGCCTCGGTGATCGGCCAGCCGGTTCACCTGCTCAGCCCACTGGTCGCATCGACCTATCTGCTGGTTGGCATGTGCAAGGTGGAGTTTGGCGACCACCAGCGCTTCACGCTGATCTGGTCGATCTCGGCCGCACTCGTCATGCTGGTGGCGGCACTGGTGTTCGGCGTCGTCCCGCTGATGGGCAGCGCTGCATAATCCGGCGGGGCGCGGCGGCATATACTTGCCAGATGCCCGCGCCCCGACATCTTCCTGAACCACCTGCCGCCGCTGCGCCCCTGGTCGTGAGCGACGGCAAGCACCGCACCCTCGCATTCACACCTGGCGATGTGCAAAGCGAGATGCTGCTGGCACGGCCCGACGCCCTCGTCCTCGATTACACCCGCGCCATGATGTGCTTTGCGCTGTTCGCGCCGCGCCCGCGCCACATCGTGATGGTGGGCCTGGGCGGCGGCTCGCTCGCCAAGTTCTGCTACCGCCACTTTCCCCAGGCCCGCATCACGGTGCTCGAGATCCGCGCCGACGTGATCGCGCTGCGCGACCTGTTCTGCCTGCCGCCAGATGATGAACGCCTGCGGGTCCTGCATTGCGACGCGGCCGACTACCTGGCGCGCACGCCCGGGGAAGCCGATGTGCTGCTGGTGGATGGCTTCGACCGGGGTGGCTTGCCGCCGGCGCTGGCCAGCCGCGCGTTCTACGCAGCCTGCCGCCGTGCGCTGCGGCCCGGCGGTGTGCTGGTGGCCAATATCTTCACCTACGACCCCGACTATGTGTCTTTCTTACAACGGTTGCGGCATGCCTTTGATGGGCGCGTGATCTGGTTCCGGGAGATCGCCGGCAACAACCGGATCCTGTTTGCCGTGCGCCCCGCCACCCCGCATTTACGCGGAGAACGCCTGTTGGTACGCCTTGCACGGGGCGACCAGGACCGTAGCGGCATCGGTTTCGGCGGGGCCAACCGGCTGCTCGCGCGCGGCATGGTGGCCTGGCTGGCGCGGCGCCGCGGCTAGGACGGTTTTACCCACGGCGGGCACTTTGTCCCTCACAATACGATAAGTTTGCGGTGCCAGCCCCTTGTATGACACACTGGCGCGCATTCATGCTCGCCGGCAAGAACCGTCGTCGCGTGCGCCCCTGACTCATTTGTACGGATTGACCTGGACCTTTCAATAACATGCCGCGCCGACTGCCTCGTTCACTGACTCTCGCGGCAGCCCTCACGCTCGGGGGCGGCATGGCCGCTTCGTTCGGCCTGTTCATCGGTGTCAGCCACCTCGAATACGACAATATGGCGCTCGCGTTCGGCCAGCGCGCCGACCAGCGCGTGGCGGCGGTGCATCAGGGCATGGGCCAGGCGTTCGAAGTTCTGGCCGTCACCAACCAGCTGTTTTCCAGGGGCGAGCCCGTGAGCCGCGAGCGGTTCGCCGACTTCACGTCCGCCCTGCTCGAGCGCCACCGTTTTATCCAGGCGTTCAATTTCCACCGCGTCGTGCCGGGCAGTGAACGCGCCGCGATCGAGGCCGAGCTGCAGCGCGTGCGTCCCGGTACGATCCTGACCGAGATGACAGCCAGCGGCCTGGCGCCGGCGCCGCTGCGCACCGGCTACCACGTCATCGAATACGTCGAACCGATGGCCGGCAACGAAGCGGCCTTCGGCCTGAACCTGTCCCACAACGCCGCCGTCATGGGCGCGCTCGAGCTGGCGCGCAGCACGGGTCAGCCAGCCGCCAGCGGCGTGTTCGCGCTGGCCCAGACGCCCGCGAGCAAGGCCAGCTTCGACCTGGTGCAGCCGGTGTTCGACAAGCAGGGCGTCATGCGCGGCAACACCGCCGTCGTCGTCCGGGGCCAGGAACTCGTGCGCGAATCGCTTGCCGCCGCCGGCCTGCTCGGTGGTGGCGACATCTTCGTGTCAGTGTATGCAAGCGACCATGCCGACCCTGCCGCCCTGCTGTTCTCGAACGGCCCCACGTCGAGCGCATCGCGCCACGAATTTGCCGGCTGGCTGCGTCCCGACCATGGCCTGCACAACACCGTGCTGCACGCGGGCGGGCGGCCCTGGCGCGTCGAGGTCGCTGCGGCGCCGCGGCCGTTTCTGGCTGACCACCTTGCCTCGCTGTCGCTGCTGTGCGGGGGCATCCTTGTCACGCTGATGGGCGCTGCCTTCGTGCAGTCGGCCGGCGAGCGGGCGCGCAAGGTGCAGCAACTGGTGCGCCAGCGCACGTCGGAACTGCGCCGCAGCAACCGCCAGCTGATCGACGACATGGTCGCGCGCGAGCGCGCCGAAAAAGCGCTGCTGCACAGCGAGCAGCGTTTCCGCCAGCTGGTGTCGATGTCGTCGGACTGGTATTGGGAGCAGGATGCCGAGCTGCGCTTCACGATGATCACCGGCGGCTTCACCGAAAAATCGGGCGTCGCCGTGCAGGGCCTGATTGGCAAGACGCGCTGGGAATACGTGCCGGGCCTCCTCGACAGCGAAAGCGGCCGCACCCACCTGGCCAAGATGCAGGCGCGCGAGGCGTTCAACAATCTCGAATACCAGGTGCTCGACGACAATGGCAACGCGCGCTGGTTCTGCGTCAATGGCGAACCGGTGTTCGACGACGCGGGCGTGCTCACAGGCTATCGCGGTACCGGCAGCGACATCACCGAGCGCAAGCTGACCGAGCAGCGCGTGCACCACGTGGCCCAGCACGACGTGCTCACCGGCCTGCCCAACCGCTCGCTGCTGCAGGACCGCCTGAGCCAGTCGATTGCGTTTGCCAGCCGCAGCGACCGCCCGGTGTGGGTCATGCTGATCGACCTGGACCGCTTCAAGTTCGTCAACGACAGCATGGGTCACAAGGCCGGCGACGTGCTGCTGGTAACGGTGGCGGCGCGCCTGCGCGCGGCGCTGCGCGATGCCGATACCGTGGCGCGCCTGTCGGGCGACGAATTCGTCGTGATCCTCAACGAGCATGCCGACGAGCCGCTCTCGCCTGCCGTCGTGCAGCGGATCATGGACGCCGTGGCCCAGCCGGTCATGCTCGGCAACAAGGAATTCTTCGTGACCTGCTCGGTCGGCGTGGCCGTGTTCCCGACCGAAGGCACGCTGAGCGAAAACCTGATCGAGCACGCTGACATCGCCATGTACCGCGCTAAGAAACTGGGGCGCAACAACTTCCAGTTCTTCACGCCGAGCATGAACGACGAGGCGATGGAACGGGTGCGTATCGAAGGCGCGCTACGCAATGCGCTGGAACGCGACGAATTCGTGCTGCATTACCAGCCGCAGGTGGACATGAAGACGGGCCAGATCGTCGGCATGGAAGCGCTGATCCGCTGGAACCATCCCGAACTGGGCATGGTGCCGCCGGGGCGCTTTGTCGGCGTGGCCGAAGAGACCGGGCTGATCGTCCCGATCGGCGCCTGGGTCATGCGCACCGCCTGTGCCCAGAACAAGGCCTGGCAGGTTGCCGGCTACCCGCGCCTGCGGGTGGCAGTGAACCTGTCGGCCCGCCAGTTCGGCGCGGCCAACCTGATGGCCAGCCTGGAAGCGACGCTGCAGGAGACCGGTCTCGATGCGGCCTGCCTGGAGATCGAGCTGACCGAAAGCCTGTTCATGAGCGACGTCACGCCGGCGGTGGAGTTGCTGCACCGGATGAAGGCGCTCGGGATCAATCTGTCCATCGACGACTTCGGCACCGGGTATTCGAGCTTCTCGTACCTGTCGCGCTTCCCGATCGACGTGCTCAAGATCGACCGCTCCTTTGTGGCCGACATCACGCACGACGCCAATGACGCGGCCATCGTCACGTCGATCATCGCGCTGGCCCACAATCTGAAGCTGGCCGTGATCGCCGAAGGCGTCGAGACACTGGCGCAGCTCGATTACCTGCGCAGCCACGGCTGCGACGAAATGCAGGGCTACTACTTCAGCAAGCCGGTGCCGGCCGACCAGTTCGAAGCGCTGCTGGCCGAAGGCCGCTGCCTGCCGGCGCCATCGCCAGCGCCCGAGACGTTACCCGCCTAGCGTACTGTCAGTTGCAGGCCCGCCACGCGTGGCGGTACGAAGCCGTGTCATTACATGGCCGGTAAAACATTTATATAGCTAAATAAACATTATTGGTCGTACAATCATCGGGCCAATGGCACAACCCCGAAACCTGGACACCACAATGAACATGAATGACATGCCCGACATGGCCATGACACCGAATACGACCACAACGCGCCACCAGCGCGTCGATGGCCGCACGTCCGATCTGGTCAACCAGGCGATCGCATCGATTCCGACCCTCGGCCTGCAGCGCGCAGCGGAATTTCTCGCAACGATGAACGTACCGGCCGAAGTTGCCGTGCGGGCGCTGGTGTATCCCAGCCGCCGCCGCGCGCACTAGACAGCCGCAATGCTGCAGCCCAGCTGCAGCTGCGGAATCAGAAAATAGCTGAGAGTTAATACAGCGGCCGTCCGCGATGGACGGCCGGCGCGGTCAGCGGCGCTCTTCGCTCAGGGCGATATCGGCCAGCGATTCGCGGCCCTTGTCGCTCAGGCCATGACCGCCGCCTTCGAGCGGCACGATATGCGACTTGCGGTTCAGGAAGCGCAGGACGTCTTCGTCGAGTGCCACCTGCGGATCTGCCGCGAGCGCGCGCAGGCCCGTCACGCAGCGGCGCAGGAACAGCACTTCTTCACCCTTGTCGGTCAGCGTAAGCCGCTTGTCACGACCATAGGACATCAGCTTGATGCCACACAGGCGCTTCGAATTGCGCCCGACACAGGCGCTGGCCATCTCTTGTTTACCGCCGCGCCGCACCATGTCGAGTGCGTCGTATTCGTCCGTCGTGAGCTTTTCGTTTTTCATTACCGCGTTTCGTTGACCAAAGGGCGCATGGTACGCGTCGCAGCGCGCCGGGGCAACCTTCAGCGCAGCGAACGCAGAATCAGCCAACCGAGCCCGGCGCTGGCCAGTACGCCCAGCACGAGCGCCAGCTGCACGTTACGTGAGCCCAGCAGCGAGCTGCGGCCCAGATAAATCTTGTTGTACAACGTCGAGCCCATGATCTCCTCCTGTTTTTGATGTCATCGATATTATAGAAACCGCATTGTTGCGGTTCTGTGACAGGAAGCACACGTGCTCTGTCGACGGACGAAAAAGCAACAGTTTTCACGACGGTCTGGCGCGCGACATGACAGTACCGGGGCTGTTAGGATCGTACAACATTGATAACGCTATTGGAGCCCAGCATGAATGACACGCCAAACAACGTCGATCCCGAAAACAAGGATCGTGCCATCTTCGATGAAGCCGACATTGGCAGCGGCGAACGCTCGCCGGGTCAGCACGACACCGAACAGATGATTCGCGAGATCCCGGGGCTGCCGCCGGCTGGCAGCGATGACAAGCAAGAAGACAAGGAAGGTCAGCGCCAGAAACCCGGCGCCTGATCAGCTCATGTTGGTTTAGTGGGCCCGGATCGGTGGTTCGGGCATGCTCGGCTCTTCGACCGGGGCATTGACGGGATCGGGCACGTCGTCCGGCACCGGTGGCTGTGGCGGCGGCGCCAGTGGATCGTTCGGCGCATCCGGATCGGGCGTCGTGTGCGCATGCAGAATGACCGGTTCGCGCGAGGCGTCGTTGGCATGGAATTGGTTCATGGTCGCCTTTCGGTAAGTGATGGAGTCATGGGCAGACTAGCATGGCTGCCACCCCGGGGCCGTACGATTGCCCCGCAATGGCCGCTCGCTGTTGCCGCATGCTGCTGCAGCGTGACGACTCGGCTATAGTGATGTTTTCACCACGTTCACCGCCCCGCCATGCGCTTTTCCAGCCTGCTGTTTGCCCTCGCGCTTGGCGCCGCCTCGAGCGCCCACGCCGCCCCGATGAAACTCGACGACTACCTGGCCCTGCGCGGCCCTGCCCCGACCACCAAGCTCGCCTATGGCCCCGCGCCGTCGCAATACGCGGAACTGTTCGTGCCGCCCGGCGCCGGCCCGTTCCCCGTGGCGGTGCTCGTGCACGGTGGCTGCTGGAACAGCAAGTTCGGCGGCATCACGCA
The DNA here is from genome assembly GCF_059685955.1 of Telluria sp. LT2P80. NCBI lineage: Bacteria > Pseudomonadati > Pseudomonadota > Betaproteobacteria > Burkholderiales > Oxalobacteraceae > Telluria > Telluria sp. LT2P80. The sequence continues at coordinate 174,970 of NZ_JCASIO010000005.1, read as the reverse complement.
GTTTCGCAATATGGCCGGCGCGCTGGCCGCTCGCGGCATCGCGGTCTGGAACGTCGAATACCGGCGCATCGATGAACCGGGTGGTGGCTACCCTGGCATGTACCTCGACATGCATGCCGCGCTCGACCTGCTGGCAGCGCAGGCGCCCGCGCACAAGCTCGACCTCGAACGCATCGTCGCCGTCGGCCACTCGGCTGGCGGCCAGCTGGTGCAATGGATCGCGGGCCGCGCGCGTATCCCGGCCGGCAGCCCGCTGCACCATGCCAATCCACTCAAGATCGACCGTATCGTGAGTCTTGGCGGCCTGGCCGACCTGCGACACGAAGCGGCGCTGATCAAGTCGAGCTGCGACCGCGATCTCGCACAACTGGCCGGCACCCCGAGCGCTGCGCGGCCCGACGTATTGGTCGATACCAATGCCGCCGACCTGATGCCCAATGGCAGCCGCACCTGGCTCGTGACGGGGGCGCTCGACACGATTTCGCCGCCGCGCGTGGCGCACGACTACGCGGCGCGCGCAGCCAAGCTGGGGGATGTGGCAGACGTCGTGATCCTGCCCGAGGCCAGCCATTACGATGAGGTGGCAACGAGTTCGCCGGCGTGGCCGACGGTGCTGAACGTGATCGAGGGAGCGCTGGGCTTGAGTACAGAAACGCCGTAGGACAGGCGGTGCGCGTCGCCGGGAGGCGACGCGGTAATGCAGGGTCAGGCTGAGCTTATTGCGTGTGCTTTACTGCTGGTTTACTGCGGTCTTTACTGCTGGCGCGACTTTTCTTCTTTCTTGACCTTCTTGGCTTCCTTCTTTTCCTTCATGGTCTTGGCCGGTTCTTTCTTGGTCGTCTTCTTTGCATCCTGACTTTTGCTCATGGTGGTGCTCCATTCATGGTGGTTGCTGCGGATGTCATGAGAACGTGCCGGACAGCGCGTCGGGCATCATGCGGATAGTACCACCATGCTAATCCCGCCCGGTAGCGACGCGCCGCGCCAGCGGGACGTCCAGCACCAGATCGTCGCGCGCCAGCGCCACGCAGGGCAATATGTCGCCGTCCCGCCGCTCCTCAGCCGACAGGCCGGGCCACTCGATCGTGTACGCCACCTTGCCGGCGCGCAGGCGGCACAGACAGGTGCGGCAGGTTCCGTTGCGACATGAGCTGGGCAGCTCGATGCCGGCGGCCTCGAGCGCATGCAGCAAGGTCGTGGACGCGCCAACGGCGACACTGGCGCCCAGTGGCATGACGGTAACAGTGTAAACAGGCTGATCCATAGTGCAATTGTAGCCTCAATGAAACAGTTGACCTGTTGTGAGTACGCTGACGCACAGACCCGGACGATGCATTTCACTACTCTACAGTTTTCCAGAAGCAAACCCGGAGACCGCATGAACAAGATAACCGCCCTGACCCTAATCGCCGCCCTTGGAGGCACGCTGACCCATGCCATCGCGCAACAGCCTGCCCCGCTGCCACCAGCCGCCCAACCGGCGACGACAGCCCAGAACACGACGATGTCGACGGCGGTAACCGCTGCGCCTGGCGCCGTGCACGACCCGGCGATCGCCGAGCAGGCAGAATTCGAAAAACTGCTGCGCGCCCAGGTGCTGCTGGAGCGCGCCTATCTGTCTCCAGGCGAACTGGACGGTGCCTATGGCTCGAACATGCGCCAGGCCCTGAACACGTTCCAGGCCGTGCGCAAGCTGCCGGTCACCGGCAAGCTCGATGATGCGACCTGGAATGCCCTCGCCACCGACACGACGCCCACCCTGGCCGAGTACGCGCTGATCGCCGAAGACGTCGAAGGCCCGTTCCAGCCAGTACCGGACACGATGATGGAAAAGGCCAAGCTGGCCCAGCTGGGTTACGCCAACGTGCTCGAAGGCCTGGGCGAAAAATTCCACGCCAGCCCGGAACTGCTGCAGCGCCTGAATCCAGGCAAGACCTTTGCCCGCGCGGGCGAACGCATCATGGTGCCGAACGTGAGTGGCAAGGAGCCACTGGCCCAGGCCACCAAGGTCGTCGTGCGCGATGGCGCCAAGACGCTGCAACTGTTTGATGCGTCGGGCCGCCTGCTGGCCCAGTATCCGGCCTCGACCGGCAGCAGCCGTGATCCGCTGCCGATCGGTACCTGGAAAATCGAGGGCGTGCACGCCAATCCGGTCTACAACTACAACCCGAAACTGTTCTGGGACGCCAAGCCGGGCGACAAGGCAACCCCGGTCAAGCCGGGCCCGAACAACCCGGTCGGCGTGATGTGGATCGACCTGTCCAAGCCGCACTACGGCATCCACGGCACGCCAGTGCCGGGCCACGTGGGCAAGACCGAATCGCACGGCTGCATCCGCCTGACCAACTGGAGCGCCGCCGAAGTGGGCGCTGCCGTGTCGGCTGGCACCGAAGTGATCCTGCAAAAATAACGAGCGCCCCAGGCACACACGCGGTGCCCGTGGCGCCGCATGGAGAACAAGATGAAATGGTTGATCACGTTTGTCCTTGGCGTGCTGGTCGGCGCCGCGATCCTGTTCGTGGCATTGCAGGACGTGCCAGAAAAGCCGGAGACCGAGGTTGCAGCGACGGCGCCGGCAGCACCCGGCATTCCCGCGTCGCAGATTGAGGGCCAGCTGCCGCCGGCGCCGGTCGTGGTGCCGAACCTGGAAGATGCCGATCTGCCACTGCGCCCGACGCCCGACGCCACTGCCGCAGCAGGTGCTGCTACCCCGACGACGATGCCGGGCAAGCTGCTGGTGCCGGTGCAAGGCATCAAGTCGGCCCAGCTGACCGATACCTTCTACCAGCCGCGCGGTGAACAGCGCCAGCACGAGGCGCTCGACATCATGGCCCCGACCGGCACGCCCGTCGTCGCCGTGGCCGACGGCAAGGTCGCCAAGCTGTTTCACAGCAAGCCGGGCGGCCTGACGGTGTACCAGTTCGATCCAACCGGCCAGTTCGCGTATTACTACGCTCACCTGGACCGCTACGCCGACGGCATCGCCGAAGGCATGGAAGTCAAGCGCGGCACGTTGATCGGTTATGTCGGCGTGACCGGCAATTCCGATCCGAACGCACCGCACCTGCACTTCGCCGTCGTCGCTCTGACGCCAGAGAAGCAATGGTGGAAAGGCACGCCGCTCAATCCGTTTCCACTGATGAGCGATCAGTAATGACTGTAGTGAGCACGGCGGCGGCCGGCCCGGCACCGGGACCGGTCGCCAGTTCGTCGATGTCGGTCCCGACATTGATTGCTGCATAGGCGCGCGTGACCGCGACGACTTCGCGGCTTCCCGTTCCGTACAACTCCCCCGCCGACTCGATCATCTTCGCCCGCGCATCGGCGTAATTGGTGCTGGCCGTGAACTTGGTCGTGTTCGCACGGAACCAGATCCGGAATGCCTTGTCGATGCCAATGCCCGTCATCGCCACCGGGCGCCGCTTCAGGTATTCGCTCCACGCGTCATTCGTCTTGTCGGCCGCTGAACCGCGCGCCAGGAAATAGAACATCCGGTTATTCGGGCCGCTGCTGTAGTGCACGTCCAGCCGCTTGAGGCTTGTACTCCAGGCGTCGCGACTATTGCCATCCTTGCTTGGCTTGATCATCCAGCGTAGCGGCTTGCCATCGCGGGCGATCTCGCTGCCCAGCATCCAGTCATTGCCCAGCTCGGGCACGACCTCCCCCTTGCCGCCGGCGCGCGCATACGCTTCGACGACTTCGCCTGCGATGTCCGAACTCGATTCGTTCAGCCCGCCTGATTCGCCCGTGTAGACCAGATTCGATGTGGCTGCCGTGATGCCGTGCCCCATTTCATGACCGACCACGTCGATCGCCGCCAGGTTCGTGAAGAACGTGCCATCGCCGATGAACATGCAGTGGCAGGTGTCGCTGTAGTAGGCGTTGTCGTAGCCGCGGTTGACATGCACGGCGATGTGCGAGGCCGTATCCTGGCCGTCGAGCGCGCGCCAGCCCAGCACGTTCAGGTGCAGGTCATAGGTATTCATCAGGCCCCACATGGCGTTGACGGCTGCGGTCTGGCCATTGGCGCCTGTCGTGCTGCCGCCCTCGACGAACTGCTTGCCGTCGCCCCAGGTGTTGCTGCTGTTGGTGTAGACGCGCCCGCTGGTAGTGGCGTGGTTGGCGTTGGTGATTGCCATCGCGCCGAACGTGCCGCCCTTGCCGCGCTGGGGGTCGAGCAGTTGGTACACGTTGCCATCGAATGACGTACTGAGCGGCACGTTACCGCTGTACTGGCTGCGACCGACGCCTTCCACCGTTTGCAGCGCGCTCCAGCGATCGATGACGGCGCCCGTGCGCGCATCGACGATGACGTCATAGAAGATCGGCTGCTCACCGCTGCGCATGCGCACGCGCACGTGCCAGGCGAGCGCGTAGCGGTCGACTGTTTCGACCAGGTCGAGTGCATTGAGTTCACTATCGGGCTTGGCCACGGCGCCAGGTGCGCGCTCGTCGCGCATCACGGGATAGATCACGAGTTCGGCAGTAGGAAGCTTGACATTGACGGCGCGGGACGGACTGCCCTTGATGGCGACGCTGATGGCCGCCTTGCGCTTGATGACCGGCGTGGTGTCGAAGCCGGTGGTGACGGGACTGAGCGCGCCCGCCGCGCCGCGCCCCAGCTGCAGGCGGCGGGGCGAGGCGCTTTCGGACACGATCTGCTGGCGCGCATCGAGCACGACCACCGATTCGGAGCCGAAGATGCGCACGCCCTTGTAGAGATGCGCCGCGCGCAGCACGTGCGTGCCCTGCACGCCGGGGTGCTGCGCGACGACGCGGTAGCCATGATCGGCATCAAGGCCGATCGCCGGCCGGCGCGCCGTCAGCTGGGTGATGACCTGCGCCTGCGCCTGCGTGTCCAACTTCAGTGGCGTGCTCATCATCGGCGCGCCGTGGACGCCGGGCGCCAGCGCGATGGCGGCACCCAGCAGAACTGCCCTGAACAACGGTTGAGGAATCATCTCGGCTCCATCCGGTATGCCGGGCCAGGTGGCGCCGGTCATCGACCATGATGGACGTGCAAATAAACGAGTATTTGCTTGAGAACAATGTCCCCTACCTACGGCGCTTCATCAGATACACCGCCGTGCCAACAACGGCCACACCCAGCGCAACCTTCTTCGCCAGACCCGCCTTGTTGTGCTGGAACTCGGCCTTGATGCCCATCTCGGCCAGCACGTTCGGAATCTTGCCGCTGGCAAGATCCTCGCCAATGCCCTCGACCATGTTCACGCGGTCGGCCAGCAGCAACAGCACCCAGTGGCGCACGTCGTTCTCGGTCAGCTTGAAGGCCTGGCGCCGGATCATGCCGGACAGCCCGGATGGCGGCTGGACCGTGCCGAACAGCGGCGTGCGGCCAGGCCGCTCGGTGGAGACGAGCACTTCGACGCGCTCTTCCTGCGGTGCAGGATCCCCGTCAGGAATATTGATGAAGCGCGGCGGCGTGCGTTCCATCGGCACGCCGGGCCGGTCCTTGCGGTCGAGGTCGGCGCCCCAGCCCTGGATGTGTGCCAGTTGCGCGCGGGTGGGCCGGCGTGGCGCGATCGCGCCGTGGACGTGGCCGACGTGGCCATCGTTGTCATGTTCGCCTGGTGCGTGGTCGCCGTCGTGCTGGTCGTTGGCGCTCACGATGTCGTTACGTGTCTGCATAATGTGTCCTCGTGGTGATCTGCATGCCGGTTACGCTGCGATGCTGGCCTTGACGGCGCGTACTTCGTTCGCACGCGGCGGAATCAGGATCGTCTTGATGCAGTTATCGAGCTTGCTCGAGAAGATGTGATACGCATCCGATACTTCTTCCAGCGGCACGCGGTGCGTGATGATGGCTTTCGGATCGATGCGGCCGGCACGGATGTGCTCGATCAAGCGCGGCAGATGGCGGCGCACGCTGGCCTGGTTCATGCGCAGTGTCAGCCCCTTGTTCAGCGCATTGCCGATCGGGACCGCATTGAAAGTCGGTCCATACACGCCGACGATCGACACATTGCCGCCCTTGCGCACCGAGTTGATGCACCAGTGAAGTACGGTCGCGGCGCCAGCCTGCATCATCGTGTAGACGCCCGTGATCGTCTGCATCGTGTTGCCCGCCGCTTCGCAGCCGACCGCGTCGATGCAGACGTCGGCGCCCATCCAGTCGGTCATTTTCTTGATGTGCAGCGCCATGTCGCGCACTTCCTTGAAGTTGACTACTTCGCATTGCGCGTAGTTCTTGACGAATTCGAGGCGGTATTCGATCTCGTCGACGACGATCACGCGGCCCGCGCCCATCAACCAGGCCGATTTGGCGGCAAAGATGCCGACCGGCCCGGCGCCAAACACGACGACCGTGTCGCCTTCCTTGATGTCGCCCATTTCGGCCGCCTGGTAGCCGGTAGGCAGCGCATCGGTGAGCAGCACGGCGTCATCGTCATGGATGTCGTCAGGAATGATCATCGGGCCGACGTCGGCCATCGGCACGCGCACGTACTCGGCCTGGCCGCCGTCGTAGCCGCCCGCCGTGTGCGAGTAACCGTAGATCGCGCCCACGGCGGTCGATTGTGCATTCGTGTTGTGGCAATTGCCGTACAGCTCGTGCTGGCAAAAGAAGCAGGAGCCGCAAAAGACGTTGAACGGCACCAGCACCTTGTCGCCCACCTTGAGCTTGTGGACATCCGACCCGATTTCTTCGACGATGCCGATGAATTCGTGGCCAAAGGTGTGGCCCACGCGGGTATCGGGCACGAGGCCGTGGTACAGGTGCAGGTCGGAACCGCAGATGCAGGCGCGGGTGACGCGCACGATGGCGTCACCGGGGTGTTCAATCACCGGCTCGGGCTTCTGGTCGGCGCGGACACGGTAGGGCCCGCGGTAGTTCATGGCAAGCATAAGCACTCCTTGGCAAGTTCTATAAGGTGATGTCGGCGCGCCTTGAATAGCGTGCTGATCCGACACCAACTTATGTCAAGTTACCAAGAATTACCATACGCGCACGGTAACGAACACGCATTTTTACGCACTTACCCCAAATTAACGTCCGCCTTTATACCCGACAGGAAACTTTCTCACGCCTTTTATAGATTTTTGGCATCAAAAGTATTGCACGAAGCCACTTCACCACTCTCCAGGCCACGTTCGAACCAGCGAACGCGCTGCGCCGACGTGCCGTGTGTGAACGAGTCTGGCACCACCACGCCGCGTGACTGCTTTTGCAGCGCATCGTCGCCGATGGCGCTCGCGGCGTTCAGGGCAGCTTCGACATCGCCCTGCTCCAGGATCTTCGCACGCTGATCGGTGCGCTTGGCCCAGACACCGGCGAAGCAGTCAGCTTGCAGTTCGAGCTTGACCGACAGGATATTGCCCTGCTTTTCCGACGCGTTCTGCTGAGCCGCATTTACCTTGTCGGAAATTCCGAGCAGGTTCTGGACGTGGTGGCCGACCTCGTGCGCGATCACGTACGCCTGCGCAAATTCGCCGCCAGCGTTGAAGCGCTGCTGCATCGTGCGGAAGAAATCGAGGTCGATGTACACCGATGCATCGGCCGGGCAGTAGAACGGCCCGGTCGCACTCTGGCCGACACCGCAGGAGGTGTTGGTGCGGCCGTCGAACAGCACGAGCTTGGCCGGCTGGTACTGCGCATTCTGTTCGGTGAAGATCTGGGTCCATGCATCTTCGGTGTAGGCCAGCGTGGTGCGCACGAACTTGCTTTCGCGATCGTCGGCAGGCGCCGCGCGCGGTTGCGACGATTGCTGCACCTGCGGCGCGCCGCCACCCGACAGCAGGCTCAGGATCGTGGCCGGCGAGACGCCCAAAAAGTAGGAACCCACCAGTGCGATGACGATGGTGCCGATGCCGATCGAGCGCCCGCCAATGCCGAAGCCACCACCACCTCCCCCGCCACTGTCGCCCCGACGGTCTTCGACATTGCTGCTTTCACGGTCACCATCCCAACGCATACGTTCTCCCGGTCGTCCAGTTGTTGATTCAGCGGCTGTTGCGCTTGAGGTTGGAAGTATCGGCGCGCTCGCGCGCGTCCTTGCCGCGCAGGTCGTCGACGGGCGCCAGGCCCGCACGCTGCTCGTCGTTCAGTGCGCGCTCGCGGCGCTCGCGGGCGATTTCGCGGTCCATGCGGCCGCGCGGGACGTCGTCCATGTCAAAGCTTTTCATTGTGCGTGTTCTCTCTCGTGGTCGTTGTCGTTTGACTATGTTGATGAGTATGGTTGGTCGCCGTCATCCGGTATGTTCGAGTGATCACATAATGCATCAAATTCCATTGGCATACGACCCGGTTCGTGCGCGCGGCGCCGCGCGATTCATGCGATGCTTGCGCCATGACATCTACCCAAGCCACTGCCCTGCTCACCCTTGGCACGACCCTGCGCCAGGCCGGTTACCGCTTCATGACGGTCACGCCGTCGACCCACCGGCGCATCAACGGTAGGCCCGGCAACGAACAGGCGCGTGACCTGCGCGACGTGTTCGGCTGGAGCCGGCCGTTTGCCCCCGCCGTATTGCCGCCCGGCATGCTCGAAATGATGGCGGATGCCGGCGTGCTGGCTGGCGAAGGCGACGCGCTGCGCTCGACCGTGCGCGCCTCGACGCTGGACGATCTGCTGCTGTTTCATTCCGCCTTTCCGACGCAGGACGACGATGCGGTGTTCTTCGGGCCGGACACCTACCGCTTCATCGGCGCGATGCGGCGCGCATTCGCGACTGCCGACGCCGCGCCCATGCGCGCGATCGATGTCGGCTGCGGCAGTGGTGCTGGCGCGCTGACGATCGCGCGTGCCTTCCCGGCTGCCGACGTGATCGGCGCGGATGTCAACCTGGCCGCGCTGGCACTGGCCCGGGTGAACGCACAGCTGAACGACGCGACGAGGTTCACGGCCTGCGAGAGCGATCTGTTCAATGGTGTGGCGGGCGAGGTCGACCTGATCGTGTCGAATCCGCCATTCGTCGTCGATCCGGACGGGCGCCGGTACCGCCACGGCGGCGGCGAACGTGGCGCCGAGCTGTCGCGCCGCATCGTCGAAGAAGGCCTGCCGCGTCTGCGCTCCGGCGGGCGGCTGCTGCTGTACACGGGCGTGGCGATCACGGGGGACAGTGACCATTTCCTTGAGAGCCTGCGCGCACGGCTCGATGCAGAATGCGCATCGTGGTCGTACGAAGAGCTCGATCCCGACATCTTCGGCGGGCAGCTTGGCGAGCCGGGCTACGAAGAAGTCGAGCGCATTGCCGCAGTGTGGCTGCAGGCGCGCAAGCGCTAAAGGCCGTCAGCCCGGATTGTTCCTGCGCCGCCGCCAGAAGCGGTCGAGAATCGGTTTGACGCTCAGGCCATGGGCCAGGATCGACAGCATGATCACGGCAATCGTGATCTGGCTGAGTTGGCTTGCCAGGCCGGACGGCAAGTCATGGTTGATTGCATACATCAGGTAATACAACGAGCCGATGCCGCGCACGCCGAACCAGGCGATCATCGACGTCACGCGCGGCGAGCGCCCGCAGCCCAGGAGCCCCAGGTAGACGCTCAACGGCCGCGCTACCACGAACAGGAACAGCGCCGTCAACACCGTCTGCCAGGTCCACGTCTGGATCGTCAGCATGCCGCCCAGCAGCAGCACCAGCGTCAGTTCGGACAGGCGCTCGATGTGCTCCTTGAACACCAGCGATTCCGAGCTGACCGACAGCGGCGCCTGGGCTTCGCCTGCCGGGCCGGCAGGTGGCTCGTCCGGCACGAGCAGACCCTGGCGATCCTTGTGCGCGCCCGATGCCGTCAGTTCGGTATGGCGCAGCGCCACGCCTGCGGCGAACACGGCCAGGAATCCCCACGCCATGCACTCGACCGTCACCGCATACACGACGGCGATCAGGCCCAGACCGACCAGGTCGTCCAGCACCTCGTGCTTGGGTTCCCGCCCGCGCAGCATCCAGCCCAGGCGCCCGACGGCATAGCCACCCAGGGCGCCGATCAGGATCGCCCCGAACGTGGCCCAGATGACTTCCACCGCAAACCAGTGCAGGCCGAAGTCGCCAAGCTCATGCACGCCCAGCAAGCCAAGACCCAGCATCACGAACGGAAACGCGGAACCATCGTTCATCCCCGCTTCGCAGGTCAGCGTGAAGCGCAATTCGTCGCGGTCGTCGGGATGGCGGACCTGGACATCGGTGGCCAGCACCGGATCGGTCGGGGCCAGGATGGCGCCCAGCAGAATGCCAGCCCCGATCGGCAGCCCAAGAACGTAGTACGCGAAGGCAGCCACGAGCGCGACACTGATCGTCATCGACACCCACGCGAGCCGCAGCGCCGGCACCCAGCGCGGCCAGCGAACCGGCACAGGCATCTTGACGCCCGCCGAAAACAACGATACCAGCACGGCGATCTCGGTGAGCGTTTCCAGCAAATGGGATTGGCCGATGGGATCGAACGAAAACACATGAAAGCCCGCCGGCCCGAGGACGAGTCCGACGCCCAGATAGATGATCGCAGACGTGACGGGCAACCGCGCCAACGTGGACGCCGCAAGCCCGCGCGCCAGCATCAGCATGCCGATCAGGAAAAACCAGTGAGTTGTCGACATGGGATAGCCAGCAAATTGAATCGGGCGATTGTACGGACAATGTCTGTACAGGCCCGTTGTGTAGCCGGCAGGAATGATTAGTGCCCGATATGGGCCAGAACGAAAAGCGAGGAAAAGCGAGGGTCAGGTCTGACATTCGGACACGACCTCGACAGTCGGGTAGTCGGAACTAGCTGGCACCGCACCATGCCGGTACTGGTTAACACAAGAAAGCGGGGGTCAGGTCTGACATTCGGACACGACCTCAGCCTTCGCTTCCAATGCGGTCCTAACCAGTATTAGCACGGCCCAGTGCCAGCCAGTTTCGACTACCCAAGCGTTGAGATCGTGTCCGAATGTCAAATTTTGACTACTCGATTGTTGAGCTCGTGTCCGAATGTCAGACCTGACCCCGGCTTTTCGTTGAGCTCGTGTCCGAATGTCAGACCTGACCCCGGCTGTTTATCGCGGCTGTTTGTGGCCCCGGCTGTGCCGTACGAATGAAAAAAGCCACCTTGCGGTGGCTTTTTTTTTGCTACTTGGCGGAGAGGGTGGGATTCGAACCCACGGTACGCTCGCGCGTACGCCTGATTTCGAGTCAGGTACATTCGACCACTCTGCCACCTCTCCAGATTCGGTCGTCTCACATCGCTGCGAGAGGCCGCATTATACCGGCAGGCTGGCGAACCTTGCAAGTGATGAGCCGCAACTTTTTTCAATGGCGACGAGGTGGCGTGCTGGTTTGCTCATGCGCGAATGGCCAAGGCGGTGATTGCTGGGCCGTCGAGGCTGAAATCGAAGATGATGCGCGCGGGGCTGCCGGGGAAGTTTCCCGTGACCTCGGCCTGGACGATACAACCGGGCGGTTTCACTTCGCACGATACCGGATGCGCTGTCGCGCCGTAGCGGGCGCTGGTTGCGCGCTTCCATGCGCCGATCGCGTCACGCCCACGATACACATGCCCCTCGTCGCGTACCTCGGCATCCTGGCTGAAGCACACCGCCACCGCATCGGCATCGTGTGCATTCGCGTGCAGGAAGTAGTCGCTGACCGGGGCGGGCATGGGGATTGTCATGATGTCTCCTGAAGGTAAATGTGAGTCCACATCGTGCCAGCCTTGATTACCTCGCGATACACACAGTTAGCCGATAGACTATCAACTCCAAGTTCATGATCGCGGCGATGAAAAATACCTCCCTGGACGCCATCCGCATCTTTCTCGCCGTTGCCGAGATGAAGAGTTTTACGGCCGCCGCCATCCGCATCGGGGTGACACCTGCCGCCGTCAGCAAGGCCGTGAAACTGCTCGAAGCGCAGCACGGCGTCATTCTCCTGACCCGCAACACGCGCCGTGTCATGCTCACTGAGACGGGCAGCGCGCTGTATGCCGACCTGCTGGCCGCGACCTGCCAGATTGACGATGCCTTTTCGAGCCTGGCGCGCTTTCGGGACCGCCCGGCCGGCACCTTGCGGCTGACTGTCCCGCGCGCATTGGGTGCGCTGGTGCTCAAGACGCTGGCACCGCAGTTCCGGCGCGCGCATCCCGACGTGGCGCTCGATATCTCGCTCGACGACGGTGAGGTCGATTTGCTGGAGCGGGGGTACGACGCAGGCATCCGTCTTGGCCAGTCGGTCGCGCAAGGCATGGTCGCGGTGCGCCTGACGCCTGAGCTGCGCTGGTCGGTCGTCGGCGCCCCTGCCTACTTCGCCGATGCCGGCCGGCCGCGCATACCGGAAGACCTCGTGCGCCACGCGACGATCCGCTACCGCTTCCACACCTCGACAATGCTGGCGCGCTGGCAGTTCACGCGCGATGGCGGCGCATTCCACGTCGAGACCGGACACACGCTCGTCGTCAACGACACGGGCCTGATCGCCGACTTTGCCCGCTCCGGCATGGGCCTGGCCTATTTGCCCGACATCGAGATCTCACACGACCTCGCCAATGGCCAGCTCGAACGTGTTCTTGCACCGTTCGTGCCAAACACGTCAGGCCTCTACCTGTACTTCGCCGCAAAAGCGCAGGGCCAGCCGAAGCTGCGCGCCTTCATCGACATGGCCACCGCGCTGCGCGACGCCGTCCCCTGATCGTCCGCGGGGCATTCAATGCCGCGTTTACACGGCATTGACGGGCGCACCCACCTCTTTTGCCCCATTTTTATGGGCGCGTCGCTACGCTGAGCAGATCGATTTTTTTCAGAAACGCACCCATGATCATCGCCATCGTCAATCAACACAGCAGCCCGGAGCGCACGGTGGTGGCGCGCAACCTGGCGGTGCTGCGCGCGCAAAGCGGCCGGCGCGTGTGCCTGATGACCACTGCCGGGAATGGCAATAGCGACTGGTCCGAGGAACGCAGCCATGCCGGCGTGCAGCCATGGATTGAAACGCATCAGGTGGGCAGCCGCGCGGTCAAGATGCGTCTGGCCGCGTTGCGCCCGCTGTTCGACGACATCCTGATCGACGCCGGCACGCGCGATACCGACGGCTGCCGCTGCGTGCTGGCCGAGAGCCGGCTGGTGGTGGTGCCGGTGCGGGGCGGCGCGCTCGAGCTCGACCTCCAATACCGCCTGCTGGCGCGTCTGCATGGCGCGCGCACGTTCAATCCCGCCATGCGGGTGCTGTTCGTCGCGGTCAGCGGCGGCGCAGGCCCGGACGTCAGCGAGCGCGCCGCCGTTCTCGCGCACGTGGCGCGGGTCGACGATGCCACGCTGGCCGAGACGGTCCTGCATGCGCCGGCCGCGCGCGACTACGGGCCCGGTCGTTGCGTGTCGGACGCTATTACCTGCGATCCCGATGCGGCCGCCGAACTGCGCGCGCTGTACGACGAGGTGTACCCGCCCGCGGCGCCGATGGCATTCGCAGTGCAGGCGCAGATGCGTCACCAGGGCTTGTAAACACGCCGGATGTCACCCGAGCGGGGGCAGCGTGCGTGCATTGCTGTGCGTCGAGCGCGACGCCGCGGCGCCACGCTCAAGCGATATCGAGGCGCTCGTGCGGCGCGAACTCGTGATAGATGTCGGGCTGGTGGGTCGGGATGTACACGCTCAGGCGCTTGCCACGGTGGAAGACGCCGCGCAGGCTGTTGCAGGCCGCCCAGGCGTGCTCGTACGAGTCGGCGATGTGCAGCACGGCCCAGGGGCTGTCCGGCGAACCTTCGCGGATCATGTCCACCTGCGTGATGTGAAAATACGGGGTGAAGCTGTCGATGATGGCGCTTTCGCTGGCATCGGCGTGCAGGCCCGACAGGATGACTTTCATGGGTGTTCTCCAGAATCAGGCAATGGTGGATCGAGCAGTTCACGCAGGTCATACGTATGGCGCGCGATCATCAGTTCTTCGTTGGCGGGCACCAGCCAGACGGCGACCCGGCTCGATGCCAGGCTGATACAGGCCGGGCCAGCGGCCGGCGCCGCGTTGGCGGCAGGGTCGAGTTCGACCCCGAGCCAGGCCGCGTCACGGCATACCGCAGCGCGCAGCCGCGCGCTGTTCTCGCCGATACCACCCGAGAACACCAGCGCGTCCAGTCCGCCCAGGGTGGCCGCCAGCGAACCGAGTTCGCGGCCGATCCGGTACACCAGCAAGTCGATCGCCAGTTGCGCGCGCGGGTCACTGCTCGCCTCCAGCACGCGCATGTCGGACGACACGCCGGACACGCCCAGCAAGCCCGATTCGTTGTACATCATGCGCTGCACGCTCTCCACCGTCATGCCCAGTTCCTCGATCAGGTAGATGACCACCCCCGGATCGAGCGCGCCGCAGCGCGTGCCCATCGGCAGGCCGTCGACCGCCGTGAAGCCCATCGTGCTGGCCATGCTGCGCCCGCCCTGCATCGCGCACATGCTGGCGCCGTTGCCCAGGTGCGCGGCGACCACGCGCGCGCCGGCCAGCGCCGGATCGCACTGCGGCAGCGTGGCCGCGATGTATTCGTAGGACAGCCCGTGGAACCCGTAGCGGCGGATGCCCAGGCTGGTGATCGCCTCTGGCAGCGCGAACGCCTGCGCCAGCGCTGGCTGCGCCGTATGGAACGCGGTGTCGAAGCAGCCAACCTGCAGCAGCCCGGGCCGCAGCGCCATCAAGGCGCGCACCGGCGCCAGATTATGCGGCAGATGCAGCGGCGCCAGTGGAATCAGGCCGGCCAGCCGATCGAGTACGGCGTCGTCCAGCTGCACCGGTCCGCTGAAGTCGACCCCGCCGTGCACGATGCGGTGACCGACCGCGCACACGCGGTAGCCATCCAGGTGGCCCTCGGCGAAATCGATCAGGTATTCCATCCCGGCCTGGTGGTCGAGCGGCGTCGTCCAGGCGTGTTCACCGACCGTGTGACCGGCGGCGTCGCGGGCGATGAAACGCGCAGCGCCCCGATACAGCCCGTCGATCTTGCCCGTGAAGAGCGGCGCCAGATCAGGCAGCGCATGCAGCGAAAACTTGATGCTCGACGAGCCGGCATTGATGACCGCGATGCAGTCCTGCGTCGCCATCAGCGCCCCGCCACGCTGGCATTGGCGCTGGCGCTGGCCAGCTGATGCCGCGCCAGCAGCACGGCGACGGCGCACGACGCGAGGCGCGCAGCGACCGAATCGGCGCGGCTGGTCAGAATCAAGGGCACGCGCGCGCCGAGGACGATGCCGGCCGCTGCTGCCCCGGCCATGAAGGTCAGGCTCTTGGCCAGCATGTTGCCGGCTTCCAGATCGGGCGCGACGAGCACATTGGCGCGCCCGGCCACGGGCGAGTCAAGCCCCTTGACGGCGGCGGCCTGCGGGTCGATCGCATTGTCCATCGCCAGCGGGCCATCCAGGATCGCGCCGGTGATCTGGCCGCGGTCGGCCATCTTGCACAGCGCCGCTGCGTCGATCGTCGATGGCATCTTGTCGCTCACGGTTTCCACTGCCGCCAGGATCGCCACGCGCACGCCCTCGAAGCGCAGCACGTGCGCCAGGTCGATCGCGTTCTGCACGATGTCGCGTTTTTCGGCCAGCGTCGGGATGATGTTGATGGCGGCATCGGTGATGATGAGCGGTTCGCTGCGCCCCGGCACGTCCATCACGAAGCAGTG
The DNA here is from genome assembly GCF_059685955.1 of Telluria sp. LT2P80. NCBI lineage: Bacteria > Pseudomonadati > Pseudomonadota > Betaproteobacteria > Burkholderiales > Oxalobacteraceae > Telluria > Telluria sp. LT2P80. The sequence continues at coordinate 159,381 of NZ_JCASIO010000005.1, read as the reverse complement.
GCTCAGGCGCCGCGCCGTGCGCAGGCCGGTCGTGGCGGCGACCACGGCGCCCATCAGTTCATCCGTGTGCAGGCTGCCTTTCATCAATGCAGCGGCCTTCCCTTCGCGCACCAGTTCGACGGCGCGCGCGGCCGAGGCGTGGCTGTGCGCCGTGTCGACCAGGCGCAGCGCGCCGATGTCCAGGCCAGCGGCATCGGCCGCGGCGTGAATGCGCGCCGCCGGCCCCACCAGAATCGGCGTGATCAGGCCGATACGGGCCGCGTCGAGCGCCGCTTCGAGTGCGTAGCGGTCGCACGGGTGCGCCACCGCCACCGTCACCGGGCCATTGGCGCGGCCGGCCTCGATCAGGCGGTCATAGTATGGATGTGCCGTCGCAACTACTGTCATCAATCTCTCCTTGAACGTGGGTACCTCACCAGTACCCGAGCAACTTCCACCACAGGCCGCCGACGACGGCAAACACCACCAGCTCGAACAGGCACATGATGAAGCCGACTTTCCACCACAGCCCCATGGTGACATACCCGCTGCCGAAGATGATCGGCGAGGTGCCGGTGGCGTAGTGGGTCAGCGTCATCATGATGCCAGACGCCGCCGTCATCATCAGCAGGAACAGTACGAGGTACTGGCCCGGCACCAGCGCGGCGCCCACCGACAGGAACGCGAACATCATCGCGCTGATGTGGGCCGTGGTGCTGGCAAACAGGTAGTGCGAGAACACGAAGGCCAGCACCAGCACGCTCGCTGCGGCGCCCCACCCCATGCCGCTGGCGACGATCGCGTCGCGCATGCCGTTCGAGGCCCAGGCGATCACGCCCATCTTGTTGAGTTGCTCGGCCAGCATGACGAGCGCGCCGAACCAGATCAAGGTATCCCACGCGCTTTTCTCGGACAGGATATCGTCCCAGTCGAGCGTGCCCGTGATGATCAGGATGAACAGGCCGACAAAGGCGACCACGGTCGGGTCGAGCGTGAACGCGCTGCCAAACAGCATCGCCGGCACGTTCGCCCACAGCGCCAGCAGCAGGCCGAACGTGCCGAGCATCACGCGTTCACTGGCCGACAACGGCCCCATGCGTGCGAGCTCGCCCCGCGCGAAATCGATCGCATCGGGCGTCTGCTTGAGTTCCGGCGGCGCCAGCAGGTAGATAATCAGGGGCATCAGGAACAGGCACACGAGGCCTGGCAGCACCATGCACAGCGCCCACGTGGTCCAGCTCAGCTGAAATGTCTGGCCGCTGGCGCGCGCGACGAAGTCCACCACCAGCGGATTGGGCGCGGTGGCGGTGACGAACATCGTCGAGGTGATCGGATTGGCGTGGTAGTTGACCAGTGCCAGGTACGTGCCCACCTTGCCCTCGGTGCCCTTGGCCGGGTCGGAATCGAACGACGCGGCGATCGATTTCATGATCGGGTGGACGATGCCGCCGCCGCGCGCGGTATTACTGGGCGTGAACGGCGCCAGCACCAGCTCGCAGACGGCCAGCCCGTAGCCGATGCCGATCGTGCGCTTGCCGAGCAGCGCGATGAAGTTCAGCCCGATGCGGTTGCCCAGGCCCGTCTTCTTCAGGCCGCGCGAGATCAGCACGGCAACGACGATCAGCCAGATCAGCGGGCTGGAAAAGCTGCCCAGCGCGTCGGCCATCGCGCCCTTCGATGACCCGGACGTCACCTGCGACAACGCCACGATCACGATCGCCATCAGCGCCATGACGCCGATGGGCATGACTTTCAGGATGATGGCAACGATGGTGGTGAGAAAGATCGCCACCAGCGTCCATGCGCCAGAGGTCAAGCCTGCGGGATGCGGAATGGCCAGCAGCGTGAGCAGTACGGCAGTGGTGACCAGAGCAGGAATCAGGCGAAACGGCACGGCCTGATTGAAATAACGAAACGCAGCCTGCAAGCGCAACAGCATGAACTTCCTTCTACTTAACCGACCAGAAACGAAAAATATTGACTAGTGGTTTGGATAGTAACAGGAATATATTGCACCGCATCAATCATTGAGCGGTTTGGTCGGGTATTCACGCAGGCCGTGGTGTAGGGCCCGGCGTGTCTTATGATGGATCTTTACATGGAGTCGCACCCGACGATGACCGCTATCCGCCCCGCAAGCCCGCTTGACGCCGCCCGCCTCTGCGCCATCTACAACCACTACGTCGACGGCACGACCATCTCGTTCGAGGAAGCGCCGGTGACTGCCGACGACATGGCCGCACGCATCGCCGACGTCATCGACGGCGGCCTGCCCTGGCTGGTGCTGACGGATGGCGGCACCATCATCGGCTATGCCTACGCTACCAAATGGCGCGCCCGGCCCGCCTACCGCCATGCGGTCGAGAGCACGATCTATCTCGATGCTGCCCTGGCAGGCCAGGGCCATGGCATGCGCCTGTACGCCCAGCTGCTGGACGCGTTGCGCGCACGCGGCCTGCACACGGTCATTGCCGGCATCGCGCAGCCGAACGCGCGCAGTGTCCGCCTGCACGAGCGCCTGGGTTTTGCCAAGGTCGCGCACTTTGCAGAAGTGGGCTTCAAGCTCGGGATGTGGCTCGATGTCGGCTACTGGCAGATGCGCCTGACGCCAGGCTAGATTTCATCGGCGGGCTCGACCGGCCGGCGCGCGTAGCGGCCCGCAATCACCGCGCAGACGATCAATTGAATCTGGTGGAACAGCATCAGCGGCAGCACCACCATGCTGATGCTGGCGGCAGGAATCAGCACGTGGGCCAGCGGGATGCCGGTGGCCAGGCTTTTCTTCGAGCCGCAAAACACGATGGTGATTTCATCGGGCTTCGAAAACCCGAAGCGCCGTGCCAGCCACGTCACCACCAGCATGACGACCGCCAGCAGGACGATGCAGACCAGGATCAGATTGCCCAGCATGGCGGGCGGCACGCGTGACCACAACCCTTCCACCACGGCCGCGCTGAACGCGGAAAACACCACCAGCAGGATCGAGCCCTGGTCCACGCCCCTGACCAGGCTCTTGTGGCGATCGACCCAGCCACCGATCCAGCGCCGGGCGATCTGGCCCGCAACGAATGGCAGCAACAGCTGGTAGACGATCATCAGGACCGAATCGAGCGACGCGCCGGCGCCAGACGAGGCCGGCATCGCCACGCTCACCAGCAACGGCGTAAGGAAGATGCCTAGCAGGCTCGACACCGACGCGCTGCAGACCGCGGCCGGCACATTGCCACGCGCCGCGGCCGTGAAGGCAATCGACGACTGCACGGTCGACGGTAGCAGGCACAGAAACAGGATGCCCAGATACAGTTCGGGCGTGAGCAGCAGCAGGATGCCGGGCTTGAACAGCAGCGCCAGCACGGGGAACAGCGCAAAGGTGCACAGCAGCACCAGCAGATGCAGGCGCCAGTGGGTCGCACCGGCAATGATCGCAGCGCGCGACAGTTTGGCGCCATGCAGGAAGAACAGCACCCCGATCATCACCATCGTGACGACCTTCAGCACGGCGGCAACGTCGCCCTGCGCCGGAAAGATGCTGGCGGCGGCCACGACGGCCAGCAGCATCAGGGTCATTCGGTCCGGCAGAAATCGGGATGACATTCGGGCGAGCATACTGGGATCCTGGCAGCGTTCGGGAATGAAAAAAGCCACCTTGCGGTGGCTTGTTCCATGCTACTTGGCGGAGAGGGTGGGATTCGAACCCACGGTACGCTCGCGCGTACGCCTGATTTCGAGTCAGGTACATTCGACCACTCTGCCACCTCTCCTGATTCGGTCGATTCTTGCTGTGAGCTGCAAGAGACCGCCATTATAGCGGATTGATCGGGAAATGGAAGGGAGAAAATGCGCGGTGGCTGATTTCCCCTTCCATCACCTGTTTCAAGCCGCCGGGGTCAAGCGCTCCAGCCCACCCATGTACGGGCGCAGCACCTCGGGCACGATCACGCTGCCGTCGGCCTGCTGGTAGTTTTCGAGCACGGCCACCAGCGTGCGGCCCACGGCCAGGCCCGAGCCATTGAGCGTGTGCACGAGCTCGGGCTTGCCCTGGGCATTGCGGAAGCGGGCCTGCATGCGGCGCGACTGGAACGCTTCGCAGTTCGACAGCGACGAAATCTCGCGATAGGTGTTCTGCGCCGGCAGCCAGACTTCGATGTCGAAGGTCTTGGCGGCCGAGAAGCCCATGTCGCCCGTGCACAGCAGCATGACACGGTACGGCAGGCCGAGCGAGGTCAGGATGAACTCGGCATGGCCGACCATCTCGTCCAGCACCGCGTATGACTGCTCCGGATGCACCACCTGGACCAGCTCGACCTTGTCGAACTGGTGCTGGCGGATCATGCCGCGTGTGTCGCGGCCATAGCTGCCGGCTTCGGAACGGAAGCATGGCGTGTGCGCCGTCATCTTCAGCGGCAGTGCGTCCAGCGCGAGGATCTCATCGCGCACGACGTTGGTGAGCGACACTTCGGACGTCGGGATCAGGTAGAAGGTCTCGCCCTCGCCTTCGACGCCGCCCTTTTTCACCGAGAACAGGTCGGCTTCGAATTTCGGCAGCTGGCCGGTGCCGCGCAGCGAATCGGCATTGACCATGTACGGGGTGTAGCACTCGGTGTAGCCATGCTGTCCAGTGTGCGTGTCGAGCATGAACTGCGCCAGCGCGCGGTGCAGGCGCGCCATGCCACCCTTCATCATCGAGAAGCGCGAACCGGTGATCTTGGTGGCGGTTTCGAAGTCCAGGCCCAGGCGCTCGCCGATGTCGACGTGGTCGCGCACGGCGAAGTCGAATGCCGGCACATCGCCCACCTTGCGCACTTCGACGTTGCCGCTTTCATCCAGGCCCTGCGGGGCGCTCTCGTGCGGCAGGTTCGGCACGGCTGCCATGAACTGCGCCATGCTTTCCTGCACCTTCGCCAGCGCCGCTTCATTGGCCTTGAGCTCGTCGGCCAGGCCCGCCACTTCCGCCATCACGGCCGTCGTGTCTTCGCCTTTGCCCTTGAGCATGCCGATCTGCTTGGACAGCGCATTGCGCTTGCCCTGCAGTTCTTCGGTGCGCGTCTGAATGGCCTTGCGTTCGGCCTCCAGTGCACTGAAGGCGGACACATCGAGCTGGTACTTGCGGGTCGCCAGGCGGGCGGCAGCGGTGTCGATGTCTTTGCGGAGAAGTTGGATGTCAATCATGTCGGGTTGGACCAGGCTGTGTGTATCGAAACCACAATTGTACCAAGCCGACTGGCATTCCTTGCGAGATTTGGCAGTGACGTTGCCGGGCCCTCGCCTGCCCACCGATCGGCGGTGAGTTATAGCGTGGCGGCCAGGCGCGGCGCGCTCACGACGACGGTCTGGATGCTGGCCATGTCGAGCGCCGGCGCGGTCGCTGCAGCGATCGTGATCGGCCGTTCGTCTGCGGTGACGTAGCTGCCAACCAGGCCCAGTGCAACAACGGCCAGGAACAGGGCTTCGAAGTTTTTGCGGATGTTCATGATGGCTCCTCGGTGGTGGTTTCAGGGTTCGCAGACTTGCTGCGGTATGGTGGTACTGTAGCCACCGATCCCCTGAACCACCATCGACTTGCGACGAAGCGCATGAACTGCGGCGCAGAATGCGCCGCCATGCGACCGACGGCAACGCCGTCCTGAATGGCGCGATGCGCCATGTCAGATTAAAAAGCCAGATCGACCGGCTTGGAACTGGCCGTCACTTTCGGCACGTCGATTTTGGCACCCTGCGCCAGTTTCACCACGCCAGCGATGATGCCACCCGAATCGCTGACGACTTTCCCCAGCAGTGGCAAGGTGTCCTTGACCGGCATGATCTTCGTCAGGTTCATCGGATTGGCGCCGGCCTGGCCCACCAGCGCCTGCCCGGTTTTGGTCAATTCAAGCGCTTGCAGGCCGCCGATACCAAAGTTGAGCAAGGCGTTACCGATCTGTTTGCGCCCGTCGGCGTCGAGCGTGGCCATGCGGCCCTTCATGTCACCCGAGTCGAGCAGGCGCTTCGTTTCGGCCGACTGCGACTCGTACAGCTGTTTCGTGCGCACGTTCTTTTCGCCCGGATCGGTCAGCTTGTTGATGGCATTCAGTTCGGCCTTGATGACGGCGCTGTCTTCCTTGCTCATGAAGGCCGAATTGATCGCCACCAGCGACTGGCTGGTCAGAGCGCCCAGCACTGCGCTCTGGTTGACGAACGTGCCAACGCTGGCGCCGATATCGCCGCCACTGCTGCTCTTCGCGCCGCCCAGCAGGCCACCCAGGCCACCCAACTGGGCCTGGGCCGCGCCTGCACCCATCAGGCATGCGGCAACGACGACAGCTTGTGCAATCTTGTTCATTTTTTTGTATCCCTGTGTTGTAACGTTGATCAGTTCTCGATTTTCTTGAGCAGGTCAGGTTGCATTGACAGCCCGTTGCCCAGTCCTTTGTATCCGTAGAATGCCTCCCTGCCCTGCGGCGGCACCCCACTGAATTCGGTGCGCAAGCCCGAGGCCGCCGTATGCTTCAGCTCGCCTCCTGCCTTGAAACGTGCTTGCAGGCCCAGCATCAACGTGGCACTGCATGCGGCGCCGGCGCACTGCGCCGCTTCTTCGCGCATGACATATCCCGGCTGGACGCACAAACCGATCGCCGGCGCCTGCAGCCGCAGGTCGAACAAGCCGGTGCCCAGCAGTGCGTTGGCAGCGTCGTAAAACGCGGGGTCGCCCACATGCCCGGCATAGTTGCGCGAACGATAGACTGCGTGGCGCACCAGCGGCCCCGCAAACGCCGCCTCGGCCACATTGTTCTGCCCGACATACGGCGGCTCCGCGCAATCGGTCACACGCGTCACGCCGGCCAGTTGCTGCCCATACAGACGCACGATGTCGCCACGCTGTGGACGCGGCAATGCCGGATTGACGGCCGAATACGACAGGCCAACAAGGGCACCATCGCCGACGGCATTGATACTGCCGGGCTGGACGTCCAGATCCAGTAACGCTGCCTTGTTCCCCGCTTTGGCAGAAAGCGGATGAAGCACGCCAAAGCTGGGCAGTTCGGTCGGCACGCCGTCCATGCCCTCGACCCAGAGACGTTCTGCATCAACCTTCACCACGCGCAGTTCGCGCGTGGCAAAGCGCACATTGGCGAGGAAGTTGTCCGCGAGCTTGCCGGTTGCATTCTTGAGGGCGACTTCGCGTGCTTCCGGCAGGCCCAGGCCGTTGCCGCCGACGCGTTCGATCCGGTGGTCGTCATCACCCAGCTCCGAAAACACCACTTTGCCGAAGCGGTCGACGACTTGTGCGGTCACGAGGGTGTGAAAGCGTTCCTCGGTGACGGCGCCGCGGACGCCGCTCAGGACAACGGACGGCGTGCTCACAGGCGTGAAGCGCAGGAAAAAATCGGGGGGATCGTTCCGCTCACCGGATGCCTGCGCCATGCTCGGCAATTTGCTCCAGTCGACACAATTGGCAGCGCGGGTGATGCGCTGTCTGGTCTGGTCGAAATGCACGTCGACCGGGCTGAGCTGGAAGGTTGCCTTGAAGCCGATTGCGCGCCCGAACATGTCGGCGACCGCCGTACCGTCAGGATCGTTGCTGGCAACCACAGGCATCAGGCGTGGCTTGCGGCTGTCGTCACCCGTGCTTTCGAACGTGAATTGCAGGCTGTCGCCCACGTTTGCCGAACCCAAGGCGCTGCGCAGCACGGCATAGCCGCTGTCAGCGTAGAGCACGTCGAAGATGCTGGTCTGTCCGTCGGCAGAGCGCGCCTCGACCTGCTCGCCTTTGACGAAGCCGGCTTCAACACCACGATCGGTGACCAGGAACTTGCCGTCGCGGTCCACCAGCTTGACCATCGTCGACCTGGGGTCAAAGGCAGCGCGGGCACCGGCAACCAGCGTACCGATCTGTTCGCTGATGCTCTTGAGGACTTCGGCGCGGATGGTCGCATCCATCGCCCCCGATGCGTACTCGCTACGGCTGAAGCGAAACGGGGTATAGACTGTCTCGCTCATCGTGTAGACGACCTTGGCCAGACTCGGCCGGACGAACTGCAGGCTGAGCGTCACCGGCACCAGCACCTCGACGTTGTCGCCGCGTTCGACCTTGTACAGCGATGCCCGCGTGATGCCGAGCACCACGGCGTAGGTATCGGCCACCTTGAACGACGGCGCCGCGCGGCACTGCAGGTTGCCGTCATTGACGAAGCGGTGGCCTTGACCGATGTTGTTGTCGGCAACCTGACGCGCATGGATGAGTGAGCCCGGATAGGCCCCGTGCAACTTGTCGACGAACTGCGTTACCAGCGCAGCCTGCGCTTGCTGCCCGGCCTTGTCCCCGAACAAGCGCGCCATTACACCCGGATCGAGCATGCGGCGTGCTTTCTGCCCCTCCACCGACATGCCCTCAATTTCCTGCACGGGAAACAGATAGAACGATGCCGCTGCGGCCGGCAATACGGCAGCAACACCGATGGCCAGACTGATGGCCAGAACGGCAACCTTGCCGGTCATGCGCACACAACGCGCCATCAGATTCGCTCCGGGCACTTGCCTTCGATGCACATCACGAGGCGGTCGCCCCGGCGCTCGAAGCGGGCGTCCTTGTACGCAGCATCACCCGATTCCTTGAACGCGTCGACCATGTCCTCGATCCGCTCGCTGAAGTTGCCCTTGGCCATGACGTTCCAGGTGCGCAACTCGTCGGTTGCGTTGTCGCCGTCACCGACTTCGACCACGCCTTCGATTGCTTTCAGGCGGCTGGAGAAGTCGCGCCGCACCTTGCCTGGCACACGCAATGCGCTGTAGATCGATACAAAGTACGGCGTGCCCTGGACGGCGCCCTGCTGCAGGGTGCGCTGGGCCTTGGTCCCGATCGTGTCGGCAAGCGCACGCGCCATCGACTCGGAGAGGTTGCCACGGCAATTCTGGTCGCTGCTGCCGGTAGCGCGCTTGACGATCGTGCCGGCCACGAAACCGGCGCCGGTGTCGACGTTCGACGACGTCAACTGCAATTGTCCGGAGCATTCGGTCTGGCCGCTCGGACTCGTTCCTTCGGTCTGCATGCGGGCACGTCCATAGACGACGTACTTGGCGCGGTAGCTGCCTGCCGCTGCCTTCGCCAGATAGCCATCGAACTTCTGCAGGCGCTCGATATCGCTGACGGTCAGGCGCTGGCCACCTTCGACGCGGAAATCGCGCTCGTCGGTAAAGGCCAGGCCGAAATCGCCCGCGACCTGCTGCAGCTTCTGCGTGATCAGGGCGCTGCTGGCCTCGACCGGACGGCCATTATCGATGCCGGCAAAGACCTGGCGCACCTTGAGGTTGACCACGTCATTCTGGCGCCGGACATCATTGTTCTGCGCCGAGTAACCGGCCGCACTGGCCGACTTGCTGGCGCTGGCGTTTGCGTACGTGGCGCTCATGGCCGCCTGCGACGACGCACTGCCGGCGGCGGACGATTTCTGGGCACCGGCAAACTGGGTGTCGCGCGCCCCGGATGACGAGGCGCTGCCCGACGCGGCGCCGGCATTGCCATAACCGTCGCGCAGCGCAAGCGCGCCGCTGGCAGAGCCGCTATGGGTCTGGCGGTCGCGCGCAGCAACGGACGACGCCGAGCTGGCGGCGAAGGCGGCCTTGTCTGACGAGGCTGCCTTGAAGCTGCCCTTGGCGGCGCTGGCAGCTGAACTCGAGGCGCTGCGCGACGACGCGACCGATGTACTCTGGTCCGACATCGCGCTCTTGTCGTGCGAATAATCGATTTCAGTGACCAGCGGCAGCGACGGGTCGAGTCGCGTTCCGACACCGTAGTACTCGTCGATCAGGAACAGCACCCTGGCATTGGCGACCGCCACGCCCGAACCGATGCCCAGTGAACGCGCCAGATCCAGGAACTCGCTCGATTCGACCTGCAGGACACTACGCGCACTGAGCACGTCGCCTTCGGCGCTGAACGATGTGCGCAGCTTGTCGGCTAACTGCTTGTGCAGGTCTGGCAGCGCATTGCGCACTTTCGGGTCGTTCAGGTCAGCGCTGAGCTTGATCTTGAGGACGCTGGCCACGGCGTCCTTCTCGGCCTGCTCGCGTGCGATACGGCGAGCGTTGATCAAGTCTCCATTCGCCTTGATACTCAGTTCCCTGGTACCGTTAGCCTGAAAAGTTTCGGCCGTGACGGGCGCAGCGAAGCTCAGCGCGAGCAGCGCCGGCAGCAAATGTTTCTTCATCATGAGAAAGGTGTGAGAGAAAAGATTAGTCGGGTAGCTGAACCGAGACATCGCCGGCGCTGGCCTTGATGCCATCGACGCCGATGGACGCAGCTGCAGCGTTGGATGACACCGGCACCGGAACCGGCGTGGTGCGAGGCGTCAGTCTGTCGACGTGGCCATCCGGTGCTGCGGCGGTGCCGGCAGCCAGGCCAACCAGGCGCTCGTCAAGGCGTACCGGTTCGAGCATCGGCTCGGTCATCAACTGCACCGCGTCCACCGCCCCGCCCTGCACCGCCATCCCGGCAAAGCGAATGGCTGCGTCGGCGTGGCCTGCCTGCGCACTCGCTTTTGCTGTTTCCCAGGCGACGCTGCCGCTTGGGTCGGCCTGATTCGCCAGCCAGGCGGCGCCATCGGTGCTGGCCCGGCTGAAGTCACCTTTGGCAATCTGTTCACGCAGCGTCCCTGCCACCTCGGCTGCACTGGCAGGCCGAATCGCTTCCGCCACGCTATGACGTGCACCATCACAGCCAGTCAGTAACGTTGCCGCGATCGACATCGCCAGCACCAGCACGCCAGTCGACAGGAAGCTTGATCTTGTTGGCATGCCAGGCCCTATTGATATAGAAGTTAGAACGTTATAATTATGAGAGCATATCCTACACGTGTAATTATTTTCTGTAAAGAAATTGTTTCTACCGCAAAACAGGCTTGGGCCAGAATGCGTTCAGCGCGAGCTTGGCGCCATACAGCACGATGAGCGTGCCGGCCAGATCGCCGGTGAACATGACGACGAAGCCTTTCCACAGATTCTGGCCGCCCATCAGCGCAAACCAGGCATGGTGCATGGCAGGACTCATGACGGAGAACAGCAGCGCGAAGCAGAACAACCGCTGGCCGCTCATGCCGCGCAGCGATGCACCGATCCCTGATGCCAGCAACGCGCGGTATGCAAGATACGGCGCCAGCGACGACAGGATGCCGCCAGCGAACGAGCGCAGCGGATCGTCCGGAAAAAAGTGGAAGAAGCAGATGTACCAGGATGCCAGCAACAGGCCAAATGCACCGGCCTCGGCGAACAGCAAGACGCTCAGCAGGCGTACCCCGGCAGGCAGGTAGATGATGTTGATGCCGGGCACAAACTCAAGGCGCGTAAACAGCATTTCGTTCAGCATAATGGTGGCCAGGAACAGGGTCGCCGTGCACGCCACCATGGCGAATTTAAGCTGCAAATGACGCATGGATGAGAGGCTTTGGTTACAATGCAAAGATTACGGAAGGACGCCGGATTATAAACAAGCGGGTGTTATCCGACACGCAACAATTTGCTGAGCGTGGCAGCACTGCAACAAGCATTGCCCGAACAGGGCATGGGAACTCGATGAGTCAAGAAAAACCGCCGACACGGCCGGCCGACATTTACCTGCGCTTCCTGAATCTGGTCGACGCACTGCGCACGCTGCCCACTCTGGGGCCGCTGGACGCGCGCGAAGAGCGCGTGCTGGCCGTGGTCGCCCGTGCATTGCAGGCTCACCAGCGCCTCTCCGTGCGCGACCTGATGGCGCAGGAACACCTCGGTGCGCCCGCGACCATCCATGCGCGGGTCACGGCGATGCGCAAGAAAGGCTGGCTCACGCTCACCGACACCGAAGACACCCGGCGCAAGCAGGTTGACCTCACGCCGGCAGCGCTGGCGTACTTCGATGAATTGTCAGGCCTGCTGGTGAAGGCCGCAGAAGGCCGCTAGCGGCGGGCCTCGTCGTCCAGCCCGCGCAGCCACGCCATTTTTTCGGCGATCTTGGTTTCGATCCCGCGCGGCACCGGCTGGTACCAGCCTGGTTCGGGCATGTCGTAGGGCAGATAGGTCTCGCCCGCCGCATACGCATGCGGCTCGTCGTGGGCATACCGGTAATCGTGGCCGTAGCCCAGTTCTTTCATGAGCTTGGTCGGCGCATTGCGCAGATGGACCGGTACTTCGCGCGACTTGTCCTTGCGCACAAACGCCATCGCCGCATTGAAGGCGTTGTAGCCAGCATTGCTCTTGGCGGCAATCGCCAGATAGATCACTGCCTGACCCAGTGCCAGCTCCCCTTCCGGCGAGCCGAGCCGCTCGTAGGTGGCGGCAGCATCGTTGGCCAGCTGGATTGCACGCGGATCTGCGATGCCGATGTCTTCCCAGGCCATGCGCACGATGCGGCGCGACAGATACTTGGCATCGGCCCCGCCGTCGAGCATGCGACACAGCCAGTACAGTGCGGCGTCCGGGTGCGAGCCGCGTACCGACTTGTGCAGCGCCGATATCTGGTCATAAAAATTGTCGCCGCCCTTGTCGAAGCGGCGCACGTTCAGCGTCAGCGCATTCTCGACGAAGTCGGCCGTGATGTGCGTGATGCCGGCCGTGTCGCTGGACGTCTTCGTTTGCTCGAGCAGGTTCAGGAAGCGGCGCGCGTCGCCGTCGGCGTAGCCGATCAGCGTGTCGATGGCAACCTCGTCGAATTCGAGATGCTGCAGCACCGATTCTTTCGCGCGCGCGAGCAACTGGCGCAGCTCGTCATCGGTCAACGCCTTGAGCGTGTACACCTGCGAGCGCGACAGCAGCGCCGAATTCACCTCGAACGACGGATTCTCGGTCGTTGCGCCGATCAGCGTGACCAGCCCGCTTTCGACGAACGGCAGCAAGGCATCCTGCTGCGATTTGTTGAAACGGTGGATTTCGTCGATGAACAGGATCGTGTGCTTGCCGCGCGCCAGATATTGCTCGGCCTGGTCGATCGACGCGCGAATATCCTTCACGCCCGACAGCACCGCCGACAACGCAATGAATTCGCAGTCGAACGCATACGCGGTCAGGCGCGCCAGCGTGGTCTTGCCCACGCCCGGCGGGCCCCACAGGATCATCGAATGGGGCTTGCCCGACTTGAAGACCAGGTTCAGCGGCTTGCCGGGGCCCAGCAGATGGCTCTGCCCCACCACCTCGTCGATGGTGCGCGGGCGCAGGGCTTCGGCCAGCGGCGCCGCCGGTTCGGTCTTGAACAGGTCATCCACGGCGCTCTCCGTACGGCTTACTGGTTGACGACGTCGGCGCCCTTGGGCGTCTCGAACTTGAATTGCTGCGCGCCCAGGGCCGGGTTGCGCTGGAAGTTCGTGAAGGTCAGGCGCGAGGTCTGGCCAAACGTGTCTTTCAATTCCATCGCCAGCGGCACGCCGCCCTTCAGACCGATGCTGATCTGCTCGAATGACGTGTCCTTGGCTTTCGGTACGGCGTTGAGCCACTCCATGCCGTCGCGCTCACCCGCTTCGCTGAGCGTGAAGTTTTCTTCCAGCTTGTTGCTGCCAAACAGGATTGCGGCCGGGGATGAACCCAGCGCGTTACCGAGTTTGCGCACGGTGACCTGGTTCAGGTCCTTGTCGTAGATATACAGCTGGTCGCCATCGGCTTGCAGGACTTGCTCGTACGGCTTCTGGTAGGTCCAGATGAATTTGCCGGGACGGGCAAAGACGAAGCTGCCGCTCGACGCAGGGCTGGCCTTGCCGCTTTTCGATTTGCCCAGCTGTTGCTGGGTGAATTCGCCCTTGGCCGACTTGGTGCTGGCGACGAAGGATTTGAACTGGTCGAGTGCTGCGGCGCTGGCGATGGTCGAGAACGCGAAGGCGCTTGTGGACAGGAGTGCGGCGATGGTGAATTTGGTTGCTTGCATGTGGAGGTCCTGTTCTTGTTTTTTGGTCTGCCTGGGCAGGTTGAACGCGTGGATGGCGGAGCCGCCTCGCCGGCCGCGTCCACCCTACAGCAGAAAAAGCTTGCAGTCGGCGCTACGCTTATTCCGCGCTGGCCGCCGGCACCAGGATGTCGCGGTTGCCGTTCGACTGCATCGGCGAGACAACGCCGCTGTTTTCCATCTGTTCCAGCAGGCGTGCGGCGCGGTTGTAGCCGATGCGCAGATGACGCTGGACCAGCGAGATCGATGCGCGGCGGTTCTTGAGCACCACCTGCACCGCCTGATCGTACAGCGCGTCGGCCTCGCCGCCGCCCTCGCCTGGCGCAGCCCCGTCTGCGGCGCCGCCTTCTTCCAGCGTGCCCCCTTCGAGGATGCCTTCAATATAGTTCGGCTCGCCCAGCGATTGCAGATGTTTTACAACTCGATGCACTTCCTCGTCGGACACGAACGCGCCGTGCACGCGCACCGGCAGGCCGGTACCTGGCGGCATGTACAGCATGTCGCCCATGCCCAGCAGCGCCTCGGCGCCCATCTGGTCGAGAATCGTGCGCGAGTCGATCTTCGACGAGACCTGGAACGCAATGCGGGTCGGGATGTTCGCCTTGATCAGGCCCGTGATGACGTCGACCGATGGACGCTGCGTCGCCAGGATCAGGTGAATGCCGGCCGCGCGCGCCTTCTGGGCGATACGGGCGATCAGCTCTTCGACCTTTTTACCGACGACCATCATCAGGTCGGCCAGTTCGTCGATGATGATGACGATGGTCGGCAGCTTCTCGAGCGGCTCCGGATTGTCCGGCATGATCGAGAACGGATTCGGGATGTGCTCTTCGCGCTTGGTCGCCTCGAGGATCTTGTTGTTGTAGCCAGCCAGATTACGCACGCCCAGCTTGCTCATCAGCTTGTAGCGGCGCTCCATCTCGTTGACGGCCCAGTTCAGCGCGTGGCCGGCCTGGCGCATGTCGGTCACGACCGGCGCGAGCAGGTGCGGAATGCCTTCATACACCGACATTTCCAGCATCTTCGGGTCGATCAGGATCAGGCGCACGTCGGCCGGATCGGATTTATACAGCAACGACAGGATGGTGGCGTTGATGCCGACCGACTTGCCGGAACCCGTCGTACCCGCCACCAGCAGGTGCGGCATCTTGGCCAGGTCGGCCACCACCGGCTTGCCGGCGATGTCCTTGCCCAGCGCCACGGTCAGGCTCGACGCACTGTCGCCATACACCTTGGAGCCGACGATCTCGGACAGGCGCACGATCTGGCGCTTCGGGTTTGGCAGCTCGAGCGCCATGTAATTCTTGCCGGGGATCGTTTCCACGACGCGGATCGACGTCAGCGACAGCGAACGCGCCAGGTCGCGCGCCAGGTTGACGATCTGGCTGCCCTTCACGCCGGTGGCCGGTTCGATCTCGTAGCGCGTGACGACCGGCCCCGGATAGGCGGCCACGACCTTGGCGTCGACGCCGAAGTCGGACAGTTTCTTTTCGATGAGACGGCTGGTGAATTCGAGCGTCTCGACGCTGACCGTTTCGGTCACCGGAGGCGCTTCATCGAGCAGCGCCAGCGGCGGCAGGTCGGTATCGCCCCGGTGATCGGAGAACAATGGCGTCTGGCGTTCTTTTTCGGCACGCTCGGACTTGGGCACGCTGACCATCTGCGGCTCGATCTTGATCGGCTGCAGCACCGGCTGCGCGCCTGGCGCACCAGTCGACGCGCCGCCGGAGGCCGACGCTGCCGTCGACTTCGCCATGGAGACAGGCGCTGGCGCCATGTCGAGCGACGGCTCGGCCTTGACGACCGGAATCGGCTCGTTCGAATGTTTTTCGGTGAACCTGGCGCGGCCATGGTCGACGACTTCGTCGCGCTTGACGGCCGCGACTTCGCCTTGCTTGCGGTCTTCGATGTCTTCCATGCGCAGGCGGAACCAGTCGAACGCGTCGTCGAACACGCCGCCGATGCGCTCGGCCACGGCCAGCCACGAGACCTGGAAGAACAGCGAGAAGCCCAGGCCGAACAGCAGCAACAGCAGCAAGGTAGCGCCGGTGGCGCCGAACGTGACCTGGCTGGCATGCCCGATCAGTTGCCCCAGCACGCCACCGGGCGCGCGTGGCAGTTCGACATCCCACGACCACATGCGCAGGTATTCCAGGCCGACGCTGCCGGCGAACATCAGCGCAAAGCCGATCCAGCGGACGTAGATTTCCCCGTGGTGCACGGGCTCGGCGGCCGCGGCCGTGCCGAGCTTGTCGGTCAGGCGTCGCCAGCCGCGCCAGACCTGGCGCAGGAAGATGACGCTCCACCACCAGGCCGAAAAGCCGAAGATGAACAGCAGCAGGTCGGACAGCCAGGCACCGGCAGCACCGCCCAGATTGTCGATGCGGGGCACCGAATTGGCGTGCGACCAGCCGGGATCCCCCTTGCTGTAGCTGAGCAGGATCAGGACGAAATAAAGGAACGCGACGGCGCCGGCGATCCAGCGCGCTTCGGACAACAGGCGCGACAGGCGGCCTGGCAGCGGCGCGCGGGCCGTTTGCTTGGTGCGGGTATATCCGGAGGTGGCGGCTGGACTATTCTTGCTCATTGCAGGCACTGCGTGGTAACTACGAATCGACGATCCGGTCATTCTAAGCGATATACGGTCACACTGGCCCCACGATTCATGCCCGCGCGCCGCATCGTCTATAATCTGCCCTCTTTCGCACACCCCGACCGGCGCCCGCGTGGGCCTTGATTCTTCTCAAGGTGCCCCCAATTGCCGTGTGTCTATTAACAATCATTGAAGCGCCGCCATGACTACAACTAAACACGCCAAAGTCCTCATTCTCGGTTCCGGTCCTGCCGGCTACAGCGCCGCTGTGTACGCCGCGCGCGCCAACCTCAAGCCGATGCTGGTGACAGGCGTCGAGCAAGGCGGCCAGCTGATGACCACCACCGATGTCGAGAACTGGCCGGGCGATCCGCTGGGCGTGCAGGGTCCGGAGCTGATGCAGCGCCTGCTGCAGCACGCCGAGCGCTTCAATACCGAAATCGTGTTCGACCAGATCCACACGACCTACCTGAACGAAAAGCCGATCCGCCTAGTGGGCGACAGCTTCACCTTCACCTGCGACGCCCTGATCATCGCCACCGGCGCCTCGGCCCAGTACCTGGGCCTGCCATCGGAGCAGGCGTTCATGGGCAAGGGCGTGTCGGCCTGCGCCACCTGCGACGGCTTCTTCTATCGTAACCAGGAAGTCGCGGTCATCGGCGGCGGCAATACCGCTGTCGAAGAAGCGCTGTACCTGGCCGGCATCGCCTCGAAGGTCACGCTGATCCACCGCCGCGACCGCTTCCGCGCCGAGCCGATCCTGGTCGACCGCCTGATGCACAAGGTCTCCGAAGGCAAGATCGTGCTGGAATATAACCAGACGCTCGATGAAGTCCTGGGCGACAACAGCGGCGTGACGGGCCTGCGCCTGAAATCGACCCAGACGGGTGACTTCAAGGACCTGACCGTGCATGGCCTGTTCGTGGCCATTGGTCACAAGCCGAACACGGGCATCTTCGAAGGCCAGCTCGAGATGCACAGCGGCGGCTATCTGGTGACCAAGTCGGGCCTCGAAGGCATGGCCACCGCCACCAGCGTGCCGGGTGTGTTTGCTGCCGGCGACGTGCAGGATCATATCTATCGTCAGGCGATCACCAGCTCGGGCACCGGCTGCATGGCCGCGCTCGACGCACAGCGCTACCTCGAAGCGCTGGAAGACGATCCACAGTAAATCCTCACCAGGGACCGCATTCGATGGCAGGCATGAAAGACTTCGCTGAGCTCAAGGGCTTGCGCGACCAGCTCAAGGAAAACGAGCGCGTGCGCGCCATCGAACAGGCCGAGCGTGAACAACGCGAACGCCTGGCGCGCGAACGGGCAGTGGAATTTCGCAGCTCGATGCAGGGCGTGCGCAAGCTGCCCGAATCCGATCGCTACGTGCACCGCCCGGTGTACGTGGCCCCGAACCGCCCGATCCAGCGCGGCCCCGTACTCTCTGCCGAAGAAGAAACCGAAGCGGTCCTGCGCGAATCGCTGTCGGACCAGTTCGACGTCGAAGGCATGCTCGACGAAGACCCGGCCCTGAGCTACTCGCGCGACGGCGTCGGCCCCGATGTGGTGCGCAAATTGCGCAAACGCCACTGGCCGATCCAGGACGAACTCGACCTGCATGGCCTGAACCGCGACGCTGCGCGCGACGCCCTCACCGACTTTTTGCACCGCGCCAACCGGCGCGGCGTGCGCTGCGTGCGCATCATCCACGGCATCGGTTACGGCTCACCGGGTGGCGAACCCGTGCTGCGCGGGATCGTGCACAGCTGGCTGGTGCAAAAGAACGAGGTGATTGCCTTTTGCGCGGCCGGCCGGTCCGACGGCGGCCACGGCGCGCTGATCGCCCTGCTGCGCGCTGCACTACTGGAATAACACGCGTCTGTATGGGTAATGCAACATGGTTGTGTAACAATTGCAATGTTCGTCTTTGCAGTTTCCACGCCTTTTGCCGGTTGATTGTAGAATTCTTCTCGGCCGGTCTTTTGCCGGTCATTCGACTAGGGGTGGTGTGATTTGAAGGCAATGCAAGCGGTCATCATGGAGCATGGGCAGCAGGTCGATTTGTCGTCCTGCGCCGACGAGCCGATCCATATCCCCGGCTCGATACAGCCCCACGGCGCAATCCTGTTCTTTACCGAAGATGCACGTCTGGCCGGCTGGAGCGAAAACGCGCCCGCCATGCTGGGTGTCGTCCCGCAACTGGGCCTGGCCCTGGGGGACCTGGCCCTGCCGGTGGCTGCCTTCGACGCCATTTCCGACTGTATCGACACCCTGAACGATGACGACGCCGGCCCGATCGTGGCCGGCCTGTCCATCGGCGCGGCCGAATATGATTGCGTCGTGCACGCCGCCCATGGGCGCGTCACCGCCGAATTCGAACTGCGCGAAGCCTCGACCGAAGAAGTGTCGCAGTTTGCCGTCAAGGCGCACAGCTCGATCGACCGCCTGCGCCGCCAGAAAACCATCGAAGGGCTGCTCAGCGTCGCCGTGGCCCAGGTGCGCGATTTCACCGGGTTCGATCGCGTGATGGCCTACCGTTTCCGCGCCGACGACAGTGGCGACGTGGTGGCCGAAAGCCGCCGCGACGATCTGGTCCCGTACATTGGCCAGCGCTACCCGGCCGGCGACATCCCGGCCCAGGCGCGCCGGCTGTACACGCTCAACACGCTGCGCATGATCGGCGACATGGACTACCAGGCCGTGCCGCTGTGCGGTGCGCCGGGCGCCCCGCCGCTGGACATGAGTTTCGCGGTGCTGCGCAGCGTCTCCCCGGTGCACATCGAGTACCTGAAGAACATGCACGTGATGGCGTCGATGAGCGTGTCCATCGTCATCAACGGCCGCCTGTGGGGCCTGATCGCCTGCCACCACATGTCGAAGAAGCTGGTGCCGTATGCCGTGCGCCTGGCGGCCGACGTGCTGGCACAGGTGATGGCGTCGACCATCCTCAGCATCGAAGCGCGCGCCGACGCCACGCTGGCCGAGCAGTCGGCCCGCGTGCGCACGAGCATTGTCGAATCGCTGCTGCTCGACGACGACCCGATCGACACGCTGGGCGAACATGGCGAGTCACTGATGGCGGCTGCCGGGGCCCAGGCAATGATCGTCGCCCAGCACGGCAAGGTCGTCGTGCATGGCGAATTCGCGCCCGAACTGGCCAAGGCCGTCATTGCGTCGCTACCGGACAACCAGCACGATTTGCTGGTGCGCGAAGGCAAGCACGAATGGCCGGAGGCACTACAAGCACAATTGGGAAAGTGGGTCGGCATGCTGGCCCTGCCCTTCGATCCGATGGGCCAGGGCTGGTGCGTGCTGCTGCGCGTCGAGCAGATCGAAACCGTGGCCTGGGGCGGCCGTCCCGAAAAAATTGCCATCTTCGGCCCGCTGGGCGAACGCCTGACGCCACGCGGCTCATTCGATGCCTGGCATGAAACGGTGCGCGGTCGCGCGCACCCGTGGGAACCCACCGTGCTGGGCAATGCCCGCCTGACACTGGCCGAGCTGGTACGCGCCATGAACTCGCACCGCTCGCAGACGGAGGCGACCCGCGCGCAGCTGCTGGCAATGCTGGGGCACGACCTGCGCGATCCGCTGCACTCGATCAATATGGCCGGCATGGTCCTGGAGCGCACCGGCAACGGTGGCGGCAATGGCCAGCCGACGCTGGGCAAACGCATCCAGTCGTCGACCAACCGCATGCAGCGCATGATCAGCCAGGTGCTGGACATGAGCCGCATCGACAGCGGCATGGGCCTGGGCGTCTCGCTGGTGCCGGTCGACCTGAAGGAATTGCTGATCGACCTGATGGACGAGGCGCGCATGGCGTATCCGTCGATCCCGCTCGACCTGATCTGCGACGACGAGGCCACCGTCAAGGCCGACAGTGGCCGGCTGGGCCAGGTGTTATCCAATCTGATGAGCAATGCGCGCCACCACGGCGAGCCCGGCACGCCAGTGACCGTGTGCCTGCGCGCCAACGAGCGTGATGCATCGGTCGAGGTCGCCAACGCCGGCCAGGCAATTGCGCCCGAAACCGTGGCCACGCTCTTCAATCCATTCAAGCGCGCGTCGATGAACAACCCGCGCAACCGCACCGGCATGGGCCTGGGCCTGTACATCGCGCAGCAGATCGTGCGCGAGCACCAGGGTGAACTGGCCTACCGGTATGCGGATGGGCGGGTGATCTTTACGCTGCGGCTGCCACTGCTGGCGCGGTAAGCCCCGGGGCGATCGGCACATCGGTCACGTCGTTGGGCGGGTAGTTGAAGTAGCCCCGGCCCACCCAGTCGTTGTCGGTCACGAAGAACGCGCTGAACGGAATCTCGACCGTGCCGATCGCGGGCGGTTTGAGCGTCGTGATGATGGTGCCCTTGAGCGCCAGTGACATCGTCGCCGGGCCGAACCCCATTGCGCGCACCTGGCCGGTGATGTTCGACACCGCCAGTTCGCCGTACGGGGGCGCCAGGGCCTGGCTGATCTCGCCCTTGCCCTGCACGGTGCCATCGGCCTGGTCGATCATCAGCACCATCTTCAGGATCGGGGCGCCGGGCATGCCGCAGTTGCCGGCGGTCAAGGTGACCACTCTCACGGACTCGAACGTATTCGCCATCATCTACTCCTTCATCTGGGTTGGATTGCAGGGATTGTCCAGCGCTCGCGCCGCGCGGACCTCACCACTGTAAGCATGCCCGGCCACAATGACCTTCCGGTTTTCTTCCCTCTCCAAGACCGGGCGACGCGCATGGCGCAGGGTGCGCATAATTCTCTTATGCAAGCGCTGAGCCCGTGGTAATCTCACAACACCATTCCCTGACCTCTGCTGCATGACGCTCATCAAGTTCATCGAAATCATGGCGATCCTGGTCGGCGCATTTTCCGGCTTCATCGAGGCACGGCGCAAGCGCATGGACCTGGTCGGGGTATTCACTGTGGCGTTCATTACCGCATTCGGCGGCGGCACGCTGCGCGACATCCTGCTCGACAAGCGCCCGCTGTTCTGGGTAACGCACCAGGAATATGCGATCGCGATCTTCGTGCTGGCGCTGGTTGCCTCTCCCCTCATCCGCACGCTGCGTCAAATCGTGTCGGAACGCCTGATCGTGATTGCCGATGCCGTGGGCCTGGGCCTGTTCTCGATCGCGGGCGTGTCGGCCGCGCTGGCGGCGGACATGCCGATCTTCATCGCCTCGATGATGGGCGTCATTACCGGGATTTTCGGGGGTGTGCTGCGCGATATCGTCTGTAACGAAGTGCCGATGGTGTTTCGGGACGGCAAACCGTATGCGATCTGCGCCTTCATCGGCAACTGGCTGTTCCTGCTCATGGGCAAGTACGGCGTGCCGCACGATTTTGCGCTGTGGTCGAGCTGCCTGTTCATCAGCGGCCTGCGGCTGCTGACGTGGAAGTTCGATATGCGGATGGGGCGGTAACGACGCACCGCCCCGGAGGTCTTGCTTAGACGGCGTCCGGGCCGGTCTCGCCGGTACGGATCCGGATGACCTGCTCGATGTTCTGCACAAAGATCTTGCCGTCACCGATCTTGCCGGTGCGCGCTGCCTTGATGATGGCGTCGACGACGCTGTCGGCCATCGGATCGTCCACCACCACTTCGATCTTCACTTTCGGCAGGAAATCCACGACGTATTCGGCGCCGCGATACAGCTCGGTATGCCCTTTCTGACGGCCAAAGCCCTTCACTTCGGTGACGGTCAGGCCGGTAACATTGACCTCGGCCAGCGCTTCACGCACTTCGTCGAGTTTGAACGGTTTGATCACGCAGGTAATCTGTTTCATGGTGGTAGTCCTTTCGATGAGTCGGGGATATTCGCCAGGTCGTCGAGCCAGACGGTGGCCTCGGAATCGGACGGTGCGCGCCAGTCGCCGCGTGGCGAGAGGGAGCCGCCATTACCGACCTTCGGTCCGTTCGGTACGCACGAGCGTTTGAACTGGCTGGTCTTGAAGAAGCGGAACAAAAAGATCGACAGGTTGCGCTTGATGGCGTCCAGGTCGTATTGGTTGCGCGTGCCGGTCTCGTCCGGCCAGCGCCCCGCGGCGCTGTCGTGCCACGCGGAATACGCCATGAACGCGACCTTGCTCGGCTTGAAGCCATAGCGCAGCGTGTAGAACAGGTTGAAGTCTTGCAACTCGTACGGGCCGATACGCTCCTGCGTGCTTTGTGCGGGCTTGGCATCGGTGCCGTGACTGACTGCACCGCCAGGCACCAGCTCGGGGCTGATCTCGGTATCGAGAATGTCGATCAGCACCTGCGACCGGCCCTCGGCCAACACGGTCCCCGTCTCGGCCACCCAGCGCACCAGGTACGAGATCAGCGTTTTGGGCACGCTGGCGTTGACGTTGTAGTGCGACATATGGTCGCCCACGCCGTAGGTGCACCAGCCCAGCGCCAGCTCGGACAAATCGCCCGTGCCGATCACGATCCCGTTGTGGAAGTTCGCCAGCCGGAACAGGTGGTTGGTGCGCTCGCCCGCCTGCACGTTCTCGAACGTGATGTCGTAGTCGGGCGTGCCCTCGCTGTACGGGTGGCCCAGATCCTTGAGCATCTGGATGCAGCTCGGGCGGATGTCGATCTCTTGCGCGCTGCAGCCCACGGCGGCCATCAGGTCGCGCGCCTGCTTGAGCGTGCGCTCGCTGGTGGCAAAGCCCGGCATCGTGTAGGCCAGGATATTCGTGCGCGGCAGCTTCAGGCGGTCCATGACTTTTGCGCAGACGAGCAGCGCATGGGTCGAGTCGAGGCCGCCGGAGACGCCAATGACGACCTTCTGGATGCCGCTCGAGGCCAGGCGCTGGATCAGGGCCTGCACCTGGATGTTGTAGACCTCGGTGCAGCGCTCGTCGCGCCGGGCGCGGTCGGCCGGCACGTACGGGAAGCGCTCGATGCCACGCGCCAGCGGCATCGTGTGCTCCAAGGGCAGCGCGAGGTCGAAGCGCACGACGCGAAACGCCGCGACTTCAGCCGCATGGCGCCGGGCCGACTGTGCGAAGGTGGTGGCCTTCATGCGCTCGGTCGACAGGCGCTCGAGGTCGACGTCGGCGAAGATGATGTGCGATTCGTCGGAAAAACGTTCGGATTCGGCCAGCAGTTCGCCCTTTTCGTAGATCAGCGACTGGCCATCCCACGCCATGTCGGTGGTCGACTCGCCGCGCCCGGCCGACGTGTACAGATAGGCCGCCATGCAGCGCGCCGATTGCTGGCCGACCAGCTGGTGGCGGTAGCCGCTCTTGCCGACGACGACGTTCGATGCGGACAGGTTGACCAGCACCGTGGCCCCGGCCAGCGCCGCAAACGACGATGGCGGTACCGGCACCCAGACGTCTTCGCAGATCTCGAGATGAAAGCGCAGCAGCGGCAGGTTGGCGACCTCGAACAGCAGGTTCACGCCGAACGGCACGGTCGCGCCAAACAGGTCGATCTGATCGACCGGCGCGCAATCGGCGGGCGTGAACTGCCGGGATTCGTAAAACTCGCCATAATTAGGCAAATAACTTTTCGGCACCACGCCCAGCACGCGCCCATCGGCGATGGCGACGGCGCAGTTGAACAGCATGTGGTTCACCCGCAGCGGCATGCCGATGACGATGGCCAGCGGCAGGCTGCGCGAGGCATCGAGGATGGTCTGCAAGCCGCCCAGGCAGGCGTCGAGCAGCGCGCGCTGGTGGAACAGGTCGTCGCAGGTATAGGCAGACAGGCCCAGCTCGGGAAACGCGACCAGTGCCGCGCCTTCGCTTGCCGCATGCTGCGCCAGTTTGATCGTCTGTTCGACGTTGTAGGCCGGGTCGGCCACGCGGATACGCGGGATCGCGACGGCAACGCGTGCAAAATGGTGCGAATAGAGATTGAAGAATCGGCTGTTCATGAATGGGTCTCTCGCAGTGCCGACGCGGCGAATCGCTGCCCGTCGCCACTTACTTCGTAGAATTGGAAGCAATGTTGAAAGCAATGACAGATTATCGCACGCATATCGTCTCGAGCCTGTCCGAAGTCGGGCAGGCGCCATGGGACGCGCTGGTCCAGGCCCAGGCGGCGCCAACGCCGTTTCTCTCGTACGCCTTCCTCCACGCGCTGCACGCGTCGGGCAGCGCGGCGCCCGAGAGCGGCTGGCAGCCGCAATTTTTGCTGCTGTACGACGCGGCCGACGTGCTGGCGGCCGCCCTGCCCCTGTACGTCAAGGGCCACTCGTATGGTGAGTATGTATTCGACTGGGCCTGGGCCGATGCCTACGCGCGCAATGGCCTCGACTATTACCCGAAGCTGCTGTCGGCGATCCCGTTCACGCCGGTGGCCGGCTCCCGCCTGCTGGCGGTCGACGCCGCTGCGCGCGCCGCGCTGATCGACGTGCTGACGGCCACGCAGTCGGCCACCGAAGTCTCGTCGACCCACATCCTGTTCCCGCCCGAGGACGAAGCGCAGGCGCTCAAGGACGCCGGCTTCCTGCTGCGCAGCGGCGTGCAGTTTCACTGGCTGAACCGGGGCTATGCGAGCTTCGACGAGTTTCTGGCCACGCTCGAGCCAAAGAAGCGCAAGAACATCCGCGCCGAGCGGCGCAAGGTGGTCGATGCCGGCGTCACGATGCGGCGCGTGCGCGGGGCGGATGCCACGCGCGAGGACTGGGTGCTGTTCAACCGCTGCTACCGCAACACGTACAAAGACCACCACTCGACGCCGTACCTGAACCTGGACTTTTTCCTGCGCATCGGTGCAACGATGCCGGACAAAATCCTCCTGGTGATCGCCGAACTGGAAGGCCGCGCGGTCGCCGCGTCGCTCGTCATCCACGATGCCGACACGCTGTACGGCCGCTACTGGGGCGCGCTTGAACACGTACCGTGCCTGCATTTCGAGGCTGCGTATTACCAGCCATTGGAATTCTGCATCGAACAGGGCATCGCCACGTTCGAAGGCGGCGCGCAGGGCGAACACAAGATGGCGCGCGGCTTCCTGCCAACCAAGACCTGGTCGGCGCACTGGCTGGCGCATCCGTCGTTTGCCAATGCCGTGGAAAATTTCCTGCAACGTGAGGCGGGCGGTATCGACGATTATCTCGACGAGTTGAACGAGCGCAGTCCGTTCCGGCAGCGCGCCGGGTAGCTTGCCCGGGACTGAATATGCGTGCCGGGTATTCTGGCCTGAATAAAGCCGTGCGCGGGGCAAACCGCCTATAGTTGGTGCCTGATCAATGTTCACTTGCGAGGACCGCGTATGGCAACCCCTTCATCCACCATCGTGATCGATGGCGTCGACGTCAACGTCACCGCCGGCGCCGACAGCTTCGGCAACCCCACGCGTACCGTGGTCGTGCCGATGATCACGGCCACGCGCCAGGACGCGAACGGCAACGCGCTGGCCGATATTCCGGTCACAACGACTGAGGACGGCGAGCCTGCTTTGACGGTCAGTCTGCCAACCGGGTACGGCATGCGGATGACGGCACTGACGTACCAGCAGCCGCTCAAGAACGGACCGGCGCTGTTGCAGCCGCAGATCGACGCGCATGTACCGGCGGCCAGCCGGGCGACGATGACCGATGTCATCGCCGCGCAGTGGGAAGGCATGCCCGATTCGGGCGGATTCCTGCTGTCGACGGTTACGCCGACAATGGCAGC
Organism: Telluria sp. LT2P80; assembly: GCF_059685955.1. NCBI lineage: Bacteria > Pseudomonadati > Pseudomonadota > Betaproteobacteria > Burkholderiales > Oxalobacteraceae > Telluria > Telluria sp. LT2P80. Next base: position 133,318 of record NZ_JCASIO010000005.1, on the reverse strand, counting down.
CGAAAACTCAACACGCTCGGTCATGCAGGTATCGAACAGCGACGGACAGTTTTATACGGCGGTGCTCATCGACACCAATGGCCTCGGTGACGCGCCGCAAATCGCCCTCTCGGGCTTCAACCTCACGCTCATCACCGGGGGCGGCACCTTCAATCAGGTGATCGGCAGAGCCAACATCATCGCCGACGGCGCCAGCCAGACCATTATTCTCGACGGTGGCCAGGACCGGGTCAGCACCGGCGGCGGCAACGACCGGATCATCATCGGCGAGAGCATCCAGGACACGATCGGACACGCCTCGTTCTATCAGATCGACGGTGGCGAGGGCTATGACACGCTGCAGCTCAAACGTGACAGCCGGGCCGATTATTCGTTTTATGCTTACGACACGATGGACGGTCATGCCGTATTAAGCCTGACCCCCGGCAATCTTCGGAACATAAGCTATCAGGCAAACAACATCGAAGCCTTCCTTCTAGGCGACGCTGTTGCTGACACCACAGTGCGCGGCAGCGTCACGCGGCTGTACGAGACGCTGCTGGAACGCGCGCCCGACGCCGGCAGCCTCGATTACTGGATGCGCACGCTGGCCGGCGCCGCCTCGCTCGAGGATGTGACGCAATCGATCCTGGCGTCGTCCGAGCTGGCCGGCAACGTCCCGCAGGCAAATGGCGCTTACGTCACCTGGCTGTACGATCAGATCCTGGGCCGCGCGACCGACGCCGATGGCCTGGCCTACTGGACGGCGACCCTGGCCAGCGGCGATATCAGCCGCGCCGGCCTGGCGCTGGCGCTCGTCGATTCGGACGAAAAATTGACGCATGTTGCGTCGACCGAGATCGCGTTTGGCGCCACCGACATCGCCGTACTCATTCGCATGTACGACGCGCTGTATGACCGCAAACCGGATCTGGCGGGCCTGAATTACTGGATCGACCGCTCGGAAGAAGGCATGACGCTGGCTGATATTGCCGACAGCTTTGTCGATGCCGCCGAGTCCACCGACCGGCTGGATGATCCGGCGTTCATCGCGCAGCTGTACCGCACGACGCTCGAGCGCGACGCCACAGCGACCGAACTGGCGGATTGGACCGGGCTGCTCGCGCAAGGGTATGTCGATCGGGGCGACGTGCTGCTGGCGCTGGCGGAATCCAGCGAAATGGTGGCACTGGTCGGGACGATGAGCACGACGTTCGAGCTGGCCTGATACACAGCAGCGGGCGTCCTCTGCGAAAAAAAAGGCTGGTTCGCCAAATGGCGCCAGCCTTCTTTTGCTACCGCCACGCGGCGGCGGTGGGTACTTCTCAGTTCCAGCCGCCGGCGTTCAGGCGATAGTCGACCTTCGCTGGCTTGATGGCTTCTGCCCGCTTGCGCAGGGCATATTTGGCGCGGCTGCCGGCAGCGGCGACCAGTGCGTGGACAATCTTTTTCACGTAGAGCTCCTTCGATTGCATCGCCCAGATGGGCAACGCCTATGATTTCAGTTGGTGTACCACTGTTATATAGGCGACTCAGCGTGTTTTCCAATTCTGAGTTGCAATATCAGACATCAGCTTTGTGAATGTCAGTCGAGCTGCCTCTGCAGCCAGGCGCGTATCCCGTCAAGCGTGCGGAATTCGGTGACTGAACGGCAGGCGATGTTCGGGTTGCGCGAATGCAACATTTTCGACAGCGCGGCACCCGGCCCCAATTCGAGCGCCACGGTGACGCCGGCCTCAGTGATCGCATCCATGCATTCGCGCCAGCGGATCGGCTCGGCAATCTGACGCGGCAGTTCTGCCAGCGCCTTGCGCGCGTCGAATACGGATTCCGCCGAGATGCCGGACAGTACCGGGAACGCGGGCGCGCGCCAGTGCGCTTCAGCCAGCAAAGCCGCGAACGGTGCGACCGCGTCCGCCAGCAACGGTGTATGCGATGCGACCGCGACCGGCAGCACGGTGGCGTGGCCACCGGCGGCAATCGCGGCGCTGGCCAACGCGTCACGCTGCGCGGCCGGACCGCCTGCCACCAGCGCATCGTCGCCAGTCACGATGGCCGGATAAAACCCGGCGCCCGCCAGCAACGCATCAACCGTCCCGGACGGCATGCCGGACAGTGCCACCATGCCCTGCGCCGCGCCATCGACCACGCAAGCGTCCATCAGGCGCGCCCGCCCGATGGCCAGCTTGACCACGTCCTCCGGTGCCAGCGCTCCGGCGACGCCATAGGCTGACAACTCGCCGATGCTGTAGCCGGCCACCAGCGCCGGCGTCGCGATCGTGGCCTGCAACGCGCGCCACATGGCCAGCGTGGCAGCGACGATGGCCGGTTGCGCGATGCGATTCGTGAAGCGCTCTTCACCCAGGCCGGCGTGCAGCATTGCGCCCAGTGCGGGATCGGCGCTCCATTCCTCGAGCACCCGGCTGGCGGCGGGGTCAAGGCGCGCCATGTCGAACATCGCCGGATGCTGCGCGCCCTGCCCCGGGCACAGGATGGCCAGCCGCCCCGCCATCAGCGCGTCATTACCGCGTGCACGAGGCACACGGCGCCCAGCAGATCGGCCGCGCCGCCCGGCGACAGGCGCGCTGCCACGAAGGTGCGGTGGCTGGCCAGCGCACGCGCTTCCCAGTCCGGCGCAGCCGTCGCACCGCGCGCGATGAAGGCGCGCGCCTGGCGCCGCACCGTCAAGGCGCCTTCGACGCCGCCGCGATGGTAGACATTGGTGTCGCTGATATGCGCCATCAGCGCGAACAGCGCATCGATGCGGGCTTCACGCAGGCCACGCCCCGCTGCCAATGCACGGCGCAGCGCCGGCAGGCCGACGTCGAACACCGACGGGAAGCCAAGCGCGCCTTCTTCACGCGCACCGCTGGCTGCGTAGCGCAGCACGGCGCGGGCGCCGTGCGAAACCGGCTCGCCGTTGACGACGCTGTGCACACCCAGCGCCTGGCCCCAGCAGGCGCGCAGCAGCTCGCCGATGCGCGCCTGGGTCAAGGCTTCACCACGCGCCTGGCAGCGGCCAATGGCCGCGCACAGCATGCCCAGGCAAAAGATCGCGCCACGGTGCGTGTTGATGCCGCCGGTCGCGCGCAGCATCCGTGCTTCGGCATCGATCCCCAGCTGCTTCAAGACGTGGAACGGCGCATCCAGCATGCCGGCGCGGGTGATATCGCCAAAGTAGCGCCGCAGTGCAAACAGGCTGCGCACGAAGGTGGCGGCCGTCATGTCGGTATGGCTGCCGTTGTCGATCTTCGAGACCAGGCCCGGCTTTGGGTACAGCACCAGTTCCGCATACAGGCTGCGCACGGCCACGCGCGCGGTGCGCTGGCAAAAGGCGCGCTCGCCGGCGTCGCCCTGCCCGGGCCAGCCAGGTGCGCGCGCCGTCAGCACTGGGTTCAGGTCATCCATGTTCTTCCTCCAGCGTGGCCATCAATGCTTCGGGCAGGACCAGCGCGATACGGTCCAGCCCTTTCGTCAGCACGCGCGTGCCCGGCGCACCGGCAAACGCCGCGCGCAATTCCTTCCACGCGACCGCGCGGCCATCGGGAAACACCACTTCACCATCGAGCGGCAGGATGCCCGCATGCCACGACAGCAGATCGAGCCCGATCATCAGCTGGCGCCGCGTCTGCGGCTGCAGCAGCACGTCGATATCGGACAGCGGCGTCAGATAATACTGGCCCGTGAGCGCGGCCAGCGCCACCGAGCCATACACGGAGAGGCTCACGCCGGCATCGGCCGCCTGGCGTTCGAGCACTTCCAGGCCCTCGCGCCATTGCGCCGGCACGGCGTCGAGCGCGCCAACGAGCGGCAAGGCGCGCGTGCGCCGGCCGATATCGGACATCTCCACCGCGCAGCCGAATTTGAGTTTGCCGCCGTCTTCAGGCCGTGGCGGCAACGGGAAACCGATCGCCACTTCGCCCGGCAGCATGCCCGCCTCGGTGCGCCGCACAACGGCCGGCCAGCCGCCGTCACGCCAGCGGTCCAGCGCAGACAGCGCGGCCTGCGGCGCGCCCGAGCGCACGCGCTGCCAGCCGCGGCTCGTCAGCCAGACCAGGTCATGCCGGGCGAACATCGCTGCCCACCCTGACCGCCTGCGCCACCGGGTGCGCCATCAGGCGCCCTCCACGCGCCAGGCCCAGCGCCATGCGCCCGTCCTCGACCTTGGCATCGGCCAGCGCGCGCACCAGTTCACCGGCCAGATCGCCATCCCAGATGCCGTGCAGGCCACCCATGCGCAGGTAGTTTTCCGGACCTGGTGCGAACACGGGATTGTCCTTGGCCAGCTCGGTCAGGCGCTCCTCGGGCACCTTCGTGATGCGCGCCATCGCCGGCAGACCCATCACGCGGATGGTCGCCTCGGGCAGCGCGTAACAGGCGCTGGCAATCAGGCCACTGGTAATGAACCCACCCGACAGCGCCTGGTCGTACACGAGGCCGATGACCGTGTGGCCTTCGCGCCGCGCCAGGTCGACGCATTTGCCCAGATGGGCCATGTAGCTGTTGATGCCCAACATTTCGTCGCGATGGCGCAGGCGCTGGCCTTGCGTGTCAACGAGGATCAGGATCGGGCGCCCCGGATGCTCGCGCACCGTCCGCAGGATCGCCTGCGCCTGGGCCAGCGCGATCTCGATGCCGATCGGCGTGTGGTCGGTGGTGCCGATGACGGCCACCGGCTTGCCATCGACCTGCGCGCTGCCACTTAAAAAATTGTCGGCTTCGGTGATGGTATGCCCGCCGGGGAACAGTTGTGCTGCTACGTTCTGCCAATCCATCATCGTTCTCCCAGCGTGGGCGTGGCGCGGTGCTGCGCCGCCAGTGTGAGGAAAGCATCGGGTTCCAGCATCGGCACCCGCGCCGGCTCTGGCATGCCCAGTCCCTTCCAGATATCCATCGGTTCGGTGAGGCCCTGCGTGTCTTGCAGGCGCCGTTCGAGCATCGCCTGCTCGGCCAGCAGGCCGTCGAGCGTCAACGGTGCGCCGCCCGCCGGAATGTCCGCAATGGCTTCGAGCGCCGCAGCGCGCAGCGCCTCGGTATCGTCTTCTACCAGCACCTGGCAGTCGCCCAGCAGGTAGCGGTGCTTGCCGCCCGTCGTGCGCCACACCAGCGCGCGGTCGCGCGAATCGAATTCTTCCACGCCGTTGGCGGTCTCGATGACTTCGGGGCCGGACATCGCGAGACGCCCTTCTTCGGACATGATGACCGTGTTGGCGCAGCGCGCCGCGATGCCCATGCCGCCAAAGCAGCCATTGGCGCCACCGACCACCGCGATCACGGGGATGCCGGCTGCGCGCACGTCGAGCATCGCGCGCATGACTTCCGACACGGCGATCAGGCCCGCATTGGCTTCATGCAGCCGCACGCCGCCCGATTCGAGCAGCAGCACGACGGCGTGCGCCCGTTCATCGATCGCGCGCTGCAGCATGCCCACCAGCTTGGCGCCGTGGACTTCGCCCACCGCGCCGCCCATGAAGCCGCCTTCCTGCGCCGCGCCGAACACCACCTGGCCACCGAGCTTGCCGCGCCCGACCACCACGCCATCGTCGAACGACACCGCCGCATCGAGCTGCGCCAGGTGCGGACTGACGATGCGCATGGACGGCGGCAGGAATTCTTCGAAACTGCCGGCATCGAACATGGCCGGAATGCGCTGGCGCGCCGTGAGTTCCTGGTAGCTGCTCATGGCGCGCCTCCGGGCAGATCGGCAATGGATTCGACCGCCTGGTCCAGGCGCAGGCTCACGACGGCCGGCGTGGCACCCATGTCGTTGACGCTCACGCGCGCATCGGCCAGGCTCCAGCGCGCATGAAAGTCGGCCATGACGGCCTGCCAGGTGGCGCCAAAGCCGACGGCCGCCGTGCGCACTTCGATTTCGCACGCGCCCTTCAGGTGCGCCGGTTCGATCAATATCTCGAGATTGCCCGAGCCGACCACGCCCACCAGTTGCGGCATGCCGCTCAATGGGCGCTGGCCGCCTTCGAAACGATAATTCAGCGTTTCCATGATGTTGTTCCTTACCAGTTCCTGAAGCGCTTCGGCGGGTCGTACAACCCGCCCGATGCGCGCACCAGGCCCTTCATGTTCTTGGCGGCCAGCAGGTCGCGGGTCGCCATGCGTTTGTCGATGCCGAGATCTTCCGGCCGGCGGATGATGCCCCGGTCACGCAGGTTCTCGACCATGCGCTTGTCGCGCGCCATGCCCACCGGCGTGTAGCCGGCCACGCCGCGGATCGCCTGTTCACGCTCTTCGTCCGTGCGGCACAGCAGCAGGTTGGCGATGCCTTCCTCGGTCAGGATATGACTGACGTCGTCACCATAGATCATCACGGGCGGAATCGCCATACCGGCCTGCTCGGCCAGCTGCCAGGCGTCGAGTTTGTCGACGAAGGCCGGCGCCATGTGCTCGCGGAAGGTCTCGACCATCTGCACCACCAGCTTCTGCCCGCGCGGGATCACGTTGCGGCCCGCGCGCGCCTCTTCGCCCGCTTTCAGCCACGCCTTGCTCGGATGGCGCCGGCCACGCGCATCGGCGCCCATGTTCGGCGCGCCGCCAAAGCCCGCGATGCGGCCCAGCGTGGCGGTCGACGAATTGCCCTGCAAGTCGATCTGCAGCGTCGAGCCGATGAACAGGTCGCACGCGTAGTGCCCGGCTGCCTGGCAAAAGGCGCGGTTGCTGCGCATCGAGCCGTCCGGCCCGACGAAGAACACGTCGGGGCGCGCGCGGATATAGTTTTCCATGCCCAGTTCGGAGCCGAACGAGTGCACCGATTCGACGAAGCCCGCTTCGATCGCGGGGATCAGGGCCGGATGCGGGTTCAGCGCCCAGTGACGGGCAATCTTGCCTTTCAGGCCCAGGCTGGCAGCGTAGGTTGGCAGCAGCAGTTCGATGGCGGCCGTGTCGAAGCCGATGCCGTGGTTCAGGCGCTCGATCTCGTACTCGGCATAGATGCCCTTGATGGCCATCATCGCCATCAACACCTGGATCTCCGAGATCAGGGCCGGATCACGCGTGAACAACGGCTCGATGTAGTACGGCGTGGGCGACTGCACGACGTAGCCGACCCAGTCGCCAGGAATGTCGATGCGGGGCAGCTTGTCGACGATCTGGTTCACCTGCGCGATCACGATCCCGCTCTTGAAGGCCGTCGCTTCGGCAATCGCCGGCGTGTCTTCGGTGTTCGGGCCGGTGTACAGATTGCCGTCACGGTCGGCCATTTCGGCGGCGACCAGTGCCACGCGCGGCGTCAGGTCGATGAAGTAGCGCGCGAACAGCTCGAGGTAGGTGTGGATCGCGCCGATATTGAGCTTGCCTGACTGCGCCAGCTTGGCCAGGCGCCCGGCCTGCGGACCCGAGAACGAAAAGTCGAGCTTGGAGGCGATCCCCTTCTCGAACACGTCCAGATGTTCGGGCAGCGAGAGCACCGACAGCAGCATGTGCAGGTCATGCACACGCGCCGTATCGACGCGCGTCAGGGCCTTGCCGAGAAAGTCGGCCTGCTTCTGGTTATTGCCTTCGAGGCAGACGCGGTCGCCCGGTTCGAGCACCGCGTGCAGCAGCTCGACGATGTGCGAGGCCTGGACGACCTTGCCGTCGAGCGCCCCGCCAAGGGCGGCGCCGGCGCGGGCCAGGCGCTCGCTGCGGTTACGTTGCTGGCCGGTCCAGCGGCCTTCAGCATGATTCATGATAGTTCCTAAAATTTGCGTGGCCTTACAACACCACGAACAGCAGCCACACGACGATCGGTGCGACCAGCGTCACGATACCGCCATAGATCATCAACTGGCGCAGGAATACGTCGCGGTCGATGCCCTGGGCACTGGCCAGCACGAGTGCGCCATTGGTCGAGAACGGGCTGACGTCGACGATGGTCGATGCGACGGCCATGGCAGCGATGAAGCCGATGGCGTCGACACCGGTGCCGGACGCCAGGAATGGCACGGCCAGCGGAATGAGCGAACCCAGCACCGCAGTCGACGACGCAAAGGCCGAGACGATGGCGCCGACGAACAGCAGCAGCAAGGCCACCATCAGCGGCGAGGTCAGGCTGGCGACGCTGTCGCCGACCCAGGTAATGGTGCCCATCTTCTGCATCACGCCGACATACGTGCTCACGCCGACGATCAGCATGATCTCGGGCCACGACACCTGGCCGATGGCGCGCTTTTGCACCTGCGGCGACAGGATCGAAATCAAGAGGCCGATGGTGAGGGCGACGAAGCCGATATCGAGTTTGTACAGCAGCGTGAGCACGGCCAGCGCGACCAGGCCGACGACGGTGAACATCTGGTGGAAGGTCGGCCCGGCATGCAGGTCGATGTCGCCGGTGCCCAGGCCCGAACCGGGGCCACCGTTGCCGACCGCGCCGACGGCGGCAGTCGAACGCTGCGCGGTGAGGCGCTCTTCGCTGCCGGTTTCATTTTCGGCATCGCCGTAGATCTGCGGGCCCTGCGCTGCGACCGCCACCGGTGGCGTGAACGGCGTCATCGGACGCACACCAGCGCCGGACTTCGGCATTTCCTGGCGCATCAGCTTGGCGCCGCCAAACACGAAGAACAGGATGATCGACACGGCCAGGTTCACGCCCAGGCTGGTAAAGGCGGTGGTCAGCGGCGAAATCGGCAGGCCGGCTTCCATGACGACCTTGTTGGTGATGCCGCCATAGATACTGATCGGCGAGAAGCCGCCGCCCTGCGCGCCGTGGATGACCAGCAGGCCCATCATCAGGGGATTGATCTTGTACTTGGCAGCGAAGCCCAGCGCGATCGGGGCGATGATCGCCACCGCGGCCGGACTGACGGCGCCAACCGAGGTCAGGAGCGCGGTCACCGCGAACATGACCCAGGGAATGGCGGCGATGCGCCCGCCGACAGCGCGCACGGCCAGTCTGACGAGCCAGTCGATGGTGCCATTGTTCTGGGCCTGGGCGAACAGGAAGGTGATGCCGACCAGGGTCAGGAACAGCTCGGCCGGGTAGCCGGCCATGATGGCCTTGGTCTCCATGCTGAAGACGATGGTGCCGACCAGGAATGCGCCGACAAACGCGATGACGCCCATATTGATGGGCATGGCGGTGGCGACGATGAACATGAGCGCCAGAACGCAGATTGCAATGACATGAGAGGACACAGGGTGGCTCCTACGAGGTGCGAAGGCCGGTTCCACCCGGCGCGTCGCTGGTGATACGTCTCCAATGCATGGCCTGTCGCCATCGCCTCCTCGGACCGTGGTCTCGGGAGCTTTGCGGGGCCGGCCATGCTCTTTTGTTATGCAGGTTGTGCGGCCAAGGTAAACCCGATCGCTTTCGAGATCAATTACGCTGGGGTACTAACGTTTACTGTCAGCGGAAGTGTTACATTCCTGTCTTGGCAGAATTGAGAACACTGAACCGGAGAACAAGTTGACAACGAGTGCGACACCGACATCCAACAAGGCACCGAGCGTGTTCGACACGGTCGCCCGCTGCGTGCTGGTCACCGGCGCCACGGGCTTCGTCGGCCAGCACCTGGTGCGCGCGCTGCTGAAAGACGGTCACGACGTGATCGCGCTGACCCGCGACGTGGCGCGCGCTGCCGGGCTGCTCGGCGCGCAAGTGCGCACCATCGCCTCGATGGACGATCTTCCGCTCGACCATCAGGTCGACATCGTCGTCAACCTGGCCGGCGCCCGGATCCTGGGCCAGCGCTGGACCGAGGCGCGCAAGGCGACGCTGCGCCAGAGCCGCGTCGCACTGACGGAAAAAGTGGTCGACTGGATCGGCCGCGCCAGCCACAAGCCGCGGCTGTTGCTGTCGGCGTCTGCAATCGGCTACTACGGTATCCAGCGGATCGGCGACGACGCCAAACTCGACGAAGCAGCGCCGCCCCAGCCGATGTTCATGTCGGACCTGTGCCGCGAGTGGGAAGCCGCCGCGGCCGGCGCCGTGCGCCACGGCGTGCAGGTCGAGTGCATGCGCTTCGGCCTGGTGCTGGGCGAGCAAGGCGCGCTGCCGATGATGCTGCTGCCGATCCGGCTGGGCATCGGTGGCCGGCTGGGCAGCGGCCGCCAGTGGCTGTCATGGATTCACATCGACGATCTGATCGGTGGCATCGCGCACCGCTGGAAGCAGGCGCTCAGCGATGCGTCTGCGCCGACGTTCGGTGCGACCAATTTCACCGCGCCGATCGCGGTGTCGCAGCTGGAATTCAGCCAGGCAGCCGCGCGCGTCTGGAAACGGCCATGCGTGATCCCGACGCCTGGTTGGCCGATGCGCCTGGCGCTGGGCGAGCAGGCGGATTTGCTGCTGGAAGGCCAGCGCGTGGTGCCGTTGCGGTTCGCCCGTGAAGGGTTCGAGTTCAAATATCCGGCGCTTGAAGCGGCGCTGCGCAGCCTGAAGTAATGGCGGCGCGGCCGCTTGCCGGGTCAATGTCGGCGCGCGGTGGCGGTACGCTCGAGTAGCTCGTCCAATTCCACCAGCTTGCCATCATCATTGGTCGATGTCGGAATGCCGCCAATGCTTCGCAGACGGCCAGGATCGATGAAAATTTTTCCACCCTGGTCGATTGCAGGCGACCATGACACCTTCCCTGCCTCTTCGCTGACAACGATGCGTTTTTCATTCACCGAAAACGTCGGGCCCCATTCGCCGATGCGCGACTTGAAGCGCCGCGCTTCGCCCCTGGCGTTCCCACGATAGACACGCTCGATTTTCACGTCCATCGTTTGACATCCCCCACCGTTCGAGATGCAGATCCTTCTCGATCCGTCCGGATACAGCGTGTCAGGCGGGCATGGCGGCGGGCAGTCGGCGGTACCGGACGGCTGAACGATAACTCGCTGCACTTCGCCGAGCAGGATCACATCCTGTGCTGAAACAGGTGAGCAGACGCTGAACACGACAGCTGCAAGGATCGCGAAACGAATCATTGGAATTCCTCCTCTGTGTGGCCAGGCGTCGCTCGATCAACGTTGTTCCCGGACCTCGGAAATGGCCAGTCGAGCGAGCACATCTTCAGCGATGGATCCACCTTTCAGAGCATGTCGCCAACGCGCTGGAATACCTTGTTCCCCATAGAACACACCTGCCAGACCGCCAGCGATACAGGCCGTGGTATCCGTATCATTGCCGAGTGCGATCGCTTCGCGAACACAATCTTCATAATTGTCGGTCGCAAGCACGCACCGTATTGCTGACCAAAGGCTGTTGACGACATAGCCTGAACCCTGAGACCGGTCCAGGCGACCGTCCAGGATCAGGCCGAGCTCTGTTTTCTCGCCAGGATCAACAACTTGCTGGAGGGTGTCTTGTGCGTAGTCGAGTGCTTCAAGCGGTGTCCTGCCCTCCGCCATCTGCCAGGCCATGAGCGCGTAAAGAGCACAGGCCAATTGCGACCGTGGATGGGCGTGGGTTGGCAAACTTTGTCGTCTTGCGCGAGCGATGATATCCGCCGGGTCCGATGTGACAATGAACGCGCATGGAAGCGTGCGCATTAACGAACCATTGCCATTACTCCTCTCCTGGTTGGGACCACACGTGAGGGGATTACCGTACCGGGCAAAATTTTCAAGTGCCTGTCTTGTCTGGATCCCGATGTCGAACACCCTTCCGTCCGGCGTCATGGCGCCGTTTCGGTACCAATCCATCAGGCTCTCAGTAAATTGCTGCAGGTCGAGTGATTGACACTCGACCAACGACGCCAGCAGCAACAGCGCCTGTGCGCCATCGTCGCTCCAGGTCCCCTCGGGAACCGAGCTGTGTGCCCGGGCGAAGCCGGGCGGCGGAGACATGTCGATCAAGCGTCGTTCCGGAATATCCTGCGGCGCTGAAAATTCATAAGGTACGCCCAGGGCATCCCCTACCAGCAAGCCATACATACCACCACGAATCCGATCCAGCCTTGTAGTCATGACGATCTCCAAAATGACGATGATTCTGACAGAAATGCGTTCATTCTTTTGGTGTTTTCCCGGTAGCGCCGACGCGACATCTGCGACCGGCCGTGTCGCCGGTGACCTGTCGGTCCGGTCCCGAATCCGGTATCATTCGGCATGCTCAGTTTTCCTTTTCAACCGTTTATTATTGGCGTCGCGGGCGGTAGCGGCAGTGGCAAGTCCACGGTGTCCAGGCAAGTGCTGTCCACATTCGGTACCGAGATGGTCTCGGTCGTGATGCAGGACGATTATTACTGCGACCAGACGCATCTCAGCCCCGAAGTGCGCACCCAGCAGAATTACGACCATCCGCAGGCGTTTGAGTGGTCGCTGCTGGTGCAGCACGTCCAGGCGCTGCGCCGGGGCGAGTCGATCGACATGCCCGAGTACGACTTCACGCTCCACAACCGCTCTGACCGTACCATTCGGGTCAAGCCTGCCCCGGTCATCGTCATCGAAGGCCTGTTTGCCCTGTATGACCCGGCCTTGTGCGACATGATGTCGCTGAAAATCTTCGTCGATACGGCATCCGACATCCGCTTCATCCGCCGCATGCAGCGCGATATCACGGAACGGGGCCGCTCGGTAGAAAGCGTCATCAGCCAGTACCTGGACACCGTGCGTCCGATGCACAAGCAATTCATCGAGCCGACCAAGCGCAACGCCGATGTCATCATCCCGCACGGGGCGAACAATCCGGCGGTCGACATGATCACCACCAAGGTCGCCAGCGTGATCAACCAGCTGAAGCGCTCGTGAAGATGGCTGGGCGCTGATCCTTACCGGCACCAGCGCCAGCGCATTCAGCCCGCCGGCGTGCGGTGTTTCAGCATCCGGCACACCGCCGCCAGCGCCAGCAGGTTCGGATCCCGCTCGCGCACGCGCAGGAAACTCAGGCCGATCGTCTGGCGCATCAGGTAGTCGTTTTTTAACGGGATCAGCTGAACCTTGTCGCCAAACGCATGGCGCACGCGGCCGGGCAGCAGCGTGTAGCCGATCCCCGCCCCCACCAGATTCATCAGCGAGAAGATATCGCCCACGCGCGTGACGATGCTCGGCGCATACCCGGCGATGCGAAACGCTTCCTGGAACCCGTTGAAGGTCACGAACCCATCTTTCAGGCAGACGAATTTTTCGTCGGCGCAGGCGCGCAGATCGACCTCGGCCATCCCCGCATACGGCGAGCCGGCTGGCGCCGCAAAGAATATCTCGTCCTCGAACAGCGCGATCGATTCGATGTCCGGATCGGGTTCGGGCACCGCCATCAGCGCTGCATCGATTGCATTCTGCTTGAGCTTGTGCAGCAGGTCCGCATTCGAGCCCAGCACCAGTTCCGTTTCCAGTTCCTGCTTGCGCAGCTTGATGCCGATGATGACATCGGGGATGGTGCCGGTCGTCAGCGAATACAGCGAGCCGATTTTCAAGTGATCGGCTGAATAACCGGCGGCCGAGCGCGTCGCTGCAATGCCGTCCGCCATCAGCCGCACCACGTCGCGGCTCACGTCCGCCAGCACCTGCGCGGCATCGTTGGGAATCAGGTTGCGGCCCTGCAGACTGAACAGCTGACAACTCATTCCATCTTCCAGCGAATGCAGCGCGCGATGCACGCTGACGGCGCTGATGTCGAGCATGCGCGCGGCGGCATTCAGGTTGCCGCCTTCCATGTACGCCAGCAGGATCTCGAGTTTGCGGAAGGTGATGTCGTCGCTGATCTGGCTGCGCATGGGGGCCCTCGTGAAATGGATACATGACGAGGATACATCAACCGCCCGCGTGAGTCGTCAATCGCCAGGCACCGGCACAGCTTGGTGATGCAACGCGCATGGGTTCGACCATCTGTTGCAACGCCGCCATTCGAACTGCGTATTCATGGGAGCGCTTGTTGGTGCGCAAGGTGACGCATGGTGCGCTCGGGCACATTCCCCCTTTGAGCGACACATCCACCGTGGCGACGAACAATAAGGAGACATCCATGCGTCCGATCAGAAAGATGAAGCTGCTGCATCCGTCCACGTGCGCCCTGCTGGCCGCGTGCAGCGGCGCCATCGGCGCCGTCCATGCCCAGGAAGCGACGGCCGCCCCGGCTGCGGCGACTACCGACGACAATATCTCGCGGGTGGTGGTCACCGCGCGCCGGCGCGAAGAATCGCTGCAGGACGTGCCGGTGTCGGTCACCGCGTTCTCGGCCGACCAGCTTTCCAAGCAGGCGTTGCCCGACGTGACTGCCCTCGCGCTGTCGCTGCCCAACACGACGCTCAAGGCGTCGCGCGCCACCAACAGCACGCTCACGGCGTTCATCCGCGGCGTCGGCCAGGCCGACCCGCTGGCCGGATTCGAATCGGGCGTGGGCATCTATGTCGACGACATTTACCTGGCCCGGCCACAGGCGGCCGTGGCTGACATCTACGACGTCGAGCGCATCGAGGTGCTGCGCGGCCCGCAGGGCACGCTGTACGGCCGCAACACGATCGGCGGCGCGCTCAAGTACGTCACGCGCAAGCTTGGCCCCCAGCGCGACGTGCGCGTGCGCGCCACGCTCGGCGACTACGGCCAGCGAGACGGTGTGCTCACGGCCAGCACGCCGCTGACCGACACCGCGCGCATCGGCGGCACGTTCGCGCGCTTTACGCGCGACGGCTTTGGCGACAACCTGACCACCGGCAAGGGCAACTACGACAAGGACGTCACCGCCGGCCGGGTCTCAATTGAACTCGTGCCGAACCAGGACCTGTTCGTCCGCCTTGCCGGCGACTTCACGCAGGACGATGCCAACCCCAAGAACGGCCATCGCCTGCTCGTCGGACGTACGAGCAGCGCGCCCATCCTGAACGACGTGTTCGACACGCGCGGCAATCTCACGAAGGTGCTGGGCCGCGACCAGGAAGTGCGCTCGTACGGCGGCTCGGTCACGGTCGAGTACACCGTCGACGGTGCGTGGCGCCTGAAATCGATCACAGCCGCGCGCCGCGACAAGTCATGGGCGCCGATCGACTTCGACGCCCTGCCCGTCGTGGACATGGAAGTGCCGGCGCTGTACACCAACCGCCAGTTCAGCCAGGAGCTGCAGGCGACCTACAGCGGCGCGCGCCTGCAGGGCGTGGCCGGCGTGTACTACATGGACGCCAACGCCTTCAACCAGTTCGACACCATCCTGGCCGGCGCGGTGCCCACGTCGACCTTCACGCTGGGCGACATCGATACGAAGGCCTGGGCCGCCTACTTTGACGGCAGCTACACGCTCGCCGAGGGCCTGAGCCTGTCGCTGGGCGGACGCTACACGGTCGACCAGCGCGAAGCCGACGTGCTGCGCCAGATTTATTTCGGCCTAGCCGGCTCGCCCCGGATGGGCAATCCGAACGCCATCCTGTTTCGCACCGATACCGATTTGCGCGGCGGCCTGCTCGAGCGCAAGGACAAGAAATTCACGCCGCGCGTGGCACTGAGCTGGAAGATGAACGATGCCCACAACCTATACGCGTCGTACTCCGAAGGCTTCAAGGGTGGCGGGTTCGATCCGCGCCTGAACGTGGTCGGCACGCGGCTCCCGATTGCCACCGCGCGCACCGGCTATGCGCCGGAAACGATCGAGACAACTGAACTTGGTCTCAAGTCGGCCTTCAATGGCGGGCGCATCACGACCAACCTGGCCGTGTTCCACAGCGATTATCAGGACGTGCAGATCCCGGGCTCGATCGCCATCGACACCAACGGCGACGGGCGCGACGACAGCTTCGCCGGCGTGACAACCAATGCCGGCAAGGCACGCATCAAGGGCGTCGAACTCGAGGCGGTCGCCAATATCACGCCCAATTTCATGGTCGCGGGGATGTACAGCTACATCGACGCCAGCTACCGGGAATACATCGTGGCCAATGTCAATGTGGCCGGCCAGCGCACGTTCCAGAACACGCCGAAGAATTCGGCCAACCTGCGCGCCAGTTACGACATCCCGCTGCCGGTCATGGGCCACAACGGACGCGTCTCGCTGATCGGCAGCTATGCATACAAGGGCGCCACCAGCCAGTTCGAAACCGCATCGATCCTCGACCAGGACTCGTACAGGATCTGGGACGCGAGCATCGTCTGGACCCGCGCGGATGGCAAGGTACGCGCCGGCCTGCACGGCAAGAACCTGGGCGACGAACACTATAAAACGGCCGGCTACCTGTTCCCGACGCTGGGCAACGAAGGCACGCTGACCGCCTTCTACGGCAATCCGCGCACGGTGTCGGCGACGCTCGAACTGCGCTTCTAAAAACATCACGAGGAGACCGCATGCGCCATTCGATCAGATCCTTCGCCCTGCTGCTTCAGGCCGCATTGGCCGCATGTGCCCTGGGCGCCGCGCCCCACGCGGGTGCACAGGGCAAGGACTTTAAAGTTGCCCTCATCGCCGGCAAGACGGGCGCACTGGAAACCTATGCGCGCGAGACCGAGAGCGGCTTCATGCTGGGCCTCGAGTACCTGACCAGGGGCAGGATGACCATCAATGGCCGCGCCATCAAAGTCATCGTCAAGGACGACCAGAGCAAACCCGATCTGGGCCGTACGCTGCTGGCCGAAGCGTATGGCGACGACCGCGTCGACATTGCGGTCGGCACCACCTCGTCCGCCTCGGCGCTGGCCATGCTGCCGGTGGCGAAGGAGTATAAAAAAATCCTGATCATCGAGCCGGCCGTGGCCGATGCGATCACGGGCGACAAGTGGAACAAGTACATCTTTCGCACGGCGCGCAGTTCGATGCAGGATGCGCTGGCCGCCGCCAGTACGCTCAAAAGCGGCAGCGTGGGTTTCCTGACCCAGGATTACGCGTTCGGGCGCGATGCGATCAAGGCCGGCAAGGAAGCGTTGATCGCCACCGGCAGCAAGGCCAGCGTCGTCCACGAAGAATACGCGCCGCTCGCGACGACCGACTTCACCGCATCGGCGCAGCGCCTGTTCGATGCTCTGAAAGACAAACCGCAGCCGCGCGTGCTGGCCATCGTCTGGGCCGGCCCGAGTCCGATGAACAAGATCGCCGCCATGAAACCTGAACGCTACGGCATCGCGCTGGCCCCGGGCGGCAATATCCTGCCCGTGATGCAGACCTGGAAGGCCCATGCCGGCACCGAAGGCACGATCTATTACTACTACGATTTTCCGAAAAATCCGATGAACAACTGGCTGGTGGCAGAGCACACGAAGCGCTACAAGACCCCGCCCGACATGTTCACGGCCGGTGGCATGGCCGCCGCCAGCGTGGTCGTGGCGGCGCTGAGCAAGGTGCCGGACGGCGATGGCGACAAGATGGCCGCCGCGATGGAAGGCATGCGCTTCGGGACGCCAAAAGGCGCCATGGTCTTTCGCAAGGACGACCACCAGGCGATCCAGCCGATGTACCACTTCCGCATCAAGAAGGACCAAAAGAACGACTGGGATCTGCTCGAACTGGTGCGCGACATCCCGGCGGACGAGATGCCGCTGCCGGTGCGGAACAAACGCTGACATGGCTGACATGGCTGCCGCCAGCGCACGCGCTGCGCCGTCACTGTCCACGCGCGGCCTGACGATCCGCTTCGGCGGCCACGTTGCCGTCAATGCCGTCACGGCCGACTTTTATCCGGGCACGCTCACCGTCATCGTCGGGCCCAACGGCGCCGGCAAGACCACGTGGTTCAACCTGATCTCGGGCCAGTTGCGCGCCAGCGCCGGCAGCTTGCACCTGCATGGCCGCGACATTACGCGTCTGGGCGCTGCGCGCCGCACGCGTCTTGGCATCGGCCGCGCCTTCCAGCTCACCAACCTGTTCCCGCTGCTGACAGTGATCGAGAACGTGCGCCTGGCGGTCCAGAGCCGCGCCGGCATTGGCCTCGACTTCCTGTCGGTCTGGTCAAGCCACCGGGATCTTATCGAACGCGCCGACTATTACCTCGAGCGCGTCGCGCTGGCGGCGCGGCGCGACATGCTGGTGGGCGCGCTGTCGCATGGCGACCAGCGCAAGCTCGAAGTCGCGATCCTGCTGGCGCTGCAGCCGTCCGTGATGATGTTTGACGAACCCACTGCGGGCATGAGCGCCGACGACGTGCCGGTCGTGCTCGACCTGATCCGCGAAGTCAAGGGCGACGCTGCCCGCACCGTGCTGCTGGTCGAGCACAAGATGGACGTCGTGCGCCAGCTGGCCGACCGCATCGTCGTGCTGCACAACGGCGCGCTGGTGGCCGATGGCGAACCGCGCGCGGTCATGGCATCCGCCATCGTTCAGGAGGCTTATCTTGGAACGTCCGACACCGAACATGCTCGCGCCTGATCCGGCGACGCGCCAGCCGCTGCTGCGCCTGGCCGGCGTGCACACGCACATCGGTCAGTACCACATCCTGCACGGCGTCGACCTGCAGGTGGCGCGCGGCGAACTGGCTGTTTTGCTGGGCCGCAATGGGGCCGGCAAGACGACGACGCTGCGCACGATCATGGGTCTGTGGCGCGCCAGCAGCGGCAGCATCCACTTCGATGGCAGCGACATCACCCGGCTGGCCACATCGGACATCGCGCGCGCCGGCATTGCGTACGTGCCCGAAAACATGGCCGTGTTTTCCGACCTGACGGTGCGCGAGAACCTGGTGCTGGCCGCGCGCGACGGCCCGCTCGACACCGCGCGCGTCGACTGGATCTGCGGCTTCTTCCCGGCGCTGCGCACGTTCTGGCACCGCCCGGCCGGCAACCTGTCCGGTGGCCAGAAACAGATGGTGGCGATCGCGCGCGCTATCGTCGAACCGCGCAAGCTGCTGCTGGTCGATGAGCCGACCAAGGGCCTGGCGCCCGCCATCGTGCACAGCCTGATGGCGGCGTTTCGCGAGCTGAAAGCGCAAGGCGCGACGATCCTGCTGGTCGAGCAGAGCGTGCACGTCGTGCGCGCGCTGGGCGACACGGCCAGTGTGATGGATGGCGGCCGCGTGGTGCATGCCGGCCCGATGGCCGTGCTGGCGGGCGACGCCGCGCTGCAACAGCGCCTGCTCGGCCTGTCCCTCGACATCCAACCCTAGGAACGCCCATGTCCCTCGCTCCCGCTGTCCCGTCGGCCGACGCCCAGCTGCCGGCCACCCGCCGCGACATTGCGCCACTGCTGCTGGTGCCGGCGCTGATGCTGGCCATGCTGCCGCTGGTGGGCAGCTGGTCGACCTGGGTTACCCTCACCGTCGCGGGCCTCGCGATGGGCATGATGATCTTCATCATGGCCAGTGGCCTGACCCTCGTATTCGGGCTGATGAACGTGATCAATTTTGGCCACGGCGCGTTCATCGCGGTCGGCGCGTTTTCCGCCACGCTCGTGCTGCTGCCGCTGCGCAGCTGGCTCGAGATGGATTCCCTGCCCGTCAATTTGGCCGTGCTGGCGCTGGCGATCGTGGTGGCGATGCTCGTCACGGCGCTGCTGGGCTGGGCCTTCGAGCGCTTGCTCATCCAGCCCGTCTACGGCCAGCATCTCAAGCAGATCCTGGTCACGATGGGCGGCATGATCGTGGCCGAGCAGCTGATTCACGTTGTCTGGGGCGCCGCGACGATCGCCGTGCCGCTGCCCACGGCCCTGCGCGGTGCGCTCCTGCTGGGCGACGCGGCCATCGACAAGTACCGGCTGGTGGCGGTGGCGGTCGGACTGGTAGTGTTCGTCGCCATGTACCTGATCCTGAACCGCACGAAGATCGGCCTGCTGGTACGCGCCGGCGTTGAACATGGCGAGATGGTCGAAGCGCTCGGCTACCGCATCCGGCGCCTGTTCGTGCTGGTGTTCGCGGCCGGCGCGGGCCTGGCGGGCCTGGGCGGCGTGATGTGGGGCCTGTACAAGGAAACACTGACGGCGGCGATGGGCGGGGAAATCATGGTGATGCTGTTCATCGTCATCATCATCGGCGGCCTGGGATCGGTCGGTGGCTGCTTCATCGGCGCGCTCCTCATGGCGCTGGTGGCCAACTACACCGGCTTCCTGGCGCCCGGGATCGCGCTGGTGTCGGGCATCGTCCTGATGATTTCGGTCCTGCTGTGGCGGCCCGCCGGGCTGTATGCGACGGGACGGGGGTAAACATGCTGCGGCAACTGTTATCGGGCGACCTGCCGCGCAGCCGCATCCTGACGGCGCTGCTGGTCGTGATCTTCCTCGGGCTGGCGCTGGCGCCGTTCCTGACTTCGGGCGCGCGGTCACTCAACACGGCGGCCACGATCTGCGTCTACATCGTGCTGGTGGCGTCCTACGACCTGCTGCTGGGCTATACCGGCATCGTCTCGTTCGCCCACACGATGTTCTACGGAATCGGGGCGTATGGCATCGGGCTGGCACTGGCGCGCGTCGACGAGCCGACCTGGGGCGTCGCCGTGGCGGGGCTTGGCCTGGCGCTGCTGCTTGCGCTGGCCCTGGCGCTGGTAGTCGGGCTGTTCGCGCTGCGTGTGCAAGCCATCTTCTACGCGATGATCACGCTGGCCGTGGCCTCGTCGTTTGCCGTGCTGGCGTCGCAACTGTCCGACTTCACCGGCGGCGAGGATGGCGTCACGTTCCGCGTGCCGCACGTGCTTTCTCCTGCCTATCGGCTGGTCGAGCACGAGGTATTCGGCCGCCGCCTCGATGGCCGGCTGCTGACCTATTACGTCGTGTTCTGCGGCTGCCTGCTGCTGTTTCTGTTCCTGCTGCGGCTGGTCAACTCGCCGTTCGGGCGGGTGCTGCAGGCGATCCGCGAAAACGCGTTTCGCGCCGAAGCCCTTGGCTACCGCACGATGGTGTACCGGATCTGGGCCAATGTCCTGGCGGCGCTGACAGCAAGCCTGGCTGGCGCCCTGATGGCGCTGTGGCTGCGCTACGTCGGCCCGAAGACGTCGCTTGGCTTCGAAGTCATGACCGATATTTTGCTGATCGTCGTGATCGGCGGCATGGGCACGATGTATGGGGCGGTCGTGGGCGCGACGCTGTTCATCCTGGCCCAGAACTACCTGAAGGACTGGATGGCGCACGGCGCTGCCGCGCTGGACGGCGTACCGGTACTGGCCGCCGCCCTGCACCCGGACCGCTGGATGCTGTGGCTGGGGCTGCTGTTCATCCTGTCGATTTACTGGTTCCCGGTTGGGATCGTTGGCAAACTGCGGCTGCGGGCGTGGCTGGCGGCGCGCTCTCTGCGCTAAGAACATTCAATTCGCAAACATCCGTCGTATGCGACGTCGGGTTGAACGCGTGGACGGGAAACCCGTCCACCCTACGACCTCGGCGACTTTTTTTGGTTCCCCTTCCCCCTTTGCGTGGCGCCGGGCACGTGACCCGACAGCCCCAACGCACCGCAATACCGCAGCGCGCGCCGTTTCTATGATGAAGCCTCGATCCACGACGCGATGCCTCACCATGCAACGACTCAACTACATGCTCGCCGCCGCAGCGGTTCCGGCCGCCTGCACCCCTCACACCGCCCAGGCAGCCGGGACCGAAATGCTCAGCGAAGATTTCGGCAACCTGGCCGACTCGCCCGGCTGGGCCCGCGTCAACCGCAGCATCCAGCCCGGTGCGCCGTGGTGCCAGGGCAATCCCGACATCTTTCCCGCCCAGGCCGGCGTGCCGGACGCGTACGCCGCTGCGAGCTGCCTCAGCGCCGCCCAGGGCATTGGCCGCGTCGACAACTGGCTGATCACGCCCACGCTGACGCTCAGCGGCTTGACGACATTGTCGTTCGTCATCAGCCGCGAACGCGTCGACGGCTTCGACGACCTTCTCGAAGTGCGTTTTGGCCACGGCAGCGGGACCGCCGCAGCGTCCTTCGACACGCTGCTGGCCAGCATCGGCGGCGCCGCCGACTTCCCCGCACAATGGCAGCCATGGCACCTCGACCTGACGGTGGATGGCACAGGCCGCTTCGCGTTTCGCTACCTGGGCGACGCCGCAAGATTGAGCCATGTCGGGCTCGACGCGGTGCGCGTGGTCACGCGCCTGCCGGAACCCACCAGCCGGCTGTTGCTGGCCGAGGGCCTGGGCGTGCTCGGCCTGCTGCGCCGTCACGAGCGCCACTGACGTAAAAAAGCCGGCAACCCTCACGGGCCGCCGGCTTTCAACTACTGCCTGCGCGCTGGCTTATGCCTGGGCGCCCTTGTTGAACGCTGCCACGCCGGCAACGATCTCGGCTTTGGCTTCATCGATACCAGCCCAGCCTTCGATCTTGACCCATTTGCCGGCTTCCAGATCCTTGTAGTGCTCGAAGAAGTGCTGGATCTGCTTCAGGCGCAGCTCTTCCACGTCGTCCAGCGACTGGATTTTCTTGTACATCGGCAGCACTTTTTCAATCGGCACTGCGATGACCTTGGCGTCGCCGCCGCCGTCATCGGTCATCTTCAGCACGCCCAGCGCGCGGCAACGGACCACGACGCCTGGTGGCAGCGGGAACGGGGTGATGACCAGCACGTCGCATGGGTCGCCGTCGTCGGCGATGGTTTGCGGCACGTAGCCGTAGTTGCACGGGTAGTGCATGGCGGTACCCATGAAACGATCGACGAAGATCGCGCCCGTGTCCTTGTCGACTTCATACTTGACCGGATCGGAGTTCATCGGGATTTCAATGATGACGTTGAAGTCGTTCGGCACGTCTTTGCCGGCTGGGACGTTGTTCAGGCTCATGATGGGATCCTTGGTTGCTAAAGAGTCAAAATTAGTCCGCCATTATAGCGAAAGGCACGCGTTACAACACAGTCGCCAGTGCGCACTGCCGGTAATGCTTGGCGGCCAGCTCGTCCTGCCCCAGTGCTTCATGCATCTGGGCCAGTTTCAGATGCGCTTCGCGCACCATCGCCGCTTCGGTGGCGTCTGACAAGGCTTGCTCCAGATAGCGCTGAGCCTTGCCCCACAGCTTCTGTTTCAGGCACAGCGTGCCAAGTGTGAGCGCCAGTTCGGCGTCCTGCGGCCGTTCACGGCGCCACGTTTCGCACGCTTCGATCTGGGCCAGCAGCGATGGCGAGCCGGCCGGGCTGGCCGCGTCGCGGTAGGCGCGCACGACGCGTTCGTCCCAGTTGGCCTTGAGCGACTCTTCGGCGATCGCGCGCGCTTCGTCGTGCAGGCCGCGCGCATTGAAGGCGCCGGCGGCGCGCGCCGCGACGTACGGCACCGTGCGGTCTTGCGGGGGCACCGTGGCCCAGGTCCAGCGGATCGATTCGGCGTCGTGGTCTTCCCCGCCCAGCAGCGCTTCGTAGGCCATTTCGCGCAGGCGCCGCGCCAGCGCCGGATGCAGTGCGTTGCGCTTGTCGAGGATGCGCACCAGGCGCAGCACCTCGGGCCAGTTGCGCGCCTGCTGGTTGGCCTTCATTGCCCACTGCAGCGCGTGGATGTGGCGCTGGCCGCTGGCATTGAGTTCGGCCACCGCTTCGAGCGCCGCCTCGGGGCGGTGATCGTCGACCAGCAGTTCGGTCAGCGTCATCAGGCGCGCCGTCTTGAGCGTGGTGTCATGCGAGATGCCGGCCAGCCAGGCGTCGCGCCGTGCCGGCTCGCGCATGCGGTGCGCAGCGCGCGCGCCGATCAGCGCTGCCAGGCCCGTGTTCTCGGGCAGGTCGGCAGCGCGCATCGCCGCTTTTTCGGCGTGGCCGAAGCGACCTTCGAACAGCGCCTTGAGCGCGTCGCGCAAGCCCTTGTTGCCATCGCGCTCGCGGCGGCGCTGGCGGTATGCCGCCACCCGCTGCGGCATGCGCGCCGTCGCGTAGAAGGTGCGCACCAGCACGTACAGCGTGGCGAACAGCAGCATCAGCACGACGACGAACAGGTTGAGCGACATGTCGATCCGGTGCGGTGGATAGAACAGCACCACATTGCCCGGATTGAAGCGCGCCGTCACCGCGATGCCGATGGCTGCGGCCATCAGCGTAACCAGCCAGATGAGTAAGCGCATGGTTATTGCTTCGCTTTGTAGTTACGCACCGCGCCCAGACTCTCGGCCAGCGTCGGCAATTCGATCGTCAGGTCATTGGCCTGCACCTGGCGCAATGCCGCCTGGGCCGATTGCGTCGTGCGGGCGCGCGTGTCGAAGTACTTGGCCAGCATGGTCTGGGCCGTGGTCAGGTCGTCGCGGAACGTGGCTTCGTTACGCGACAACAGGGCCAGGCGCGCATTGAGCAGGCGCAGCTTGAGGTTTTCGCGGACAAAGAACGACTCGCTCGGCGACAGCATCAGCGCCTCGGGGTCGTCAACGCTGCGCACGCGGATCAGCTGGCGCACGTCGTCCCACATCTCCTGGCTCCACATGCTCCAGGTCTGCAGCAGGCGCTGGCCCACGCCGAGCGACTCGGGCGGGACGGCCGGTGCGGCGCTCTTGGCTGGCGCGGCCGCGGCCTCGAGCCGGCGCGTCGTGCGCACCGGCGCCACTGGCAGCAGCGGCTTTTCGTCAGCCAGCATCGGCAGCGTCTCGACCTGAGCGATCACATTGTCCAGGCGCAGCGCGACACCGGCCAGATCGACGGCCGGCAGGGCCTTGAGCTTGTCGATGTCGGCCGCGATCGCGCGGCGGATGGTCAAAAATTGCGGTGCGTTCGAGCTCGAGACGGCGCGGTCGGCGTTCTGCAGCGCGATCAGGGCGCCCTGCACATTGCCGGCCAGTTGCAGCTGCTGGCTCGCGGTGGCGAGCACCTGCTCGATTTCGGACAACGCCCACTCGTCGCGGTTCTGCGACAGGTCCTTGTAGAGCTGCTCGAGCGCGACCTGCTGGCTCTGCGCTTCGCTCTGGCGGCTTTCCAGCACGCCGACCTTGATCTGCAGCTCCTTCGACTGGTCAGCCACGTCGCGCGCAAGCGCCGCCGTCTCGGCATTGACCGCATTGCCCTTCTGCAGGCTGCGCGCCATGTCCTGGCGCAGCGAATTGATGCGGCTGTGCGACGAGACGGTCTGCACGGCCAGCATTGCGGCCAGTGCGATGACGGCCAGCGGCAACGGCTGCGCCACGCGGTCGAACAGGCCGCGCGCGGCCGGACCGCTCACGCGCGGCGCAACAGGCGGCACCTGCGCCTCCTCCGGCTTGGCAAGGCTGGGAGCGGGCACGCTGGCCTGAGGCTGGTCTGGGTTGTTCGGCAATTCGTTCATTCTTGTGATTGTAACGCTGCTAGTAGGCGTGCATCGCCGGAACCGGTGAGGCGCACGTGTTCCAGGCCCAGATCGCGGGCCGTCTGTGCAATCCGCGCATGGGGCACGATCAGGCGCTGTTGCATCAATCGCGCCATCAGCGCATTGTCGTCGATGGTTTGCACCAGCCCGGCCAGGCCACGCAGGGCTTCCGAGCTCGTGATTATCCAGTCGTTTGGCTGCGCCAGCAAGGCGCGCAATCGTGTGGCCAGTTCCGCAGTCAATACCGGCGTCGCACGGCGATACGCGGCCACCGGTTCGACCCGGGCGCCGGCGGCGCGCAAGGCGTCGGCCAGCAACTCGCGGCCACCGTCGCCGCGCACGATCAGCACACGTTTGCCGGCGTACGCCGCCAGGTCAAGGCGCTGCAGCAAATGCTCGGAATCGCTGTGTGCACTGTCGGCCGGGCTGAAAATCGTGAACGCGTCGCCCGTCACGCCGTGGCGTGCCAACGCGGCGCGGCTGCCATCGCCGACGATCGCCACCGGCACGGCCAAGGGCCAGGCATCGATGTGCGCAAACGCGGCGTCGATCGCATTGGGCGACACGAACGCCACCAGCGCAAACCGGTCGAGTTCAGCCAGCGCCGCGCGCAGCGGCGCGGCATCCTCGACCGGGCTGATCTCGAGCAGCGGCAAGAGCACGGCCGTCCGGCCACTGGCGGCGACCGCCTGCGCCAGCGCATCGGCCTGCGCGCGCGGGCGCGTGACGACGACGACGCGCGCCGTCTCAGGCAGGTCAGGCATCCTGGTTTGCCGCGGCATCGAGACGGCACGCCGCCAGGATCGCATTCGCATCCTGCTGGGCCAGCAACTCGGACACCTGCTCGCCCAGATACTCGGGCTGCTCGACCGGACCGCTCACTTCGGCGTGCGCGCTGCGCTTGCCGTCGGGCGTGGCGACCATCGCGCGCAGGCGCAGTTGGCCGCCCTGCACGGTGGCGAACGCCGCCAGCGGGATCTGGCAGCTGCCGCCAAAGATGCGCGAGACCTTGCGCTCGGCCAGCACGGCGCTGGCCGTATCGTCGTGGTTCAGCGGCGCCAGCACGGCGCGCAGGTCGACGCCGTCGCTGCGCGCGCTGCTCAGGATCTCGATCGCCATCGCGCCCTGCCCGGCGGCCGGCAAACTCATTTCGGGTTCGAGCAAAGCGCGGATGCGCTGCGGCAGGCCGAGGCGCTTGAGGCCCGCAGCGGCCAGGATGATGGCGGCATATTCGCCGCGATCGAGCTTGCCAAGGCGCGTATCGAGGTTGCCGCGCAGTGGCAGGATGACCAGGTGCGGATAGCGCGCCGCGATCAGCGACTGGCGGCGCAGGCTGCTGGTGCCGACGATGGCGCCGGCCGGCAGCGCATCGAGGCTGGCGTAGTCGTTGGACACGAACGCGTCGCGCGGGTCTTCGCGTTCGAGCACCGCGGTCAGCTCGAAGCCTTCGGGCAGCTCCATCGGCACGTCCTTGAGCGAGTGCACGGCCAGGTCGGCGCGGCCTTCGGCCATCGCGACTTCGAGTTCCTTGACGAACAGGCCCTTGCCGCCAACGGCCGACAGCGTGCGGTCGAGAATCTGGTCGCCGCGTGTCGTCATGCCGAGAATCTCGACGCGGCACTGTGGATATAATGCGACGAGCCGGTCGCGTACGTGCTCCGCCTGCCACATGGCCAGGCGGCTCTCGCGGGATGCGATAATGAGTTTTGACGGCGCTGACGCCGAAGTACCCTGCGAAGTTCCCTGCGAAGTACTTTGCTGTATAGCTGCTAACACACGAATTCTTTCACTGTCATTGGGCCGATCCGGCCGATGCCGGTAACCGCTCCCTGCATAAGATCACAAATTTTATCATGGGGGCCTCTTGCAGACCGTGGCCAACCGCCCTCGCACAACGCTTACTTGTGGTCGATATGAACAATCCTGCTCTCCCTGACGTATCCACCGGCGCCGACAAGGACGCGCCGCTCAAAGAAGACATCCGCCTGCTTGGCCGCCTGCTGGGCGACGTATTGCGCGACCAGGAAGGCGCCGAGGTCTTCGACCTCGTCGAAACCATCCGCCAGACCGCTGTGCGCTTCAGGCGCGACGACGATCCCGATGCCAGCAAAGAGCTCACGACGATGCTGCACGGGCTCACGCGCGACCAGACCATTTCGGTCGTGCGCGCGTTCTCATACTTCTCGCACCTGGCCAACATCGCGGAAGACCAGCACCACAACCGCCGCCGCCGTGCGCACCTGCTGGGTGGCTCGGCGCCGCGTGCCGGCAGCATCGGTTACGCGCTGCACAAGCTCGCTGGCGCCGGCATCGGCCGCGACGAAGTGCAGGCATTCTTCGACGAGGCGCTGATTTCGCCCGTACTGACGGCGCACCCGACCGAGGTGCAGCGCAAGAGTATCCTGGACGCCGAACACGATATCGCCCGCCTGCTGGCCGAGCGCGACACGCCGCTCACGCCGCGCGAGCGCCAGCGCAACGAGCAGATGCTCCATGCGCGCATCGCCACGCTGTGGCAGACGCGCATGCTGCGCTACTCCAAACTGACGGTGGCCGACGAAATCGACAACGCCCTGTCCTACTACCGCATCACCTTCCTGCGCGAACTGCCGGCACTGTACGACGACATCGAGTTCGAGATCGCTGAACAATACGGCCCTGACGCCGGCGCAGAAGACGGCGCACCCCGGCCCCACGCGTCGTACCTGCAGATGGGCAGCTGGATCGGCGGCGATCGTGACGGCAACCCGAACGTCAACGCCGACACGATGCGCCACGCGCTGACGCGCCAGTCGACGACGATCCTCGATTTCTATCTCGACGAAGTGCATGCGCTGGGCGCCGAACTGTCAGCCTCCACGCTGCTGGTGGACGTCACGCCGGCGCTGGAACTGCTGGCCCAGAACTCGCCCGACGCCTCGCCGCACCGCAGCGATGAGCCTTACCGGCGCGCGCTGATCGGCATCTATGCGCGCCTGGCCGCCACCGCGCGCGAGCTGGGCGTGGGCCACATCCTGCGCAAGGAAGTCGGCCACGCCGCGCCCTACCTCGACCCTGAACTGTTTGCGGCCGACCTGGAAACGCTGGCCGACTCGCTGCGCCAGAACCACGGCGCGATGCTGACCATGCCACGCCTGGCCGGCTTGCTGCGCGCGGCGCGCATCTTCGGCTTCCACCTGGCATCGCTCGACATGCGTCAGAGCTCGGACATCCACGAGCGCGTACTGGCCGAACTGCTGGCCCGCGCCGGCGTCGAGGCTGACTACGCTGCGCTCGACGAAGATGCCAAGGTCGCGCTGCTGCTGCGCGAACTCGACAGCGCCCGGCCATTGATCTCGCCATGGGACACCTACGGCGAAGAGACGACGTCCGAGCTGGCTATCCTGCGCTGCGCGCGCGAGATCCGCCTGCGCTACGGCCCGCGCGCGATCCGCAACTACATCATCTCGCACACCGAGACGGTGTCCGACCTGCTCGAAGTGCTGCTGCTGCAAAAAGAGACCGGGCTGCTGCGCGCCAGCAGCACGACCGGCGAAGTGATGGTGATCCCGCTGTTCGAAACCATCCCCGACCTGCAACGCGCGGCCGGCATCATGGATGCCTGGATGGCGCTGCCGTTCGTGGCCAACGTGATCGCAAAACAGGGCCACCTGCAGGAAGTCATGCTGGGCTACTCCGACTCCAACAAGGACGGTGGTTTCCTGACATCGAACTGGGAGCTGTACCAGGCCGAGCTGAAACTGGTCGAGGTATTCGCGCAGCAGAAGGTCAAGCTGCGCCTGTTCCACGGCCGCGGCGGCACGGTCGGCCGTGGCGGTGGACCGAGCTACGACGCGATCCGCGCCCAGCCGCCGGGCACCGTCAATGGCCAGATCCGCCTGACCGAACAGGGCGAGATCATCGCGTCCAAGTTCTCGAATGCCGAAATCGGCCGGCGCAACCTGGAGCTGCTGGTCTCGGCCACGCTGGAAGCGAGCCTGACGCCCAACACCGCCAGCGAAGCGCAGACCGGCCGCCTGCACCGCTTCGAGTCGGTGATGGCCGAGCTGTCGAACCGCGCCTACAAGGCCTATCGTGACCTGGTCTACGACACGCCCGGCTTTACCGACTACTTCTTCGCGGCCACGCCGATCGCCGAGATCGCGGAGCTGAACCTCGGTTCGCGCCCTGCTTCGCGCAAGTCGACGCGCCGTATTGAAGACCTGCGCGCGATTCCGTGGGGCTTCTCGTGGGGCCAGTGCCGCCTGCTGCTGCCGGGCTGGTTCGGCTTTGCGTCGGCGGTCCATGGCTGGCTCGGTGAAGGTGAGCGCGAGGCGAAACTGGCCGAGCTGCGCACGATGTTCCAGGAGTGGCCGTTCTTTGCCACGCTGCTGTCGAACATGGACATGGTGCTGGCCAAGACCGATCTGCCGATCGCCCGGCGCTACGCCGAACTGGTGGCCGACGTGGAACTGCGCGAGCGGATCTTCAAGCGCATCACGGCCGAACACGCGCTCACGCTGACCATCCTGGAAGACATCACCGGCACGGGCGAGCGCCTGCAGGGCAATCCGCTGCTGGCGCGTTCGATCCAGAACCGGTTTGCCTACCTGGACCCGCTGAACCACCTGCAGGTGGAGCTGATCGGCCGGCACCGGGCGCTGGCGCTCGATCCGGCAAGCCAGGTCGATGCGCGCGTGCACCGGGGCATCCACCTGTCCATCAACGGTGTCGCGGCCGGCCTGCGCAATACCGGCTGACGGTTCAGGCCAGTTGCAACACGCCGGTCTGCTGGCGCCGGTTCACGGGCGCCAGTTGTACCGGCGTCGCCTGTCCCAGCTTGAAATTCCCGACCAGCACACTGAGGTTGGCGGTCTGCTCCTGCATCGAGGCCGCCGCCGCTGCGGCCTGCTCGACCAGTGCAGCATTCTGCTGCGTGACGGCGTCGATTTCTCCGATCGCGCTGTTGACCTGCGCGATGCCCTGTCCCTGCCGCTGGCTGGCAGTGGCAATCTCGGCCACGATATCGGTCACGCGCCGCACGCTGGCCACGATCTCGTCCATCGTGCCGCCGGCCGCCGCGACGAGGGAGATCCCGTTGTCGGCGTGCCGTACCGACTCGTCGATGAGCACCTTGATTTCGCCAGCCGCCGCATTGGCGCGCTGGGCCAGGTTGCGTACCTCGGACGCCACCACGGCAAAACCGCGCCCCTGCTCGCCGGCGCGCGCTGCCTCCACCGCCGCATTGAGCGCCAGGATATTGGTCTGGAACGCGATCGATTCGATCGTGCCGGTGATGTCGACAATGCGGCGCGAGGATGTATGGATCGCGCCCATCGTGTCGACCACGCGCGCCACCGCTTCGCCGCCCTTGACGGCCACCTGGGACGCCGATGCCGTCAGCGTGTTGGCCTGCAAGGCGTTGTCGGCATTCTGCTTGACCGTCGCTGCCAGCTCTTCGATCGATGCCGCCGTTTCTTCGAGTGCGCCGGCCTGCTGTTCGGTGCGGCGTGACAGGTCCAGGTTGCCGCTGGCGATTTCACCGGACGCCGTTTCGATGGCGTCGGTACTGCCGCGCACCTGGCTCACCACCCCATGCAGATTGGCGCGCATGCGCTGCAGCGCCACTTTCAGGCGCCCGGTTTCGGTCCGGTCGTCGGCGTTGCAGTCGAGCGATGCGCCCAGGTCGCCGTCGGCGATGCGGCCTGCGAACGCCACCGCTTCCTCGAGCGGGCGCCGGATGGCGCGCGCAGACAGCTGGCCCACCACGACCATCAGCCCCACGGAAATCAGGGACGCCAGCAGCAGCAGGCGTTCGGAGCGCTCGACCAGTGCGTGGCCGCCAACGCGCGTGGCCTCGGCGCTGGCCCCGATGGTGTCGCTCAGTTCGCCCATGCTCGTTTCGAGCTTGCGGAAATGCCCCATGAAGTCCGCCTGCGCCTGGCGCGCTGCAACCGGGTCGGCAAACGCCAGGTCGATCATCCGCGCCACGCTCTTGAGGTAGGCGTCGATGTCGGCGCGCACGGCAGGAATGGCGCTTTGCAAGGCTGCGTCGGTATTCTCCTTGGCCAGCGTGTCGATTAAGCCGGCCAGTGTCGCAGCGTGCTGCGCATGATCGCGCCGGACCTCGGCCTGCTTGCCTGTGTCGTCCGGCCCGACAATCAGCGCGGCCAGCACGTCGGCGCGCAAGGCGTCGTGCGCCATGTCGGCCTGCAGCTGGTTCTTCAGCGCGCTGCCATTGTCGGTGATGGCGTTCATTGCCGTTTCAAGCGACAACATCGCGCCATAGCCGATGCTGGCCACCACAGCGGCCAGAAACACCGCTGCCAGGTTGGATAGAAACAGCCGGTGCCGGATGGTCAGATTCATGGTGATTTCTCCTACAGTTTGAACGATAGCCCGACCGTGAGCGCGGCATCGGGCGTGCGCCGGTTCAGGCCCAGCGCGAGCATGGTGTCGAGCTGGCAGCGGTCCGACAGCAGCCACGCCATGCCCGTGTCGAACGTGGCCACGGTGCCGCCGTTGGCGCTGCGGGCGATCTGCGGCGCCGCCACTTCGACGAATGTGCGCCAGGTCGGCGTCAGCTCCTTGCCGAGCACCACGCCGAGGATGCCGTAGCCATAGCGCTTGCCGTCCTCGGTGCGCTCGCGGCCGACGCCGGGCATCACGCCCAGCGACAGGTCGCCCGGTAATTCCCATTCAGCCGCCACGCGCAGCGACGGGCGCACGCCCTGGCCGCGCCAGGCCCGCGACCCGCTGTCCAGGTCGGCATGCAGCAGCACACCGACCGATGGGCGGCCCGGCGCCTCGTCCTGCACATGCCACTTCACGCCGAGCGCGGTGTCGGCGTAGCCGGCTGATGTGCCCTCGCCACCGGCATGCTGAACCGTACGGCCGTCGGTCTCGAGCCGCAGTTCAAGCACGTCGCCCACGCCATAGCGCAGCAACGTCGGCATGCTGTAGGTTCGCGCGCGCACGCCATCGGTCTTGTCCCGCTCGGCCAGCACGCTGGTCTCGATCTGGAACCGGCCACGGCCGACTACATTGCTGGACTCGACGAAATCGGGGCGGTCAGTAACGATCCCGTCGTCGGCAGCCATGGCTGACAGCGGTGACAGCAGCGCCAGGCTGGCAAGACAGATAAAAGTGAGGCGTGGGGATGGGGAGGTAGGCATGTTGCGGTCTTTCAGGAAAGGAGGTCTGCGCCTGGAATGCAGGTCGAGTATTGCAAAGATTTGTCGGCGTAGAACACATGTCTGCATTTATTTCTTGTGTTCAATAAGTGGTGTGTATTGACAGCCACGGTGCGCTTGAAACCAAGATAATGAACTGTGGTTTTTGGAGAACCGCGACGTATTCTGGAAGGTCGTCTGCAGAACAGGGCCGCCGCAGATGGGTTCGACAACGCGAAAAAAAGCCGCCCGGTGCGAACCGGGCGGCTTGTTCATGTCGACAGCGTCGACGCGGCATCTGCCGGCTTACTGATTGTGCAGGAACGTCTTGAGCTTGTCCGAGCGCGATGGCTGGCGCAGCTTGCTCATTGCCTTGGCTTCGATCTGGCGAATCCGCTCGCGGGTCACGTCGAACTGCTTGCCCACTTCTTCCAGCGTGTGGTCGTTCGACATCTCCACGCCGTAACGCATGCGCAGCACCTTTGCTTCGCGCGGGGTCAGCGAATCGAGCACTTCCTTGATCACGTTGCGCATCGAAGCGTGCAGTGCGGCGTCCAGCGGGGCCAGCGTGGCGTTGTCTTCGATGAAGTCGCCCAGCTGCGAATCGCCGTCCTCGCCCATCGGCGTTTCCATCGAAATCGGCTCTTTCGCGATCTTCATGATCTCGCGAACCTTGTTCTCTGGCATTTCCATCTTCAGGGCCAGCGTCGGCAGATCCGGCTCGCTGCCCGTTTCCTGCATGATCTGGCGCGAGATGCGGTTCATCTTGTTGATCGTCTCGATCATGTGCACCGGGACGCGGATCGTGCGGGCCATGTCGGCGATCGAACGCGTGATCGCCTGGCGGATCCACCACGTCGCATACGTCGAGAACTTGTAGCCGCGACGGTATTCGAACTTGTCGACCGCTTTCAGCAGACCGATATTGCCTTCCTGGATCAGATCCAGGAACTGCAGGCCGCGGTTGATGTATTTCTTGGCAATCGAGATCACCAGGCGCAGGTTGGCCACGGTCATTTCGCGCTTGGCCTGGCGTGCACGCTTTTCGCCCGCCGCCATCTGCTTGTTGATCTTGCGCAGGTCGGCCAGTGGCAGCGCCACGCGCGCCTGCAGGTCGATCATGCGCTGTTGCAGTTCCTTGATCGCTGGCAGGTTACGGCTCAGCACCGCGCTGTACGGATACGCGCAGTCGACTTCGCGGTCGCCCCATTGCAGATCGGTTTCATTGCCCGGGAAGACCTTGATGAAGTGGGCACGCGGCATGCCGCAGCGGTTCACGCAGATGTCCAGCACGGCGCGCTCGATCGAACGCACTTCGTCCATCTGGCCACGCAGCGTGTCGCACAGCTTCTCGACGACCTTGGCGGTAAAGCGGATACCCAGCAGCTCGTACGAGATGACGGCTTGCGCATCTTCGTACGCCGGCGAACCGTAGCCCTTGTTCTTGAATGCGTGGCCCATCAGGTCGAACTGCTGCTCGATCAGCGCGAATTTCTCGAGCGCGCTTTTCTTCAGTTGCGCGAGCTGCTCTGGCGAGTAGCCGGCAGCGGCGCCGCTGTTGACGTCGCCCTCTTCTTCTTCGACTTCTTCCTCTTCTTCTTCGTCGTCCTCTTCGCTGATCGCAGCGGCGTGGGCGACCGAGGCAGCAGGCGCCGGCGTGTCGTTCATGTCGACGAAGCCATCGACCACGTCGTCGATCTTCAGTTCATCGTTGGCGATCTTGTGCGACAGCGCGATGATTTCCGAGATCGTGGTCGGGCAGGCCGAGATCGCCTGGACCATGTCCTTCAGGCCCTGCTCGATGCGCTTGGCGATTTCGATTTCGCCTTCGCGCGTCAGCAGCGACACGGCGCCCATTTCACGCATGTACATGCGCACCGGGTCGGTCGTACGGCCGAAGTCCGAGTCGGCGGTCGACAGCGCGGTTGCGGCGGCCGCTTCCACTTCGTCTTCGCTCGTCGGCGTCACGGCCTGGTCCGACAACAGCATCATTTCAGCTTCCGGCGCGCGCTCGTAGACGGCGATGCCCATGTCGTTGAAGGTCGCGATGATGCCTTCGATCGCTTCCGGATCGATGATGTTTTCCGGCAGGTGATCGTTGATCTCGGCGTGGGTCAGGAAGCCGCGCTCCTTGCCCATGTTGATCAGGTTCTTGAGCTGCTGGCGACGGCGCTCGAGTTCGGTTTCCGAGAAGCCTTCTTCCTTCAGCAGCGCGATGCCCTTGGCCTTGCGCTCACGCACTTTCGACGCGGCCTTCATTTCGGCGCGCTCGACGGCGTTCAGCGCCGCGACTTCGTCGTTTTCCGGCACGAATTCGCTTGGCTTGCGACCACGGCGGCCAGGCACCTTCACCTGCGGCAGCAGGTAGCCCGACGTGTCAATCGCCGCCAGCGCGGCAGCGTCGGTGGTCTTGCTGACGGTGCCGACGGCATTGGTCTGGGCGACTGGCACCGAGGCGGGGCTGGCGTCGACACGACGCGCGGTGCGGGTGCGCACGACTTTCGGCGCTTCTTCGGCCACCGGGGCAGGCTCGGCAACGGCGGCGGCCACGGCTTCGGCTGGTGCAGCTTCGGCAGCAACGTCGTTTTCCGGCTCGGCGTTTTTCAGTGCCGCCAGACGGCCGCGCTTGCGCACGATGACCGGTGGCGCGGCTGGCTTGGCCTGCGTTGGCATGTAGTCGTCAGCGGGATCGTGCGCGTCAAGCGCGGTGTCGGCGGCAGTCGCGGCAGGCGCAGGCTCGCTGACCTCGACCGGCGCGGCAGCTTCCACTGGCGCGGCGGCCACTGGCTCGACTGCTGCGGGTGCGGCTTCAGCGACGGCTGGGATGGCAACCGGGTCGGCTGCGGGGCCACCGGCGGCCAGGATCGCGTCGGCCTGGGCTTTGAGCGTCGCCAGGCGCGAACGGGTCTTGACCACCGTGACCTTGGCCGCCGCTTCCGTTTCGAGGAAGTAGGAAGTGGCGGTTTTAGGCACTGCCAGCGGGGCCGATGCCTTGGCCGGGGCTTTTTTCGCTGTCAGTGTCAATGTCTTGGCGGTGTTTTTCATAGCTTAAAACTCTCCAGTCGAGGCGAGTAGCGCGCCTGCGAAGTCAATAATCCAGCGGGCCCCGCGTACGGGACCTGGGAATGGGGAACGGAAGTGGCCCTACCTTAGGGCGGACATGCCAGACTTCAAGCTCGACCTGCCCTTCGGTGCGCGCGCCGGCGTAATATCGGGGCTGCGGGCAGGTGGCGTTGGTCGCTGTTCAAAATCGTGCTGTGCATGTCGGAACGAAAAAAAGCCCGCTAACACGGGCTTGCATCTATTTTTCTAGAAGAATAGGAGATGGGGCCATTACGCCCCAATGCAAGTTTTGGTGATCATCGCTTGATCCGGTGAAGGATCTGCACGCGTCACCGGGTGCATCGCCCCGGCATGATGACCTTCTTGCTGGTCTGCGCCGGCGCAAGCCGGACTCAAGGCAAGAGGCGGATCATACACGATTTCGCGTTTTAATGCTTCATCGCAGTGCGTCTTTCTCAACATTTATTAGTGGAACTAGTACAATGCGGCTTTTAGCGCCGTGCTATCCTTCGCAATCCTGTTCTTACCATGAAGTCAATGAATACCAATACCCCTGCAGAGTCCGTCGACACCACCGCCGCGCCAGCCACCCCGGATGCGCAGCAGCCAACGCAGTCGCCAGCCGAGCCGGCAGCGCCAGCAGCCCCGGCTGCGGCCACGGCCACGGCCCCGGCATCAGGCCAGTCGGCGCGCTCGCTGCTCAAGCAACTCCAGCAGGAGTATCCCGCCTTCCGTGACTGCCTGCCACTGTCGATCGGTATCGACAAGCAGTTGCAGGCACGCATGCCGGGCCTGGACAAGAAAACGATGCGCGCCGCCCTCGGCATCCACACCGGCTCGATGCGCTACCTGCGCGCGATGGAAAAAGCCAAGGTCCGCTTTGACCTCGACGGCACCGCCGGCGCCGAAGTGCCTGAAGCGCACCGCCTGCACGCAAAAGAGCAGTTGCAGCAGCGCTTCAAGAAAGAAGCTGACCGCAAGAAGGCCGAGCGCGACGCCGCCCTCGAAGAAGAAAACAACCGCAAGCGCCAGGAAAAGCTGCAGGCGCTGGCGTCCAAGTTCTCGAAGACTTGAATTCGGGCGACGCCTTGAAGGATGCGGCAGCAGAAGGCATGCAAGCCGGCTCGCGAGCCGACCTGCAACCTGAGCTGCCTGCCTACATCGGCATCGACCCGGCCCATGTGCGGCTGGTGCGGTCCGACACCGACGCGCAGCTGGCGCTCGCGGCGCTGCTTGCGGCCGACGTCATCGGCTTCGACACCGAATCCAAGCCAACGTTCGCCAAGGGCGAAGTCTCGACCGGGCCGCACCTGGTGCAATTGGCCACCGACGAGTTTGCTTTTCTGTTCCAGACCGCCACGCCCGCTGGCAACGCCCTCGCCTTCACCGTGCTGGAGCCCGTGCTGGCCTCCGGCAGCATCCTCAAGGTGGGTTTTGGCCTGGGTGACGACGTCAAGCGGCTGAAGTCCAAGTTCAGCATCGAACTGCGCAACGTGCTCGATCTGTCGACGGCGCTGCGCCGGCGCGGTGAGAAGAATCCGCTGGGCGCCAGGAGCGCCGTGGAGCGATTCTTCGGTCAGCGCCTGCAAAAATCCAAGCGCATCACGACCACCAACTGGTCGCTGCCGCACCTGTCCGACAAGCAGCTGCAATACGCGGCCGACGATGCGCATGCGGCGCTGCGGATCTACCGGCGCTGGAAGACCGAAACCCCAGCAGCGTAAATCCCGCGCGGCGTTCAGGATTCGCGCTATCATCGTCAGCGTCCATGCTGCCGGTGAATCCATGCCATCTCGACGCTTCCGTTGGCCCGCTGCCGCGCTTTTCTGCACGCTGACATTCGTCGCCGACGCTGCGCCACAACCCGTCCCCGACACCCTCACCCAGCGCCTGCTCGCCTGCGCCACCTGCCACGCGCGCGTCGATGCGCGCGGCAATCCTGTCAACGACAGTTTCTATCCGCGCATCGGCGGCAAGCCAGCCGGCTACCTGTACCACCAGCTGCGCAATTTTCAGGATGGCCGGCGCCACTATCCCGTGATGACGTACCTCACCGAGCACCTGCCCGACGCCTACCTGCGCGAAATCGCCGCGCATTTTGCGGCGCAGGCACCGACCGTGCTGCCGCCCACGCCGATGAACCTGCCTCCCGCGCAGCGTGAACGGGGCTATCAGCTCGTACACGAGGGTGACCAGACCCGCGGCATCCCGGCCTGCATCGCCTGCCACGGCGCGCGCCTGACCGGCGTGCAGCCCGCGATCCCGGGCCTGCTTGGCCTGCCACGCGATTACATCAACGCGCAGTTCGGCGCCTGGCGCAACGGCGTGCGGCGCGCCCATGCGCCCGATTGCATGGGCCAGGTGGCGGCGCGCCTGTCGCCCGACGATGTCGCCGCCGTCTCGAGCTGGCTGGCGGCGCAGCCAATGCCACCCGACCCACGGCCGGCCGATGCCGTCGCCCGGCCGCTGCCGCTCCTCTGTGGCAGCGCGCCATGACGAAGACCGTCCGCATCGTCCTGCTGGCGGTGGTCGCCGCCGTCTGCATCGCGCTCGCACTGGCATGGCCACGCGCCGATCTCGTGCCGGCCAGCTCGCCCGCCGCCTGGGCATCCACGCCCGCCAACATCGCGCGCGGCGCGTATCTGGCGCGCGCCGGCGACTGCATCGCCTGCCACACGGCGCGTGGTGGCGTAGCGTATGCGGGCGGGCGCGCGCTCGATACGCCATTCGGGCGCTTTTATGGCCCGAACCTCACACCCGACCGCGACACCGGCATCGGCGCCTGGAGCGCCGACGACTTCTGGAACGCGCTGCACAATGGCATCGCACCAAGCGGCCGCCTGCTGTATCCGGCCTTCCCGTACACGAACTACACGAAGGTCACGCGCGCGGATGCGGATGCACTGTTTGCGTACTTTCGCAGCCTGCCGCCGCAGCGCCAGGCAAACCGGCCGCATGCCATCCGCTTCCCGTACGACCAGCAGGCGTTGCTGGCCGGCTGGCGCCTGCTGTACTTCCGGCCTGCCGAATATGCCGCGCAACCGGCGCGCAGCGCCAGCTGGAACCGGGGCGCGTACCTGGTCGAAGGCCTGGGCCATTGCAGCGCCTGCCACAGCACCCGCAACAGCCTGGGCGCGGCAGATGGCGGGCTGGCTGGCGGCATGATCCCGACCCTCGGCTGGTACGCGCCGTCGCTGACCGCCAACCACGAGGCGGGCCTGGGTGACTGGCTTGATGCGGATATCGTGGCGTTGCTGGGGACCGGCATCTCGCCGCGCGGCGCGGCGACCGGACCGATGGCCGAAGTGGTGGCGCGCAGCCTGCAGTACCTGACACCTGAAGATCTGGGCGCGATGGCGGGCTACCTGAAGTCGCTCGCCGCCACGCCCGTGCGTGCGCAGCCCACGCCGGCATTGCTGCCTGCGGCTGAACAGGTGCTGGCCGAAGGTGGCCGGATCTATGCGGCGCAGTGCGCGGCGTGTCATGGCGACGACGGCAAGGGACGCATGCCGGCCTACCCGCCACTGGCCGGCAACCGCGCCGTATTGATGACGCCGGCCGTGAACGCGATCCGGATGACGGTCAACGGCGGCTTCCCGCCCGGCACGCGCGGCAATCCACGGCCGTACGGGATGCCGCCGTTCGGGCATGAACTCGATGATGCGCAGGTGGCGGCGGTGCTGACCTGGATCCGGGTCAGCTGGGGCAATGCTGGCGCGCCGGTGACGGCGACCGAGGTCAATCGCTATCGGGCGGTGTCGCTCGACTGACCCGCCAGGGACTTACACCATGTCGGCAAACGCCACCCGATCGGTGGTGGCGTTGCGCGCATCTTCCAGACGCACCTTGTGCGACGCCAGCAAGCCTTCGAGCGACGCATTCATCGTGTGGCAACCGGCGTCGATGCCGCGATTCATGTGCGCGCGGATACTGCCCAGGTCCCCTGCTTCGAGCATGCGCACGACGGCCGGACTCGGGGTCAGGCATTCGGTGGCGAGGTGATAGCGGTTGCCCTCCACCGATGGCAGCAGCGCCTGGCACAGCACACCGCGCAGCGCGTGGGCCAGCGCTTGCGCCTGCGCGTCCGTGTTGCCCAGCAGGCGCAGCATCTTTTGCAGGCCCAGCTCGGTCGAGCGCGCATGCAGCGACGCCAGCACCAGCGGGCCGGATTCGGCCAGCGCCAGCGCTTCCTGCGCCGTCTGGGCGTCGCGGATCTCGCCGATGACGATCACGTCCGGCCGCTCGCGCAGCGCATCGAGGGCGCCCAGGTAGTAGCTGTCGACATCGCCGTCCTCGCCCACTTCGCGCTGCGTGATAATGCAGCGGCGTTGCGGGATCAGCGTTTCGACCGGGTCTTCGATGGTGATGATGTGGCCCGAGCGGTGGCGGTTGATCTCGTCGAGGATCGATGCGATCGTCGTCGACTTGCCCTGGCACGTATCGCCAATGATCAGGACCAGGCCGCTGGTCAGGCTTGCGAATTCGCGCTCGTCGTCCCACAGGCCCAGGTCGGCCAGCGGGATCGGCTCTTTCGGGAAGCGGCGGATCACGCAGCCGATCCGCTTGCCGCCCTGGAAGCGGAAGCAGTTGGCGCGGATGCGCGCCGTGTGCAGGTCAATGGAACGGTCGAACGCGCGCGAGGCGATGCGCTGCGGCCAGTTCGGCTCGATCACGTCGAAGAATTCTTCCAGCTCTTCCTTCGTGATCGGCGAATCGGTCACCGCCACCAGGCCCTTTGGCTGGCGCAGCATCAGCGGGCTGTTCTGGTGGATGATGATGTCGGAAAACACCAGCTTCGAGTTCAGCAGATGCAGGATCTGCTGGACCAGCGTTTCGAATACCGGATGGTCTTCGTTCTCGATATACGACAGGGTGGGAATCTGCGAGGACTGGTGATGTTCCATCTGGCCGATGCTGGTAAAAGATCAAGTGTCGACCATTATAGAACCTGAATATTGCAGAAAAGAAAAATCTTTAGCGTGACATACTAGCAACAACACGCTCGCCGAACACCGTGATTGTCACGCCGACCACCACCACCAGCGCACCAGCAATGCGCACGCCGGACACCTTGCGTGTCGCCATATTGATCAGACCGAAATGGTCGATCGCCATCGAGCTGAGCAGCTGACCGGCGATCACCAGCACGATCAGGCTGAGCAGCCCGATGCGCGGCGCCAGGAACACGGTCCCGAACACGAACGCCGCGCCGAGAAAGCCACCCAGAAACTTCCAGGCGGGCTGCGACGGCAAAGCCGCCAGCGTCGCACCCAGGCCGCCGACGCCGCTCTTGGCCAGTGCCACCGCCAGCAACACCGCCGTGCCGCAACTGAACGACACCAGCGCCGCCATCATCGAATTGGCCCCGATCGAATGGGCCAGCTGGCTGTTGATCGCTGCCTGCACCGACATGGCCATGCCCACACAGAAGGCCATCGCCAATAAAATCACGTTCATCGCACTACTCCGTAGCAAAAAGCGCACTATCTTAGTGCATCTTGCGTGGGCGTGTTGGATCGTCGGAGCGCGCGGCTTAATCCGCGCAGTTGCATTTCACACCACGCCGCGCGCAGTCTGTCGCAAACGGCTCGGCAGCTCGGGGCCGTCCTGCCAGGATGTACACCATTCCCACCGCCTTTCAAGGAGCCCCACCATGTCGCGTCACGCCTGTTCCATCCCTGCCCTGCGTACCCTGATGCTCGCCGCTGTCCTCGCCTGCAGCATGGCGCCCCCTGCGGCCATGGCCTGGCCATTCGGCAGCGAACAGGTCGAAGGCAATGGCAACGTCACGCGCCAGGCGCGCAAGGTCGAGTCGTTCAATGGCATCGCGCTGGGTCTGCCGGGCCGGCTGGAACTGCGTACTGGCAACGTCGACAGCGTCACGGTCGAGACCGATGACAATCTGCAGGCGCTGATCGAGACGCGCGTCGAAGACGGCATGCTGCGCATCCGTCCCGCCAAGCGCAACCTGAACCTGCGCACCCGCAACCTCAAGATCGTCGTGACGGCGCGCCAGATCGAGCGCCTGTCGCTGGGCGGCTCGGGTACCATCGATGCGGATGTCCTGCGCGGCAAGCGCCTGGACCTGGACGTCGGCGGCTCGGGCAAGATCCAGATCGCGCGTCTCGAGGCAGACACGGTCTCCGCCAGCGTGGCCGGCAGCGGCGACCTGCGCGCCGATGGCGGCGCGGTACGCGAACTGTCGGTATCGATCGGCGGTTCAGGCGATGTCGACCTGGGCAAGATCGCCGCCGATTCGGCGCGCGTGAGCATCGCCGGATCGGGCGACGCGACGGTGTGGGCAAAGAATGACCTGCGCGCGAGCATCGCCGGGTCGGGCGATGTCGGCTATTACGGCGATCCGAAGGTGAGCCGCAGCGTGGCGGGCTCGGGAGAAGTACGGCGCATCGGAAACGCGCCGCGCTGATGGGGCAAAAGCCGCTGCGCTCAGCGGCTCAGCGGCTCAGTGGCTCAGTGGCCGGCGTGGCCCGCGTGCGCGCCGTGCGCATCCTGCGCTGCCGGCTTGCCGCTGTGCGTCAGCGGCATGACCGGCAGCGACACTTTCACTTCCTGGCGCTTGGCGGCGGCGTCCTGCACCACCAGGGTCAGATCGACGTTCTCGCCCTCTTTCAGCTGGCGCTTCAGGTCCAGCAGCATCACGTGGTAGCCGCCCGAGGCCAGCACGACCGGCTTGCCGGCCGGCAGATCGATGCCCTTCACCTGACGCATGCGCATCACCTGGCCTTCCATCGCCATCTCGTGGATCTCGGCGCGGCCGGCCACCGGCGTGCGCACTTCGAGCAGGCGCGCAGGCGTGGCCGATTGCAGCTGCATGAAGGCGCCCGTGCTTTTCTGGGCCGGCACGGTGGCGCGTACCCAGGGTTCGGTCACGGTGACCTGGGCCAGCGCGGAGACGGAAAACAGGCCCGCGGCAAGCGCGGCGATCAGATGACGGGTCATGGCAATCCTTGGCTAGTTGAAGTCAGTGAAAAATACAATCTTACACTGTGCCGCGCAAGGCTTCACGCTCGACCAGCACGGTGTCGGTGCCGTCGGTCAGCCACACCTGGCCATCCTGGATCGTGCACTGCAGCGCCATCGAGCGTGACGCCATTTTTTCGAGCTGGGCGCTGATCTCGGCCGGGATGTTGATCACGCTGACGTTTTTCGCGCGCTCGATCTTGTTGGCGATGCCCTTGAACCAGATGCTGCTGGTTGCGCTGTAGCTGTAGACGATCACTTTCTCGGCCCGGCCGGCCGCTTTCAGCAGGCGCTTTTCGTCGGGCTGGCCCACTTCGATCCACAGGTCGATGGCGCCGGTGAGGTCCTTGAGCCACAGGGCCGGCTCGTCGACGTCGAACAGGTCTTTCGTGAACGCCAGCGCCGGGTCGGCGTGCAGCGCGTAGGCCAGCACGCGGATCATCACGCGTTCATCGGTCTCGGACGGATGCCGGGCGATCGTCAGGCTGTGTTCCTGGTAATAGTTGCGGTCCATGTCGGCAATCGACAGGTCAGCCTTGTAGATGGTCGCTTTGATAGCCATTGGTGCGGTGCTTTGAACGGATTGATCGGTAGAGGAACCCGCTATTGTCGCATGCGCAGCGCGCGCCGGGCGACGGCGCGGTATAGACTTCCTGCCAGAGATCATCCAACCTAGCCAAGGAGACCCGCATGACCGACACCTTTCCACCCAATCAGCAATTCCTGCTCGCTGCCCGCCCGGTCGGGCTGCCGCAGGCCCACGACTGGCAACTGCACGAACAGGCGGTGCCGGCGCCCGCTGAGGGCGAGATCGTGGTCAAGGTGCTGTACCTGTCGCTCGACCCGGCCATGCGTGGCTGGATGAACGAAGGCAAATCGTATATCCGGCCGGTCGCCATTGGCGAAGTCATGCGCGCCGGCGGACTGGGCGTCGTGGTGGCGTCGCGCTCGCCCCGCTTTGCGGTGGGCGACCATGTTGCCGGCGGCACCGGCGTACAGCGCTACTGGTCCGGCCCCGCCGATGACAAGAACGCCGGATTCGTCAAAATCGATCCACGCATCGGCAACCTTACTGCGTGGCTCAACCTGCTGGGCATGCCGGGCATGACGGCGTACTTCGGCCTGCGCGACGTGGGCCAGGCCAAAGCGGGCGACACGGTAGTGGTCTCGGGCGCGGCCGGCGCCGTCGGCATGACCGTGGGCCAGGTCGCCAGGCGCATGGGCTGCCGCGTGGTCGGCATCGCGGGCGGCGCCGAGAAATGCCGCTTCGTCGTCGAGCAACTGGGCTTTGATGCCTGCATCGACTACAAGGCGGGCGGCCTGCACGCGGCGCTCAAGCAGCATTGCCCGCAGGGCGTGGACGTCTATTTCGACAATGTTGGCGGCGATATCCTCGACGCCGTCCTCACGCGCATCAACATGAAGGCGCGGATCGTGATCTGCGGGGCGATCTCGCAGTACAACGCCACGGCGCCCGTCAAGGGACCGGCGAACTACCTGGCGTTGCTGGTGAACCGCGCGCGGATGGAAGGCATGGTGGTGTTCGACTACGCCCCGCGCTACCACGAGGCGGTGGCCGAACTGGGCGCGTGGCTGGCGGCCGGCGAGATCACCAGTCACGAGCACGTGGTCGACGGCTTCGAGCAATTCCCGCAGGCGCTCCTGATGCTGTTTGAAGGGCGCAATCTGGGCAAGCTGGTATTGAAGGTGGCCGACGCCTAGTCGCACCATCCCTGTCTCTGCCTGTCCCTGGTGTGAAATCGGCGGAACTAACGCTCACCACGTTTCTCTAAACACGAGAGCGCATCCTGTGTGCGCTCGTGGCATCGGGCACGACCTCTTCCACTGACAGCCCCACGGGCACAAGGAGATCGACATGGCGACGAGCAAAGAGAACGGCAGCAAAGAGACGGCCACCGGCAGTGCCCAGAAAAACGGGCAACCGGCCAAGCGGGGTTTCGCGGCGATGGACCAGAACCAGCAGCGTGAAATCGCCAGCAAGGGCGGCCAGGCGGCGCATCAAAAAGGGACGGCGCACGAATTCGATTCCGAAGAAGCGCGCCGCGCCGGCCAGAAAGGCGGCGAGGCCGTCAGCCGCAACCGCGCGCACATGGCCGACATCGGCCGCAAGGGTGGCGAAAGCCGGCAATCGGCGCAGCGCGCGGCGGCAGCGGCCATGGCCGACAAAGGCAATCGCCAGAGCAGCAAGGACACCTAGCCCTGGCAGCGTCGTTCCCCGCCGGTGCGGGAACGACGCTTTTGTCTGGCGTCGCCCATATTCGCAACCTGGGCCACTTGTGCCAGCTCTGGTTACCCGCCAGGCACGGCGCCACCCCCTGTGGTACATTGCCCGGCTTATGCATACCCTGAAATACCTGACCGCCTATCCCGAGCAACTGCGCACGCAGGTCAGCGGCCTCATCGCGCAAGACCGTCTTGGCGACACGCTGCGCCAGCGCTATCCGGCACCGCACGGCATCCGCACCGACCGCGCCCTGTACGACTACGTCCAGGACCTGAAGGACGAGTACCTGCGCCAGGCCGCGCCGGTCTCGAAGGTCGCCTTCGACAGCAAGATCCAGGTGGTCCAGCATGCACTGGGCCTGCACACGGCCATCTCGCGCGTCCAGGGCGGGCGCCTCAAGGCCAAGCATGAGATTCGCATCGCCAGCCTGTTTCGCGATGCGCCGCTGCCATTTTTGCGCATGATCGCCGTGCACGAACTGGCGCACCTGAAAGAAAAAGAACACGACAAGGCGTTTTACAAGCTGTGCTGCTGGATGGAACCTGCCTATCACCAGCTGGAATTCGACGTCCGGTTGTACCTGACCT
Organism: Telluria sp. LT2P80; assembly: GCF_059685955.1. Lineage (NCBI taxonomy): Bacteria > Pseudomonadati > Pseudomonadota > Betaproteobacteria > Burkholderiales > Oxalobacteraceae > Telluria > Telluria sp. LT2P80. The sequence goes on along the minus strand of NZ_JCASIO010000005.1, from coordinate 88,330 downwards.
GGCTCGATCTGGCGGGCGCACGCTTGTGGAGTGCCGAACCAGCACCAGTTCCGCGTTGATGTTACCATTCGCAACTTTCGTTGCACATGCGCAACAAAAATCTTGCTATTCGTCTGTCCTGTTGAGCACCGCTCGACTTTGCGCGTACGCTTCGCTAGAGTCCTCGGATTCCAGTCCGGCGTTACCCGACACCGCACAGGCCCTTGGCGCCAACATCACATCACATGCTTTCGCACTATTTTCCCGGCACGCTATTGCCTGCCGCATTTGCCGCTTGTGTGCTCGCCTGTACGCCGCTCCAGGCACAGGCGCAGGCACAAGAAGACGCACAGGCCGCCGACCCGGCGCCTGACACGGCCGCAGTTCCCATGTGGAAGCTGTCCGGCTTCGGCACGCTCGGCGTCGTCCATTCGAACAGCCGCGAGGCCGATTTCAGCTCGTCCATCCTGCGCGCCAGCGGCGCCGGTGTGTCCGGTTCGTGGAGCCCGGATGTCGATAGCCGCCTCGGCGCCCAGCTCGACGTCAGCCAGGGCGCCTGGTCGGGCGTGCTGCAGGTAATCAGCGAGCAGCGCCTCGACCGCAGCTACCATCCGCGCATCGAATGGGCCAATATCAAGTACCAGATGACGCCCGACCTCGCCGTGCGCGTCGGCCGTATCGCACTGCCGGTCTTTCTCGGCGCTGAATCGCGCAAGGTTGGCTACACCATTCCGTGGGTGCGCACGCCAGTCGAAGTCTATGGCGCATTGCCGATTTCAAGCAGCGACGGGGTCGACGCGACCTGGCGCTGGAACGCAGGCGCCGTGCGTCACGCAACGCAGGTGTTTTCAGGCAGCACCGACCAGGACCTGGGCTTCGGTCTGCAGATCGACGCCGAAAACATCCTGGGCCTGTCGCACAGCATCGACTATGGCCCCCTGACCGTGCGCCTGTCGGCGGCGCGCGCCCGCCTGAACACCGACATCGCCGCCGACCTGTTCGCTGGCTTGCGCATGTTCGGCCCCCGCGGCCAGATGCTGGCCGAGCGCTACGCCATCGTCGACAAGCGCGTCTCGATGATCAGCGCCGGCGCGAGCTACGACCCTGGGGCCTGGTTCGTCACCGCCGAAACGGGACGCACCCGTACCGACTCGCTGCTCGGTGGCGGCACGTCAGTCTATGTCGGCGCCGGCTGGCGCCAGGGCGCATTCACGCCCTACGTCGGCTACGCGCAGATCCGCGCCGACGTGGCGACGTCCGACCCCGGCCTGTCACTGGAAGGCCTGCCCCCGCCGGTCGCCGCCGGCGCCGCACAGATCAACGGCGCGCTCAATACCCTGCTCGCGACGATTCCAATCCAGACCACCTGGAGCACCGGCGTGCGCTGGGACGTCGCCGCCGACATCGCCCTCAAGCTGCAGTTCGAGAGCGTGCGGCCGCGCGGCGGCTCGCGCGGCACCCTGATCAATTCCACGCCTGCGTTTCGCTCGGATCGCACGACTAACGTGACCAGCATTGCGCTGGACTTTGTCTTTTGACGCCGATGAAAACACGCCTCGGTACTTATTCCCGCCACATGCTGGCCCTGTGCACGCTGTGCTTCGTCGCCACGAGCGCGTCGGCCGAACTGGTCGTCATCGTCTCGAGCCGCAACCCGAACCCGGTGCTCAACGCCGAACAGGTCAGCGCCATCTTCCTCGGCCAGACGGGCCGCTTCCCGGATGGCGCAGCCGCCGTCGCCATCGACCAGGGGCTGGGCGCGGCGCAACGCGACCTGTTCTATCGCCAGCTCACCGGCAAGACCCCGGCGCTGCTCAAGGCCCACTGGTCCAAGATGGTGTTCACCGGCCGCGGCCAGCCGCCGCGCGAAGCCGCAAGCGACGCCGCCGTGCGCCGCATGGTGGCTGACAACCCGTCGATGATCGGCTATATCGAGCGCGCTGCGCTCGACCCGTCCGTACGCCCGGTGCTGGTGCTGCAGTGAGCACGCCATGAACATGGTCGCGCGTTCCAGCGGGCCGTCGCTCACCAGCGACGGCGAGCCGGCGGCAGGCGCTCGGCGCAAGCGCGGCCTGCTCGCACGCTGGCTTGGTCTGGCGCTCGAAACACACATCTCGCTGCCCCTGTTCGCGCTGGCGCTGCTGGGCGCAATGTGGTTCGGGACCCTGCACGTGATCGAATCGGAGCGCCGCGCCGCCGTCGTGGCCACGCGCGATGCAACCCAGGAACTGCTCGACACCTATGAAGCGCAACTGGCGCGCAGCCTGAGCGCGATCGACCAGACCCTGCGCGTGCTGAAGTACGCGGTCGAACAGAATGGCCCGACCGGCGCCCTGCCCGCGCTCGAAGCCAAGGGCCTGCTGCCGCCCGGCCTCGTGTTCCAGGTCGAGATCAGCGACGCCAGCGGACACATCGTCGCCAGCAATCCCGCGTCGAAGAAGCATGACCTGGCACGCACCGCGTGGTTCGAATTTCATCGCCAGACCCGCGACGACGTGCCGTTCGTCAGCCTGACCAGCCTGAGCGAAGCCTCAAGGGAACCGACCGTCCACTTTTCGCGCCGCATCAACGATGCGGCCGGGCGCTTCTCCGGCGTGGCCGTCGTCGCGCTCGACCCGGCCTATTTCACCAGCGGCTATGAGCGCTCGCGCCAGGGCGATCGTGGCCTGCTCGGCATGGCGGGCACCGACAGCGTGCTGCGCGCGTTGCGCGTGGGCGAAACGGTGTCGTGGGGCCAGCGCTTCGTGTCGGGCGCAAACGGCGGCGTGGCGGCCGGCACGAGCGCGCACGGCGCACCCGTGCTCGAGTCCGAGGCCCGCACCGTCGCCAGCCGTCCGATGAACAGCTTCCCGCTGGTCGCGGTGGCCGGCCTGTCCGAAGCCGAACAGATGGCCGATTTCTATCAGGGCCGGCGCGCCTGGCTGCTTGGCGCAGGCGCGGCCAGTGCGCTCTTGATTGCCGTCGTGATCCTGGTCAGCGCGTGGTCATGGCAGCTGGCCAAGGCGCGCCGGCGCGAACGGCTGGCGCAGGAAACCTACGCCGCCGCATCCGAAGCCAGTCCCGACGCCTTCTTCGTGCTGCGCACCGTATTCGGTCCGCGCGGCGACGTGCGTGATTTCGTGGTTGCCACCACCAACAGCCGCGCCGAGCGCTTCACCAGCCTGACCAAGCAGCAGATGGCAGCCAAGCCGATCTCGGGCCTGCTGCCACCGTCGATCAGTCAATCCGTCTTCGACGACCTGTCGGCGGTGGCGCGCGACGGCATTGCGCGCGAAACGGAGTGGCAGGCGCAGACCCTGCCCCAGCCTGGTGTCTGGCTGCACCGCCAGGCGGTGGCGGTCGAGGATGGCGTCGTCGTGATCGTGCGCGACATCACCGAGCGCAAGATGGGCGAGCAGCGCATCCGCCATCTGGCGCACCACGACGACCTGACCGGCCTGCCCAACCGCAGCCTGCTGCGCGAGCGCCTGGGCCAGGCGATCGTCACTGCCGCCGAAGCGGGCCGCGCGGTCGGCCTCGCGTTCATCGACCTCGATGGCTTCAAGCTGGTCAACGACACGCTGGGCCACAACGCCGGCGACGAACTGCTCAAGGTGGTCGGCGCGCGCATGCATCGCTGCCTGCGGAGCGACGATACGCTGGCGCGCTTTGGCGGCGACGAATTCGTGATCCTGCTGCCGGACCTCGCGGGCGACCCGATGGCGATCGCGCCGCTGCTCGAGCGGGTGCGTGAAGCCGTCACCGAGCCGGTGCTGGTCGAGGGCCAGGAAGTGCAGGTCAGCTGCAGCGTCGGCGTGACGTTCTACCCGCGCGACGGCGCCAGCGCCAACGCCCTCATGATGCACGCCGACGTGGCCATGTACCGCGCCAAGGAGCTGGGCAGCAACAACGTCCAGTACTACGTCAGCGAAATGAACGAGAGCGTCGACGAAAAGCTCGTGCTGCTCGAAGGCCTGCGCGCGGCGATCGACACCTGCGCCGAAGACTATCCGGGCCCGTGCCAGTTCCAGCTGTTGTACCAGCCCAAGGTCGACCTGCGCACGAATTGCCTGTTCGGCGTCGAGGCGCTGATCCGCTGGCACCACCCCGAGCAGGGCCTGGTCTCGCCGCTGCGTTTCATCGGCCTGGCCGAAGAGAGTGGCCTGATCGTGCAGATCGGCGACTGGGTGCTGCGTACCGCCTGCGCCCAGGCCCAGGCCTGGCGCACGGCTGGCCTGCCACCGGTCAGCGTGTCGGTGAATGTCTCGGCGCGCCAGTTCGAAGACAAGCGCCTCGTCGAACGCGTTGCCGAGGCGCTGCGCGCCAGCGGCCTGCCGGCCGACGGCCTCGAAGTCGAGGTCACCGAAAGCCTGATCATGCGCGACCTGGGCCGCTCGGTCGACAAGATGCGCGAGCTCGAAGCAATGGGCGTGGCACTGTCGATCGACGATTTCGGCACCGGCTACTCGAGCCTGTCGGCGCTCAAGTCGTTCCCGATCAGCCGCCTCAAGATCGACAAATCATTCGTCGCCGACCTGGCCGACTCGCCCGACGACCAGGCGATCGCAATGGCCGTGATCTCGCTGGGCCACAAGCTCGACCTGCGCGTGATTGCCGAAGGCGTCGAGACCGAGCAGCAGCGCGACTTCCTGCGCGCCAACGACTGCGACGAAATGCAGGGTTACCTGTTCAGCCGGCCGCTCCCGGCAAGCGACATCGCACGCCTGCTCGCAGGCAGCGCAGGAGACGCGCATGACCCCTGCGCCAAGTAGTACCGATAGCACCGCTGCGCCGGCTTATCCGGCGCTCATGCTGCGCCGCATGCGCAACTACTGGATCGCCACTGCCATGCTGTATGTGGCGACCATGGGCCTGCTGGCGGCGCAGGTCGGGGCCGGCTACACACCGCGCGGCCCCGCGCTGGTGCTGAGCATCATCGCCGCATGCGGCACGCTCGCGTTCTACGCCCTGATCCATTTCAGCACGCGACTGAAGATCGCGCCCGACATGCTGGCCGCGCTGCAATCGCTGTTCGCGATCGGCTGCGTCATTGCGGGCTATGCGATCGCTGGCCCGCTGCGCGCCTCACTCCTGAGCATGCTGGTGGTGGCCATCGCCTTCTGCACGTTCGCCATGCACCCGCGGCGCGCACTGCTGCTGGCCGGTGCCGCGCTGGCCGGCATGGCCGGCATCATGTGGTATTTACAGGCAATCGATCCCCTGGGCCACCCGCCCGCCGTCGAAGCGATGAGCTTCGGCTACCTGGCCGCGGCATTGCTGGCGACCACGCTGCTGGCCAGCGAAATGACCAAACTGCGCCGGCGCATGAAGGCCAGCAGGCAGGAGCTGCTGGCCGCCCTCGACACCATCCGTACGCTTGCCACCGTCGACGAATTGACGTCGCTGGCCAACCGCCGCCACATGAACGAGTTGCTGGGCGCCGAAGAACGCCGCTCGGCGTCCTCTGCCAGCTGCGTGGCGCTGCTCGACCTCGACCTGTTCAAGGAAGTAAACGACCAGTATGGGCACGCCGTGGGCGACGCCGTGCTGCGCGGCTTTGCCGGCGCAGCGCATGGCGCGCTGCGCGAGCGCGACACGCTGGCACGCTGGGGCGGCGAAGAATTTCTGCTGCTGCTGCCGGACGCCACGCCGCAGGCAGCGCGCCAGGTACTGGAACGCATCGTCACGCGCGTGCATGCGCTGCAAATCGACGGCGTGACGCCGGCGCGGCGGATCAGCTTTTCGGCCGGCCTGGCCGAACGGCGCGATGGCGAACCATTCATGGAAGCGATCAGCCGCGCCGACAAGGCGCTGTACCGGGCCAAGGCGGCGGGACGCGACCGGATCGAAGTCGCCTAGTTTTTCAGCGCTAGCCTTTTAATTCGTCGGCCGCCGCCGCTGGCAGGCTCGACTCCAGCACGACCGGCACCACCGCGCGCAAGCGCTGGATCAGCACGTCGGGATCGCTGTCGGCGATCATCAGGTCTTCGTGCTCGGGCCGCACGAACCCTTCGGCTACCTGGTGGCCCACGAAGGTACGCAGGCCGTCGTAGAAACCGTTCACGTTCAACAGGCCGATCGGCTTGGCGTGGATGCCCAGCTGGGCCCAGGTCACCATCTCGAACAGCTCTTCGAGCGTGCCCATCCCGCCCGGCATGGCGATAAAGCCTTCGGACAGATCGGCCATCATCGCTTTGCGCTCGTGCATGTCCTTGACGACGAACAGGCGCGTGAGGCCCGCGTGGCCCACTTCGCGCTCGACCAGTGCGCGGGGGATGACGCCGGTGGCTTCGCCGCCCAGGCGCAGCACTTCATCGGCGATCACGCCCATCAGGCCGACCTTGCCGCCGCCGTAGACAAGGCTGATATTGTGGTCGACCATGGCGCGCGCCAGCAGGCGCGCGGCATCGGCGTAGGCAGGGTTGACGCCACGTGCGGCGCCGCAGTAGACAGCAAGGGTTTTCATCGTGTGCATTTTCAAAGGAAGTCGGCGCCCGGCCTGGCGTCGGCCGACAGTTTTTTCAGATAGTCGTCAGACAGCTTCTCGAACAGGACGCGCGTTTCGCCATTCAGGTAGGGCCCGACCATCGACAGTACCTGGTAGCAGCCGCGCGCGAGCGCATCGGCAATCGCCTGCTGCTCGCTGTACTTGCGGGGGTTGCGCACATACTCGAACGACAGCCAGTAGGTCGCCACGACCACCATATTGGTTGCCATGGCGCCGATCTGCTGGTCGGACGCGTCGAGCGAGCCTTCGCTGCGCAAGTCTTCGCACAGCTGGCGCGCGACCTTGATCTTGTGCGCGTGGATCGCCTTGAAGTGCAGTTCGAGCTTGCGGTTGCGCGACAGCAAATCGTTCAGGTCGCGGTAGAAGAAGCGGTAGCGCCAGATCAGCTTGAACATGTGGTGCAGGTACAGCCACACGTCTTCCATGTTCGAGCGGCGCCCGGCCGGCACCGTCAGGATGCGCTCGATCTCCGCCTCGAACTGGACGAAGATCGAATTGACGATGTCGTCCTTGTTGCGGAAATGGTAGTACAAATTGCCGGGCGAGATATTCATCTCCTCGGCAATGACGGTGGTCGTGATGTTGGGCTCGCCGAACTCGTTGAACAGCCTGAGCGAGAGCTCCAGGATGCGTTCACGGGTCCGGCGCGGTGCTTTTTGTTGCATGTAGGCCGCTGTTCGTGTTTGTTCCCGCAAGGATATCATCGAACGGTCGTTCTATCGAGCCATCTGCCGGATGACTGGCCGGGGATTCGTGTTATCCGGTCCTGCGCGCGCTCTGCAGGCGGAACGCTTCGTCGAGCTGCTCGCGCAGCGCCCGTGCGCCAAGCGGCTTGATGTAATGGCCATCGGCCACGCCGCTCTTGATGGCTGCTTCGATGTCGGTCAGGTCGGGCTGGCCCGACAGCATCAGGCGTACCGTCTTCGGATAGCGCACTGCCGCCTCGGCCAGCACTTCGGTACCGCGCATGCCGGGCATGGCCTGGTCGCACAGGATCACTTCGACCGGCTCATGCGACAGCACCTGGAGCGCTTCTTCGCCCGAGCAGGCGCTGAGCACCCGGTACGGTTGGCCAATCAGCATGTCGTTGAGCACCCCGAGCATGAAGCGGTCATCGTCGACCAGCAGCAGCGTGCGTGCATCGGCGGCCGGTGTGGTGGCGGCCTCGGTTGACGCGGTTGCGGGCGTTGACTGGATTTGAGCCGGGGCCGGCGGCGTGGCGATTGCGGGCACCGGCGCAGACGCCGGCGTGGGGGTCAGAAAAGCTTCGAGCTCCGCGACGAAGCTTTCGGGTTCGATCGGCTTGCTGATGTAACCATCGAAGCCGGCGGCCAGCACTTTTTCACGGTCGCCCGTCATTGCCAGCGCGGTCACGGCCAGGATCGGCACGCCGGCCAGCGCCGGGTCGCCTTTGAGCTCGGCGAGCACGGCAAACCCGTCCATCCCGGGCAGATTCACGTCGCAGGCGATCAGGTCGGGGCGCTCGCTGCGCGCAGCGGCCACACCGCGGGGGCCATCGGCCGCGCTCAATGGCGCGTGGCCATAGGCGCTGAGCAGGAACGACATCAGTTCGATGTTCGCCGGGTTGTCTTCGATGATCAGGATGCGCGCCACTGGGTGCTCCAAAGGATGCGTTATTGATATCACTGTACCACGCGCGGGCGCGGGGTGGATTCACGCAGCGCCGTGTAAAACAGGTGGCAGCGGACAGGCCGTTGGCACGCGTCGGATCTCGTCCATGACAAGCGCCAGCACGCGCCGGTTGCGGCCCAGCGCCACGTGACCGACACCGCCGATGTCGATGTTGCGCGCACCCTCCAGGTGCCCCGATGTCTGCGGCGCCACGATATTGTCGTGATGCGTATAGATCGACGTGATGCGCCCGCGCGTGGCAGCATCTTCGTGCGCGGCGAGCTCGCTCAGCCACGCGCAGGCGGGCCCGTCGGAGCCCGCCCGCCGCATCTGCGCCGCGTTGATGCCGATGCCGAACGCGGCAAGGCATGTGCCGTGATGCGGCGTGCCGAGGGTGATGACGCGCGCCGCCTGCGCGCTGCCATGCCGGCGTAGCCAGGCGCGCGCGGCCAGGCCACCCATGCTGTGGCCGACGATGATGACCTGCTGCGCACCGGCCGCGCGCCGCAACCGTGTTGCGCCCTCTTCGATCGCATCGGCAAAGCCGTCGATGTCGCCGGTGAGCGGCTCCAGGTCGAGTGTGGCATGGCTGATGCCGGCCGCGTCCAGCCGCGCCGCCAGGTGCATCCAATAGCCGCTGTTGCAACCGTAACCGTGCAGCAGCAGGACGGGCGGCGTGCTGCTGCCAGGATGGATGCGCGTGCGGGGCCGCGCGCGCGGCATGTGCCAGGAACTGGCCAGCATGCTGGCGCCAAACTCTTCGCCGAACATCCGCAACGCGGGGGCCACCCCGATCCGGTGTTCGGGCGGCGTCGGGCTGGCAGCGCGCCGGCTCATCACAAAATTGTTCGCGTTGATCGCCAGGCGCACGAGGATCACGCTCCCCAGGCCGATGGCAACGGCTTGCCACGGCCCGGCGCCGGCCCGGGCGGCGGCCGCGCCGATGGCGCAGGCAACCAGCACCTGCACGAGCAGGACGAGGCGCAGCAGCTGGCGCGAACTCATGCCGGCACCTTGTCTGAACGGCTGGCGCGGTATGAGCGCGAAGCGATGCGGTGGGTGTCCATGACGCGAGTATAGGCTGGCTGCAGCGACGGCATCAACGGGGTGGCGCGTCCTTCAGGATCGCGCGGGCGATGCCGCGCAGGATGTTGACTTCTTCAAGCTCCAGACCACCGCGCGCGAACATGCGCTTGATGCGCGGCATGAGCTTTTTCGGGTTGTCGGCATTCAAAAAGCCAATGGCGACCAGGGCCTGCTCGAGGTGCGCGTACATGCCGTCGATCTGCGTCACGCTGGCGGCGTCGCCCTGGAAACCGACGCCACGGGTAGCGGGCGCGCCGCTGACAGAGGCCATGCGCGCCTCATAGGCCAGCACCTGGGCAGCCTGCGACAGGTTCAGCGAGGAATAATCGGGATTGGCCGGGATGTTGATCAGCACATTGCAGCGCTCGACGATGTCGTTCGGCAGCCCCACGCGCTCGTTGCCGAACACGATGGCGGCGCGCAGCTCGGGCGCCGCGCCGGCATGTTCGGCGAACGCGCGCGGGGTCCAGACAGGGGGCGAGAATTCGCGCAATCTGGCCGAAACGGCGGCGGCGAAGTTGCAGCCGTCAAGGGCCGCGCCGATATCGGGCACGACCCGTGCGTTGTTCAGCACATCCCCCGCGCCACTGGCAAAGGCAACCGCTTCCGGATCGTTGACGAAGTCGGCACACTTCGGCGTGACCAGCACCAGATCGGTAAAGCCCATCGTTTTCATCGCACGCGCAACCGAACCGATGTTGCCGGCGCGGCTCGTTTCGACGAGGACGAAACGCAAACGGCCGAACAGTGGCGGCGGGCTGAAAGAAGAAGTGTCGGTTTGGGTCGGGTTCATTTACAATAGCGACCATCGCGTGGTGCGGACGGTTTTACGGTAGCGGGGGCAAGCCCCGGATTGTAACGGGTTCCAGCGCCACCCTGCTCTTTAATCACTCTTCAATAGCTGATCGTTCACGGCGCCCCATCGGTGCGTGAGTGGGCGTTCGCGTTCTTACGGAAAAGCCTCCATGCACCCAATGCTCAACACGGCCATCAAGGCCGCCCGCCGCGCCGCCACCGTCATCAACCGTGCGTCCTTCGACATCGACCGCATCGTCGTTTCGGAAAAGCAACACAACGATTTCGTCACCGACGTCGACCAGGCGGCGGAGCATGAAATCGTCGAAACGCTGCTCAAGGCGTATCCGGGCCATGCCATCCTGGCCGAGGAAAGCGGTGCATCAGCCAATCTGAACGACGAGAGTGAAAACGTGTGGATCATCGACCCGATCGATGGCACCACCAACTTCCTGCACGGCTATCCCAACTATTGCATCTCGATCGCGCTCAAGCAGCGCGGCGTGATCACGAACGGCCTGGTCTACGACCCGGTCCGCAACGACCTGTTTACCGCCACCAAGGGCGGCGGCGCCTACCTGAACGACAAGCGTATCCGCGTGCGCAGCACCGAGCGGATCGGCCGCGCCCTGCTGTCGTCGGGCCACGGTCCGGATCCACGCGCGCTGGCTGAATACCTGCGCATGTACGAAGTCGTCGCCTCGCGCAGCCATGGCGTGCGCAGCGGCGGTTCGGCAGCACTGGAACTGGCCAACGTGGCCGCTGGCCGCATCGACGGCTTCTTTGAAAAAAACCTGAAGATCTGGGACATCGCGGCTGGCGCCCTGCTGGTGACGGAAGCTGGCGGCATCGTCGGCGAATTCAGCGGCGAGTCCGATTACCTGAACAAGGGTGACGTGATCGCCGCCGGTCCGAAGGTTTTCGGCGCGCTTGTCCCGCTGTTGTCGCCTTTCGCGTAAAATACACGTTGTAACAGTCAGGCCACTCGCAGGCAGTGCTTGCCAGTGGCCTGTGCTTTTGTACAAAACGTTACAGAGTTCTGCGTCAAATACTTTCTACAGTGAAATACACTTCACTATAATCCCTGCTAGCCGCCTGTGCGGCAGCGTCCGGGCGCCCGCTAGCTTGCGCGCCTGCATCGATCAATCCGATTCCAGGACTGCCGCCATGCATGGCGACGGGCCGCTTTTTTACTGAAAAATCTATGTCATTTTCTTCACTCGGTCTCTCTGACGCGATCGTGCGCGCGGTAACCGAACAAGGCTATACCGCCCCGACCCCGATCCAGAGCCAGGCCATTCCAACCGTGCTGAACGGCGGCGATCTGCTCGCCGGCGCCCAGACCGGTACCGGCAAGACGGCTGGCTTCACGCTGCCGATCCTGCATCGCCTGTCGAACGACACGATCGGCGCAGCGCAGAAAAACAAGACCTCGCCACGCGTGATCCGCGCGCTGGTGCTGACCCCGACCCGCGAGCTCGCGGCCCAGGTCGAGGAAAGCGTGCGCCTGTATGGCACGTACACGAACCTGAATTCGGCCGTGATCTTCGGCGGCGTCGGCATCAATCCACAGATCAAGCTGCTCAAGCATGGCGTCGACATCCTCGTCGCCACGCCGGGCCGCCTGCTGGATCACGCTGGCCAGGGCACCGTTGACCTGTCGAAGGTCGAAATCCTGATCCTGGACGAAGCCGACCGCATGCTGGACATGGGCTTCATCCACGACATCCGCAAAGTGCTGGCGCTGCTGCCGGCCAAGCGCCAGAACCTGCTGTTCTCGGCCACGTTCTCGGAAGAGATCAAGACGCTGGCCGATCGCCTGCTGAACAACCCGCAAATGATCGAAGTCGCGCGCCGTAACTCGACCGTCGAAGTCATCGCACAGAAGATCCACCCGGTCGACCGCGACAAGAAGCACCCGCTGCTGTCGCACCTGATCAAGGCGAACAACTGGACGCAGGTGCTGGTGTTCACGCGCACCAAGCACGGCGCCAACAAGCTGGTCGAGCAGCTGGGCAAGGACAGCATCGGCGCGATGGCGATCCACGGCAACAAGAGCCAGTCGGCACGTACCAAGGCGCTGGCCGAGTTCAAGGACGGCAGCCTGCAAGTGCTGGTCGCCACCGACATCGCCGCGCGCGGCATCGACATCGACCAGTTGCCACACGTGGTGAATTACGACCTGCCAAACATCCCGGAAGACTACGTCCACCGCATCGGCCGTACGGGCCGTGCCGGCGCGACGGGTGAAGCGGTGTCGCTGGTCTGCGTTGACGAACACCAGATGTTGAAAGACATCGAGAAGCTGATCAAGCAAACGCTGCCGCGTGAAGTCATCGAGGGCTTCGAGCCGGACATGAACGCCAAGCCACAACCAATCCAGCTGCGCAGCGGCGCCCCAGGCCACACCGGCCGCGGCGGCCGTCCGGGCGGCGGCAACGGCGGTGGCCGTGGCAATGGCGGCGGTGGTGGTGGTAACGGCGGCGGCGGCAACAAGCCGCGCGCCCCCGGCGGCGCCCCCGCAGCCGCAAAACGCAGCGGCCAGCGCCCCGCCTCAGCAGTACGCCGCGACCGCTAACCCAATCAGGGTCAGAGTCGAATTATCGAGAAACTTTGTCACACCACTCGCTCATTCGATGTCACCTAAAGGTTAATATCGCCAGAGCTCTTGCTCAACAATGAGGGTCAGAGTCGAATTGTTTGACAACTTTAAAGGTTGTCATTTAATTCGACTCTGACCCTCATTTTTTTTGTTGCCGCTGATTCCCAAAATTGCGAAAACTTCGCCGATCAATGTTCGCTAGAAAATTGATTGCTCAGCTCGCGCCTTTTCATTTCCACCTAGATGTTTTTGGCGTTGTATTTAATGAGGGTCAGAGTCGAATTGTTGATTAACATCCGGGAATCAACTCACCAGAAGATTGTTGCATTATCGACTTTCTCAAATTCAATTAGTTAACAATTAGGGTCAGAGTCGAATTGTTTGATAACTTTTAAAGTTGTCAGTTAATTCGACTCTGACCCTCATTTTTATTTTGGTGGGGTTAACGGGTGGATATTGAGGTATCACAAAGTTGTGTGGCAGGTGGGTGGGAAGAATGGGATTTTGGGAGCGGGAGGTGGTATGACGCGCAGGGTGCTGGTGCTGGTGGGACTGCTGGTGGCCGGGTGTGCTTCTACGGGGCAGGTCAGCCTGGGTGAGGTGCGCGAGTTTGCGGATGCGTCGGCCAGGCTCGGCGGATATGCAGAATTGTCGCGGCGGTATCGGGACACCTATGAGCGCGAGTTGCCGTATCTGTCGCCGCAGGCCGAGCGCGTGGCGCGCGATACCGATGCCGGGCGACGGGCGGTGTTTGATGACTTTGTGGCGATTCAGAAGACACTCGTCCTGTACATGCAAACGCTGAGTTTGCTGGCAGGCGATGGCCGGTACGAGTTGTCCGGGCGCGTCGATGATCTGGGAAGCGGCCTCAAGGCGATGACCGATTCGGGCTTGAAGCAGCGACATGTGGCGGCCTATACGGGGATGACCCGACTGCTGACACGGGTGATCGCATCCCGCTACCAGAACCGCAGCGTTGACACGATGGTGCGCGATGGGAATGCCGATGTGCAGACGCTGATCGACGCCATGATTGTCCTCACCCGCATCTATGAAAAGGCCAACGAAAATGAGCAGAAGACCGTGCTTGGCCTTTTCAATGCCGAAATCCCGATGGCCAACCGCAATGCCGATCGCATGCTGGTAACGCTGGCCAAGGTGCATCTGCAAAACAAAACAGCCGAGTACAGGCTGATCGACCGCCGTTACAAGCTGGCACAGCAGGGTTTGACCAAGGTGGCCCTGGGCCACCAGAAAATGCGCGAGAACATGGATAAGCTCAGCAGCGAAGAGACGCGCCGCATGCTGGCGGGCTATGTCCACGACCTGAATCTGATCCGCGACGCTCTCAGCGGCGAATAATGGGGAATATCATGGCGACATTTTCACACAGCAATCCCGCCCCGGCAGCCGACGCCGAGATCACGCCAACATCGACCGATCTGCTCCAGCCGGCGGGATCGGCCCTGCCAAACCAACCATCGACGCCCGACACATTCGTCACCACGGTGGCGCCTGGTACGCCACCCGCGGCGCAGCATGCTGCCGCAACCGGGCCCGATGCGGACGGCGTCGCTCGGGCCAATGCGCTATCGAACATGGAACACGTCGTTGACCTGGCCGACAGTGTGGTCTGTATCGCCGATGACCTGCACGAACGTATTCTGCAGGAGATTGCAAGTTACAACGGTCGCACCATGCCGGATGCGCAGAAGGCCCTGCTGCGCGCATTGACAGACGATGAGCTCTTGCTGCGCCAGTATGCCCATGCGCTGTACGCCAACGCCGCCACGTTCGTCATCCACGATCTGGCCCAGCCACAACATCGGCTAATGGCGCTGACGGCAGAGGCGGCAGAAAAAATCCGCCGCATCGGTGTCATTGGCGAAGTCACTGGGCTCGTTGGCGGGATTCTATTATTGATCGGCAGCATCGCCAGGGGCCAGTTTTCGCAGGTGGGCGCTGCGCTGGAGAAAATACAGCTTCACAACGCCGCACTCAAGACGCTCAAGCCGAGTTCGCCGACAAAAACCTGAATCCTGCCGGGTGCAGATACGCAAGCGGCGTCTGTCGAACCCCACTGACCCGCTCAGGCAATCACGTCCGGCAGACTCGACGGATCGAAATCGGCCCAGTCACCAGCCACGATATTGCCCTGCGCACGCTCGATATGATGTGCGCCAAGTCCACGCAGCAAGTCAACGGCGCGGGCTTCCAGCGCGGGATCGGTGAACGCGACCGCCACCAGCATGCCGGCCGTGCGCGGCGCTACTGCGTTTTCGCCGCCCTCCTCCGGTTCGCCCCGGTCTTTCATCTTCGAAAAGCTGAACAGCGAACCGATATGCCCGCCCACGAGCCCGCCAACGATCGGTCCAATCGGCCCGGTGATCGGCGACGTCGCTGCACCGACTGCCACGCCAACCGCACCGCCCGTCGCCATGCCCTGGACGACGCCTTCGGGCGTGTCCTTTGCACCGGGCGACTGCAAATTGTCGCCGCCGATGGGCGTCATATCGTGCTGACCCGGCTGGCTCAGGTAAAAGCCGCTGATGCGATCTGCTTCAAAACCAGCGTCAACCAGTGCGCTGCGCGCGCGGTCGACGTCGTCCTGAAGCTGGAAACGTCCTGCAATGATCATAGACATGGGCAAGTTCTCCTGGATAGAGAGACCAGCATGCGCCCGCGGCAGTGACCCATCTGTACGGCGACGCACGCACCCTGTCACAGGCGACCGCTCTGGATCTGACGGCTTCAGCGTTCAGCGCCACTGCCCATAGACCACGCCATACTGCGGCGGTTCCTCCACCGGGGCAGGCGGTGTGCTTTGCCATTGACGTGGATCGATCCTGTAATACTTGAGAAATTCATCGTACAACGCGGGATGGCGCGCGGCGAGCTGGTGCGGTTGCTCGAAGAAGCTTTCCGTGGCGACGGCGAAAAATTCAGCTGGATTGGTGGCGCCGTAATGGTCGAGCACACCCTGCTTGCCCCACAGGGCATCGTGCCGCAAGTTCGTGTAATCGCGCGACAGCACTTCGGACCAACTACGGTAACGCTCGCTACTGCCCAGATACGGCGCACCATTGGTGTTGCCGGACTCGCTGTCGAGCTGATGCGCAAACTCGTGCAACACGACGTTGTGGCCAGGCGCATCCAGAGTATCACCGCGCCGCACATGATCCCACGACAAGATGACGCGCCCATCGCCCCACGATTCACCCAGCAAGTCCTGCCGCTCTTCGGTCACCACGCCGGATGCGTCGATCTGCTTGCGCGGCGCCAGGAATGCTCCCGGGTAGACCAGCACCATCTCGAGCGTCGGATAACTGACCGGTTTTGCATCGCCGTCGACACGACCCAGCAGCAGCAAGCACGCCTGGCCTGCAATGGTCACGCGCATCTCGTCGGTCAACTCGAGCCCGGCGCAGCCGACAAACTTTTTTTCATGCAGAAAATGCTGGACCATCCGCGCCAGTTGTTGGCGCTGCAGATCGTCCATGCGACTGTATTGCATGACATTACGGGCGAGGATCGCCACATGCTCTTCCGACAGCGGCCGGGATATCGCGCGGCGCAAGCGCCATTTGGGCACCAGCCAGGCGGCCAGGATAACGACGCCCAGCACCCCGACAGCAAGCGTTTCCATCATCAGGCCCGTTTGGCGAGCCAGGCCTGCACGTCGTCAGCGCCGCCGATCAATTCACCACCGACGAAAATTTGTGGCCACGTCATCCGGCCGCTAATGCCGCGCAAGACGATTGAATTGATCTTCTGGTCTTCGGAAATGTCGGTGAAATGGATGTCCTGTTCCTGCAATGCTTGCCGTGCGCGCGCGCAATGCGGGCAACCGGGCCGCGAAAACATGACCACCGGCTCTGGCACCTGGGCCTGTGGCGCAACGTAGTCAAGCATCGTGTCGGCGTCCGACACCTCGAACGGATCACCTTCCTTGTCAGCCTCGATGAAAATCTTGTCGATCACGCCGTCGCGCACGAGCATCGAATAGCGCCACGAGCGGCTGCCGAAACCGAGGTCGCGCTTGTCGACCAGCATGCCCATGCCGGTCGTAAAGTCACCATTGCCGTCCGGGATGACCGTGATGTTGGCGGCGTCCTGCCCTGCTTTCCACTGATTCATGACGAAGGCGTCATTGACCGAAATGCAGAGCACCTCATCGACACCATGCGAGCGCAGCACGGGCGCCAGCTCGTTGTAGCGCGGCAGATGGGTCGAGGAACAGGTTGGCGTAAATGCGCCGGGCAGCGAAAAGACCACCACGGTGCGGCCCTTGAACAATTCATCGGACGTCACATCGCGCCACTGATCGTCGGGGCGCGCCTTGAACGTCACCTTGGGTACGGGTTTGCCTTCCAGCGATTCGGCACTCGGTAACATCGATACTCCTATCTGGTTGATTGTGCATCGCGCAAATACAGCGACATGGCACGTCAGTTGAGGACTATTGATTTGTTTTCAACACGCACCATGCAAAAAACGCGGCCCAAAAAACAAAACCGCGCAACATGCGCGGCAAAGGACGACAGCGTTCGTCAGGACCGTGGCCAGTGCGGGTCTCGACCGCACCAGCCCGGGGGCGCAACTGCGGCGCCTTACTTGACTGCAGGTTGGCCTGGTGGCGGGCCGAACAGTGCTGCTACGAGTGGATCGCGTGCCACAGGGCTGCGATTGACGCGGATGGCATAGTGGGTGTCATCGGCCAGGATATGGAAGTGACGACCGCTGCCAGCCATGTTCTGCTCGCGCAGGCCCGGACGCTCCTTGCGTGGGGCGACGCCTTCGCGCTTTGGCTGGCAGATCGCTGCCAGGAACGCCTTGACGCGGTCTGGGTCTGGCGAAATCTGGTACACGGCCTTGCCCAGATAGGTAGCGGTGCCTTCGATGTAGCGGGCCAGCTCGATCACGCCGGCTTCGCGCAGATCGCGGATGTACTTGCGGGCGCCGGACGGCGAAAACTTGAGGAACCACGCGATCTCATCGGCCAGCATTTCATGGCTCGAGAGTTCGTTGATCAGCTTTTGCATGTTTTCAATGCGGCGCTGGGTGGCAGACGTCGAACGCACGCGCTCGATCGGGGCCAAAGAAATCGGTGCGCGCTCGGTTGGCTGTGGTGGGACGCGTTCAATCAGCGCCGAATTGCCGGAGGTGTGCACTGCGCCGGTCTCGCTATGTACCGCGTTGTGCTGTGTCGTTGCATGCATATTGATTAGCTCCAATAGAGAGTGAGACTATGTGGTCCGGGTCGCTGTGTGTCGTGTGACACCCTGACAACATCTCGGTTCCGCTTAACTAGCCTCAAGATTGCCTGCATCAGACACCATGGTCTGTGCGCCATCCAACATTCGACAAGATTCCTGAAAGCACCATGGTGCAGGGCACAAAAACATGTTGTTTTGGCGCCGCTGGTGGAATTCTTGGCAATCTTGTAAACTCTCCAAGACATGACAACGCTGCCGCATCATGTCATCTGCACAAGCAACACTATACCTGCATGACTGCAACATGACATTCTGCAGTGCGCACCCTCCTCATCCGCAACATGACAGCGTCGTTACAGTTAGTTTCACCTTAGAAATGTGCGAATTTGATCACTGTTGTAAAATCGCACAGCGTTTTTGCATTAGGTGCGGTAGCGCACCGAGGATTCGGAACTGGCACTGTTAAGCTTTATCCAACTTAGCTGCTGACGCATGCTTTGTCATCAATTTTAACCAACGGGAGTTACCTGTGAACAACACCAAGAAAATCGCCCTGGCTGCAGCACTGCTGTGCGCATCCGGCGCCACCCTCGCGCAAGAGATCAACCCATCGTGGTATATCCAGCCTAGCGTGAACCACGTTAAGCCAGATGCAGACTTCGGCGTTGATGACCGCGACACGGGTGGCGGCCTGAAGTTCGGTAAGGCGGTCAGTCAGAACTGGGACATCCAGGTCGGCGCCAGCCAGACCCGTTTCGAACAGGGTCGCAGTGAATACCGCCAGACCCTGCTCGGCGCAGACGCTCTGCTGATGCTGAGCCGTGAGCGTTTCCGTCCATTCATCCTGTTCGGTCTGGGTGTTGAGCGTGACAAGGTCAACAATCCACTGCGTAACGTCGAGAAAAACTCGCCGTACGGCACCGTTGGTATCGGTTTCCAGGCAAGCCTGACCCCGCAATGGTCGCTGCAAGCTGACCTGCGCACCGTGCGTGGCTTCCTGCGTGATGACGAACTGTTCGGCTTCAAGCGCAGCAACAACAAAATGCTGACCGTCGGCGTGAACTACGCGTTCAACCCACCACCAGCAGCACCAATGCCAGCACCGGCACCAGTGGTCGAAGCACCAGCTCCAGCACCTGAGCCAGTCGCACCGCCACCACCACCAGCACCACGCTTCCAGAAAGTCACCCTCGAAGCGACCAAGATGTTCGCCTTCGACAAGGCTGTCGTGATCACCCCAGCACCTAAGCTGGACGAAATCGCTGCTGCCCTGCAAGCTGACACCAGCGTCACCAACGTCGAAATCACCGGCTACACCGACCGTCTGGGTTCGGAGACCTACAACCAGAAGCTGTCGGAGCGTCGCGCCATGGCCGTGCGTGAGTATCTGATCGGCAAAGGCATCGACGGTAACCGTCTGCGCGCTATCGGCAAGGGCGAAGCTAACCCAGTCGTCGAGTGCAACCAGAAAGGCCGCGCTCAGCTGATCGCTTGCCTGGAACCTAACCGTCGCGTCGAAGTCGACCAGATCACGGTTGAAGTCCCAGTCCAGCGTTAATACCTGAAGCTGTCACCACCGCATGTCGGTGGTGACCATGCGAGATCGAGGGGGCTTCGGCCCCCTTTTCTTTTGGAGAAGCGGTTATGGCAGTGAATAAATGGTTCCCGTACACGCACCAGATCTACCAGGTACTGCGCGCTGCAGTCATGGATTGGATCGATCACCGGGCGTCCAGCAAAGGGGCTGCGCTGGCGTTCTATACGTTGTTTTCGCTGGCACCGATCCTGGTGCTCGTGATTGCTGTTGCCGGTTTTTTCTACGGTGCGGAAGCGGCTCAAGGGCAATTGCTCAATGAATTGCGCGGTCTTGTCGGTGTCCAGGGCGCCGATACCATCCAGGCCATCCTGGCCGGTGCGCAAAACAAGGAAACGGGCATGTTTGCCACAATCGTGGCCACATTGCTGCTGATCGTCGGTGCGACGACCGTGTTTTCAGAACTCAAGGACAGCCTGGATGAAATCTGGAACCTGCCGGCGCCACCGAATGGCGGCATATGGAACCTGATCCGCACCCGCCTGCTGTCATTTGGCGTGATTCTGGTGCTGGGTTTCCTGCTGATGGTGTCACTGGTGATCAGCGCCGCCACAACGGTGGCTGAGAAATTTATCAGCGGTATGTGGCAAGACGCTGCGATCGTCATTGGCTGGATTGCTTCGGGCCTGGGCTTCCTGGTCATCGCCACCCTGTTCGGTGTGATCTACAAGCTGCTCCCTCGCGTGAAACTGTCGTGGCAAGACGTGGCCATCGGCGCGCTTGGCACGGCGGCAATGTTCACGCTGGGAAAGTTCGGGATTGGCCTGTACATCGGCAACAGCGGTACCACCGACAGCTTCGGCGCCGCCGGATCGCTGATCGCCTTGCTGCTGTGGGTTTATTACTCAGCGCAGATCTTTTTCCTGGGCGCAGAATTCGCGCGCCAGTATGCGTTGCAGATGGGTAGCTTGCGTAACAAGCCAAAGTCGGTAACGGGCGTGGACCCGAAACCGAAGGCGGAATAACGTTGTACCTTGGAGGTCGGCGGCCTGGCTGCCGACCTTATTCTCCCAGCAGTTCCGATACGACTTCCATCCCCTCGACGCGCTCGGCCACGACCTTGAGCACCATCACGAGCGGCACCCCCAGCAGCAAGCCCCAGACACCCCAGAGCCAGCCCCAGAACAACAGGCTGACGAAGACCGCCGCCGGATTCATGCGCGCGATCTTGCCGGTCATCCAGGTTGCCACGACCATGCCGACCAGTGTCGCGATGCCGAGCGATGCGCCCGCCACCAGCGTGACCATGCCCACGGTTTCAAACTGCAGGAACGCGGCCATGCCAGTGGCGACCGTAATCACGAGCGGCCCAAAATACGGCATCAGGTGCGCCACGCCGGCAAACGCCGCCCACGCGCCGGCGTTTTCCAGACCGATCGCGCGCAGCGTGCCCCACATCAGCAGCGCCAGCAGGACGTTGGTCACCAGCAGCATGAACATATAGCTTTGGATCGACGTATTGATGTCGTCCAGGATATGGACCGTGACTTTCTTGCGCGACAGCGAAGGCCCCGTCAGCTTGACGAGCTTGCGCTTGAACGTGTCGCCCGCTAGGAGCAGGAAGAACACGAGAAAGATCACCATCGTGGCCTGCGACATGAACGCCGCCAGGCTCATCGAGCCGGCCAGCACCCAGTCCATCACACGAATTGGCGAGCTCGACGACGCATCCCCGGCATTCTGGCGCCGCTGCTGCGTCACGCGACGGGCGTCCGAGCCGACATTGCTGGCGGCGCGCTCGATCTCGGCGGCGGCGGCCTGCATCTGCTGCAGCGTCGAACGCTCGCCCGTCGTATTCGACAGGATGCGCGTGACTTTCGATGTCAACGTCGGCAGATCGTCGATGATATTGAAGAATTCACCCTGCAGCCGGTACACGGTGCCAGCCATCGCGCCCACGATCACGACGGTGACCAGTGTAGCGCCGACGATGCGGCGGATATGCCAGCGCTCGAGCCAGCGTACGACAGGATTGAGGGTATACGCGATCAGAATGCCGAGCAGAAGCGGCACGAAGAATTTTTGCGCCCATTGGAGCGCGAAGACAAAAGCGATGGTAGCAAGGACGCCGAGCGCGAGGCCGCGGGCGTTGACGTGCAGTGGTACGCGTAGCGCACCGATGTGAAGGGCGAGATCGTCGCCGGTGGAACGCACCTCGGGATGGAGGGCGTCACCGTTGCTGCTTGGGGGCAAAGCCCCCGGGGCGGCAGTATCAGGCGGGGTTGCCGGCATGGCCGGATCAGATTGAGCTAGCTGCATATGTGTGCCTGAACAAAAGACCGGGCCGCCCCGGCGATCCGACTATTATTTCACGCGGATGTCGTTCTTGACTGCGGTGACGCCTTTGACGCCACGTGCGATCTCGACAGCGCGCTGTGCATCGCGTGCATCAGCAACAAAGCCCGACAGCTGAACGTCGCCCTTGAACGTTTCGACGTTGACTTCACGTGCTTTCACGTTAGGGTCGTTGATCAGGGCAGCCTTGACCTTGGTGGTGATCACTGCGTCGTCGACGTATTCGCCGGTGCTGGCTTGCTTGTTGGTCGACGAGCAACCGACAGCGGTGATGGCGACGGTAGCGAAGATGGCAGCGGAGATGATGCTTTTAGCGATTTTCATGATGGCTCCTAATAATGATCATGTTTAAAACTTACCCTTGCGGGCGGATTGCGCGGCGCCGGCAAGCCGGCCCGCAGGTTTATTTGCCGTACGCCGTCCGGGCGGTGCTCACGCACCCGTCCTTGACGGCGCCGGCGAAGGCATCGCACTTCTGCAGTGCGACGCGATATTCAGCTTCGATCTTGACGTCATAGGCATCCAGACGCGCTTCGATCGCCTTGCGGTCGGCCCGGGCATCAGCCTGGAGCGCGACCAGTGTCGCCTTGGCCTGGGCCAGGCAGACTTCGCGGTCGTTACCCACCAATGCGCCACAGCGCGTCTTGTCGCGTTCATGGAACGCGGTCGCGATGCGCATGCGTGCCTGGGTATAGGCCGCGAGCGTGTTCTTGTGGGCTGCCGTCGCCTCTTCTTCGATCCGGATCCGTGCCGCACGGGCATCGGCAATGCAGATTTCGTGCGGCACACCGGCCATGGTGTCACACCTGGCCTTGGCCGCATCGTAGCCAGCTTCGGCAGTGTCCATCGCGTATTGATAAGCGGCCTTCGCATCCTGGCCTGCGCCTTGCGCCAGAGCCGGAGTAGTCCAGGCCATGGCAACAGCGAGCAGGAACATCACATGCGGAGTCTTCATTATTTTTGTTCACCATTTGTCAACACTGGCGCCATCTTTACATGCAGTACACTAGCCTTCTGTACGCTGGCGAACACAAGACGCAGAGTAATGGGCTGTGTCACGCAAACAACGCTCATTGCCGGACATATTCACCGCCCCGTGGCCAGATGTCGGACCTGTTAGCAAAACAAGATGGGTGCGGCAACGCACAGACCCCCTTCTCCAGCGTGTCTATTCTGAGTAAAACCTTTTGTCAGGAGAACAATATGAATGCAAACCGTAAACTTATCGCTGTCGTCCTTGCTACCGGCGCCCTGCTCACCGGTTGCGCCAGCAACAGCCAGCAGCCATTCGGCGGCGGCTACAACAATGCCAGCAGCAGCGCCTCGGCCGGCTACGGCGTGATCGATTCGATCCAGGTCGCGCAAGGTGAAAACCGCACCAGCGGCGCTGGCGCCATCCTGGGCGGCGTGGTGGGTGCACTGGCCGGCAATCAGATCGGCAGCGGCAGCGGCCGTACTGCAGCCACCGTGGCTGCCGGTGTTGCCGGCGCTGCGCTGGGTAACAACGTCGAAAAGAACCGCAATGCACAGGGTCCCGAGCAATACCAGATCAATGTCCGCATGGACAACGGCGAATACCGCGCCGTGATGCAGGACAGCGTCTACGATCTGCGTGTGGGCAACCGCGTTCGCATCGTTGACGGCCGCGTGTACCGTTACTGATCTACCGATCGACCCGGCACCACCGGAGCAGGAGCGGAGATCGGGCATACACCCGCTTCCGCTTCTGCTTCCGCTTCCGCTTCGTCAGAACGACCATCTTCCGCACCGCTTCTGGAGACCATCATGGCCCACGTCATTCGCTCCGCCACCACTTGCCTGTTTGCGCTCGCAACTTCCCTCACCTGCCTGACTGCTGCCGCGCAATCGACGCCAGCCACGGGTGGCGACGCCAATGTCAGTCAGGTCGCCGCCCGTCAGCAAGCCCAGGAAATTGCCAATGGCGATCCGGCGCGCTGGTACCGCAACGATTCCGAGCAGCAGACGCTGCGCAAGGAACTGCGCGCGGCATTGCAGGAAGCGCAGAACGCTTGCAAGCAACAGCCTGCCGCCGATCGCAAGGCCTGTGTGGCAGAAGCACGTGCAACGTTCCAGCGTGATTCCGCGCTGCTGGCCAAGGCGCCATCGAACTGACGCAGAAGTTAGCCAGCGCCTGCTGGCCTCAGCGCTTTTTCTTGCGCGACGGTAGCGGATACACATCCGCCACCAGCGTACTCTCCCCGATCTGCCGGCTCGGCGACGCCGAATCGTGCACCACCAGCAAACCCTCATCGGCCCCATCGCGACTGGCGAACAGCGCGATGCCTTCCGGGTGATCCACGCCCTGCCCGAACGGCAGGTTCAGCACGTGCTCCAGTGCCTCGGCAGAGACGACCGTTTCGCCGTCCGGCTCGGCGCCACCGACCCACCGGAACAGCGTCACGGGGCCGTCCAGATCCATCGTCGGCCCGGCCAGGATCAGCAGATCCCTGCCCTGCTTGCACAGGTCTCGAATGCCCAGTCCGCCCAGGTCGAGGAAATGCTTGCGGTACAGGTTGCCATCCGCGTCGAGCGGCGCCAGGCGCAGCGAACCCGGTGTCTCATCGTCGACCGGGGCCACTTCGATAATGGTGGCCCAGCCCCGTAGCACCGGCCCGCGCAGGCCCAGCAGCACATGCTTGCCCGCCAGCGCGATGCCCTCGATATCGAAGCCGTTGTCCTTGCCGGGAATAGCCAGAAACGGGCCGATGTGCTCGTCCTGCCTGAGCTGCGCCGTCAGTTCGTTGCCATGCGCATCGCCGCGCAGCAGCGCGGCAGTGCGGCGCTTGCCCTTGTGCTCGACTTCCTTGAGCAAGGTAGGCACGCCATCCTGTTCGCCCATTGGAATACGGCCCAGCAGATAGCGGTTACCGTCAGCGCTGACCGTCGCCAGGCGCTTGTGCGTGCGCTTGTTGCCATCGAGCGGGTCGGGCTTTTTGCGCCGCAGGCTGTGCGAGCCGGTGACCCACATATATTTGCCGTCGCAGGCCAGGCCTTCGACATCGGCTTCATTGATGCGGCCTTTCTCGATGTCGAAGGCCGGCAGCGGCAGGTCGAAGAAATCATGCAGCGCAAATTGATGGTGCTCACTCGCAAAGCTGCTCTGGCCGCGGCTGTCTTCTTCCACCAGTGTCAAACGCTCGATGCTGACGGACTCATCGTTTGCCAGCCACAGCGTCTTGCCCATGCGCAGCGCCACCGACAGGCCATTGCGCAACTCCTTGTCGGGACTGAGGTCATCGCGTTCGGGATGGAATTCGAGCAGGACAATATTTGAGGGATGCATGCGGTTCTCGTGGTGAAGGGATGGGTGCAGCATACTGGATGGGCGGGCGCAGGCAGGACAAAAAAAGACGGCGTCCAACTTGCGATTGGAACGCCGTTCAAGCCCCACCAAAGCCGGTACAGCGTACTACCCTGTAGCGTCATTCGTGATCGTTACATCGTGTGCCGACGCTCGAAGGCGCCTGCACCGGTTCATACGTATACTCATGCTTCCTTGGCTGCCTTGGCCTTGCGGGTGCGCCGGCGGTTCAGGTACCAGCCCAGGATGCCCACGCCGACTGCAGCGCCCGCTGCCTGCTTGCCCATACGACGCTGGCGCACGAAGTTTACAGCGGTCATGGCATACGGCAGCAGCATCGACACATTGGTGCCGGTCGGCTTGAGCAGCGCGTCGGCCCTGGTGCGCAGCGCCACGGTCGTGTGGTCAAAGGCCGAGCGCAGCATGACCTCAGGCTTGATGCCATGCTGGATGCTGGCCTTGGCATGGGCCACGCCAGCGCGGAAGAACTCGCCTTCACGCAGCAGTTCTTGCTTGCGCTTTGCCGGGTCCAGGCTGTGTTGGTGACCGGCCAACCCGGTCGTCTCGTCGTGTTTGTGCATGTTGGCCTCTTTGGGTGCGCCGCTCACAGCAGCATCTCGCGGTCGTTTTTCAGTTCTTTCATCGTGGCAGGAAAGCCAAGCTTGTTCTGCTTGATCAGCGCCATGCCCTTGGCCACGAGAATGGCCGTGATCAGTGCAAACACGGCGAACATGATCAACAGGATGGTCCAGCCCATCGATTCCCATGCCAGCGCAACGATGGTCATTGCACCGAAGGCGATGGCAAACCAGACCGCCAGCGCGGCCACGGCAAAGATGGCCACCAGCTCGATGACGTGATTGCGGATGTCGGCCAACTCCAGCGCGGCGAGTTCGACGCGCGAGACGGCCAGACCGAACAGGCTCTTGAAGAGACTGGAAATGCCGGCGAATACGCCGGGGTTATGCACGACTGCTTCTTCTTTATCCACGTAGCCCCCAACCTTAATGTTTGCGGCTAAGTAGCACGCCGATGAGCACGCCGACACCTGCCGCTACTGCCACGATGCGCCACGGATTGTCCTTGACGTAGACATCAGCGGTATGAACCAGTTCCTTGCCCTTGACCACGGCCTGGGTCGGGACCAGGCTGGCGCCGCCCAGGACGGTGTCAAGCAGCGCCATGCCGCGCTCGCGCAGCTCTTCGGCTTTCTCGCCGGTGAGCGATGCGGCGGCGGTCAGCATCGACTGTGCGTCACGTACCAGGGCCTTCATGTCGGACTGGGTGGCATAGGTGCTGCCGCTGATCGGGTGCATGCTGCCGTTGCTGTTGCGGGAAGTGTCTAGCATGTTCTACTCCTGTCACTAATCAATCATTGAAACTGACCCGCCGCGCGGGGCGGGTCACCGTCAGGCTCAGGCCATCAGGTCGCGCATGTCGTCGGCGTGTTCTTCTTCGACGGCCATGATTTCCACCAGCATGTTGCGGGTGGTTGGATCCTTGTCGCCGATCGCTACGATCATCTGGCGATACGATTCGATCGCCACACGTTCGGCGATCAGGTCGGCGCGGACCATGTCCTGCGCGTTCTCCGACGCATCGTATTCGGCGTGGCTGCGGGCAGCGAAGGTGGCCGGGTTGAAATCTGGCGAACCGTTCAGTTGCACGATGCGTTCGGCGATGCGGTCGGCATGTTCCTGCTCTTGCTGCGCGTGCTCGAGGAACTCGGCCTTGATCTGGCCGGTGCCCGGACCGCTGACGGTGTAATAATGGCGCTTGTAGCGCATGACGCACAGCAGTTCGGTGGCCAGTGCATCGTTCAGCATTGCGATGACCGCTTCACGGTCGGCCTGATAGCCCTCGGTGACGGCGCCGTCGTCGAGGTTGGCGGCTGCCTTGCGGATTGCCGAGACATCAAAGCCGTGGCCGAGGTTGTTGGTTTGTTCCATTGTCATTCCTTAATTCAAAGTCGGTTCAAAAAATGTGTTCAACGCGCTGCTGCGCGTGGCGGAATGGCTGCGCCTTCGTTCGACAGAACGATTTCGACGCGACGATTCTGCTGACGGCTTGCTGCGCTGTCATTCGATGCAACAGGGAAGGCTTCGCCGTAGGCGCGCATGGCGATACGTTCGCGTGGCACGCCCTGGCCGGCCAGCGCGGTCGCGACAGCGGCGGCGCGGCGTTCGGACAGTTGCTGGTTGTGGCTCTCGCTGCCGGTGCTGTCGGTGAAACCTTCGATCAGCACGGTGCGGTTCGGGTTCTGGGCCATGACGTCGGCCAGTTTCCGCAGCGTCGAAACGCCATTCGCATTCAGCACGGCCTGGTCGGTCGCAAACAGGACGTCGCCGATCGTGACGACAAAGCCGCGTTCGGTTTTCACGGCCTGCAGGTCGACCAGCAGCGCTTCGAGCTTGGCAGCGCGTTCGGCCATCGCAGCCGTTTCAGCCTGCGCTGCCTGTGCCTGCATCTGGGCTTGCTGTGCCTGACCCTGGGCCTGCTGGGCAGCAGCCTGGGCGGCTTCAGCCTCGCGCTTGGCGCGATCGGCTTCGGCGGTGCGGGCATCCAGGCGGACCATGTCGCGCTGACGCGTTGCGTCGGCGATATTTGCTTCGGCGGCCTTGCCCTTGGCAACTTCTTGCGCCGTGGCGATGCGCTGCTTGGCGACATAGGCCAGACGGTCGATGTCGCTCAGGCTTTCGCGGCGGGCAGCAGCCTGGTTGGCCTGGTCGAGGGCTTCGCTGGCCTGCTTGAATTCGAGCGGTGCGTAGGTCGACACTTGCGAATTGTTGTTGGCGCTGACAAAGTCGGCGCGTGCCTGGTCGAGCGTTGGCGTGGTCATCGGTGCGCTGGCGCAGGCAGCGGCCAGCACGGCGGCGGCCAGGATCGATACGGCGGATTTGCGGTTTTTCATGTTGTTATTCCTTTTATTTTCCATATGCGCCGGATCGTCGGCGCGAACTCCTGTCTGCATCAGACAGGAAGCAGTGCAATTGCTTGCTGAGTTTTTTTGACCTTAGTTGGTGTTGGCGCGGTCAACTTCTTCGCGCAGCACGCGCAAGTCTTCATTCAGGCGGGTCGACGCAGCAGTCGCCTTGCTCGATACGGCCTTGCTCTGGGCCAGTTTGGCGTCGGCCTGGGCCTGGACTGCCAGTTCGCGTGCCAGCTTGTAGTCGCGCGCGGCCAGGGCCTGGTTGGCCTTGCCCATTTTTTCGCGTGCTGCCGTGATTTCCGCTGGCGCCAGGTCAGCTGCACCTGCCGACACGGCGTTCTCGATCGCGTTGCGCGAGACTGCCACGTCCGCCGTCGCAGGCGCCTTGTCAGGACTTGCGCAGGCCGTCAGTGCCAGCAGAGCGGCAACGCAGCCAAGGCGGGCAAACCCGGTCATCGATTGATGTTTATTCATTACATTTTCTCCTCGGAAGTGGTGTAGATAACGTTATAAACCTGTTATGGAATACGCTCAGTTCGGTGACGCACATTGCCTGCAGCGATGCGCACCCGCTCTGCATATGGCGCTTATCGCCGGCACTGGGTGCGCCATCGCACGTTGACACAGACCCGCGTAGGCTACCCTCGCCGCACGCATCACATCCACTACTGATAAAGGACTTTCATGGCCGAGCCAACGCCGCTGGCGGCGCAGCGCCCACCGGGGCCGCGCCGCAGCAAGAAGAAGATCGGCCTCTGGGTCCTTGCCATGCTGATCGCCCTGCCCGTCATCGCCATCATCGTCATCGCGACCTTCGACTGGAACCGCGCGCGGCCGTGGATCAACAACAAGGTGAGCGACGCCATCGACCGCCCGTTTGCCATCCATGGCGACCTGACTGTCTCGTGGGAGCGCCCTGCTGCGCGGATGGCGCCGGCCGAGCGCGCGTGGCGCGACCACATCCCGTGGCCCTACCTTGTCGCGCGCAACACCACGATTGGCAACCCGGCCGGCATGGCAGCCGGGAACATGGCCAGCGTCGGTCAGTTTTCCTTCTCGCTCGATCCGCTCGCGCTGCTGGACAAGCGCATCGGCATCCCGCTGCTGCGCTTCGACGCGCCCCGCGTCGACCTGCTGCGCCTTGACGCGGCCACGAACAACTGGACCTTCCAGCGCAACGAGCAACCGTCGCGCTGGAATCTCGATCTCGAACGCGTCGTGCTGACGGACGGCGTCATTCACATCAAGGATGCGGTCACCAAAGCCGATGTCACGGCCCGGGTACGCACGCTCGAGCGCGATCCAATCTATGGCGTGGCCTTCACGCTGGATGGCACGTATAACGGGGCCAAGGTAGATGGCGGGGGCAAGCTCGGCTCGGTGTTTTCGCTGAAGGACGAGACCGCGCCCTACCCGATCCAGGGCGAATTCAAATCGGGCAAGACGCGCATCGCCATTACCGGCACCGTTACCAATCCGGCCCGGCTTGCCGCGCTGGACGTGCAACTCGAACTGGCCGGCGCCAGCATGGCGCGCCTGTATCAATTTACCGGCGTGCTGCTGCCGGAAACGCCGGCGTTTTCCACGTCGGGCCGCCTGACCGGGCGCCTGGCCAAAGATGCCAGCCGCTGGGTCTACGACGGCTTTGCCGGCAAGGTTGGTGCGAGCGACATCGGCGGGCGCCTCGAGTACGCCACCGGTGGCGCGCGCCCGGTGTTGTCGGGCAATGTACGTTCGCGCCAGCTCGTGTTTGCTGATCTGGCGCCCCTCGTCGGCGCCGATTCGAACGCCAGCAAGGCAGCGCGCGGCGTCGAGACGAAACAGCCGACCGGTAAGGTGTTGCCAGTGGAAGAATTCCACACCGAACGCTGGACAGCGCTGGATGCCGACGTGCGCTTTGCGGCGGACAATATCGTGCGTGACAAGGCGCTGCCGATCAGCAAGCTCAGCAGCCACATCAAGATGGACAACGGCGTGCTCCGGCTCGACCCGCTCGAATTCGGCATGGCCGGCGGTACCGTCCGCACCACCATTCGCCTCGATGGCAGCGGGCGCAGCGGCAAGAACGCCATCAAGGCGATGGCGGACGTGCGGGCCCGCAAGATCGGCATCAAGCAGTTGTTCCCGAAAATCGAGCAGATGCAGGCGACGGCCGGGCAGATCAATGCGGACGCCAAGCTGTCGGCCACCGGCAACTCGGTCGCATCGCTGCTGGCCACATCCAATGGCGAACTCAAGGCGCTCGTCAGCGAAGGCACGGTGAGCAAGATGCTGCTGGAAATGGCTGGCTTGAATGTGGCGAATATCGTGGTCACCAAGCTGTTCGGCGACAAGCAGGTCGAGCTCAACTGCGTGGCGGCCGACTTCGCCATCCAAGACGGTATCGCGCGCACGCGCAGCTTCATCGTCGACACCGAGGAAGCCATCATCACCGTTGACGGCGCCATCAACCTGGCGGGCGAGCAGATGGAACTGCGTATTCGGCCCGAAACCAAGGCGCTGCGCATCTTTTCGCTGCGCGCGCCACTGTATGTGCGCGGCCCGTTCAGCAAGCCGGATGTGGCCATCGATAAGGGTGTGCTGGCAATGAAGGCAGGCGGCGCCGCAGCACTGGCCGTGGTGGCCGCGCCACTGGCCGCCCTGCTCCCCTTGATCAATACGGGGCCGGGCGAAGACAGCGACTGCGCACGCCTGCTGGCCCAGGCACGGCAAGCACCCAGTGCCCCGCCACCGGGCCGACGCCAGCGTCGTTGAAATAGCCTGACGGATACAACCTGTAACAACCTGGCACGGGCTCTGTGTGTTGCCGAACAGATCAATTTGGCAATCCTGACTATGATCAGTGCCAGGTCATCAAGAAAAGAAACACCCGCATGAACGGATCGAGCATCAAGCGTATTGGCAGCATCCCCGTTTTACTGGTCGCACTGGCCTGTGGAGTACTGACGGGATGCACGTCCGGATTACCCGGTTTCGGCAAGGTCGAAGCGGTCCAGGACGATGTCATTACTGCCGGGGTGCACAGCGCCATCAGGCGCGATCCCGACCTGAAGGTGTCCGATCTGGATGTCAATACGTACCAAGGCATTGTCCGGTTACAGGGATTCGTCTCTTCGGCCGACAGCGTCGCCGCAGCGGCTTCAGCCGCGCGAACCGTCAACGGCGTGAAATCGGTCAGGAATGACCTGCGCCTGAAATAACCCCATTAAAGGAGAACTTCATGAAACTCATCAAAAACCTGGTAGTGACGGCAACCCTGGCGACCGCCGCTTTCGGTATGGTCGGCTGCTCGAACATGTCGAAGCAAGACCGTAACACCGCAGTCGGCGCTGGCGCCGGTGCTGTTCTCGGTGGCGTCCTGACCGGCGGCAGCGCAATCGGCACCGTTGGCGGCGCAGCTGTCGGCGGCGTGGTCGGCAACCAAGTCAAGACCACCAACTGATTCCCGTCGCTGGCAAACATGCCAGCGACAGTTCAGTGAATGCAAAACGCCCGGCTTGCCGGGCGTTTTGCATTGGGACGATGCGCTTTTGCGCTGAAAATTCAGACGGTATCGGTAGCTGGCGCAGCCCCGGCTTCACGCACGATCTGGTAGCAGGTACATGCCGCTGCCGCGAGGCGTTCCGGGTCGAGGATCTCGATATTGCCCCGGCTGTAGTTGATCAGGCCCTGCTGCTGCAACGCGCTGGCCGCCTTGGTCACGCCCACCCGCCGCACACCCAATGCATGCGCAAGAAACTCGTGCGTCAGATGGAATTTATCCGACTGCAGACGGTCGCGCGTGACGAGCAGTGACCGGGCCAGCCGCGCCTCGAGCACGTGAAAGCGGCTGCACACGGCGATCTGGATCGCCTGCGCCAGCAAGGAATCGGTGTAGCGATACAGTACCCGCTGCAATGCAGGATTGCGCGAGACTTCGAGGCGAAAGCGGCCGCCTTCCATCCGGCTCGCGCTACCCGCGCGCTGCACGACGGCGCGCACCTGCGTGATGTCGTGGCCCAGCGCGGTGGTAGCGCCAAGCATCCCTTCACGCCCGACCTGGCCGACCTCGAGCGTCATGCGCCCTTCGGCCACGCCCAGCAGTGACACCAGGCAATCGTGGGGGAAATAGATATGAAGAATGGGATCACCCGCTTCGCACAGGACCTGGCCAGCTTCTACCCTGACCTCGTCGAGCTGCGGCAGCATCTGGGCGAGATCTTGCGGGGGAAGCGCTGCGAGTAACAAATTACTGTTGGGCTCGAAGACAGGCGGGTGGACGGCAGAATTCATTATTTCCTCACAGGTTGGTACGTGGGCCAGCCGGGACCGCTACGACCAGTTACATTTGCACACAATGTGATGGAGCCTAAACGCACCGAGTGCGCAGGTATGTACGGTGACGCACGGAAGCATTAGTTGTTCCTGAGGACAATCATTGAACATCCGGCTTAATGCCTATACGAAAGGAACAAAAGATGACAACCCCTCCAACCATGCCGGTCAAGAACCGCACCCACCCGCTGCTGCTGCTGGCCGCCGCCGCTGTCGTGCTGTTCTCGCTGGTCGGCACCGCCGCCATCATGGGCTGGCTGCCGTCGTCGGTCGGCGGCACGGCCAATCGTCAGCTGACCGAGGCCGATCGCCTGGCACTCGCGTCGACCCTGCCACAAGGTGCGCCGCAAGCTGGCTATGCCTACCCTGCCGACGCCCAGGCGCCGGCGCAAGCCTATGCGCCTGCGCCGGTTCCCGTACCTGCACCGGCACCTGTAAAACAAGCTGCGCCTGTGACGCAGATCAAGGAAAGCGAGCCGACCCAGTTGGCAGCAAAGAGCAACTGGTGCGAAAACTGCGGCAACGTTGAATCGGTACGCGCAATCAAGCAACGTGCCGAAGGCAGTGGTCTGGGCGCAGCCGGCGGCGCGGTCCTCGGCGGCTTGCTGGGTAACCAGATCGGTGGCGGCAATGGCAAGACGCTGGCCACTGCGGCTGGCGCCATCGGCGGCGCCGTGGTCGGCAACCAGGTCGAGGGCAATGTGAAGGCAACGACCAGCTATGAAATCCGGGTGCGCCTGGACGACGGCACGCTGCGTACCTTCCGCCAGACCAGCCAGCCACAATGGGGCAGCGGCGACCGCGTGCGCATCGTCAAGGGCCGTCTGCGCTCGGTGGCATAACCAAGAATCAGCTTTTTTGCAGCAACACGATTGGCCGGGATCGCGCAAGCATCCCGGCCAATTTTTTTCCTAATTGCAATGTGTGCCATCGCACGGAATTATTGATGAGCTAAGGCGACAATTGTTCCCATGCTGAATCGATTGGCGAACAGCATCAATCAGGGAGACCCACATGACCACCTTGACCTGGATCGGCATCATTATTTGGGGAATCGTACTCACTTTGTTCGGCCTGCTGTCGGCCAGCCCGGCGCCTGCTGCGCAAGAACTGGTGCAGGCCCACGATGTCGTCTTCCTGATCGCTGGTGGCCTGTTGACGTGTCTGATCGGCTTTACCGGCCTGATCGGGATGATGGGCTGGATCCCTGGCGTGCAAAAACAAAAAAGTTGCGTTTAATGTACGCCATCGTACGGTAGTCGCTCTCAGGAAACAACATACTGGTCTCACAGCGCAACCGGCGCACCCCTTCTAGGAGATTCATCATGCTGTACACAATTGCTGTTGTCCTCGTTATTCTCTGGCTGCTCGGCTTGGTGACCTCGTACACCATCGGCGGTTTCATCCACATCCTGCTCGTCGTCGCCGTCATCATGATCCTGGTTCGCCTGATCAGCGGCCGCGGTATATAGCATTTTTATGGCAAGTCTCTGCTTGTCGTAAAATCCAATCCGTTTCGCGGTCGCGCCTTTTGATGGCGTGACAGCGAAACGGATTTCTTACTTTTAAGGAGTTCCACCATGAACAAAAACTTCATCAAAACCACCGCAGCAGTTGCCATCGTCGTCATGACGGCCACCGGTTGCGCAGACATGACCGGCACCCAGCGCGGTACCGCAACCGGTGCCGGTATCGGCGCAGGCCTGGGCGGCCTGATCGGCGGCACGACCAGCGGCGGTGGCGGCGGCCGTGTGGCTGGCGGCGCAGCGATTGGCGCAGCAGCCGGCGCCGTGATCGGCAATATCTGGTCCAAGCGCATGGAACAGCAAAAACAAGCCATGGAACAAGCGACCCAGGGCACCGGCGTGCAAGTCACCCAGACCTCGGACAACCGCCTGAAGCTGGAAATCCCGAGCGACATCTCGTTCGACACGGGCCGCTCGGACATCAAGGGCAACTTCCAGCCAGTGCTGCAGCGCTTCGCTTCGACGCTGCAAGAAAACCCTAACACCAATGTCGTGATCATCGGCCACACCGACAGCACCGGCAGCGACAGCATCAACCAGCCATTGTCGGTCGATCGCGCATCGCGCACCCGTGACTACCTGGCAGGCCGCGGCGTGAACCCGAACCGCATCACCATCGAAGGCCGCGGTTCGCGCGAGCCAATCGCCTCGAACAACGACAACGCAGGCAAGGCGCGCAACCGTCGCGTCGAGATCTATGTCGCGGAACCAGCACGCGGCTAATCGCCACGTGCGGTAGCAATGCAAAAGGCCGGCAATTGCCGGCCTTTGTTATTGGCACAGACCAGGACCGGTTACGCGGCCTGCGTGAATGCCAGATACAGCTCGCGCGCCTGAGTCGCCACCGGCCCGGCTTCCAGCACGTGGTCTTCATAGCGGGTGCATGGCGTGACCTTGCCATAGTTACCGGTGCTGAAGATTTCACGCGCCGTGCGCAGTTCGGCCTCTTCGACCGTGCGTTCTTCAACCTCGATGCCCACACCGGCCAGCAGCGCCATCACGCGTGCACGCGTAATGCCGGCCAGGAAAGTACCGTTCAAGCGGGGCGTGACCACCTTGCCGTCGGCTGTGACCAGGAACAGGTTCGAGGCGCCAAATTCGGCGACATGGCCCTCGCCGTCCAGCATGATCGCCTGCTCGAAGCCGCGCGCCTTCACTTCGCGCATGGCGCGGGTCGAGTTGGCGTACAGGGCCGACGCCTTGGCGTCCGTCGGCGCCATGCTCGGCTGGGGACGCCGCATCGTCGACAGGCCGGCCGAAAAGCCGACGAACGGCGGCAGCGGCGCATCGAACAGCGTCAGCGCGAACTGGCTTTTCTCGGCAACCGGAATCAGGAAGCCTTCCGTCCCAAACACGAGCGGGCGCACATACAGCTCGGCATCCGGCGCAAACCTGGCGACGCCTTCGCGCACCAGCGCCTCCATCTCGTCCACGCTCAGCGGGCAGGCCAGGCCGAGCTTGTCGGCGGAGCTGATGACGCGCTCGAGGTGCGGCCGCAGGTCGGGCAGCTTGCCGGCAAGCGAACGCGCGCCGTCGAAGACGGACGAACCCAGCCACAGGCTGTGGTCCATCGCGCCATACAAGGGCACATTGCCCTCGGCCCATTGGCCGTTGAAATACGTGAGGTACATGGTTTCCTTCGTCACTGCAACATTGCAAATCCAGTCCAGTGTAGCGGGATTGCCCTGCCCTCGTCCAGCCGTCACCATTGCCAGTTCGGGCATTAAAAGTGCCATGCGGACATTTCCAGGACGTTATTGTTCGTTGCCACACCATCCATGCTGGGCGCCTCGCGTACACTGAGGCTTTCCAGTATCAATTTTTTTCATGCTTGCTACGCTCGAACGAATCGACCCCAACAGTGACAACATCGACCTGCTGGTCGAGTTGGTGTGCCATCTGCGCCCGCGCCAGCGCTGGGTATGGCAAACCGTGGACGATCCGGCCCAGTCCGTGCGCACGCTGACCCAGCTCCTCAAGGGCAATCCCGACCAGGCCTGGGCGCTGCGCCGCTACATCACCACGCTGCTTGAAAAGCGCCGCCACACCAGCCTGTACAGTGACATCGGCATCCTGTCGAACGATGGTTTCGTCACCGAGCTGAAAAGCCGCATCACGTACCGTTTCCTGCCGCCGGCACTGGAAGACCTGTACCTGTCCGATGCACTCGACCAGGTGCTGTACCGCCAGGACGATTACGAGTGGATCCGCGCGGTGCCCGATACCGACTGGATGGCGCTGTTCCATGTGATCGAAAGCGCGCCGGTCCCGGCCGATGCGAATCCCGGCCGCGCGCGCGTGGTCACGCTCAAGGGCCTGCTCGATGCGATCCGCACGCTATCGTGCCGCGTCTGCGCGCTGGGCCTGGAGCCGCGCCTGGTGCACAGCTACAGCCAGATCGAGAACTTCGATTCGCCGTTCCTGATGCAGAACATCGAGGTCAACCGGTACCTCGACGAATACGCGCGCTACCTGAACGGCGACATCCCGCGTCCGGACGACGCACGCCACCTGCTCGTGATGCTCGACCAGTGCGAAGACGTGGTGCTCAAGATCCGGCGCCTGGCGCTGAGCAGCGGCACCAGCATCGCCCTGACCTATCTGCTGGTCGCGCTGCAGCAAAGTATCGACCGTCTGCAAAAGCTGCTGTTCCTGGTGGACGTGCCCGACGTGGCCACGAACGCCGGCACGGCTGACGCGCAAGCCGCCACCCAGGGCGTGCTGACCGCCATGGCAGCCGGGACCCCGCAGCTTGCCGGCGCGGCCGCATCGGCCGTCACGCCCACGCCCCAAGGCAATCTCGCCGTCGTGACGGACACCGACCCGCCGCCGCCCGTTTTGACTGCGCGCGAGCGCGCCGTGATCGAGCTGGCCGAAGAACTCATCGAAGCGCACAATACCAAGTACCAGGTGACGAACCTGGTGCGCGACAACGTCGACCTTCTGGCGCGCAATGTCACCGAAAACGCCAGCCGCACCGGCGAGCACTACATCGCCGAAGACCGCAAGGGCTTGCGCAAGATGCTGTGGTCGTCGTCCGGCGCCGGCTTCATCGTCGGCTTCATGGCGCTGCTCAAGATTCTGCTGGGCTACCTGCACTCGCCGCCGCTGGTCCAGGCCTTCTTGTTCAGCATGAATTACTCGTTCGGCTTCGTGCTGATCCACATGCTGCACTTTACCGTCGCAACCAAGCAGCCGGCCATGACGGCCCAGCGCATCGCAGCCTCGCTGCACCGCTCGGCGACCGGGCGCGGCCTCGACGTCGACCGGCTCGCTGAGCTCGTCAATAAAGTGTTCCGCACCCAGATGGTGGCGGTGCTCGGCAACGTGCTGGTCGCGTTTCCGGTGGCCTGGGCCATCGCCGAGGGCGTGCGCTGGTACCGGGGCGAGCATCTGGTCGATCCGATCAAGGCGCTGCACCTGCTCAACGAGATCGATCCCGTCAACAGCCCGGCCCTGTTCTATGCAGCGGTGGCGGGTGTCTGGCTGTTCGTGGCCGGCCTGGTATCGGGCTACTACGACAACAAGGCCCTGTACACCCGCATGGGCCAGCGTGTCCAGCAATTGCGCGGCCTGCGCACGCTGCTGGGTCCGGCACGGCTGGCGCGCCTGGGCGCGTATGTCGAGAACAACCTCGGTGGCCTGATGGGTAACTTCTTCTTCGGTATTTTGCTCGGCACCACGGGCACGGTCGGCTTCCTGCTGGGCCTGCCGATCGACATTCGTCACATCACTTTCTCGGCCGCCAACTTCGCGACTGCGCTGGTGGCGCTCGACTACCAGATGACCGTGCCGCAGCTCATCAACGCGACGGCCGGTGTGCTGCTGATCGGCACGGTCAACCTCTTGGTCAGCTTCGGCCTGGCGTTGTGGGTTGCGCTGCGCGCACGCAAGATTCGCTTCAAGCGCGGCATCCTGCTGGTGCAGGCACTGGGCCGCCGCTTTGCGTATTCGCCGGTGGAATTCTTCCTCGGCCCCAAGCACCGCCAACTGGCGCCCCCTGATGCAGAACCCGTACGAGGATCAAAATGATCAAACAGCGCTTCGCCGCCTGGTGTGCCATCGCCGCTCTCGCCTGCGCGGTCACGGCCTGCAAGTCACTGCCCGATGCCAGCACCATGACCGGAGGGCCTGACCAGTCGACGCCGACGGTCACGACGCAGCATGGCGAACTCAAGCAGAAACAGGCGGCAGCGCTGCTCAAGCGGCGCTGGGCGCGCGCGTCGACCGACCTCAAGGCGCTGGCGGTGCTGGAAGAACAGGCCACCGGGGTGC
Organism: Telluria sp. LT2P80; assembly: GCF_059685955.1. Lineage (NCBI taxonomy): Bacteria > Pseudomonadati > Pseudomonadota > Betaproteobacteria > Burkholderiales > Oxalobacteraceae > Telluria > Telluria sp. LT2P80. Next base: position 50,278 of record NZ_JCASIO010000005.1, on the reverse strand, counting down.
CGATGATTGCCGGCAATGCGGTCACACTGCTGTTCGACGGCCCGGCGACAATGCGCGCGATGATGGAAGCGGCGCGCGGGGCCAAAAAATCGATCAACCTGGAAACCTATATCTTTGACCATGACGAGATTGGCGCGCAGTTTGCCGAAATCCTGATGCAGAAACGCAGCGAAGGCGTGGTGGTCAATATCATGGTCGACGGGGTCGGCACGCTGTCGACACCAAAGGAATTCTTCGACCGGCTGCGCCAGGCGGGCGTGAACGTGCTGGTCTTCAATCCGGTGGACCCCACCAAGCGGCCCGGCAAATGGGCGCTGAACAACCGCGATCACCGCAAGATCATGATCGTCGACGGCCTTGTGGCCTTTACCGGCGGCATCAACATCAGCAGCACCTACGCCAACAGCTCGCTGTTCCGGTCCAAGAAGCGTCCGGACGACGTGAGCCACGACAAGGTTGGCTGGCGCGATACGCACATCAAGATCCAGGGGCCCGCCGTCGGCGCGCTGCAGTGGGCATTCATCGACAACTGGGTGCACCAGGATGCCGGCGAATTGCCGCAGATCGATTACTTCCCGCAACTGGCGCCAGCGGGCGACAAAGTGGTGCGGGTGCTGGCCACGTCGCCAGAGCACGATTCGGCCATCTACAAGTCGCTCGTCGTCGCCATTGGCGAATCGAAGAAATCGATCCATTTGACGGCTGCGTACTTCGTGCCGGACCGCCAGATCGTCGACGGCCTGATCGCTGCGGCCAAGCGTGGCGTGGACGTGCAGCTCGTGCTGCCGGGCGTATCCGACCACGGCTTCATCCGGCATGCGGGCGAATCGTTCTACGAAGAGCTGCTCGCGGGCGGCGTGCGCATCCACCAGTTGCAGGTCGCCGTCCTGCATGCCAAGACCACGGTGATCGATGGCATGTGGTCATCCATCGGCTCGGCCAATATCGACCGCCGCAGTTTCATCCACAACTACGAGGTCAATGTGGTCGTGCTGGATCCGGCCTTCGGGCGCGAGATGGAGGCGGCGTTCAAGGAAGACGTCGTGCATTCGAAGGAAATCAAGCTCGACGCCTGGAAGCGGCGGCCATGGTCGGACCGCCTGCGCGAAGCGATGGCGCGCCTGACCGAATACTGGATCTGATCGCGCCTGGCGGGGCCTCAGAGCCCCGCTGCCAGCATGCCGTCGGTGTGCGGCGACCAGACGCTGCCGGCCTGCATGAACTTTTCGGTATTGACCACTTCAAACTTGCCGCCCACCGCGTCCCAGCCGTAGCGGTCGATCTCGACCCGCTGCGCGTCCACCCGCACCACATTGAATGAATTGACTTCGCCGCGCCCGCGCGTCGAGGTCGCCGTGCCGGCCTGGATCACCAGCGCCGCATAGGCATCGATCTGGTAGCGCGCCGCCGTGCTGCCGGCGTGGCTGGCGTGCATGTGCCCGGCCATCAGGATATCGACACCGGTTTCGGCAAACACTTCCATCGCCAGCGGCGCGCGCACGACCAGGTCGCGTTTTTCGAAGTGATCGGGCAAGTCGAACGGGTGGTGCGTGACGACGATACGCGTGACATCGGGGCTCAGGCCGCTCAGGCGCGCGCGCAGCGCAGCGATCTGCTCGTGGCTGACGCGCCCGTCCTTGATGGTCAGCGAACGGGCCGTGTTGACACCCACGACGGCGATCTCGTCGTCGATGAAGACCGGCTCGAGATCATCGGTGATATAGCGGCGATAGCGCGACAGTGGCCGGGCGAAACGGCGCAGCACGTTATACAGCGAAATATCATGGTTGCCCGGCACGACGATCTGCGGCCCGGGCAGCGAATCGAGAAACGCGCGCGCCTCTTCGAATTCTTCCACCTTGGCACGCTGGGTCAGGTCGCCCGAAATGACGACGACGTCGGCCGCGATGCTGTGCACGAGCTCGCGCAACGGGCCCAGCAGGGCCTGGTCGACGCGACCGAAGTGCAGGTCGGACAGGTGAACGAGAGTGCGCATCGAAAAATTCCTTACATGTCTTGGGGTGAGGCCGCACCGGACTGGCGCTGTTCACGGGCCCTGCGGCGGCGATTGAGGGTGGCGGTGCCGCTGATGCAGATCGCGAGCCAGCCGCAGCCCTCCGTCAATGCGGCGAGGATGTCGGTGAGATAGTGCGCGCCGAGATACATACGCGAAAACGCCACGGCGCCAATCATCAGGGCTGCCAGCACGAACGGCAGCACCCTGCCCGGCCATGTCCGGGCGTGGCGCGCGAAATAGCAGGCCAGCACGCCATACAGGACGGTGGCGGCCATCGTGTGCCCGCTGGGGAAACTGTAGGTAGTCAGCGTGACGATCGGCTCGTCGAAGTGCGGCCGGGCGCGCTCGAACGTGTGCTTGAGCGCGACGTTGAGCAGCATTCCACCCGGCACGCTGGCGATGACTGCCATCGTCCAGTAACGGTGACCACTGCGATACAGCCACAGCGCCGCGCAGAAGGCCATGATGAGGATCCCTGGCGTACTGTGAATGTGGGTGATGAGCAGGAGCCCATCACGCAAGAGCCCGCCCTGGCGCGCGTGCAGGTGCAGCCAGTTGGCGATGTCGGCGTCGAACTGCGTGATCGGCGCGCCGGCCACGACGGCACCGGCAAGCTGGGCGAACACGGCCATCGCAGCGAGCAGCAGGGCCACGCCGATGGTCAGGTGCAGCCCGTATTCGCCCTCGGCAGAGAAGCGGTTGGCGGCAAAGCGCTGGAGACGTGGCAGTGTTTTGGTCATGGTGACGCGATTATGACTGACTTGGCGAAAATACCACACACGACAAAAACTACTGTATGCCCGAACAGTAACTGTTGATTCATACAGTAGTTATGGTATTCTTACTTCACTGCATAACCACTCGATACGAGGAAACGAACATGACCACGCTCAATAGCTCTTTTGGTATGGAACACGCCCCGACCCCTTTCATGGTCCGCATTGGCCGTCGCGAAATCCTGGTGACCCGCGACTTCCGCAAGCGTTTCTACGCCGTGAATCCGGTTATCGAGTGCGACACGGGCGTCGAAGCCGGCCACGTTGAGATCCTGCTGTTCCGTCGCTGGCTGGTCATCCTGTCCAAGGCAAACTGAGCCGCACCCGTGCCGGCGCAGAAATCGTATAAGGTTGCTTGAATTTATTCGTTTTCTTTCTATAGCCCGAGACCGTACTCTACCGTCTCTAACCTGGAGAAAGACACTCGATGCTTCGCAAAACCTTCATCAGCTCGCTGGCAGCCCTGACCCTCCTGGCGCACGCGCCTGCATTTGCCGCCGACATCAGCCTGCTCAACGTATCGTATGATCCGACGCGCGAGCTGTACCACGAGTTCGATGCGGCATTTGCCAAGCACTGGAAAGCAAAGACCGGCGACAACGTCACGATCAAGCAGTCGCATGGCGGCTCGGGCAAACAGGCGCGCTCGGTGATCGACGGCCTGCAGGCCGATGTCGTCACCCTCGCGCTGGCCTACGACATCGACGCGATCCGCGACAAGGGCCTGATCAATCCGGGCTGGGAACAAAAGCTCAAATACCGCAGCGCGCCGTACACGTCGACCATCGTGTTCTTGGTGCGCAAGGGCAATCCGAAGCAGATCCGTGACTGGGGTGACCTCGTCAAACCGGGCATCTCGGTGATCACGCCGAACCCCAAGACGTCCGGCGGCGCGCGCTGGAACCACCTTGCCGCCTATGGCTACGCGCTGCGCCAGCCGGGCGGTACCGACGCCAAGGCGCGCGACTATCTGGCGCGCCTGTACAAGAACGTGCCGGTGCTCGATTCGGGTGCCCGCGGCGCTACCACCACGTTCGTCGAGCGTGGCATCGGCGACGTGCTGCTGGCCTGGGAAAACGAGGCATTACTGGCGCTGCGTGAACTCGGCCCGGACAAATTCGAGATCGTCGCGCCGTCGGTCAGCATCCTGGCCGAGCCGCCAGTGGCCGTCGTCGACAAGACCGTCGACAAGCGCGGCACGCGGCCGGTGGCGCAGGCTTACGTCGAGTTTCTATACGGCGACCAGGGCCAGGACATCATCGCCAAGAACTACTACCGCCCTTCGGTCGAGAAATTTGCCAAGAAATACGCGTCGCAATTTCCGCAGATCAAGCTATTCCAGATCAGCGATTTTGGCGGCTGGACCGCGGCGCAGAAAACCCACTTTGCCGATGGCGGTGTGTTCGATCAGATTTACTCCAAGAAATAACCTTGCGCCTGCCCAGGCCTGCGCTTGCGCAGTCCTCGTGAAACGCCGTTCCCGCATCGTGTGGGAACGGCGTTTTTCGTTAGCGGGCGACTGCCGGCGCCGCCCCGTCACCCGCGCGCCACGTTTTCTCTTGAAATATCACTATGAAACACGAAGTGATCATTTCACTAACACCTTCCTCGACCAAATCAAAGAAAAAAGGATCACCCATGTCAGTCAAACTGAAGAAAATCAACGAGCAAGTCATCGTCATCACGGGCGCCACCAGCGGCATCGGCCTGACCACGGCGCGCATGGCTGCCGAACGCGGCGCCAAAATGGTGCTGGCGGCACGCGCCGACGATGCCCTCGCCCACCTGGCTGAAGAACTGACCACGAACGGCGCCGAGGTCGTCACCGTCACGGCGGACGTGGGCAATATCGACGATGTCGCGCGCATTGGCGACGCCGCCATCGAGCGCTTCGGCCGTATCGACACCTGGATCAACAATGCGGGTATCTCGATCTTTGGCCGGATGGAAGATGTGGCGCCCGAAGACCACCACCGCCTGTTCCAAACCAATTTCTGGGGCGTGGTCAATGGCTCGATGGAAGCGGTCAAGCGCATGAAGCTGCGCGGCGGCGGCGCGCTGATCAACCTGGGCAGCGAGCTGTCAGACCATGCGATTCCGCTACAAGGCATGTACGCGGCGTCCAAGCACGCCGTGAAGGGCTTCACGGATGCGCTGCGCATCGAACTGGACAAGGAAGGCGCACCGATGTCGGTCACGCTGATCAAGCCGACCGGGATCGACACGATGTTTGCCGTGCATGCGAAAAATTATATGGACAAGGAACCGAAGCTGCCGGCGCCGGTCTACGCGCCAGAAATCGTTGCTGATGCGATCTTGTATGCGGCCCAGCACCCGAAGCGCGACGTGTTCGTCGGCGGTGCGGCCAAGATGAATTCGACGGGAGCACGCTTGCTGCCGCGCGTGTTCGACAAATTCCTGCAGGCGACGATGTTTGTGAACCAGAAGCTGGACGTCGACACCGACCCAAGCCGGCGCGACGCCCTGCACAAGCCCGACTACACGCGTGAATTGCGCGAGCGCCAGGGCTCGCCACATCACGTGATCGAGCACAGCGAATACACGGCGGCAGCGCTGCGCTCGAAATATATCAACGCTGCCCTGTTGGGCAGCGGCGCCTTGTTAGCGGCTTACGTCCTGACCCGGCGGAAGACTCGTTAAGAAGTCGGTGTCATCCTCGTTCAGTGGCAGATCGGGGATCGACTCGATGCGGTCGGTGTCGATGTCGGCGCCGTCCCTGACAACCGCGTCGCGGCCAGCTGCGGCGCGTTCACCCGTGCCGCTGCGATCGCTGTCGCCCGAGAAATCGGCGTCGCCGACATCCGGCCCGGCCGTTTCGCCCGCGTGACCGGCTTCGAGGTCGGACGTGGTGCCGCCGTCGAAATCGAGCGTCTGCTCAGGATCGATATTGCTGGCAAAGCCAGGACCGCCCACGACATCGCTGCCGGTATCCGACAAGTCGCTCGGGCCGAGTGCGTCGACACCATGGCCCTTGCCCAGGCTGCGGTCTGGTGCTTCTGGGAAGTTATCCGGATCAAGTGTGCTGGTACCAGTCATAAGGTCTCCTCAATAGTTAATGAACCATGGAGACACATTACTGAATTTTGCCGATTCCTGTCGCAACGCAGGGACGGCGCGCGCTGCATCGAGGCCGACGCGGGCAACCGTCAGAAAGCGCGCCGCATTCCGACGTTGAGCGACGAGCCATTGCCCGGTTTGACGCCCAGATGCACGCCAGCCAGATGCTGGATGCGCGAATAGGCTGCGTAAAAATCCATGCGGCGCGAAACGGCGTAGCTGGCGCCGACGGCGACCTGGCGCGCATCGCGGTTGGACAGGTCGCGGTCGTTGCGCCGGATGTAGGAGGCCAGCAGCGTGGTCGAATGGCTCATGGGCACCGCCACCCCGGCGAGCACGTCGCGGCTGTTGGTGGAACGTGTGGCGGCCACACCGGCGCTGTAGGGATTATCGGGATTGAACAGCGGCGAGCTGCCCCAGCCGCGGCTGGCACTGTAGGCGGCATACGCCGTGCCCCAGTCAAAGCGCATATTGGCAGCAACGATGGAATTCTTGGCGGCCATCGTGATGTCGACCTGGTCGTAGCGCGTGACCTTGGCCACATTGCGGTTCTGGTGGGCCGCGCGAATCGTCAGTGGCCCGAGATTGACGCCGACAGACATGCCCCAGGCGCGGCCCGAGGGTGAACCGTCGACGTCGCCCTTGCCCCACTTGGCGCCGGTCGACACGCCAGCAAGCTTGCCTTCGTAGGCGACGCTGTCGTCGGCGCGTACGCCACGTGGCGCAGCCTGGGCGGCCAGGCCACCGTGGAACGGGTCGCCCACGTCATTGAGCGTCGTGTAGTCGATATTGAATTGCCGGCCAACGGTCAGCGTGCCGGCGCCGACGTGCCCGGTGGTTGGCGCGGGCTCGACGGCAGATTCGCGGGTGAAGATGGCATTGCCTGCGGACCCAGTCACACCATCGGCGCGCGCGCCCAGCTGGAGTTGGGCGAGGCAATCTTGCGCGCACACGGTTTCAGGGATCGCAACATTACCGGCGCCCCTTGCGGTGGCCACCGACTCCTGTGCCGAAGCACATACCGCACTCGAACCCAGCACGGCCATAGCGATGAAAGACATTTTCATGGCGTCACAATCTCCCTGACACCTACTATCCGCGAAATGTCGCGAACCCATCTGTCTATTACTTCACATTACTTTGCAGAAGCGGCGACTTCCGCTCCGGCACTGTGCAGCACGTGCAACCGATCATACTCTACCGGCGCAGGCACGCAAAGCCTGCTGGCTCCCATTCGCGCAGGGCAAGCAGCAAGCCGGTACCACGCCGCTGCGCCAGCGGCGCGGCCAGGCTTTCGTCGTGCAATTGCGCAAAGCGGCTGCGCAACTGGCGCAGCTCCTGCTGCAGCTTGGCGCGTGCGCTTTCGGTCAGCATCCCATGCGCAAAATCGAGCGACTCGCCCACCCCGCCGAACGCGCCAGCCACAAATTCGGGCAAGCCCTGCTCGCGGAAATACGCACGGATCGGGCCATCCGGCAGCCAGTCGAAATCGCGCGCCACGTTCACACGGATGCGGTTGCCCGGCAAGAGCGAGATCAGTTGCAGGCGATCGAGATGGAGCAGGTGCTGGACGCATTGCGCTTCGGTCAGGGCATAGGCGCCAAGGATGTCGAGCATGCGCCAGTGGTTCAGCGCGCAGACGGCGACGAGCAACAGCTTCGGATCCGACACCAGCTCGGCTTCCTGCCCGGCGCTGAGCGTGCGCAGGCGGCGCTGGCCGGCCTGGGCTTCCTGCGTGATCTCGGCCAGCGTGAAGCCGAGCAGGCTGCAGATTTCGACGATCCGGTCGAGGGTAAATTGCTCGCTGGCGAACAGGCGCTTGACGCTCGGCTCGGACAAGTCGAGCGCGACGGCAACGTCACGGTAGGTCAGCCCCTGCAGTTTCAGCTGACGCTTGATGGTGGCGATGATCTGGCTGATTTGGTTCATGAAGGCTACTGGCAATCGCAAAGGACAACTTGGGGCGTAAAGGCCAGCCTGCGCCTCATATTGGTACGGCAGCCAGCGCCACCGCATTCTTGCCGCCGCGCTTGGCGGCGTACATGGCATGGTCGGCGCGCGCCAGCCAGGCATCGAGATCGGGCTTGTCGCCCGGCGCGAAGACCGCGACGCCAATGCTGGCGCCCACGGTGACGTCGGTGGTGCTGAGCTGATACGGCTCGCGCACGCGGTCGAGCAGCTTCCAGGCAGTTTCCTCGGCATCAGTGCGCGAGGTCAGCATTTCCAGCACGACGACAAATTCGTCACCCGCCAGGCGCGCGACCATATCGGTCATGCGAATCGCACCGGCAAGGCGCGCGCCGAACTGGCGCAGCAGCTCGTCGCCTTCTTCGTGACCGTGGTTGTCATTGACCGCCTTGAAGCCATCCATGTCGATGAACAGCAACGCCGCCGGACGCCCGCCCCGGCTGGCGCGGCCCATCGCCTCGGGCAGCGTTTCGAGCAGCGCCCGCCGGTTCGGCAATCCCGTCAGCACGTCGCGCAGCAGCAGCGCCTGCAGTTCCGCCGTGCGCTGCGCCACCTTCGATTCCAGATGTTCATTCATCTGCTGCAGGGCGCGCCGGTATTGCTCTTCGCTCTCGACCAGATTGCGCATCGTGCGCGACAGCATATTGGCTTCGTAGAAGCCCTGGATATGCGGAATCGTCGGCAACTCGTGACCGCTGGCAGTCGCTTCCGTCACCCGCTCGATCGCCTCGCCCAAGCGCGTCATCGGGCGCGCCAGGCGCTGTGCCAGCAAGGCTGCGACCACAGCGAGCACCACGCCCAGCAAGCCGCTCCACATCAGCATCCGGTGCTGCAGCAGCTTGGCGCTCTGCAAGGCCTTGTCTTCATCCTGGCGCACCAGCACCGCCCAGTTCAGCGACGCCTCGTTGCCGATCTGGCCCGTCTGGCTGTAGCCGGTGAGATAGGTACGCCCATCGGGCCACGCTTCGCGCAGCGCGCCCGTGTCGCCCAGCCTGGCGCGGCGCAGGCTTTCCGTTGAAATCTTTTTCTCGACCAGTTCTTGCGGGCCAAGCATGACGGTCCCGTCATTGCGCACGACCAGGATCTCGGCGCCATATTCGCGCAGTGCCGGGGTCAGAAGCTTGCGCGCCTGGCGCCGCGCCCAGTCCCAGCTCAGGTGCAGGCCGAGCACGGCGAACATCTCGCCGTCATGGCTGAAGACGGGCGTGGAGACATCGACGAAGCGCCATGGATCGCTACCATGGGGCATGAGCTTTTCAAGCATGACGGCAGGATGGTAATCGGTAGCGCGCACGCCCACCTGGCCGGACTTGAACCACGGCCGGGCGCTGACGTCCGCGCCTTCAAGCAGGCCCTTGGTCGAGGCAGTGACCTTGCCGTTGATGTCGGCCAGGCCGATCCAGGCGTAATCGGGGAACGTTTGCTGCAGACTTTCCAGCGCAATGCGCGCGGACGCCGGACTGCGTGCATTGCGCACTTGCGGCAAGGCGGCCAGCAGGCGGGCGTCGCCCGTGGCCTGCTCGACGACGCGATTGAGCGAATCGCGCATTTGCCATGACAGCTGTTGCAGGCGCAACTGGGCTTCAGCATTGGCCTGGCGCACCGCAAAATGATTGACCACCGCGAGCAGCAGAGCGACCGTCAGTGCCACCGTGGCGCACACGGCCAGGGTCATCAGGGTGGACAGTCGAAATCTACAGAGCAAACCTTGCATGTGCGGTATTAGCAAACGAGTAATAGCTCATCATCATAGCGCCGAAACCGGTAGTGAATTCGGATTACTACAGATGCGCCGTGGAAATACAATTTCCGATCCGCTATTTTGGATGAATTGCAACACTGTAACGGAGATTGCGGGGCTTGACCACCTCCAGGACAAGATTGCCCCCCGCCCCTCTGCCGGTAGCCGTCTGTACCGCTTTCACTGTCGCAGGTCGATTACTATCTGCTAACAACCGTTCAACCACCCGATCAAGAGGCCCCATCCATGTCGCATCGTTCTCTGCTTTCCTTGTTTGCCGTGTCCCTCGTCGTGGCCGCGCCGGGCGCGACCGCGTCGCCAGACGCACCGGTGATCACCATCGACACTGGCAAGGTGGCAGGCTCGACCGATGCGGGCGTCGCCAGCTGGAAAGGTATCCCGTTCGCTGCCCCGCCGCTGGGCATGCTGCGCTGGCGCCCGCCCGCGCCTGCCAAGCCGTGGCCGGGCGTACGGCAGGCAACCGCCTACGCGGCAGATTGCATGCAAGTGCCCTTTCCCAGCGACGCCGCCCCACTGGGCACGACGCCCAGCGAAGACTGCCTGTACCTGAACGTCTGGAAGCCGGCCGATGCCAAGGACCCACTTCCCGTGATCGTCTGGATCTATGGTGGCGGCTTCGTCAATGGCGGCGCGTCGCCCCCGACCTATTCCGGCGCCGAACTGGCAAAACAGCGCGCGCTCGTCGTCAGCTTCAATTACCGCATCGGGCGCTTTGGCTTCTTTGCCCATCCACAGCTGACGCGCGAGACGGGCACCAGCGGCGCTAAAGGCGTGGTTGGCAACTATGGCTTCATGGACCAGATCGCCGCGCTGGAATGGGTCAAGCGCAATGTGGCGGCGTTCGGCGGCGATCCCGCCAATGTCACGATCGCCGGTGAATCGGCGGGCGGCATGTCGGTCAATACGCTGCTGACCTCGCCGATGAGCAAGGGCTTGTTCGCCAAGGCAGTAGTCATGTCGGGCGGCGATGGTGGGACCGCGCCGACGCCGCTGGCCGACGTCGAACGAATCGGCGTGCAGTTCGCGAGCGGCAAGGGCATCGCGGCGGACGATCCAAAAGCGCTGGAGAAACTGCGGGCGCTGTCGGCGGACACGATCGCCGACGGTTTGAACCTGGCGAACTTCATGCAGCGCGACAAGCCGACGTACCACGGCCCTTATGTCGACGGCAAGCTGGCGATCGATTCACGCGCCGCGTTTGCCGAAGGCCGCATGCACAAGGTGCCGGTGATGATCGGTGCAACCAGCGCGGATATCGGTGGCAAGACCGGGTATATGGTGGCCGGTGCGCGCAGCCTTGCCGGCACGCTGGCCGGGCACGGCGCGCCCGTGTATGCGTACCGTTTTTCGTACGTGCACCAGGCCAACGAGAAGCCGGGGGCCGGCGCCGGGCATGCGACGGATATCCCGTTCTTCTTCGACACGGTGGCCATCAAGTACGGCGCGCAGGCGACGGCCCGTGATCTTGGCATGGGCAAGACGATGAGTACGTATATGGTGAATTTTGCGAAGCGCGGGGATCCGAACGAGGCCGGACTGCCGGTGTGGGAACGCTATGCGCGTGCGGCCGACGCCATCATGGACTTCACCGCCAACGGCACCGCGGTGATGGGCAAGGATGCCTGGGGCGCCGACATCGATGCGGCGCAAACGACGCCCGCCAAGGCTGGCGAGCGTCGCTGAAGCGCCAGTTTCTGGCGCTCGGATCTATATCAGGCCAATTGCGCCTGTAACGTAATTGCGTTCGGACGGCGCGGCGTAACGGCCTGGACCGGGGCTGACACGGCGGCCGGCGCGACCTTGAACACGCTGACGCGATCGGCCAGCCCGGCAGCGCTTTCCTGCAACGATGTGGCAGCGCTGGCGGCTTCCTCGACGAGGGCGGCATTCTGCTGCGTGACCTGATCCATCTGGCTGATCGCCTGGTGGATCTGCTCGATGCCCGAGCTCTGCTCGGCGCTGGCCACGCTGATCTCACCCATGATGCCCGCCACCCGGCGCACGCTCTGCAGGATTTCTTCCATCGTTGCACCGGCCTGGTCGACCAGGCGCGTGCCCGCATCGACCTTGCTGACCGAGTCGCCGATCAGTTCCTTGATTTCCTTGGCGGCACTGGCCGAACGCTGCGCCAGATTGCGCACTTCGCTCGCAACGACGGCAAAGCCACGGCCCTGCTCACCGGCACGCGCTGCTTCGACTGCCGCATTGAGCGCCAGGATGTTGGTCTGGAACGCGATGCCATCGATGACGCCGATGATATCGACGATCTTGCGGGCCGACGCATTGATCTCGCCCATGGTACCCACGACTTCGGTCACGACCGAACCGCCACGGGTCGCGATCTGCGTGGCCGATGCCGCCAGCTCATTGGCCTGGCGCGCATTTTCCGCATTCTGGCGCACCGTGCTGGTCAGCTCTTCAACGGACGCGGCCGTCTCTTCAATCGCGCTGGCCTGCTGTTCGGTACGCGACGACAGGTCCATATTGCCGGCGGCGATCTGCGTCGATGCCGTGGCGATCACTTCACTTTCGCTGCGCACATCCTTGACGATACCGGCCAGCGATGCGGTCATGTCACGCAAGGCAGCGAGCAGTTGGCCGAATTCATTGGTCGAACTGACCGGCGCCTGGACACTCAGGTCGCCATCGGCAACACGGCGTGCCACGGCCACAGCTTGCATCAGCGGCGTGTTGATCGCACGGACCAGATAGAACGCAGCACCGATGCTCAGCAGGATGGCCACGACGATGGCGGCGATCACGACGGTGTTGAGCACGGCCAGCTCCTGGTGCAGTTCCTTGCCCTGGCGGATGTTGCGATCGCTCATCAGCTTCTGCAATGCAGCGAATGCCTCGGTCGACTTGTTGTACGTCGGGTTGATCTGCTTGCCGAGCATCAGGTTGGCGTCGTCCCACTGACCCGATTGAATCGCGCGCATGGCATTGCCGATCATGTCGATGCCGAGATTGTCGCTGGCCGTCATCCACGCAGCAAAACGCTCGCGCGTTTCGGGGAAGCGCAGACTCGCCTGCAGCTCCTGCTGCTCCTTGCGCATTTCTTCGCTGTTCTTGGCGATGAAGTCGCTGTGGAACGTCAGCGGATGGTTATGCAGCCCTGCATGCTTGTTTTCAGGGTTGTGCTGCAGCGCCTGCAGGATGTGGCTGCGGTTGGTTTCCATGCGCATTTTCAGGTCGGACATGCCGATCTGCTGATTGGCCGTGGTGAGTGCAAGGTTTTCGAGGAGGTCAACGGAGCGCTGCGTGGCGTGGTACCCGAGGGCGCCGACGGTGATGACGGCAAGGATGAGCAAGCCGATGACGGCGGCGATCACGTACTTGATGCTGAAATTTTTCATGTTGGATGGGAAGTGGGGGCGAACGATGTCGCTGAGGGGGTCGATTATCCACGCACTTCAGCCAGATTTCGAAAAAGAAATCTTGCTTTCCGTCTGACAATATTTACAGTTGTGTTTCTTACAGGAAAGCTAAAACGAAAGAAGCATATCTGTTTGTACATTCATTAACGTTACCGTTTTAGTACCAGATTGGGGGCTGACCATTACAGAGGCCAGTGCAAAGCAGTGAGCGTCTTGACTCATCCCTGAATTGCACCCTCCGCCAATCACCCGGAGAGGGAGGAAAGCCAGCACGCCAGCGGCCTGAACCAGGACGCGGCGAGCGAATAGGCAGTAGACCGGGTATCAATGACACGCGCACTGATTGAGCAACCATCAAATGAGGGGGTACGGCGACCGACTGCACCTTTGCCGATGCTGGTAGAAACGCGCGATCGACGCGTTTCCATGGGTGTCCTCATCATTCCCCATGTTGAGAATTTCATCGCGAGCGCTTTGTAGGCCAAGTATTGTCAGACCGGCGCCCGACTTGCATTTTTGCACAGCATTGACGCGCTCCAGACTTTACGACCGATTTACTTTCTCTGTACGAATCGGCGTCAATGGTCTTCAGGAGAGTAAACACAGTCGGCAAGAGCGAATATACGATGTATTAGAACGACATGGCTTTCAAAAATATTGGGTTAAACAGGATTTACAGCTACAGGTCATTTGCTGATGAACTACAATCCAGAAACAGGGCAAGCACCATCATGCTGCCGTTTCTTTTATAGATAAGGGAGCTTGGTTGAGCACAAATTACACCGTCACATTGGCAGGCGAAGGCCTGGCCGGACAAGAACAGAAGCAGGCGCTAATTCTCGAGACTGCACGCGCCGCGGGCCTGTGGCTATCGACGTACATCAGCGGCACGGGCTCAATCTCCGTTGACCTGCGCTTCGATCCCGTTATTGCTACGATGAGTGCTAGTGCTATCCACTCTGCAGCGTCCGGCCAGATCAAGGCGCAAGACGGTAAAGCCTATACACTATACGAGTCCGGCGTGGCAGCAGAAATCAGGACAGGTGTCGATCCCAATAGTGTCAGCCCCGATGCAGTCATCAACGTCGGCATTGCCAATCTCGATCGCTACTACTGGTTTGATCAGACGATTAGCACTGGCAACGATATTCCTGTCGATAAGACCGATGGTTTTCGAGTCATGTTGCATGAACTTTTGCACACCGTTGGATTCAATGGCTGGCTGGCTAATACCGGCGCCTCGTTTACGGGACCCGTCATTAGCAATTTCGACAGTTTGGTCAAGTTCGAGGGCGACCGAAGCTTCTTCGTCGGCGATCACGCGCGCGCAGCTTATGGCGCCAATGTCCCGCTGACTAACGTTCACCTTGGCGATGCAATCAGCTTTGCCGAGGGACGGCTGACCGGTGCCGAGAGTCTGATGAGTTATTCGGCCCCGCTCAATGGTATCCGCATTTCACTCGACCCGGTTGTCATCGGCATGCTGCGCGACTTGGGCCACACGGTGCGTGACCAGCAGGCCGTCCTTTCTGGCGATGGAAAACCTGGCAGTATGGTCGCCGTTCAGGCGAAGTCCGATACCTACAGCATCGACAGAGTGCTAGATTTGACTTTCCTTAGTTCCATCGGCAAGGATACCGCGGTCCTGATCGAGGATGCGGACAGGATCAAGTTCACAGATACCACGATCGCACTCGATACAGGTGCGGACATGGTCGGCGGTCAGGCTTACCGGATCTACCAGGCGGCATTCGATCGCATGCCGGATCAGGTTGGACTCGGTTTCTGGATTGCCCAGATGGACCGCGGCATGGCATTGAGCACGGTGGCAGAAAATTTCATCTTGGCCGACGAATTTCTTAAAATATACGGCAGCGCGCCCACGCACGCTGCCATCGTCGACAAGTTCTATGAAAATGTTCTCAACCGCGCCGGTGATGCTGGTGGTATCGCTTACTGGAATGGCTTGCTCGATCAGGGGAAGCTGACGGTCGCCGAAGTACTGGCGAGCTTCAGCGAGAGCGCGGAAAATTTCGCGAGGTTGGCTACAGTGATCGGCAATGGCTTCGAATATACGCCTTATGGATAACGCCTCGAACTGGTGAAACCGCAGGGAAGTGAACTGGTATGCGTAATTAGCTTTACGGGCTGCTTTCCTTCCTTGCCGGAGTGCTTTTATCCTGCGCTTCAAGCGCAAGGCCAGCGCCGCCCCAATGGGCAAAGGCGGGAGAATTTACCGCATTGCGTCTTAGCTGGTTCACTGCGTTGATGTGCAGAGCAAGTCCTTCACGCAGCTTTGCGCTGTGCATGAATTCGCCTGTCTTATCCCGCGCCAAAACTGGGTAATTTTTCATTAGCCCGCTTTTCTTCGGATTTGCTAGCGCGAAGTTAAGATGGCCCATCATCGTAGAGGTTTTCCACCGCAGTAACACTTGTGCAAAGCTGCCGGTGAAGAATATTCTCGATACGTCCACGCAATCGGGCCGCGGCCTCAAATTTTTTCTACTAATCCGCGACAACACTGTTACACCCAATCCGGTACTTATTTTCACAAAAAGAAATGTTCCAGTTAAGGACGAGACAAAGGTGACAATGGAGTTTAGCCACCGATTAGCATTCTTTGCATTTTTCCATCTGGAACGGTGGACTTGGATGTAGCGCACTGCGCGCTAATCGTACAATGTAATTTTGGCAGTCGTGACAGCAAGCAATTCAGCGTATCCGTGATTTTCGGGATGCGGCTCGATGCCGTCCAAGAGCAGCATCCTGCACGCCTTGGAGCTTCTCGCGGCAAACGGCGAAGCTTACGACAGTAGCGAACCGGGGCCTATCTCGCGCCGCCCCATCGCAATTGTGTATCGAGAGATTCAGTTCTTAATCACTGTCTTAGAGCATGAAGCCGAAGGGCACCGCCATTACCGCAGCAGCCTGGTTCCTTCAACTTCGGCACTGATCGTGTTTTCAATCGATTATGAACGATCACCGTTCCTGCTCCAACCTCTACCAATACGGTCTAGGCCGATTCAATCGGACGAAGGCGGATAGAGTTTGAACCAATGAGCTCTATGAGAACTAATGAAAAGAGGCCCTATTGCTAGGGCCTCTTACTTGACTTGGCGGAAGCGGTGTCCGCCACTACACCTATGAGAATCCTTACTTCACCAACTCTACCCACACGCCAACCCACATGATTCGAGCGGTGTACAACCCTGCCGTTGCCATCAAATCGCCGGTAGTCGTTCCCAACGCAGCAGCAATCTTTAAGACGTAAAGCAAACCCGAATTTTGCTTGGGACCCCCAATGGGGCCAAAGTCTGAACGACCAAAGCCACATCAGTGTGCTAGCCCCTCTAACGAAATGCCTTCGCTTTCTGCGCAAAACAAACTTCCTCGGCGAACGAGACGAGCGTAGGATCCTTTGAATAAGGCGAACTAATTCGCATATAACAATATTGAGGGTAGGATTAACCTTTTCCACGGGCTATTTTCTCATTGTGCTTAAATTCATAGCTACAAAAAGAAATATATTTTCTCCGACCTTTCGAAATAATTCGTCCTGTCTGTATAACGGTCGCACGGAACTTGTTGGGTCGGATCCGCTTCGTCATGTTCAAAAATGACTAAATCTGTGCACAATACTAAGCACCCATGAAAAATTTAGAGAAAGCAACAATGGTCAATTCAGCGTGTCCCTGCTTGATGCGCCCACCACTTAGCTTCTATGCCAGTTCGAAACAGTTTCAAAGGACTGCCTAAGGTTAAACCCGCTTTGGCATTTATCCGCATGACTGTCAGTCGCCTGGCATGGCGGCGTCGCGCTTCATTCGAGCAACGAGGCCGTCCATGCACGCCGCTAAGGGCGTAAGCTCTTTGCTTGGGAGCTCCGAGGCAAAACTCACGACAGTATCGTAGGGCTGATTTTTATACCGAACTGCGAACTGCATGCGTTGACCCGCCATCATGCTGGCGATGGCCGCGTGCGTCCCAGCTAAATCGGTTAGACCTAGGACGTAACCTGGCGCGTCGCCAGCGAATACTTTAAGTGGAATAAGTGCCTTCCCCTCCAGTTCTTGCGCTATCCAAAAATTCTCAGGGCCAGGCACCACAACTTTTCGGTCAAACCGCCCATTTGAGAACTTTGCAGATATTGTCTGATGTTTCCCGGCCTTGATAGTGCCGGCAGGCATTCCTGCGCGCAGGTACAGCGAGAAGTCATAAGCCTCAACCACTTTCGGTTGCATGTCGATGACGATGGCTCGGATACCACAGGCTGTGTAGCCGTCGGCATCCCGGCTAATTTGCGGCTGAAGCTGAGCGGTCACCGCTTGCACGACGGGTTGAGCATGCACTGGTAAAGTCATCGCAGCGAATAAGGTCAAGACGAGGGAATTTTTCATGCGGATGATTATAACCTTCGCATGATGTGCCTTTCGCTTGTAAGCTAGGATTTATGTAGGGCACTTGGCGCGATTCAACTGAGTGATCCGATTCTGCCCGCAGGCCACGAAACGCTATCTGCGGGTTAAGTCGACGATATTCCTCGGTATACCTTCGCTTGGCCCGATAGGACGACCTAGAATTTCAAAAAAGGATGCGGATCGGCGGCGTCGAGTACTTGGGCGCGCTGAATGAAATTGCTATGGCGTTCGCACCTCGGGCGTTCGTGCACATAAGGCATGGTCCTTAGCGTGATGATCCTTGGAAGATGCTATAGCAATGTACGCAGACCTGACGGTTGCCTTCAGTTGATAAGCAGGACAGCCTTGGTCATATGTCGCCGGACACACGCGGCCCAATTGAGAACTCGTAATAGTTCAATACCTAACAATATTGTTACGGTTGGGGACATTTCTAGGCTACGCGGCCGGTACAATCCCTATCCTTGTCCATGCAGCGGATTCGAGCTGAACAACCGGGACAGTACCGCATGTCTACAGCACCGGAAACGGTGCCCGGCGCAAGCTTCGTTGCCGGAGAACGTATTGGTGTGCGGTGCGATATGCAAGCCGCTATCATTTTTTCGATCCATATATGTCCATGCCAACTATTCCCACCTCCACAAGTCGCGGCCAGAGCGCTCTTATCGGCGCTGTTTTTGGCGCCGCAGCCTTGCTGGCCAGCTGTTCGAACAATGCTGACCTGGACGCAGCAAACAAGAAGCTGCAGGCGGCAAATACGCGCATCGTCGCTCTCGAGACCAAGTTGGCTGAAACAGCTCCGCGGGTACCGAGTGCTCAAGCGGCAAACGTGTCCACGACGCCAGGTGCGGCAGATTCCTCCCAGTCAACTGAAGTGAAAAACAAGGCAGGAAAGCAGTGGCGCTACGAAGCTGTCGAGGAGCCGATGACTGGGAAGACCCAATACACGGCGACGGTGAGCAGTTCCAATACGGTCAACCTTAGCTTTCCTTACAATGACGAACAGCGAGGAAGCCTAACGCTCCGTACCCATCCGCAATACGGCAAGGACGTGATTTTCGGGATGGAGAAAGGCCAAATATTGTGCCCCTCCTACAAGGGCTGCCAGGTGCAGGTACGGTTTGACGAAGGAAAGCCAATCCGATTCCAGGCCAGCGGTGCAGCGGACCATAGCACCGAGTATGTCTTTATTGATGACTACACGGGGTTCGTATCGCAGCTGAAGAAGGCCAAGCGTGTCCGTGTGGCGGTCGAGATCTACCAGAACGGCTCGCCGGCTTTCGAGTTTGATATCAGTGGGTTTGACACGGCAAAATACCAGCCGAAAACGTGATCGTGCTAATCCGCGCACCCAACGCAAACCCCAAGCCTGTCTTGCCGCTTCTCGCCCGAGCTCATTACGCTGCGGACATTCGGAACCAACATATTCCCAATTCTGCGAGCGTAACGCCAGCGAAATTACAGTTGCAATCCTGCACCTCGGCGCTTTCGCGATTTGGCTTATAACAGTGCTCCACCATCGCAGCCATATTGATATATCGTGTCGGGCCAAGCCTTTTCAAGCACAACAACGATAACACAGCCTTTTACCAGAGCAACGACAGAACAACCATGAATATCCGCCAATTCCTGACCGCTGCACTTTTGCTGACGCTAACTCAAACCCAAATCAATGCACAAACCCTAAAGACGCAAGAATTAAAGAGCGAGAGTAGCGATAGCAGCGATAGCAGCGATAGCAAGATCGTGCAAATTCCAAAGCCCGCAGCGGGCGTTGCGAAGGAGTACGTCTTTATCGGTAAGTCATTGTCGTCTTCGTGCCAGACCGGCAGCGACACCTTGCTAAAGGGGACGACAATGCTCGTTGTTGCGGGATACGAAAGCTGTACATCGCCCTACTCGAATCCAAAAGGTTTCTATACCGTGTTCAAAGGTGCACAGAAATACTATATTCGCGAGAGCGATCTCGAGTTATCCGGGCAGGAGGCACATTCAATTAAATCGCTGTCGCCAGAACAACAATCGCTGTTTTTCAAGCAAGCGGAAGGCGTTGCAATATACCTACGCAAAAAGGAAATCTCGGAAGTGCTAAATGTATTGGACAGCCATAAGAAGTCCGGCTTGACAGTTGTTTCCAGTGGCATCGCTGACGTCAGCGAACACACCGAGGGAACGAGTTTTTCGATCGAAGTAATAAATCAGGCTTCGAAGCCGATAAAATACGTTTGGTTTACTGTGGTGGGCTATAACGCGGTCGGCGACCCTGTCCGCGGCCGTCTGGGAACGTCGATAACGGTTAAGGGAATCGGTCCAATCGCGCCCGAGGATTCTGGCTCCTACGAATGGGAATACCTATGGCATAGCGATGTCGTCGAAACATTCAAGCTACCAAAAATTAAGGTTCAGTACATGGATGGCTCTGTCCGCGAGGTGAAGAATGTCAAGGCGATCACGCTTAGTAGGGCACATCGCACCCTGCTGAAGGATGCGGGCGACAATTAGCACGTTTCGTCACTACAAGATTGGAATCGGCCTCGTCTTATCAAGCCACTCTACCCACACAAAACGACGAGCTAATTCGCTAGGACTTATGCAAAAACGCGAGTTCGACATCATCAGCCTACGGGCCCTCCCCCATCAGGTAGATGCGATCATTAAGCGTCGCGCCGCTGGCCACGGCGGTACTGTTGGCATGTCCGGGGATGTCCACAACGGTTTCCACGATCTAGACGGGATTGCGCGTTTTAAACTGGTCCGTAATCTTTGTCGCGCCATCCGAAATCTCGGAGAATAACAACAACTGAGCACGCGGTACGTACGCAGAGGTTTTTAGGATACCGTCAAATATACAAGCGCTAGATGAGCCGGTTAACGCGCGCAGCGAACCAGTTTGACCCATAATTTTCTTGGACGCTGCTTTAAAATTAATGTGACGCCCAGCATAGTTATACAAGGAATTCGTGGACAGTGCGCACTCGGCTTAGCCGCTATGCGTAAGCCATGTCAAGCCCGTGTCAGCTGCATGGGGCGGTGGTATTCAGCAGTAGAACTCCGTAGCGTGTCGATCATGTGTGAAAGGAAACCAGAAGTGCCATTTCATCATTCGATATAAAAATTGTTCACTTTTAAGTTAAATTACTAAATACCGATTTAATATTCAAACGTTACCGTACGCGAGATACGCGACTGTAGGCATCGGCTGAGCTATAGGGAACGATATGATGATTACAGTTGACTGTAGCTCGTGGTAAAATTTCAGCCATTCAATAATTACTAAATAATTATGCAAGAACTCGAAGATGTCCTTAACGACTACCATCTAACAAAAAAGCAACATAAGCTCGTACCTGGCCAGAACACTAGTATGGCACTCAAAGCCCTTCGAGGAGATTTACCTGGACTGCTGCGGAAGATGGTCGAAAACTCTGGATACGATATTGATGACTTTCATATCAAAGCTTCAGCGGGAGAGCCTAACCGGAGCTTCGCTAAAGTTCCATGGGTCGCTGTCTTCAAAAAGACAATCTCGAAGTCCGCTACTCAAGGCTACTATATCGTTCTCCTTTTTTCGGAAGACATGTCGTCGATAAGTTTGTCACTAAATCAAGGCTACACAGCATTCGAAAAGAGGTATGCTCATCCAAAATTAGCTTATCCAAAGTTACAAGATTGTGCGCACGCCGCGCTTTCCATACTTGCTCCCCTTCCAGCTGGTTTCTGCACGGGTCCGATTGACCTACACACCGACGGGACGCTGGGGAAAGGATATGAAGCCGGAGCGATCTTATCGAAAACGTATACTATAGGGGCGACACCTAACAAAGTCGAGGTTCAAGCTGACTTAGCTGAATTGCTGCGTTGCTATATGACACTCGCGGTTCAGTTCCCTACGTCATTGATCAATTTAGACATTGCCGTCACGGACCAAGAAATGCTTGAGGCCGCAACAAGTCTCGAAGTGCAGGATTGGGGCTTGCCAAAAACTACCGGTCCACAGCCACCTCCACCCGTTGGGCGCGTGGGGAGCAAGGTCAGACACGTTCGCTCAGCAGAAATCGTCGCAAGAGCACTGGCAATGTCGAACTCAGTATGTGCCCTTGAAAAATCAGATCAAACGCATTTCTCATTCACCTCTGCAAAAACAAAAAAAAATTACGTTGAGGCTCATCACCTTGTTCCATTCAGTCAGCAAACTAATTTTTCTTTCAGTCTAGATGTTGAAGAAAATATAGTTTTACTCTGCCCTACCTGCCATCGAAAATTTCACCATGGTACTCAGGCCGATAAAATTGATCATCTCAAATTTTTATTCAAAAACAGAAATGCGGCCTTGCAAGAACGGGGCATTGAGATATCACTAGAGCAACTGGCGAAGATGTACAAGGTTCTCAGCATAGACGACTAAGAATGTTTTTTTAGGATTAATATGAAGTAGGAGTGAATCACGATTTGGGTGGTTTTAAGAAAGTATTTGCTTGCTTCAGGTAATGCATACGAGTGGAAATTTGGCAGCTGCCCGGCATCACCTTTCAAAGAAGAAATTCAAGTTTTTCTATCCCTTCAGACAGAGGAAAAATGTCATTTTCAGACTCAATACGCACACAATTATCTATCGACGCAGGTGGATTCTGTGCAAAACCCGATTGTCGGGCTCCTACAGGTTATTTTCTAAAGGGTGCGACAAAGTCAGCGGGGGACGGGGCTCATATAGTTGCGGAGAACTCTAATGGGCCACGTGGAAACTCCCAGTTGTCGCCATATGAGCGTAGTTTGGCAAGCAATGGAGTATGGCTCTGCCCAAACTGTCACCGGAAAGTCGACATCCTACAGCCTCAGCAATACTCTATATTAACTCTACAGCAATGGAAAGAGAATGCAACGTCATGGTGGCAACAAAATCAGGGGAAACCACTTCAAGTTGTAGCACGCCCAGATGAGAGGGCTCAAGTCGCTCGTCCAACCGCCTCCTCATTGAATGGAGCGCAGATGTTTCTAAACGCGCATAGGCCTTTGGCTGACGCACTATGGAACTTACGATTTAGGCAATCAGATCCGTTTCGTTCTGGCGTAGCTATACCAGACGACACCGAAAGGAAAATCTTGCAAATGTCTAAAACGCGAAGAATTGGACTCAGCTGGCAAGATGAATGGGCAACCACTTACCACTGTGAGGATAAAGAACTACTAAACTATATGACCAGTTTGATTCAAAGCGCGGATGCAATCCAGCGGCCTCCAGAAACTATTCTGGATGGGCAGAGGTATGTTAATTTCAAACAACCAGATTATCTAGCAAGCTTGATTTCAGAATATCTTTCAGCGTTTGAGCGACTCCAAAACTGCACAAATGATTTCAAACGCTTCGGCCTGTAATACAGTTGGCAATCTGCGTTCTTCTGCGACAAGACATATATGAGTTGAGTTTCAATAAGGCTGGAAGCAAATAAACTTGCTTTTTGGAACTCTGAACATATAGAAAATCTTAGATGCGCTATTGGTTTGCGCGCTTTTTACGTTTAGCAGTTTTTTTGAGTTGATTAGATAATGGGCGACTTCTTTATATGAAACAACTTGCCCAAAAATTCATGCCTGCGCAAGGGAGCAAAAGCGCCAGGGCAGAGTGCAATCGGTTAAGCAAGCTACGCTTCAAGTTTTAAAATGACCGTCAACAGCGCCGGCCGCTCGGCATATCGCCAGGACAAGGCATCTTCAGTTCGAGCTACGTTCCGGACCTATGGAGAAGACAGAATGATCCGCTTCGTGGAAGAGTTTTGACAGCGTTCTATGCCAAGGGTGACAGAACCAGGTCCAAGAAGACCCACCCATGCTTCAGCAGCCCCGCGCGATGTGCGAACTTCATGCTGCTGGAGGCTATTCGGATATTTCGACTCGCGAAATAATCCTGGCCGACTGGACCTGATTGGATCAGGTAAATTTCAAGCCAAACCCAGAGTAATTGATCGAAGCGAAGCGGTAGGCACCTCCAGGCGACTTGGTCTTCTGATGATACCGGCACTCCGGGACAGCCTCTGAAGGGAAGTCCGCTGTCAGTGCTTGACCGCTTCCATTGGCACGAGCAAAAGGTCGATTTTCTCTTCGATCACATCAAGGCGATAATTGATGCGCTGCAGCATTTCGGTCATAGGCGGCACGGCCTGCTGGGCAGGCGGGGCAGCTTTTTTAACAGCAGTGCTTTGGGACTCATCGGCACGGATAAACTTGCGCCGGTCGAAGAGTCCGGTAGCTGGAAGCATTAATGCGCCACGCATGAGGCGCAGCGAGCGACTGACAACTTGGCGTATCTTATTATTCATGAGAAAGGGCGTGATGTGGGCACAACGCTATGATGCCGGATAGAGAGTAATTCGACGGTGCCTCGAAAAAAAATTTTGGCTTTTCCATGCGCCGAAAAATTTTGAGGGATTGACCGATACAAGTGCGTGGGCCGGGGGTGGGTTCGCCGCCCCCCCCCCGGTCACGGGTGGGGGTCGGAGTGGTCTGGTGACCTGGAAGGTTCCGAGCGTGTTCCTGTTGCGTCACGCAACGCGCTCCTGTCTATCTCGACAGTCCTGTTACGCGTTTTGACTATCCGCACTTGCATCCTTCGCCTCAATGAAACAGTTAGAAAAGTTAATAACTACTGGTGACCGCTTATTCGTGCCAGATAGCATCCATCTAATAACTGTGAACGGGGACGTTATGCTTGAATCGAGCGACAGCACAGAGCGAAGAATTCTTACTATGCAGCCAGGCTTACAGGATTCAGTAAAGATACTTGGTGCTCAACTTGTCGAGCTACACGTGGTATGGCAGCAGTACCGGGAGCTTTACGCTGACGGTGGCACGATCGAAGTGCTGAACCGTACAGCAGCGTTGTTTTTCAAGATCGTACAGGATGAGCTATGGGACAGTATGTTGCTCGGTATCTGCCGCATGCTCGATCCAGCGGAGCAAGGTCGGGGGAAGAAGTTACGGACGAACCTTACACTTTATTCGCTTCCAGTATTCATTACTGATGCGATCCTAAAGGAGAACGTCACGCAGGCGCTTGTAGATGCTGCGCACCTCGCTAAGTTTGCCAAAGATCATCGCGACAAACGTATTGCCCACCAAGATCACGGCTACGCTATAAATCCCGCATTGTTTGAAATGAGCGGGGTCAGTCGTCAGGACGTTGAAAACACACTGGAGGCGCTGCGTAAGGTGCTGCAGTTGGTGGAGGCTTACTATAATGATGTGGACGTACGTTATGAAAAAAATGTTCTTGTCAGCGGTGCGGATCGATTGATAGTGGCATTGAAGCGACTAGAGCGGTTGGAAAAGAAGGCCATCAGAGGTGAATAGCGGACTACAGTCGCATCGGCTATACGGTAACGGCGGGTACGAAGGGCATGGCGTCGCAGGCTGTGTCAAGCGACGGTCTGCGCTGCTCTCTGCACTTTGTTACGCTTCAGGATTAGTTTGACCTGCGACTCACTTACACACAAGGTAGTGGCAATTTTGGTGATGGTGTAGTCCAGCTTACGCAGTTCCACGATCTTACCGTTAGTGAAGGTGTCTTCCCTGCGGCCTTGGTTCTTCCGCTCTGCCAGCGGCTTGAGTGCGTCTTGAGCCCGTGTACGCTCGATACCTTGACGTTGACGCTCGCGTCGGGTTTCCCAGTCTTGGCGGCATTGGTACAGGGCCAACTTCAGCAGCATTGATTGCATGGATTCCATTACGATGCCGCTCATGCCTTCTTCTGCTTTCGGCAAGTCGATCAGGCCGGGAACCGACACTGTAGCGCCTTTTGCTCTGATCGCAGTCATCAGGGCTTCCGCTTTATCCATCGGTAGACGGGTTATGCGGTCCAGATGCTCGGCGATTACAACGTCGCCCTCGTTCAGGTCTGCCAGCATACGCTGAAGCTCCGGGCGCTTCTCGGTTGTACCAGACTCCTTCTCGCTGTACGTTGCAACGACCTTGTAGCCCTTTGCTTCGGCTTCAACCCGCAGAGCGTCTTGACGGGTCAAGTCTTGGCCCTTGGTCGAGACACGTTGATAAATCCGGGCGTTGGGCTTGGTCATGATCTTCCATTTGCTAGTTTTGATAAGTTAAATAGAGTATACCCTAAATAACCTAATGATCACAAGCGAACTCTGGGGCGTCGGAGGAGCTGAATTGATGAGTTTCTAACTGTTTATACGCTGACCACCCTATCTGACCGCTGTTGTGAATACAGTTTCTTTTCGGACATGTTATTCTTACTACTGTTTATCTGGAGGAAATATGAATTAAGTGTTCCATCGCCGGTTTGGAGAACTTGAGGCAAAACGAGTGCGGACTTCTTGGCACAAGGATCCGTACGGCGATGACCTGATCGTAAAAAACGGGGAGTGGCAAGGTTGGGCCACTAGCGCGTTAAGCTTGATTAGAGCAGTGTTTGGTGAGGCAAGCGAGCAGTACGAAAGTTTCTCAAGTGCTCTCAAGAACGGCAGCGGAAGCGAACATTCCGTACGGACACTTCATAATCTCTTCATCAGCGCAAAGGAAGATTTTGAGGGGGGCTATGTATTCAATGTTGAGCTTCGCGTATCGGGCGAA
This sequence comes from Telluria sp. LT2P80, assembly GCF_059685955.1. NCBI lineage: Bacteria > Pseudomonadati > Pseudomonadota > Betaproteobacteria > Burkholderiales > Oxalobacteraceae > Telluria > Telluria sp. LT2P80. Next base: position 24,299 of record NZ_JCASIO010000005.1, on the reverse strand, counting down.
GTCTTCGGAGATTTCGTCGGGCTGGCAAGAACGGCACTTAGCGAGGGGCACAAGGACGTTGCTGCTGTGCTGGCGTGTGCTGCATTAGAGGATGCGCTAAAGCGTTACGCTATAGTCAATGAGCTGAATACGGACAACAAGTCGATGACGGATGTGGTCAACGCCTTAAAAAGTGCGGGGCTTATCGCTGGCGCTCAAAAGGCTCTTCTAGACAGAATGCCAACGATCCGAAACTATGCTCTTCACGCTAATTGGGAGAAGATCAGCGAACCGGACGTTGGCAGCGTCATTGGTTTTGTTGAACAGTTCTTGCTGACAAAGTTCAACAGCTGATCTAACGATTAACAGACGACTAAGCTAGCTCGCTACCATCGTGGCGTCTAACGTTACTAATATACCGTTGAGGCTTCTATACGCTTCTGCATGGCAAGGCGCCGGGATCAGGAGCTGCCTTCTCGACTACATTACTTGGCCGTAACATTGGCCTCAGAGACGGTTTAGAAACTCGCCGGAAATGCAGCCTACGAAGTAAAGATGAGCCAAATGCGATCTACATCATACCCTTAGCTACATCGATTCGATGCTCCTAATCACGGCCTAGACGGCGGTAGTGCATTAGCCATGCAAACTTCCGCTAGACGACCCAGCGCCACGAGGCACTTGATTGCGGCCCCAACGTCCAGAGCGTCCCGCCCCAGCCGGTCTCGCTTCGCCACCCCTAGCGTGTCCTTTTTTTCGCAGCTTGCTAAGCATTGCACCGAACTGGATCCGCTAAGCAGTGTGCACCTTGCTGATCTTGTCTGCGTATCAACACTCAAAACCAAATTCTTAAGGCAACACTGTTTGGGCATCGCCGGGTAACTTCGCTCTCTGAACGAGAGCTGCTAATCCTACGTCGACGAGGATTGGAGACGGTACAGTGGTAAGTCGCATCGGGTTATGGTTATCCGCACTTAAGGAATCTAGCAACAAGGGTAAAAGGGACTTTCCTTTAACTTGGTTAAAACAAATGGCCTTGCCAATCAGATCACCCGCGGATGGCACGTTCTGCATTTTCCTAAGAGCATTATCCTTGAGATGAGTCCGTTTTTGGGTATATTCGACTGTTAGCTTCGCAGCGTTCTCTGTGAGGATATCTTGAAGTTTCTGATTTGCAGCCTCCTCTGTCATTCCATACACCTTTGCCACATGCCTAGGCTGACAAAACGAATGCTCTACATCGGTCAATGGAGTGACGAAAAGGAAGGTCCGCTCAGGCAGTTTCTTGCTTTCATTTTCTACCCACCACTCTTTTTCCTTGTCCGTCATACAGTCACCGTCACGATGAATTATCACCCAGGTATTCGTAGCCTGTTTTATAAAAAAGTCGGCAATAGGGACTGCGGCGGTAAGATTATTAACCCCGTGCAACGGTTGTATAAAATAGTCACCCTCCGCCAAACCATTTGCCTGCAACAATATCTTGAGGCGAGCTACTTTTGTATCTTCTGTTAGAAACACGATCTTCTGCTTATCGGCTTTAAACAGCTCGAAGCTATCTAATGCTCCAAGATCCAAGAGAACTGACAGCCCTGTGCGCTCCCCTTCTGGCTGCTTCACGCCATGGCGCAGCCATACAACTTGCGACTCTTCATTATGAGCCAAAGCATCAAAAATATGCCGGCTATGCGATGCAAGAATGATCTTGGTTTTACCGGTTGAGCTGATCCTCAAGAGAGTTGCCGCTAATAAACGCTGATTCGATGGGTGCAAATGCGCATCTGGCTCGTCGAGTAAAAGCAATGATGGATCATAGGCGGTGACATATGCGACAAGCTGAATCGCCTGAAGACACCCTGTCCCAACCATCTCTAATGGCACTCGCGTTCCGTCCAGCTCAACTGCAATATCAATAAATAGATGAATGTCCGGGTTAAATGTCGAACTAATCTTCAACCCCTCAAAAATCGATCCAATTACCTCATGGAAACGGGTTAGCTTTTCTGCATCGTTGAGAATTCTATAGAGAACGTTTCTAAGATATACGTTGGAGTCGCCCTGGGCAATTCCATTTGCAACTACTGAAGGAGTGCGCAGTTCTTCTCTAAGAGGCACCCCCGCGAGTCCTGGCACGAACACAGAAAATGGACGGGCGCGATCGGCCGCCCGGGTGAAGAATGTGCTTTTCTCATCACAGGTAACGGAAATATTTGCATTTTTTCCGCGCCGCAATGTCAACTCGAACTTCTTGAGTTCGTCATCGCCCGCATCTTTATATGTAAATACAAAATCAGGGCCTTTCTTTGACGTAAGCGGGGAGCCATGGTTTAGCCCAGTAAGATCACCTGTCGGCTTGTAGATGAATTGATCAAACCCTAAAGTACTGATCGCTTTTCCACCGTCAGCGGAGAGACGTGCTGATTGCAAGACAGTAATAGCAAAGTGTATACCTTGAAGGAGGGAGGATTTTCCAGAATTATTTCCGCCGATAACGATGGTGATTGCTGGAGTGGCGATCTCGATGTCTTTGCTCCGCTTAAAATTTATGACTTGAAGTGCTTTAATTTCCATCAAAATCACCTACTATAGCTAGTTTCAAAGAAGCAAGGGTACCCTAAAAGTCGCTAACCAAGACAAGTTTTCGTGAGAAGGGGTTAGTACGTCGGCGCTGGTCTCCGCAGACCCAAAGAAATGATGTTTAGTGCTCGCGATTTGCGCTACGTGTCGACAGGCGAGAAAACGTTAGAGGCGCGTGTCTACCGCCCGGACCGAAGTAAGAAGTACGCTATTGAATCGGCAGTGAAATGAAGAAAAGAGGCTTCAACAAAAAGCTGCAACGCCTCAGCTTGCAGAGCGCTATGCGGGTGTCAGGAACGATCCAGCCCCCCCGGACGTTCCGATAATGGACAGCGTTCAGGTAATTGACCCGCGCGACCATTCTTAGATGCCGTTTGCGCCACTTAAAAGACTGACGCGTTCCCATGGCTTCGCCGGATTCTGCTCTAATCTCGCGTAGCAGTTCGATTGAGCGATTCGCGCCCGGTACGGTGTCGGTAACGACCGTGTCTTTCCTATCATCAACGCACACAAGGCGAAAGAGATATGGCACGACGTGATGTTTCACGAGCTGTCAGTATTAACAGCTCATCTACATCAGCCGCCAGAGGCGCTAAAATGAGCCTAACGGCAAACATCATGCGTTCAGAGCTGAACGTACCCGAAACACTGGCCATCCTGATCCTCCCCGCTATGAGGCAGCATCATTGGTTAGCGCATGCACTCGGCGCAGCTACCAGTATCGCATCGTGTTAAGCAGCAACGAGGTGTGCAGCACTATCAATTTCGAACTCCTGCTGGAGGGGGGCTAGCTTTGACTCGGTTCGCACGCTCCAATTCGGCTAGCCGGCGCCTCTCCGGGTGACAGAGCACGCACTGCCGGCTAATTCGGCATGACAGCTGTTTCCTGCGTCCTAATGCTGACGCAGCGTTTGTTAGCGTTCCAGGAATGCTGGTGAGTAGAGCTTATAGCCGCGTAGCTGGCGCAGCGGAATGTCGCGCCGGCAAACGCCATCGCAATGCAGTGACGATTCGTACGCCGTGACCGACGGCGGGGTTGCCGTGGGGTTAAACGCAACGAACAAAATCACATGACTACCCGCTTTGTTCAAGATGTCGCCTGGAAGTAATTGCTCGATCCTATCAAGCTGCCGGCCTTTTGCGGCCAAGCCGCTTGTGCCGAGTGGGACAATATTCCAAGCGCGCGATACTAGCCCGGAGCAATCGATCCCCGCTACTTCCCTTATCACGCAGTCATTGACTTTAGGATCTCGACAGGTGCACACGTTGCCCGCCAAAGCACCGGCACCAATCTTCTTAGAGAAGCCAACCAGCGTATCCTTAATGCCCCACGCATAAGGCACGGCTTTGATGGTCTCGCCAGTTTTCCCGTTCAGGCGCGATGGGCGTAACCAAAACTTGCCCGCACTCTTGTCGCACACTGACGAATATTTTCCATTGTAGTTGGCTGGCGCCAGCGGCCAAGCCAGCTTGTAGAACAGGTCGGCGCGCGCCAGGATTGCGGCGCGCTCCTCTGGAATGCTTCGTGCCGCTTCAACCAGCGCCTGCTTTGGCCTGACGGCAACGGGAGGAGCCGCGGGCTCGGCGGAGGCCGACAACTCATGGATGCCGAAACCGTCGGCATCATTGGCAACGTAAACCCTGCCAGTTGGTGAAATAGAAAAAACGCGGCCACTGGTTACCCATCCCTCGCCGTCAGGCAAGGAGAAGTAGGCGAGCCGTTTTCCGGCCGAGTTGAACTTGGCTACAAAGATGTTAGCCGACACGGCTCCTTCGGCACTATCAAACTGCTCGGCGCGCACATAGAAATTGCCTTGTGAGTCGATCGCGATCAGCGCGGCACCTTCCGCAACGCCTCCTAACGGCAGGGCCAGCGTGGTGGGCTCACCATCCGCGCGCCACACCTTTAGGGCCAGGCCTTCTCGCTGGCGTGCGACTCGGTAGTTCCAGGAACGGCCGGATGAATCGGTCACGCTCATGGCCGACGTCGACTCGAGGTTGCCGCCGTCGCCCTTCCCCGCCAGCCCGGCATCTGCGAAGGCGCTGCGTGCGGCGCGCACCGCCAGCGATGACGACTCCTGCTGTCCGTTGTGGCGCGGCAAGGCTATCAGTCCGCCGGCCGCAGAATATTTCGCCACCTGGACAACGCTGTCATCCCAGACGTATAGCTTGCCGGCGGCAAAAGCCAGGTCGCGCGGCGCGTGCAGCGTGTCGAGTGCAATGGCTTTGACGAAGCCTCTCTTACTGATTACGTTCAAGCGGAGATTGACGGCGTCCAACACGACCAGGCTCTCGTCGGGAAGGACTACAAAACTCGGCGGTCCGAATTTGCCAGCGTCCTCGGCGCCTCCAAGCACGCCGACCTGACCGGGGCCAGTACCGGCAGTCATGTTCGCTACAAGCGCCGGTGCCGGCGCCGCGCCGGCAAAGCCAATGGGGAACGCGAGCAACATGGCTAGGCCATTGCACAAGTAGGCTTGGCGCGCCACGCGCAGGGCAGCAGCAGGGGACAAGGATGCCATCATTTCTCCAGGTGGGAACGGATAGGAAGAGCGGGAATGCCAAAGTTTCGCAAGCTCGTTGGATCTATGCCCTGGCTTACCATATCTTCAAAAGTCATTCCTTCGTCATGGGCGCCGTTGGTGTGCAGAGCGACCACGCGCCCCTGCCCGTCCAGCACCGGCGCTCCAGAACTACCGCCGAAGGTTGTGCACGTATAGAGTAGTTTTCCGTCCTTGCTTTCGGACGCGCACTGATCAGATACCACCATGAACCAACCGCCGGGATGATGCAGGACAGTAACTTTGCTGTTCACTGCCGGTTGGTTAACGGCCACCCTAAGAAATGGGCGGGCGGGCTCGCCGCCCCCCCATTTGAGCTTAAGCACCACGAAGTCCTTGTCGGCTAAAGGCCGCCGCACCGAGACGCAGGCAGGCTGCACTGTCTTAGTATTGACCACTAGGTAGTCGAACATGAGTTTGACTTGATCGCATATGGGCTGTCCATTGAGAAGCGCGTTGGCGTTTTCAAAGCAATGGAAGGCGGTAGCGAATACATCGCTCCCGGTTAGGAAGCCAGTACATACCGTACCGTCGCGAAAGCGCAACTTGGCCACCGACTTGCTCCAGCCCCTGCGAGGCTCGCTGGGTTGGAGATCGCTCACCTTGGTCCAATTGAAAGTTGCGCTTTGCGGCTTGATCTCGTTGGCAGTGTCGGTCTCGTAAGCAACGCGGGCAATGGTCAACGCAAACAGGCCTGGAGCCTTGTCACCTTCGATGCTGAGCCTGGCTCGGTCGGTCGACAGTACCGGCGACCACAGCGACTTGCCCGCCATAGCGGCCGTTATGACCATGCTGTCTAGGCGGCGGTCAGCATCATCACGAAACACAATTTCTATGCCGTCAGGTGGTACGGACGTCAACACCAGCTCAAATTGTAGGAAACGGCTCTCGATTTCTGTATATAGCGCGCTGCTCCACCAGATTTGCGAGCCGGTGTCGCGTACGTCTCGCTGGTCTACGCGGGTACCGATGTCCTTGAATTTGCCCTCGATAAAGCCCTTGGCTGATGCCGTGACCGCGACAGCCAAGAGCAGTCCGAGCGCCAGTGCAAAGGCGGCTTTCATTGTTTGCAGGTGAATGAACATGCGACATACTCCCTGATGCTGTTGAGTTTGACAGTACTGATGCGTTCGCCCGGCAAGCCCCGGCCGGCGCGTACACGCAGCTGCTGTGTCTCGTCGAATGTGGCGTCATTGAGCCGTTTAAGGGCACCGTCTTCCTGGTAGATCAGCCAATAGGCACTGGTCTTGGCTTTACGCGAGATGCGCTTAATGGCGCTCACCGGAATTTTCAAATCGCGCCGGGCCAGCATCGTGCCTGTCCCCAGGTCTGCTTCGGCCGCTTCCGAGACGATCACCACGTCGGTGGTCCTGACCACGGTGCCAGGCATATGTTCCTCAGTTTCCTCAGGGCCATTGACGCTGATCTTGTCGGTATCGAACGCGAGCGCGCGTGCGGCGTTAATGCGCCCAAAGCGGACCGTCTCATTGAGCGCATCAGTAAGGTCCGCGGTGTACCGGATCCGGTTTGCCACGTCTGGCGTATCTGGCGTAATCTTGCCTCTCGATTGCAATCTAACTTGCGCATAGAGCAGCGACGCGAGCCCTGCCACATAGGGCGTGGCCACGGAACTGCCCTGCATCGGGCCGAAAGCGTTGCCGAAATAGGCGCTCCATGCCTCGCCGACCGCTGCCACGTCAAACGCCTGTCCGAAGCGACTGAGCGGATTGCCTGCACTGTCACGCAGCACGGTGCTGCCGTCGGCCGAAAGACCGACTACGGTCAGCAATCCGTAGTCACGACGCGTTTCGGTCAGCGCCCAGCAGGCAGGATAAACGTCACAAGCAGTGCTCTGATCGACGCGTGCCTTGTCGGGAGTGCGTGGCTTGCCGGCCGCCATGACGAAAACCATTACGCCTGCCCATCCATTACCATTCTCGTCGGCGCCGAAGATGATTCGACGCATGTAGTCGCGCGAATCGACACCTTCCATTGTCTGGCTAATATTGATCACATGCGGCGAGAAGCTCGGCTTTTCCAGTGCCACTGAGCCGATCGGATCGTCATTTCCCTTGTGCCGCCTGACGCCGACTTCATAGACCCAAATACGCGCACTGGGATTGATGCCGGTCAAGTCGTTCCCCAGCTTCTTATCCAGCGGTTGCCCTGCTAGGATGCCGATGATATGGGTCGCATGATCGTAAACCTCTAGTGAAGAACGCGATTGAGAAAATACTCGAGTGCACTCTTCGTCGCGCGCTGGAGGTTTTGGAATGCCATCGTCGTCCTCACCGTAAGTTTCCCTAATGATGACCTTTTCAGTCGCGGCACCCGGCGGCGCAACCGGGTAGAGAACACAATGCCTCGCATCGGCGCGGCGGTCGAAGACGCCGATATACTCTTCGGGCAGTTTCATTAACTCGGTCAAGGCGGCACTACCGACCGGGAAATTCATCATGCGTTTGGGATCGTTGACGTCTACTCCAGCCGGCAACTTAATTGCCGCCTCTGCTTTGTAGTTTTGGGAGCGTGTGATGAACATGTTAGCGTTCTTAGACGACAGCTTGCCCATATCCCGCTGCGTGGCTCGGGTGTCGCCCACGGCCTGCATAATGCTAGCCTCATGTTCTCTTGACCGAATCGGGACGCGCATGCTGAATGATTTGACTGGCATCCGTAACCAACCGGCGGCGCCACTTAGGTCATTGCGGTTTAGAAAACGTAGTACGTCCAGGCAGTCATTATCAAGAGACTCGCAGCCGCGCGCGCGTTGCAGGATGATTTGTTCCAGGGACTCAGTCTTAGGCGAATAGCTGAGCGACTGAATGGTCTTGTATTCGCTGACCTGGACATCCGGTACGCAGATCCAGCCAACCGGTAAAACGGCACCGCAACCTTGGTCCTCTACCAGAACTTGAGCATTGCCCCTTGGAAAATTCCAAACGGCTCGCGTCTTTTCTAACTTGCAGCTTTGTGGGTTCGCTGCGCATAAATTCATTTCCAATCGAGGTGAAATGGTCCCCCCGGGCCAACTTCTGTACTTTCTCATCACTTCTGTTAAAGAAGTTGAGCCTGCTGCATTAACCACCGAGGTGGGCAGCAAGTGGCGCAGGTACAGTTTCTCAAGCGTGGCACCAATATTATCTTCCAGCAGTCCTCCTTCAAAACGCAACGTGACATGTTTGGGCGCCTGGATCGTCGCCTCGCTCAATGTGGGCGCTAGCACGCGGTCTGGTGGTAGGGCATCTACTATGACTGCTTCTGGGGGCGAGACGGGGACTACATCTTGGGCGAGCACGGGCTGTACGCTGGCGCTAAATGCTCCCACGGTACACAGAATCCGCAGTTTGAGGCAGAGACTCATGTCGTTCTCCTGTCATTCCGATGGAGTCGGCGCTGCCCCGGGCCGGCTCATCGGCTTCACCGTAACCAGCGGGCCCGACCTTCCACTACGGTCGACGATCTGCAAGGCATATTCAAAGCTTTCCGGCAAGCCGTCTCGGGCGATGATCTCGAGGCGATGGGTCTGGCCCTCGACTAGATTGACTAAAATCTCGGTCGGCGCCTCGCCGGTCCAGAGGGCCGAGTACGGCGGGGAGCCTCCGCTAACCAGCAACGTTGTGCGCCCCCCCTTTGCTATCCTGACAGCGCTTGCCGGCAAGATGCTGATAACACCCGGTTCGGAAAACTTGGGCGTGCAAAGGGGTGCCAACGGCCCGCCTTGGGCATCTTGCGCCAACGCAGTATGCAGCAGGCCGGACAACTCCTTGTTGCGCTGCTCCAAGCGCCGGTGCAATGCCTTGTGCGCAGCTAGGTCGGCCTCGAAAATGGCCAATTCATCCTGACTTATCGCGTTGCCTTCCTTCGTGCTTTCGGTAGTGCCGTTCGGCTTGCCTTTAGTCGCACTGAGGGAACGGCGCGTGGAGTCAGCGGTTCGGACGCCTTGAAGGAGGTTGCCACCGGTGCTCACGACGCGCGCGGGTGCGTCTAGGATCGCGTCGAGCGTCGGGCTCAATTCCTCAAGGCGCTGATCGGTGGCACCGTAGATGGTATCGAGGGCATCGAGCGCACTTAAGCCCAGCGCGGCCTGCGCTGTACCCAACAAGTCTACTTGCGCCAGCAGTTCGACTAGAACTTCAATGTCGTGGTCGACTTGCGCGCGGGCGGTTGCAAGCTCGCGTTTCTGTTCCGGTGACAAGCTTGCAAGCGTAAATGCATTCTGGTGTCCGGACAGTGCACTGCGCGCCTCGGCTAGTTGGTTCGGAAAGGTTCGCAAATGTGCATTGATCGCGTCACTGGCCAAGATAGCGGGCCCAATTACCCTGCGCACGCATGCAGTCGCATTGATTGCAGCCTGGTACACGGCGGGTAGCGAGTCGGGCACGAACAAAGTGCTGCCCGCATATCCAGTCCCGGCCGCTGCTCCGGCGCCTGCAGTGAGGCCGCGCGGACCGCCGGCGATCGCGGATAGGCCAGCCACGATGCCGGCACCAAACAGGAATTGCCGGGTTCCATGCTTGGTGGTGCGATAATCGGCCAGCTTGTTTCGGTAGCTCTGCTCGAGCGCTGCGCTATAGGTCCAGACCTTTTGCAGGGTCAGTTCTTGGGGGTTCTTGCTTTCGAGAGCGGGTTGCTCGACATTCGGAATGAAGGCGCAGGATGCCAGACTGAAGCACAGTAGAGGCGAAGCAAACCGCACACGCTGAAAAGGTGAGTTCATGGTATTCCTGGGCGAGGTCGAAGGTCGGAGAATGCAGCCCGAGGTACGGAGCGCTTATCGAGTCAGGAGTCTTGCGGCCGGCGAGATCGATACAGACTGGTTAGCGAGTTAATACAAGTATCGTGCACTCGCACAAAGGTTGGCTGGATTCGTTGTGACATGACAACCTCCTGGCACGGCAAAACAATAGGATGTGACCAAAAACGAATGTTCTGGAGAATGCAATCCGGCGAGCTGTAAGGCCGCGGATTATTCGCGAAAAAGAAGTGAGTGACACCGATTATAATCTCTTAATCATGTTTTTTTCGCACCAAACCTCGCAGTATCGTTATTGCAACGATTTATTTTTTCGATAAGGAAACTAATATCAATAGTCGGCGGCGTGATACATGCGGAGCTACGAACGGAGATTTTTACTGTGCGAGCACCAAGAAACCTCTCGCGTTTAAATCAATACATACTGCTATTGCACCCTGCAAGAACACCGGGTTAGCTTGGGGGAGCATGGCCAGCGTTCCGCGTTCGCGTTAGATAAGCCTTGAGCTGGACGTAGTGCACCTTTGTCAGAATTCCCAGTTGAATAGCTAGCCGAGCATGCTTTTTACGCCAACGACCTTGCCGTCGATCAGGGACATCCGTGTCGAACGCCCCGCCCATCTGGCTTAGGAGCTTGCGACGAGCGATTCGGGCCCGCTCAGTCGCTGTTGCCGCCACATTTGTACGATATCGGAGCACATGGCAGTGTCGGCAGGCCAGCTCTTCACCACGGAAATAAAGCGACTGAAAATTCCCTTCATGCGCGCGCGGGCACCTCAGGAGGGGGCGTAACCGGCCTTGGAGGCACTGGACGGACACGATGTCCACCACCCAATGCCGGGCGCCCAGAAAGACCGCCAGACGGGTCTCAGCAAGCACAGCGACAGTTCGCACATCCCCATCGTCGAGCACGACACGACAGTCGCTTGTCTCCTTCACAGCACGCATCAACTTCGGCAGGTTCACCTCGAACGCATTTTCTAGGACCGGCACTCGGGCCGCCTTGGCTTTTTTCATCGCAGGTACCTAAAAGAAAAGCGAACCGGGCACCCTCATGCGCGGCTCGCTTGATGTCAAACTATTCTTGTATTACTGCACAGCTTGAGGCTTGATCACCATGTAAATCGTGCCGACGAAGATGCCAATTGGCTTGTCCAGCGAACCGAACAGTGCAGTCTGCGTCGCACGGAGAGCATTTTTTTCGTCGTGGAGCGGATCGTACGGGTCGATCACCGTATTCCGGTCGATGCCGACGCGGATTGCCTCAATCAGGTCGAGGTGATCCAGTTGGCGCTCGGTGCTGAACGTGACCTGACCGAGCACGCGATCACGGCGGAATCCCTCATAGCCATTCAGACCCACGTCGATTGCGACCAGCGCCCTCGCTTCATCGGGAGTCAGGCATACGATGCCTTGGTTGGCACGGTGCTCGGCCTGCCGTTTGATAGTCGAAGTCCAGCCTTTGATAATGTTGGTGCTCATGTGTTTCCTTTGAAATGTGCGATTTAGCTATTAAATAGTAGCCAGAATTATTCGACCGAAATATGTGTCCCACTTTGTCCCCGATTAATTTAAAACGGGATTTTTCAGTGGCCCATACTGCACCCGGTCTTTCCCACCTCCCCTACAGGGGGAGGGGGAAACCGGGAAGGGCTAGGTGTAGTGATCGGTAGGTGGTTAGGTGGCTCGTTCGATTTAATTATGCTGCCGTGCTGTTAATTGCCAAAGGCTGGCAATCGCACAATGTGCGTATCGGTCATTTCGATCATTCCGTGCCCCGCGAGTCCCGCAACGGCCTGCTTGGCGCGCTCGCGCTTGTGTTTCGGGTCGACGCTAATTGCGGCAGCGATTGCATCGTAGGCCAGGACGTACGTGACCTGGGGGTCACCTTCACTTTCATTGAAGAGGTTGAGCAACACGTTGCGTGCGGTACGCTGATGCTGCCCGAGTTTGCGCGCACCTTTCTGCGCAAACGGCTGCGCAATCGAAACCGCGACGCACGATGTGATGTTCTCGCCATCTTCGTCCTCGCCCACCACGACCTGTTCGAGGCGGAAGGCATGCTGGGTCCCAGTTTCATCGTCTTTCGACTTGGTCACCGTCCAGCCCAAGCCCTCGCCCCCCGTGCGCATGACGCCGATAACGCAGTCCATCGCAGCAAACAAACTGGAGTGGCCGCGCATGCCCTTGCTCTCGTCTTTGCCTGTGTGGTGCACCAGCAGCACCATCCCCCCCGTCAATTCCTGCAACGCTTTGGCGTTCGCGATGATCACGCCCATGTCTTTCGACGAATTTTCGTCAGAGCCAGGGGACGCGCGGTTCAGCGTGTCTAGCACGATCAGACCATCCGTTCCACCTGCTGCGCGAATCGCTGATGCCAGCTCTTCGACATCGGCGGCGATGGTGATATCGAACTGCTGGACAATAAACCGCAGGGAGTCCGGCATTTTCTTGGCACGGTACCGCTCCCAGGCGGCGACACGCTTGCCCATGCCACCCTCGCCCTCCAGCACGCAATACGTGACCGGGCACTGCGTGATCCGCATCCCATACCACTCGGAGATCCCTGATGCCACCGATGCGCTCAAGTCCAGCGTCAGGAACGACTTACCCGAGCCGCTCGGGCCATACAGCGCGGCAAGGCCGACTTGCGGGAACAGACCGCGGATCATCCACTTGATTGGCTCTGCCTGCGCGAGCTGTGCCGCAGTCAGTATTTTGAAACGGTTAGGCGATTCGCGCTCCGCAGGCACAATTCCATGCCTCTGCAACAGACGGCTGAGGTCCATGGTCGGCGAGGCGTACTTTTTTACGGCGCTGCCAACCAACTTCGGGATGTCGGCCACGCGTGCCTGCCAGCGGCCGTCATGTGCAGTCGCCACGTTTTCCATCAAACCGCGCAGATGGTTAACGACTGCCCCTTCCTTCATTCCAGTTGCGATGAGGGACGCAGACAGATCGCGCAGGCTGTCGTGGTAAACATCGCCAGACAAAATACGGCTTACGAGTTCTGCGTGACGTTTGTCTGCTGCACCTTGGGTGACCTGTCCTGCTTCTTGATCAATAACGCGGCCCGGCTGAATGGTTTCAGCCAAGCCCTTGAAGCCACACAACGGAGCCACCGGTCCATTGACAACTACATGGCCGGTAATGGTGAGATATCGGCTGGTCGAATACAACTCTACATCCAGCCCGTTATACTTTCCTTTGCAACCTTTTACCAAACCCTCCGAGTAGCCGAAACCGCGCAGCCCAGTTCCCGAAGGCGAGAGCTCGACGTACTTGCAGGCCAGCTGTGCGAACAGGTTCATTGCAGCAGGGTTTGGCATACCGCCGACAACACAATTGTCAATATCAATACCGACAACGCCGTCGCCGTTCAATACGAATCCGACGCCGGTACGCCCGCCTTCCTCGTAAGCAGCCTCGGCCTGGGCGAAAGTACCCCACGTGCCAAGGTCCGTAGAGCTGGCACGCGAATTCAGCAACGTCGGGTTATACGGGACTTTGCGGGGTTTCGCACCGCCCACTGCCTCGGCATGCCACACGAGCCAGCGCGGCAATTCTTTGAGCGCCAGCGGGATGTTGTTGAGCTGGGGGACCAAATATTCTTTCCCCCCGGACTGGACTGCCATGCCAACGGGCTTCGACGTCGTCTCGTCGATTAGCAGTTCGTTCGCGTGTGCCAATTTCAAGACGCCGAATTCCGAGCCTTGAGGTTCGTGGCTCGGCTTTTCGGAGGTGAGGAAAGCCAAGAAGCGGTTAGCATTCGCGATGGACAACGAGTGCGACACCTTCATGCTTTACCCTTAACGACCTTCTTGACGGGCAGCCCTTCGCCGCTTGCGTGTGCGGCACGCCATGCGTTATGGCGAGGCGACGAAGCGGCCTGGGCATTGAGCCAAGTATCAAGGTCGCTGAAGAGCCAGCCGACGGCGCGGGGGCCGAGGAGAATTGGGGGTGGGAATTCGTTTCGCTTGATTTTGTCGTAGATGCTGCTGCGGCCGAGACCGGTCAGCTCCTTGACAGCGTTGATACGCAAGATGGTCTTCATTCTTTAGATACACTCCGTTATTGACTTTAGAGGTATCTAGACTAATGGGCCGAAAATTATTCGACCTAAAGAACTTGTCCTGCATGTGCTAAGGAAGTCCGCGAACGCCCACTCGCAACCATAGGGCCTGCGCGTTCGATACACGAACGCGCTACCCAACAATTTAATGCGCTATGCCGCTGCGTGATGGAGTGAGGTAACAGTAGCAGAAACCGGCACAACGGCACAGAAGTCGCTCCATGCCTGCATCAGTAAAGCTCGCTTTGCCAACAAATCGCCTCGTTGGTACGCCTGCTCGACCTTATCTGGCAACTTATGTGCAAGGGCGTGCTCACACACTTCCCGAGAAAATGAGTTGCCGACCGACTCAGCACACCACATCCGGAAAGTCGACCGGAACCCATGAACCGTGATGTCCTTCCTGCCCATACGCTTGAGAACCGCCGTCAAACTCATGTCCGATAAGGAAGTGTCGGCCTTTCGACCGCAAAATACTATATGGCCTTCGCGCGGCACCGCCTGCAGAAGTGCCTTGGCATGTGTGGACAACGGCACCCGATGCTCTTTCCCCGCCTTCATTCGCTCTTTCGGAATCGTCCAAACCCCAGCGTCGAGATCGACCTCGGCCCAGACCATTCCGCGAACCTCACCCGAACGAGCGGCCGTCAGAATCGCGAATTCTACAGCTCGGGCTGCAATTCCATCCCGTCCCTGTAAGGCCAACATAAACTCGCTAATCTCCTGCCAGGCAAGCGAAGGGTGATGAACAACGGGGGCTACTTTGTTAGGGTCTGCGAGCAGGACCTCCAAGTGCCCGTTCCACCGAGCTGGATTGTCTCCCTGGCGAAATTTGCTAACCGTAGCCCAGTCGAGAATGCTTTCGATTCGTCCACGTAAGCGGCTTGCCGTCTCGGTTTTCGTAATCCAGATAGGGCTGAGTACCTTTACGACCAGATCGGTGTCGATGTCCACAACTGAGAACGAACCGATAACTGGTGAGGCATAGGTGGCAAGCGTGTTCTCCCACTGGCTGGCGTGTTTGGCATTTTTCCAGTCAGTGCGCTTGACGGCAATATATTTTTCCGCGCATTCGTCGAATGTGATGCATTTGGCAAGTGCTAACGTTTGTGCTTTTTGTACCGAACGTCGCTCGTCGATCGGATCTTTACCATCGAGTAGTAGGAGGCGACAGTCTTTTGCTCGCACTCTCGCATCGGCTAAGCCAACCGTGTGCAACGGCCCCAAACCCATCTCACGCTGTTTCCCCGAAACCGTGTACCGGAAAATCCAGCTCTTCGTTCCGGACTTGGACACTTGGAGCCATAGTCCAGCCCCGTCACCGTAATATCCCGACTTGGCCAGCAGCCGTACTCGTACCGCAGACAATTTTTCAGTCACCAACGCCACTTTTCTACCCCCACCCCTACCCACATGCAATAACCGGATTCTACCGTATTTCCTCGGATCAATCTGGACTATTTTTTCGGCACTCCACTATGGCAGATGGACGAAAAAAAACCCCATCGCTGGGGTTCTAATTAGGTACTGGCGGAAGCGGTGAGATTCGAACTCACGAACGGCTCACACCGTCGGCAGTTTTCAAGACTGCTGCCTTCAACCACTCGGCCACGCTTCCTGTTGCACGGCATTATACATAATCATCGGCAGGATGAGGGAGTTCTAAGCCAGCCGCACTTTCCGTGCCCCCTTACCTTGACGAGATCGGCATGCGAAGGCGGCGCGGCAGCAGCAATCACGCGCGCGCCCTCACCCCACCAACGCCCAATTCTCCCTTAACGCCTTCTCAAACGCATACGCCGGCAACGGCGCCGCATACAAATACCCCTGCACCTCATCACACCCCGCCCCGCGCAGAAACGCCAGTTGATCCAGCGTCTCGACACCCTCGGCAATCACGCGCAAACACAACTGCCGCGCCATGCTGATGATGGTCCCCGCAATCGCGCAGTCACTCCCATCCGCCGGTATCCCCATCGTAAACGACCGGTCGATTTTCAAAGTATGAATCGGGAAGCGCTTCAGATACGACAGGCTCGAGAACCCAGTGCCGAAATCATCCAGCGACAGCGACACGCCCAGCGCCGTGATCTGGTCCATGATGGCCGTCACGCGATCCACGTCGTGCATCAGCGTGCTCTCGGTGATCTCCAGCTCCAGCCACGACGGATCGAGCTGATAGCGCTGCAGCGTGGTGGCCACGCGTTCCGGCAGCGATGGCGTGAATTCGCGGGCCGACACATTCACCGCGACGCGGAATGGGGCGATGCCCGAGCGCTGCCAGATCGACGCCTGCGCACACGCTTCCTCCAGCACCCACTCGCCCACCTGCACGATCAGGCCTGTCGTTTCAGCCAGCGGGATGAATTCGCCGGGTGGCACGATGCCGCGCTCGGGATGCATCCAGCGCACCAGCGCTTCCGCGCCCACCATGCGGCCGCTGGCGATTTCGAACTTCGGCTGGTAGTACAGCACCAGCTCGCCGTTGCCCAGCGCATGGCGCAGGCCGGATTCGATGCGCATGCGCTCCTGCATGCCCTTGTTCATGTCCTGGCTGTAGAACGCGACGCTGCGGTCCGGGTTGGCGTCGTCGCCCTTGGCCCGCTCCATCGCGATGTCGGCCAGCGACAGCAGGGTTTCGGCGTCGTTGCCATCCTGCGGGTAGACGCTGATGCCGATGCTGGCGCCCACGCGCAGGTCGTGGCCGGCAATCATGAACGGCGCGTCCAGCGCGGCCTGCAGTTTTTGCGCCACGGTGGTGGCTTCGAAGTGCTGGCGCACGTCGGCCAGGCCCACCGCGTATTCGTCGCCCGACAAGCGCGCCACCAGGTCTTCGTCGCGCAGCGTGGCCTTGAAGCGCTGGCCCACCTGCTTGAGCAATTCGTCGCCGATGCGCCGGCCCAGCGTGTCGTTGATGCGCTTGAAGCGATTCAGGTCGATGAACAGGATGCAGCCGGCCGTCTCGTTGCGCTGCGCCACCATCAGGGCCTGGTCGACCAGGCGCGCGAACAGCGTGCGGTTCGGCAGACCGGTCAGCTCGTCGTAGTAGGCCAGGTGGTGCAGTTGCTCTTCGGCCTGCTTGCGCTCGGTGATGTCGGTCAGGTAGGCGATCAGGCCGCTCGGGCGGCCGGCCAGGTCGCGCAGGGGGGACAGCGACAGGCTGGCCCAGAAGATGTCGCCTGACTTCTTGCGCCGCTTCACCTCCATCATGCGCCCGCCGTGCTCCGCGAACAGGTCGGGCAGCGCGCCGCCCTCCTCGTCGCCCAGGTCTTCGTCGGCGTACAAGAACAGGATGTTGCGGCCCACCGCTTCGAGCGATGTGTAGCCGAACAGGCGTTCGGCGCCCCGGTTCCAGCTGGTGATGTAGCCCATCTGGTCCATCGTCAGCACCGACTCGTGGATCTGGTCGAGGATCTGCGACTGGTGCGCCAGTTGTGCTTCCATCTGGGCGTAGGCGTGGGTCGAGCGCTGCGCCAGCGAATGCATCTGCATCAGGCTCGCGGTCAGCTGTGCGAGCGCCGCGAGCGCGTGGGCGCTGGCCTCGGCATGGTCGTCAAACCCGCTCACTTCATACCAGCCGAATTGTTCAAGGCCCACGGCCACCACGTGGCGCAGCACGCGCCCGCCCGGCGGACCGGGATCGACGAGGCCAGGGCCGGGGACGAAGCGCCCCTGCGCGCTGCCCGTCAGGGCGCGCGCCAGGCGGCCCAGCTCCTGGGCCAACGTATCGCCGCGCAGGCGCAGGACGGCGTCGCCGACGGCGCTCGTGCCCTGGACGAAGGCGGTCGGGGCCAGTTCGCGCACGTCAGACATTGCGGCCCACCTCGATTGCCCAGTGGTAGGCGTGCAGCTGGCTGCTCCACCAGTGCTCCAGGCTCACGCCGGCCGCGTGCAGCACCGCCTCGGTGGGATTGGCGTCGACCAGTTCGAGCCACGCGCCCAGTTGGCCGCTGTGGTTCACGAGCGCGCCGTAGACGTCCTCGGGCAGGTAGAGCTCAGCCGCGATCTCGGACATCGGCATGTGCAACAGCCGGTCGAGCAACGAGAACACGCCGGTCATGAAGGCCAGGTCCTGCGCATCGCGGTCGTCGCCCTGCAGGCGCGCGAGCGCTTCGAGCTGGGCGCCGCGGCGCGCGGCCAGCGGCAGCAGCAGATTGGGCAGGCCGTCCGGTTGCTGGCGCGCGTACAGCAGCAGTTGCAGCCAGCGCTGCAACTGGCGCCGGCCCAGCACCGTGATCGCCTGGGCAAAACTGGTCACTTGCGTGGCGATGGTGAACGCGGCCGAATTGACCAGTTTGAGCAGGTTGTAGGCCAGCGCCGGATCCTGCTTGACTTGTTCTTCGAGCTCGCATGAATCGGCGTCGCGCGCCAGCAGACCGAGCAGCGTGAGGATGCGGCGGCGCGAACTGCCGTCGTCGTCAGGCGACGGCGCGATGTCGGGGTCGTACGCGTAGTCGCCGATGAACCAGTCGAAGCCCGCGATCTCGCAACCGAAGAAGCGCCGCGCGCTGTCGACGCCGTAGGCGATGTGCGGGGCGAACAGCGCCACCAGGCGTCCTGGCGGCAATGGGGCGACGCGGCAGTTGCGCGCGACCGAGCGCAGTGCGGGCGGCGCAGTGATGCCGTCAGGAATGTCGCCGTCCAGCCAGATGCGGTAGCCGCAGGCATGCAGTTCGACGAGCTTGCGCGCCACGCCATCGGTGGCCATTGCGTTTGCGTCGATCACGAATCCGACGCGATTGGCGGGCACCAGCGCCAGCACCGGCGGGGTCAATGGGGCGGGGTCGTCCAGCGTCAGCAGGCAGTCGAGCGGCGCGACCGCGGCCAACAGGTCGGGCGTGCCGAACACGGTGTGCAGGCGCTGCGCCAGGTCGGCGCCCGGCGCCAGGCGCAGGCTGAGCGCGACCCATTCATTTTGCGCATTCGCGACCGGCTCGATTGCCACCAGCGGATATGTTTCCTGCTCTGCCATGGAAAGTTTCAAAGTGGTATCCAGGCAATCTTATTGCACCGAATGCCATAAAGCAAATCGAAGTTTCCTACTGGACAGCCCGTATTGACCATCAGTTACCGCCGGCGCGCTGCACCGCAAAGCGGATCAGCTCTGCCTGGCCTTCGATACCCAGCTTGCGCTTGATATTCAAACGGTGCGTTTCGACAGTGCGTACCGACAGGTCGAGGTCGCGCGCGATCTGCTTGTTCGACTGGCCGGCAGCGATATGCCCCAGTACTTCGTGCTCGCGCGCCGTGAGCTGGTCGCTCGGCACGGCTGGATTGGCCAGCTGACGCGCCAGTGCGGCGCTGTAATAAATGCCGCCGCCCATGACGGTGTCGATGGCCAGCACGATGTCCTTGCCCGGCGCATCCTTGAGCACGTAACCCCGGGCACCGGCGCCCATCGCCTGGCTGACGTACTCCGGTTTGTCGTGCATTGACAACATCAGGACCGCGATACCGGGAAAACGCGCGGTGAGCTGAAACGTGGCTTCGATACCACTACCGCCGCGCATGTTCACGTCCATCAGTACCAAATCGGGATGGTATTCGCCAGCGCGTTCGAGCGCCTCGGCGCTCGAACCGGCTTCGGCCACGACGTTCAGGTGCGGCGCCGACTCGAGCCGCGCGCGCAGGCCGTCGCGCACCAAAGGGTGGTCGTCCACCAGCAGAATCTTCACTTCTTTCGTTTCACCGTTCACTGCCCTACTCCTTCAAGTCGATGCTGGCCACCACGCTGGTGCCGCTGGACGTCGAATCGACCGACAGGCGTCCGCCGATCGCTTCCATCCGTTCCATCATATTCCTCAAGCCGATGCCCCGCTTCGGGTGCACGGCCACGTCATCGGTGTCGAAGCCCACGCCATCGTCGGCAATCGACAGGCTGACGCGGTTGGCCACGCGTTCGAGCGAGAGCTCGATGGTGCTTGCCTGGGCGTGGCGTTCGACATTGGTCAGCGCCTCTTGCGCGATGCGAAACAGCACCGTGCCGACCATGTCGGGCAGCGCATCCACGGCGCCGGTCGCGCGGAAACGCACCGGCGTGCCGGCGTCTTCGCCGAATTCGCGCGCCAGGTATTCCAGCGCGGGCGCCAGGCCCATGTCGTCGAGCAGCGTCGGACGCAGGTCGTGCGAGATGCGGCGCACTTCGCCCAGCACCGTGTTGACCTGGTCGACGGTGCGTTCCAGGCCCGCGCGCGCCTGTTCGCGCTTGCCGGCGTCGCCGTCGAGGCGGATGATGCCCGCCTCCAGCTGCAGCTTGACCGACACCAGCGCCTGGCTGATCCCGTCGTGCAGGTCGCGCGACAGGCGCGCCCGCTCTTCTTCCTGCGATTCCACCACGCGCTGGGCCAGCGCGCGCAGCTTGGCGTCGGCCAAGCGCCCTTCGCTGATGTTCAGCGCCAGCCCGCCACCGGCCACGCCGATTGTCGCCAGCGTGGCCAGGACCGCCATCCAGAGCAGGGTCTGATCGCTGTTGCGCGACTGCTGGGCCTCGACCAGTTCCAGAGCGGCGTCAACATCGTCGAGATAGATGCCGGTGCCCATGACCCAGCCCCAGTGCGCGACCGGGACCACGTAGCCCAGCTTGGGCGCCGCCGTCTTGCTCGACGGCTTGGCCCACGTGTAGCGCAGGAAGCCACCACCTCCCTGTGCCAGCCCGATCAGGCGCTGGATCGTCAGCGAACCGGTCGAATCGCGCCAGTCCCACATGTCTCTGCCGACCAGTTCCGGCTGGCGGGGATGGGCCAGATTTTTGCCGCGCGTGTCATACACGAAAAAGTAACCGTCGCTGCCGTAGCTCAGCGACGACAGGATGCGGATCGCCTCGGCCTGGGTGGCCGGGTCGCTGCGGCCGCTCTGGGTCAGGTGCGCGATCGAGCGCGTGGCCAGCTCGACGTAATGGCGCAGTTCGGCTTCCTTGCTGGCCAGGTAGGCGCTGCCGATCGTGTCGCGCTGCTGTTGCGCCAGAGTGACAGCCTGCTGGCGCACGTAGAGGGTAATTGCGCACAGGGCCACGACCAGCGGCGCGACCGCCAGCATGATGACTTTTTGCTTGAGCCGCATGGGCCGACTGCCTTGTGATGGGGAAAGCAAGGCATTTTACGTGCGTTACGGGCATGCGTCCTACGTAGTGGTACGTAGCTTCTGCGTAATAGTTGCGCTTGCAGTCCTGATAATTGTGCAAGATACTCATTGCCATGCTGTAAAGAATCGCGCCGGCATGTACTGGCGTACGAAGCATCAATCCATATCGGAGGAGTCACCAATGAAGAAAATGACGAGCATGCTCGGATGGATCGCCTTGTCCATCCTGGGCGCGTTTTCGCTCGGCTACATCGCGCTCAAACGCGGTGAAACCATCAATGCCATCTGGATCGTCGCGGCCGCCGGGTGCGTCTATCTCATCGCTTACCGCTTCTACTCGAAGTTCATCGCCAACAAGGTGCTGGGGCTCGACGCCACCCGCCAGACACCCGCGCACAAGTTCAATGACGGCCTCGATTACGTGCCGACCAACAAGAACGTTTTGTTCGGTCACCACTTCGCGGCGATTGCCGGGGCCGGTCCGCTGGTCGGCCCCGTGCTTGCCGCGCAGATGGGCTACCTGCCCGGCATGATGTGGATCCTGGCCGGCGTCGTGTTTGCCGGCGCGGTGCAGGATTTCATCGTGCTGTTCATGTCGACGCGCCGCGACGGCCGCTCGCTGGGTGACCTGATCAAATCCGAAATGGGCGAGATCCCCGGCATGATCGCGCTGCTCGGCACCTTCATGATCATGGTGATCATCCTGGCCGTGCTGGCGCTGATCGTCGTGAAGGCCCTGACCGGCTCGCCCTGGGGCACCTTCACCGTGATGGCCACGATCCCGATCGCGCTGTTCATGGGCGTCTACTCGCGCTATGTGCGGGTGGGTCGCATCGGCGAGATTTCCGCCATTGGTTTCGTGTTGCTGATGCTCGCCATCGTCGGCGGCCAGTGGGTGCACGATTCGCCAGTCTGGGGCCCGATGTTCACCTTCACCGGCACCGAACTGACCTGGATGCTGATCGGCTATGGCTTTGTCGCCGCCGTGATTCCCGTGTGGCTGCTGCTGGCGCCGCGCGACTACCTGTCGACCTTCCTCAAGATCGGCACCATTCTGGCGCTGGCGATTGGCATCCTGGTCGTCGCACCGGACCTGCGCATGCCAGCCGTAACGAAGTTCGTCGATGGTACCGGTCCGGTCTGGTCGGGCGGCATCTTCCCGTTCCTGTTCATCACGATTGCCTGCGGCGCCGTGTCGGGCTTCCATGCCCTCATCGCCTCGGGCACCACGCCGAAGATGCTGGAAAATGAAACGCAGGCGCGCTTCATCGGCTACGGCGGCATGCTGATGGAAAGCTTTGTCGCCATCATGGCGCTGATCGCTGCGTCGACCATCGACCCGGGCGTCTACTTCGCCATGAACAGCCCGGCTGCCCTGCTGGGCACCACGGCGCAATCGGCCGCCGCTGCCGTCTCGCAGATGGGCTTCGTGATCACGCCGGAAGCACTGGAACAGATGGCACGTGACGTTGGCGAGCACACCATCATCTCGCGCGCTGGCGGCGCACCGACGCTGGCGGTGGGCATGGCCCACATCCTGTCGAACGTGGTCGGCGGCCAGACCATGATGGCGTTCTGGTACCACTTCGCGATCCTGTTCGAGGCGCTGTTCATCCTGACCGCGGTAGACGCGGGCACCCGTGCCGGCCGCTTCATGCTGCAGGATCTGCTGGGCGCGTTCGCACCATCGCTCAAGCGCACCGACTCGCTGCCGGCCAACCTGCTGGCCACCGGCCTGTGCGTGGCGGCCTGGGGCTACTTCCTGTACCAGGGCGTGGTCGATCCGCTGGGCGGCATCAACACCTTGTGGCCACTGTTCGGTATCGCCAACCAGATGCTGGCCGGTATCGCGCTGATGCTCGGCACCTGCGTACTGTTCAAGATGAAGCGTGGCAAGTACGCGTGGGTCACTGCACTGCCGACGCTGTGGCTGCTGGCTTGCACGCTGACGGCGGGCTACCAGAAGATCTTCCACGTCGACCCGCGTATCGGCTTCGTGGCGCACGCCAACAAGTACCAGGCTGCGCATGATGCCGGCACGATTTTGGCGCCGGCCAAGTCGATCCTCGACATGGAGCGGATCATCTTCAACGACTACGTCAACGCCAGCCTGGCCGGCTTCTTCATCTTCGTCGTGCTGGCCGTGCTGTTCTATGGTCTGCGCACGGTGATGGATGCCCGCAAGGCGAACAGCCCGACCGCAAAAGAGTCGCCGTACGTCGCCATGCCCGCACCGCAGGTGGCCTGATGTTCGGCACCCTGAAGCAGGCCGGCAATTACCTCGGGCAGTCGCTGCGCCTGATGGTCGGCCTGCCCGAGTACGACACGTACCTGGCGCACATGGAGCGTACGCATCCAGATGAGCCGGCGATGACGTACGAGGAGTTCTTCCGTGAGCGCCAGGAGGCGCGGTATGGGGGAAGTCGGGCGTCGTGCTGCTGAGCCTGTAGCAGCTGAGCGTCGTCGAGGCGACGCTGCGTGAACTAAAAACCCCAAAAGTTGAATGTCAACTTTTGGGGTTTTTCATGTCCAGCAGTTCGCTATCCCATGACTCAGTCAAGCCTTGCAAGCCAGCGCTACCACGACGCCAGAAGGTCTGAGGCTTCCTTCAGTTGAGCAGGCTAAGGTTGTACGCTGCGAAGGCTTCTTCGCGTACCCACCCGGTTTCCTGATAAAAGGCCTGTGCGGCCTCATTGGCTTTTGCGGTGGACAAGCCCAAGCGGACCGCGCCAGTCGCCTTGGCATGCCGTACCGCAGCGTCGATCAGCGCTTTGCCGACACCGCGGCGGCGAGCGTTTTCTGCGACAAACAGATCGTTGAGTATAAAAGTCCGGGCCATCGATACGGACGAAAAGCTCGGATACAGCTGAGTAAATCCAAGCGCCTCCCCGCCATCCTGCGCAAGAAACAAGACTGAATCACCATAATGTAAACGCTCTGTCAGGAACGTTCGCACCGCGGCGGGATTGCTGTCCCGGTCGTAAAACTGGCGATATTGGTCAAACATCGGGACGAGTAGCTCAAGATCCGCGAGGCTGGCCTGATGGACCCGGATGCTGGCAGATTTAGCGGGTAATTCCTTATGCACATTGGCTCCAATATTTGAGAATGAAAGTTGCTGCACGGCTTGCCCAGCGACCAGAGTCACAGCCGGAGTCACAGCCGGGGTCAGATACCGTCTTGAATT
Source organism: Telluria sp. LT2P80 (assembly GCF_059685955.1). NCBI lineage: Bacteria > Pseudomonadati > Pseudomonadota > Betaproteobacteria > Burkholderiales > Oxalobacteraceae > Telluria > Telluria sp. LT2P80. The sequence goes on along the minus strand of NZ_JCASIO010000005.1, from coordinate 87 downwards.
ACAAGCCGATTCGATAAGAAATTTGCGTCGAATGGCTTGCCTGTTCGGATAACGCCGTAAATCAGATGCGCTAGTTTGTGCGTAACG